>JAZQNK010000125.1:0-5216 GCA_045627325.1 Treponemataceae bacterium | reverse complement strand
CCAGGTTCACCAAACAGAACAGGACCAGTTACATAATTGATTTTTTCGCCAAAACGGTTAACCTGTTTTCCGTTTGATTCCATATCTGCCTGCTGAAGATGAGCCGGCAAACGACTTAAAGCCTGACTATATGGAAGAATTGCCGTAGAAGGATAACCCTGAGCATTGCGTTCATAAACACCAATAAGGGCATCAAGCAAGGCAGGATTTTTCTTAATGTCAGCATTTGTGGCTGTCTTGTCTGCTTCGTGTGCACCTTCAAGGAACTGTGCAAAAACATCTGCACCAAAAGCCAAAGACATTACAGTGCCGCCGACAGCAGAAGTAGAAGAGAATCTTCCGCCGATAAAATTATCAATATAGAAAGAAGCAAGATAACCAGGGTTATTTGCAAGAGGACTAGATTCACTTGTAACAGCAACCATGTGTTTAGAAGCGTCCAAGCCGGCTTTTTTAAGATAGTCTTTTACAAAAAGCTCGTTTGCCAGAGTTTCCTGTGTCGTGCCGCTCTTTGAAACAAGAACAAACAGTGTCTTTGCAGGATTAATGCCCTGCATTACAGCTGCGCCGTCATCCGGGTCAACATTTGAAATAAATTTTGCGTTCATTTTAAGGCAGCCGTTCTTACGTGCATAGCCTTCAAGAGCAAGATACATTGCGCGCGGACCTAAATCTGAACCGCCGATGCCAATCTGAACAACTGTATCAAATTTTTCGCCTTTTGCATTTGTAATTTCACCTGCATGAACTTTCTTTGCAAAAGCAGCAATATTATCCTGCTGTGTTTTATAGAATGTGCGCAGATTTTTGCCTTCAAACATAACATCTGCACCAAGCTGTCCGCGCAGAAGATGATGAAGAACCTTGCGGTTTTCACCGGTATTAATTACAGCACCTTCAAAAAGTTCCTTAAATTTAGCAGTAAGTTCTGCTTCGTCAGCAAGTTCCTGCAAAACTGCAAGAATCTGTGCATTTACTTCTTTTGCAGCATAGTTATATGTAAGACCTGCTGCCATTGGAACAGAAAATTCTTTAACACGCTCTGCATCAAGCACCTCTTTAAGAGAAACTTGTCCTTTAAGCGAGAGCATTTTTTTATACGCAGCAAGCGTATCAGCATTTCCCCAATTTGCCATAAAAAACCTCGATAAATATTTTTGAAGGCTCTAAAAACTGAAATTTTCAGAGCCTCGCATTTTTATTAAAAGTTCAAGACAATACATCCTGAACATTAAAAACAAAAACATTACAAAAACGATTTATTCAGAATAGATTCGAGTCTTTGAAAATTATTCATCAAGCTCTGGAATTTTCAGTTTGAGTGCATCAAGAAAATCTTCGCCTGTAACACCTTCGCGAAGACAGCAGAAAACACAATTGTCGCGTCCAGTAATTGTTCCGAGCACTTCATCAAAAGCAAGGCTGTCAACCGCAAGAGAAACAGCATCTGCATGACCAGAATAAGTTTTTATTACAACGATATTGCCAGAATATTCAATGGAAATATAACCGCGGAGAAAATCCTGAACGACAGTCTGTTCAGATTCCTGTCTTTCGTCCTCGCCAGGCAATGTATAAACATAGCCGTTATGACCATCTGAAACTTTGCCTACTTTCAAAAGCTTTAAATCGCGCGAAAGCGTAGCCTGTGTAACATCAAAATTTTCTTTCTGAAGATAACCGAGAAGTTCTTCCTGAGATTCAATTCTATAGGTTTTGATTACTTTTCTGATAACCTTAAGCCGCGACAGGCGTTCTTTCACAATGTGCCTTCTTTGTGGAGTTTTACACTGAACCGATTGCAAAAAACAAATCATCAACCGGCAATCTCGACGCAGAGCAGCAAAGCATTAAACTCTCCGCACGAATCAAAAAAAAATGAATATCAGTGCAAATTATTGCATAAATATGCAAAAAATATTCAAACTTGTCAAGGTTCATGCCTGCACCATAAAAACCGCACATTACAAAAAAAGTGCCCCGGACATAAAACCGGGACACCCCTTGAATAAGCAGGCTTTTATTCTTTCGATTTTCTGTATTCTTCGATTTCTTCGCACCAATCTGAAGCCACGCTTTTGTTTGCACGGAAACAGCCGACAGCTTTGCTCAAAACAGAAAAATTAAGGCTTGTTCCAGCACCGTCGCATTCATAGCGGACAGCGCGGTCTTCATTAATTCCAAGCCTTTCTGCCTCGCCTGCTGCATCTATGTTTGCACCGAGAAACAGAAATTCCCAGCTGAATCTTTTCTGCTGGCGTTCAATCATATGCTTGATTTTTCTGTAATCATACTCCCGGCTGGAATTTTCCTGTCCGTCTGTTGTAATTACAAAAATCGTCTTTTCAGGAACATCTTCGTTACGTGCATATTTATGAATGTTGCCGATATGATGAATTGCCCCGCCGATTGCATCCAGAAGAGCCGTACATCCACCGACAGAATACTGTTCATCTGTCAAAGGTTCCACATCTTTGATTGAAACCCTGTCATGAATTACTTCGTTTTTATTGCTGAAAAGCACAGTCGAAACAAAAGCCTCGCCTTCAAGCTTTTTCTGCTTTTCAAGAAATGCGTTGTAACCGCCGATTGTATCTTTTTCAAGCCCCTCCATAGAACCGCTTTTGTCCAAAATAAATACGATTTCTGTAAGTCCTTTTTTCATAGCCATAACCTCCGCTAAGTTTTATGCTGAACTTAAAAACCTTCAGCGGCTTCCAGCTCAACACGTTACAGCCTGATAATAATGATTTTAAAGAAAAGACTGGTCGCGGTTTTAGCGACAATTATTCCGAAGCAAAGCAGTTTTCGCCATGAGAGTCTAAAATCATGTCAATTTCTACAATATTATAGATGCCGTTCATTACGCAGTATTTGATGATTACATCAAACTTGCTCGACGGCATGAAAGCATAACCGGCACTGGCAAGAAAAGATTCGTATTCAGGCAGTTTTAATTCAAGCGCAAGACCAAGCGCCATAACAGTCATCTTTTTTGGAACATAGTTTTTGTTGCTGATAATTTTTGAAAAAAATTTGCGGTCTATGAAAGCCTTTGTATAAACTGCCGAGTTTTCAAGCTTGCGCTCGGCAATTAAGCGCTGCAAAGTATTCTGAAAATTAAGGTTTCCTGCTGACTGCAAAATAAAAGCATCAACATTATCCTGCAAAACAGCTGCATTTGAAAAACATGCACTTCCTGCAATGCCAAAACCAGAAACAGGTCTAGAATATTTACATTCTTCTACAGGACTGGAAATTTCTCCCGCATAAAAATCCATGCATGAATCAGAAGATTTTTCTGACTTTCGGTTTCTGCCGAACAGTTTCTTCCGTTCAGGTTTCTTTTCGGCAGAAAACATTTCTGTACAGACCGAATCAGCACATACAGCATCATCATGCCGGACATCAGATGCATCATCGCCTTCATAATTTTCATCAATAAAACTTTGAACATCATCAAAAAGTTTTTCGGAAATTAAATATGATTTTCTGTCATAAACAACAAGAGTTACATCAATTTCATTTTCCATTAAAAACCGGCTGATTTCATCAACTGCAATCTGAAAAGCTGTTTCTTTTGGAAAACCATAAAAACCAGATGCAAGCAGCGGAATTGCAACACTTCTGCAGCCAAGCTCTTTTGTCATGTTCAGGCTTGTAGAATAGCAGCTGCGCAATATTTCAGTTTCGCCGTTTTTGCCGTCAGCATATGGAACACCTGCGGTGTGAATGATGTATTTAATGCCATTTTCTTTCAGTTTGAAAGAGTCTGTCCATGCAGACTTGCCGCATTCAATCGGTCCGATTTTTCTGCGCGCTTCAAGAAGCTCTTTTTTTCCAGCAGCTTTATAAATTGCAGAATCTGTACCGCGCCCAATTACAGGCTGAGGATTTGCCGTATTTACGATTGCATCTGCAAAGACTTTTGTAATGTCATTTCGAATAATCTTAAAAGCCATATTTTTTCCGTTTCTAAAAAATTCAAGCTGTCTTTGAATTCTGCGCATTAAAACTGCACGTTCAACTTAATTTTATGACGGATTCTGCATTAAGTAAACGGCTATCCGCTGGCGCAAACAGCTTCGAGTCTGCTTGCGCAAACTCGTTTAACTTGTACAAGAAAACAGCTTGAACCAGTAAAAAAAAGAATTGTTCCAGCCATTGCCGCGAAGAACAAACCCAAAAGTATGAGAAAATCCAGGATTCTCAAGGGCGTGGAGCCCTTGAGCGGTGCCGGAAAAGGATGGGGTTTTAGGGGAAGGAAAAACCTCGCTTCCGAGTAGAGGTTTGTCCTTCCCCTAAATTAAGTTCCAAATGCTTTCAAGCATTATAAAATTTAGTTGCATTTAGAATCATTCTCATTTACACTGTTAACTAACTAATAACTTTTTATTAAAGGAGAGAACGAAATGAAGAAAATTCATACTTCGATTCGTGTTACAGAACTTCAGACTGTATCAAAAACAATCATTTCTTATTACAGGAATGATTCAAACATTGCCGATGACGCTTTTTTAAAGCAGACATTTGCCACGCTCGATGAACTTCAGGCCCAGATGACAGATTCAATCCACAACGACAAAATTGAATCAAACCTTGCAGAACTTGACACAGTGCGCGACAGGCTTGTAAGCACGCTCGGCACCGCCCTTGAAGGCTATGCAGTACTGCCGGTAGCAGCACTTGCAGAAAATGCACAGAAAGCACTGACTGTTTTCAACAATTACGGCAAAAAAATTGCAGGCGAAAGCTTTGCCTCAGAAAGTGCACTGATTGACGGGCTTCTGCTTGATATTACAAAAGAAGAAATCAAAACATGCACAAAAGAACTTTCGGGCATCGACCCAATTATTGAAGACCTGAAGAAAGCCCAGGACGACTTCAGTAAAAGTTATGCAGAATATACAGCAGGCAATGCAGACAAGGCAGTCTGTGCAACTGATTTAAAAAGAAAAATAACATCACTTGTAAATGTTTCTTTACTTCCATATCTTGACGGCATGTGCATTGCCCAGAAAGACAAATACAGCACTTTTGCCCATAATGTAGAAGCAGAAATTGAAAAACTGAACTCCATAATTAAGGCAAGAAAGACCAAGTCTGAAAAACAGTAATAATAAAAAGACATCAACTGTCTTTTTTTATGAAACTGTAAAGTGTAATTTGAGCGAAAAAGACCTTTTTTATGTCGTGAGCATTTGCTCAAAGGGCAA
>JAZQNK010000124.1:0-4423 GCA_045627325.1 Treponemataceae bacterium | reverse complement strand
GACAGGCACGTGCCGTCATGACCGACAAAACGGCAATTTGCAGCAACAGTAAGACTTTGCGGAACAATAAAATGACCGCGCAAATGCACTACAGTTTTTCTTCTGGAATTAACGACAGCAAGAGCATCGTAAATTGAATTAAACGGTTTTGTAGAAGAACCGTCTGCATTTAAAACAGGTCTTGAAGAAGCATCAACATAAATATTGTCTGACAAAACAGAAGAACGTACTGCTACAGTTTCGCTTTTGTTGCCGGCGTTGTCCTGTGCATAAGCATAAACAGTGTAGACTGCATCAATTTCGCCGCCGCCAAGAATAAGTCTTGAACCGGCAAACGGCATAAAAACAGCAGAATCATCAGGTTCTGCATCATTCAAAACAGGCGAAAGTTTTTCACCAAATTCTAAAGCAGCAGTCCGCGTTTCAACAGCAGTATAAACATCTTCTTTTGAAAAAACAGAAACAGCAACAGAACGGCCGTCATTCTCAAAATTTTCTTCAAGTGAAAGCACCGGCGCAGAAGGCGGCAGTTTATCAATCGTAAAAGAAACAGGAATTACGCCCTGACGGATATTTCCATAATAGACAGCAAGCTCTAAATCAAAACGGCGTTCATCGCCTGCAAGTGTATCTACATAAAACGAAGTCAACGGTTTTGAAACACCGTCAATATCTTCAATTCTGAAAGTATAAAGCGGATTTGAAAACTGAAGCTCAACGCTTTTATTAGTCAGACCACGTTCGGGAAGACCTGTAATCGTTGGCTTCTCAGGCAGAACAAGAGATTCAACCTGAGAACCGGTGCGCCAGCTTATTGTGTGGCTTTTTGTCCGGTCAAGATAAAAAGGTTCAACATAAACCTGAAACGGACTGCCGTCAATTGAATACTGCAGCCGCTGTCCTGATTTGAACAATACGAAATTCCAGTCAATAATCTGCAGAGGCGAACTGAACGTTTTGTCCTGAATCATTGCAGTTTTTGGTGCATCATTTGTTGTAATGACATAACGATATACAGAAGAACCGCTTGTAATTTCAAGAGGCATAAGCGCATTTACGCAGGACGGCAAAGTCTGATACAAAGTGCGTCCATGCAGAGCTTCGTCCAAATGAGAACCAATTCCATAAGTGAGGTTCTGAGAAACAGGCACAGGCTTCTGTACGCCGCAGACAACAAGCGGATTAAGAGCCGAAACATCAAGCGGTGGCTTTACAGAAGCAGGTTCATTTACAGCATAAGTAATTTTTTTTCGTGTCATTGAACCGTCGCCATGCACAGCCACAAGATTAAGCGTAATTTCACCGCTCAAGTCAATTAGAACAGGTCCGTCATACGCAAAACCAAAATCAAGCGGATCATATTCACTGAATGAATAAAAAACTTCTGTTTCTGGCGCACAGTCTAAAACGAGCGGCTGTCTGTTTGCCCACGTGCCTTCAACAGGGCTTATAATTTCAAATTTATGAGAATTTATGTTTTGAACAGGATTTTTATCCAGCATTATTTCGCGGCTTTTCATGCCGCCTGCAGTTTCTGTCCATGCAACAACAGTATCATTGTGGCTGATTGCAAGTGTTTCACCTTGAAAAGCAGAACCTACAGTTATGCGCCCTGTAAAAGAATCGAAAACCCTGTAGCGCACAATCTGATTTTGTTTAGCAAAAAAGGTATAGACAAAACCGCTTTTTGTGCGCTGCACGCTGTAAGACGGCACAGAAAGACTCTGCGCAAATGCAAATGAAGCGATAAGAAGAAACAATAAAGCAAAATAAACGCGCTTAAAAAGAGAAACCTGCTTTTTTAAATTATTTTTTTCTGGAATTAAAGTGCAGACCCTGTAAAAAGAATCTGCACTGTCATTATGCTTTTCCCAACAGAGGCTCAAGTGCTGCCCTCAACTCCGGGTCTTCATTATAATAGTTCTGCTCAAGTTCTTTTGCAGAAAGACCCACCAATTCATGGCTCATATAATGAATCCACCTGTCTTCTTCCGGCGAATGAATCTCAAACTTGCGGCACCAGTAATCAGGCTGAATCGGCAGCTGCTGTTCGTAATATGTATAATATTTGTAGTCATGAACAGCAACTTTTACATCATCACGTGGAATTCCCTTTTCAAGCAGAACTTCAACAAGATAATTAATAGTGCGGCCAGTATCAAAAATATCGTCGATAAGAAGAATTTTGTCGCCAGGACGCAGATGCTCAGGAGAATATGTCCAGCCGTCAATCATTACTCTGTCATGTGCGCGAATATCTGTATATGAACGGGCAACAACTGCAGCATATAAAACAGGGTGAACATCTTTTCTTGCAATCTTAAAATATTCACTTACAACATTTCCTACATAAGCACCGCCTCTCAATGAAACATAAATCACGTCGGGAATGAACCCTTCTTCAAGAATGCGGTGTGCCATTTTAAGGGCACCATTTCTAACTTTGTCATAAGGCAAAAATTCTTTTATCATAGGAAACCTCGCAAAAAAAGATAGAAAATTATTAAGGAAGACTCTAAAAAACAATTCTGCAGATTTCTAGAGATGCCCTTAAAAACAGATGATTCAACTTGAGAAGCTGAATCAATGCTTAAGTTTACACCAAAGAAAGCAAAAATACAACGGAATTATGCTATTTTTAAAGGCTGTTCAACAGAACCAAAACAAAGGCAGCAACAGGATTTAAGGCACTACTTCAAAAAAACTTTTGTCTTATCAAGCTTTGCAGGATACTGTTCGCAATAGATTATTTTTCCGTCTATAATGCCAAGACGGACAATTTCGCTGTCTTCTGCATTTTTCATGTCTTCCATTCCGTTAAACACAAAATTGCCAAGAGAATAAACAATAAGCGAACTGTCTTTCCAGACAGAAGGCTGAAGAACATGAGGATGAGAACCAAACACGGCACAAGCCCCTGCTTCGCAAAGCTTTCCGTAAAAATCAACCTGCTGTTCAGACGGCTTTAAATGATACTCTTCTCCACCATGAACATTGACGATTACGCAGTAACCAGCTTCTTTTTCAGCTTTTATTGATTCAATAAGTTCATCGCTCTGCCAGAGAATGCCTGCACGGGAATCTGATGCAGACGCAGTTTTTTTGCCGTTAAAACCAGAATTTTCAACAGGATAAGCACCGCAGGAAATTACCGAAAATTTCTGCCCGTTAAATTCAACATGATAAAACTTTTTGGCCTCGTCTAAATTCAGCCCTGCCCCGCTTGTAGGAATTCCAGCTTCTTCTAAAGCTTTGAGCGTATCAATAAACCCCTGTTCGCCATAGTCATAGCAATGGTTATTGGTCAGCATAAAATAATTGAAACCACACTTTTTGAGCACTTCAAGCACACGCTTATTAAATTTAAAAGTATATGTTTTTATTGCGGCAGTTTTTGTATCTGTAACAGCACCTTCAAGATTGCCGATTGTAAGATGATTTTTCTGCAGGACAGGCAGCGAGGAACCAAAAACTTTTTCAAGCCCGTCTTCTTCCAGAAGAATTTCTTCTACGCCGCGTGCAACCATAACATCGCCGACAGCTGCAATAAAAACAGGTACCGCATTTTTCTGCTGCAAAGCAAAAAGCCTTGCAAAAACATTCCTGCACCATTCATCAATCTCGTTTTCAAGCGCGCCGTCAAAAACAGAACACACAGCATAATAAGTTTCTTTAAGCTGATAATTTTCTTCGCCGGCATAAGCACCGGAAACAGTCAATGCGCGGCTTTTGCCTTCAATTTTTTCTGCAGTTTCAATCTGAACGTCGAGAAGAGCCGGCACATTCTGCAAACCAAAAGCTTTATTCGTCTGCAAATCGTCTTTTATGACAGGAAACCAGTCAAGAGTTTTTATTTGATACACTTTTTTTGAAGGAAAATCTGCACAGTCTTGAAAAGCAAAATCTTTTTCAACCGAAATGAATGCAGCCGTTTTTGGCAGTTTATATGGAACAGAATTTTTCTGCTGCATTAAGGACTGACTTAAAACACAGAAATTCTCATCAGGTTCAATCAGATTATTTTTTGAAAGTTCATCATAAAGTTCATCCTGAATGCAGACACACGGTTTTGCACAAAAAAGCATGATTCCAAAACCAATAAAACACAGGACAAGAACAGACAGCAAAACAAAAGCAGCCTTAACAAAAAAACTTTTATTCATAAACACGATTTTATCCTAAAAAGAAAAAAATATAAACAATTTCAAAAAAGACACCGGCAAAAGGTTTCAGTTTTGCCAATAATGCCCATAATGTAGAAGCAGAAATTGAAAAGATAAATTCCATAATTAAGGCAAGAAAGACCAAGTCTGAAAAACAGTAATAATAAAAAGACATCAACTGTCTTTTTTTATGAAACTGTAAAGTGTAATTTGAGCGAAAAAGACCTTTTTTATGTCGTGAGCATTTGCTCAAAGGGCAA
>JAZQNK010000123.1:0-73865 GCA_045627325.1 Treponemataceae bacterium | reverse complement strand
ATCATGAAGACAAGCTAATAATGCCTGGTGGCCATAGTGGAGGGGAAATACCCGTTCCCATTCCGAACACGGAAGTCAAGCCCTCTAACGCCGATGATACTGCTGCAACAGCGGGAAAGTAGGTAGCTGCCAGGCTTTTTTATTTTAAAGAATATTTTCAGTACATAAAATCATAAACACAACTGTAGAAATTACTTTCCCGCTTCAGCGGGAACCCGCAGCGAGTGCGGAGCACGAAGCTTCGTGCAAAGTAGGTAGCTGCCAGGCTTTTTTATTTTAAAAATATTTCTGAAACAAATCTTCAAAGGATTTCAAAACTAAATTTGTATCAGGAGATTCTGATTGCTTTTAGGGGAACACCTGATTATTATGCAAAGCAAGAATTATGCTGAGAAAAAGCCATTCATAAGATTCTTAGAACATTCTTATTAATAAACATGGTAATCATTTTAGATGTTCTCTAATATGATTACATATTTTTAATCCAACTCTAGCAAACATTGACTGTATTACTTTTATATTTCCTTTTTTAAATTTATTGATACATAAATTTTATTCCCATCATTATCCATAAAGTAAGAATTATCATACTTATTAAATGTTGTTGCTCTTAATATATCAATAAATTCTCCAAATGTTCCTATTTGATTTAACTCAATCTTGCACAATGATTTAAAATCATGCATATAATTTATATTGCCTTCATCTTTCATGGGATAACTTTTGTATTTACCAAGTATTAAATCATCCAAGTGTAATTTAAGCATTTCTATTTCTAATCTTTGAATTCTACAATATATATCATATGAGGTTTCTTCTTGTTTTATATTTATCTCTTTTTGATAAATAATGGGACCATGGTCAAGTTGGTTGTCCATCTCATGTATAGTAACACCAATTGGTTTTTTGTTGATTATACTAAAAACTTGAGGAAACCATCCTCTATTAAAAGGATTCAGTCCTGGATGAATATTAATACATCGATATTTATCTACTAATTTGCTTGGAAAAAGCTGTTTACAATGGAGTGAAAAAAATAATCCATATTTCGAGAAAAAAGTGTCATCTTCTTCTTTTAAGTTTATTGGTCTGAAAGAATTACTTTCACTGTATTTTTTTAGAAAAGCAGCGTTCTTATATGAATAAAAAAAAGTAAATCTATGTAAAGAGTCTTTTATTAAATTTTGAAATTCATTGTAAATATATTCATTATCAGTTATTACACATATGTTCATTATATAAATCTCTCCTATGCGGATCTTTGTTCTTGCTGAGGCAAACTAATGTCTGGAATCCGCTAAATCTTTTCCAGCATATCAAAATACCGTATGTTCGTTTACTGTTTTATCATGATTCTTTTATGATTTCCAAAACTCTCTCGACATCCTTATCATTCAAATCCGAAAATATTGGCAAACAAATAACGCTGTCTGCAATTTTGTGAGCTACAGGAAGATTTTTTTTTGCAGAAGATTCAAGTCCACGATATGTCACAAATTCACTGATAAGTGGATAGAAATATCTGCGACTGAGAATGTCGTGTTCCTTTAATTTTGCATAAAGTTTGTCACGACTTGTTCCATATTCTGATTCGTCAATAAAAATAGGAAAATATGAGTAATTATGCTTTACATCTTCAATATCTTCCAAAAATCTTATGCCTTTTACATTTTTCAAGGTTTCTTTGTAGAGATTTGCAATGTGCTTTCGTTTTTCGATTGCAGAATCAACCTGCTTCAAGTTTAAAAGTCCGTAGGCACTTCTGATTTCGTCCATTTTTGAATTGATTCCTGGAGAAACAACTGTAACTTCATCAGCAAAACCGAAATTTTTAAGATAATCTATTCGCTTTTTTGTAATTTCATCGTGGCAAATCAAAGCACCGCCTTCGATTGTGTTGTAAACTTTTGTTGCGTGAAAACTCAAAGTAGAAATATCGCCTTCTTCGAGAATTGACTTTCCATTTACCTTTACACCAAAAGCGTGGGCTGCATCGTAAATTACTTTTAAGCCATATTTGTCTGCAATTTTCTTAATTCTCTTCGTATCGCAAGGAATTCCATAAACATGAACTGGCATGATTGCAGTTGTTTGAGGTGTAATTGCAGATTCGATTTTGTCTGGATTGATGTTTCCTGTTTTTTCATCAATATCAACAAAAACAGGCTTTATCCCGTTCCACCAAAGAGAATGAGTTGTTGCGACAAAACTGTATGGAGTCGTAATAACTTCGCCAGTAATTCTAAGAGCTTGCAAAGCTGTAATTAATGGTAAAGTTCCGTTTGTAAAGAGAGAAATGTATTTTACACCAAGATATTCTGCCAAGGCTTTTTCAAGCTCTTGATGATAATGACCGTTATTTGTAAGCCATTTACGATTCCAGATGTCTTCAAGATATTTTTCAAACTCTTTTAAATCGGGTAAGAGAGGTGATGTAACAGTGATAAGTTTTTTTTCATTCATTGTATAGATCCATGCGTATTAATAATTTTTTTATAAATTTCTTGATTTTTATTTTTGTTTCTCTAAGAAAATAAGATAAAGTACATGGATTTTTATACAGTACATAAAATAATATTTTTTTTGCCTCTTTTGTTTTTATTGTAAGTTCTCTATAACTTCGGATTGTGTCTCTTACATTCAAGTCAAATACGTTACTGTAATCTATGTCACAATGCAAATATTTTGCAATTTTTTTTTGCATTAATAAATGATCAATACGAACTGCGCATGGGGCTATTGATTTATTAATTCTATTTTTATTTTCGCGTGCCGTCCAACTGTCATTTGAAAAAGAACGTCTGTAACATGCCATTGTTTCACTGGAACACCAAACCTTTCCCAATGCAAAACATGTTAATGACCAACGCTGATCAAAGGCAAGGGAAATCATCGAATAAAACATTTCAAGAAATTTCGGATTAACATAACTGTTGATATTTCTGAACATACGTGAACATGTTTGTCCGTACATCACTTCTGCTTCAACTTCGGATTTTGTAAACACATGATCATTCATGCTGGTATAATTATCTAACCACGGATAATACAAATCTGATGTTTTATCTACAGGATTGTTGTTATCGTCTACAATTTGAACATTATGTCCTATAGCAAAAAAATCTGGATGAGTATCTAAAAAGTCAGCCTGTTTTTGCAGTTTGTTGCAATCTGTCCAAAAATCATCGCCTTCACATACAGCCCAATATTGTCCTGTAAAAAATTGATGCATTTTTGTATGCATAAATGGAATTTTTTGCGAATACTGATTTATTTCTTCGTAAATTGGTTTAAATATATGAGGATATTTTTCTGTATATTCTTCTATGATTTGCTTGGATTTGTCCGTCGATGCATCATCGTGAATTATAACTTCAAAAGGAAAATTTGTATTTTGTTTTATGAAACCATCTAAACAGTTATGCAAATATTTTTCATGATTGTAAACAAGACATATAATAGTAACTTTTGGAAAAAAATCTGAATTCATAAAAATCCTTTTGGGCATAATCAAGCTAAATAATCGCTATGCAAATTAAAAAGCATGGCATCCTAACTGCCATAAACCGATATTCCATCGTTTTATGGATTCTTTTATTTATAGTTATACTGATTAGCTAAAAGTATATACAAAACTAGCTTAAAGTACAATATGTGTGTTACTCAAAGCTATATACTTCACAAATGAGCAGAATCAGAAGGATTTTAGGTGACAATATACGTACTTTAAGAACAAATAAGGGCTGGACGCAGGTTTATCTGGCAGACCGACTTCAAATTACAGCACCTTTTCTGGCGCAAATTGAATCTGGCAAACGCGGAATGTCACTTGAGCTTATAGAGTCTACAGCAGCAGTTTTTGATATTCCCATTGCATCTTTATTTTTTGATTATGCGGAAACTGAGTGTGAAAAAAAGAAAAAAATACGCTTGTTATTATTGGAAACTGTAAAAAAACAGCTAGAGGAAGCAGTGATTAAAGATATTGACCATACCTTTGAACAGTTAAAGTAAAAATTGAAAAATATATAAATATTCTTCTCTTGTAAACTAATAAAAAAAATCAAAATGGAATGGTATAAATTACTCTGTAAAACTGATATATATCGGTAATTTCCCCTATATACGTAAATGCGTTCAAGATTTAGTCTGTTTTTAGAAGCTTGTATGCAAGAATACAAGAATGTAAGAATGCAAGTAAGGAGCTTGCGCATAATGAAAGACGAAAATAACAAAAAAGCATTATCAAAATCGGGCTGGAAATGGCATTTTATTCAATATTGGCAACTTTATTTATTGATGCTGGTTCCAATTTTATATTATGTGATTTTCCGCTACATTCCAATGTTTGGAAATGTTATTGCATTTCGCCGTTATAGAGCGGGATCTAGTATTTTTGGGGATAAATGGGTCGGGTTGCGATATTTCAAACAGTTTATAGGTGACGCTACCTTCTGGCGTTCATTTAAAAATACACTCATTCTTAATTTAACTTATTTGCTTTTCAGATTTCCGCTGACTTTAATTTTTGCACTGCTGCTTAATGAAATTCGTAATATTTATTGGAAAAAATTTGTACAGACTGTTTCATATTTGCCGCATTTTATCTCAATGGTTATTGTAACGGGAATGATTCGTGAGCTTTTGTCTACGGCTGGACCAATTAATAAGGTTATTGAATATTTTGGCGGAACGGCGGTTACTTTTATTGCATTGCCGGAATGGTTCAATATTATTTTTACAACTTCTGGAATCTGGCAGTCTTTGGGCTGGGGAACAATTTTGTATCTTGCTGCAATGGCAGGAATTAATCCTTCTTTATATGAAGCAGCCGAAGTTGATGGTGCAAATCATTTTCAACGTGTTCTTCATGTTACATTGCCTTCGATTTTGCCAACAATTACAACTTTGCTGATTCTTGATATTGGTGGGCTTGTCGGTTCTGGCGCAGCTTTTGAAAAAGTATTTTTGCTTTATAATCCTATGATTTATGAAACAGCTGATATTATTTCAACGTATGTTTTCCGTATGGGTTTGGGATCTGGAAATTACAGTTATGCAACAGCAGTAAACTTATTTGAAGGTTTTATAAATCTTGTTTTGCTGACTATTGCAAACTTTACATCAAAAAAACTTACAGACAGCGCTTTATGGTAATGCGAGGTAAAAAATGACTACAGAAACTAGAAAAAAGATAATGTTAAAACACCATCGTGAAACTACACGTTATCAAATATTTCAGATTTGTAATAATGCATTAATGGTTTTGATTTGCATTGCTACATTATATCCGTTTTTATATCTTGTAGCTCAATCATTTTCTTCTGAACAGGCAATTATACAGGGAAAAGTTACAATCTTCCCGGTTGATTTCAATTTGACGACTTATATTTCTGTTATAAAACAAGGTGATTTCTTAAAATTTTATGGTAACACTGTTGTTTATTCAGTTATTGGAACTGTACTTTCAATATTTTTTAGCGCCTGTCTTGCTTATCCTTTGTCTAAACCACAGCTGCGTCTGAATAAATTTTTGACACCATTTGTAATTTTCACAATGTATTTTGGCGGTGGATTGATTCCAAATTATGTTTTGATGCTGAAACTTGGCCTTCGTGATACAGTAGCTGCATTTATTTTGCCTAATCTTATTTCAACTTATTATGTTCTGTTGATGAAGTCATTCTTTGCGAATTCTCCAAAAGAACTTGAAGAAGCCGGTGAAATTGACGGACTTTCAAAAATAGGCATTTTCTTTAGAATCGTTCTGCCTCTCTCAATGCCAATTCTTGCAACGATGATTCTCTTTTATGCAGTCTCTTATTGGAATAACTGGTTTAATGCATATTTGTATTTGGATTCTCGTCAAAAATGGCCAGTTGCATATTATCTTCGCACCATTATTATCGGTGCCTCAACATCGGCTGACCCGGGTGAAGTTACAGCAGAGTCAATGCAGATTGCTACAAATCTTAAATCCTGCTGTATGCTTCTGATGGCTTTGCCAATTATTTGTGTTTATCCGTTTGTCCAGAAATATTATGTTCAGGGCATGATGCTTGGCGGTGTAAAAGAATAAAATTGTTTATTAGCAGTTTCAAACTGCAATAAGTTGCAGAAAAAGCAGGATGCTGTTTGCATGAATATTAACTGCTGCTGCAAAATATAGCAGGCACTGAATTAGTTCCTGCTTGAGGTTTTTTAGGAGGAATCTCTATGAAAAAGTTTTCACTTGTTATGGCTGCATTACTTGCACTTGCAGTGCTTGTAACAGGCTGCGGCAAGAAAGATGCTGGAAAAAGTGGTAATGCTGCTAAAGCTGAAGGTTACACATTTGGAGAGGGTGTTATATTCCATTCAGATGAGCCTGTAACTTATACAATGTTCTTTAGTGATGCATCTTGGTATCCAATGGTTGAAACATGGAAAACAGAAGGTATCTTCAAAAAGATTGAAGAATTGACAAATGTTAAGCTTGATATCATTTCATATGATTCAGGTGATTACACAAATAAAATTGGACTTGCTATTAATGCAGGACAGTCTGCATACATTGTTCCAAAAGTTTATGACGAAAATGCATTCGTTGATGGTGGTGCTGTTGTTGCTGTTTCAGATTATACACAGTACATGCCGAATTTCACATCATTCTACAACAAGTACAACATGAAAAAAGATGTTGATACTATCGTAAAATCAGACGGAAAATTCTATCGTCTGCCAGGTATGCTTGAAGCACCAATGCAGGACTATACACTTCTTTTGCGCCAGGACTTGTTTGAAGGCGCAGGAATTGATGTAGCAAAACTTGAACAGAACTGGACTTGGGATGATCTTTATGATGCTTTGGTAAAAGTTAAGGCATATATGGTAAAACAGGGCATCATTACAGAAAAAGAATATGTATGGTCTGATTTGTGGTGTGGTGCAACATCTGGTCATGGAACAGGCGGAAACCTTCTTAAACTTATGGGTACATCTTATGGTGTTCCTTCTGGCTGGGCTATTGAAGGTGCAGCAGGTGGACTTGCATTTGATTTTGACAAAGATGAATGGTATCTTGCTTCAACAACAGACAATTTCAAGAAATTTGTTGCCACACTTAACAAATTTGTAAAAGGTGGCATTCTTGATCCAGAAACATTTACACAGGATGATAATACAGCACAGAACAGATTCTATAATGGAAAATCTGCAATTATCAGTACAAACCGCGGTATGTATGCAACACAGACAGCCGGTCTTGATACAGGAATTGGAAAAGGCAATTACAAAGTTTATCTTGCAATGACACCAGTTGCTTTGAACAGATATTCTGCTGATAATACACGTCTTGAAAATGGTGTTATGATTGCACAGCGAGCACTTGATGAACTTGGCGAAGCCGGATTTATCAAAATGATGCGCTTTGTAGACTGGTTGTGGTATTCTCCAGAAGCATATGTTCTTTACAAGTGGGGTGTTGAAGGTGAAACATTCCAGTATGTAAAAGATGAAACAACAGGTATGAACGTTAAAAAACTTCTTCCAGGTTTTAAATGTGGTGGACTTGGAATTGGTGGTGAAGAAACTGATGTAGATATTCGTCTTCAGTGGGGTTATGCTGGTGGAAATTTCTGGTATGGTCACACACTTGCTGAAATGAGTGATAATCTTTCACCAACACATCAGGATTTTTACGCACGCCTTGCAAAATATCGTGAAGTTCGTCCTGTAAATCCTTCTGTTCCTGCAAATGAAGATGAACGCGAACAGATGAAACTCTGGTCAACACCTTTGACAGACAACATTAATGCATGGACTTTGAAATTTGTTACAGGTCAGAAAGATGTTGAAGCTGACTGGAACGAATATGTTAAGAGTTGCGATAATCTGCATGCTCAAGATTTCGTTAAACTTAACAACGAAATTTACAAGCGTTCAAAATAAAGCTTAAAAATGAAACTTCAGAAATTTTTCTGGAGTTTCATAAACAGCAGGGCTCAAAATATTTTGTGCCCTGTCTGAATAAATGCTGTTAGAAATTTTCAGCATTTATTCAGAAGATTTTAAAATGAAATTTGAAATCTTCTGTCAGTGCAGTTTAGAAATGCGGAAAGATACTCGTGTTTCAATGCCGCTTTTCCTCCAATTTTTATATGCTGAAAACCGGAAAATTTTCGATTTTCAGCTTTTTTTATTCATGCAGAGAAAAACAATGTGCTATGCATTCTCTGTGTCAAATTTATTGTTTGAAAAATGAGCAGAACGTGCTGATTTTCAGTTTTTGGGTTGAGAACTTTCTTAGTGACATTTTTTTTGGTTTAAGCTAAACTTTTGGCTGTTGATTTTAATTTGCAAGATAAAGCCATGCTGTAAACTTTTGCAATGACTCTATATTAATTGATATGTCTTAATTTCTTGGAGGAAAAAATGACAACAAAAGAAATGTTTAAAGAAAGAATGACAATAAGAAAGACAAACACTGTTCGCGCGTCTGTTCTTGGAATGCTTATCGATTCAGTACAGAAGAACATACGTGAATTGCACAGGGAAGAAACTGAAAATGACATTGCGCAGGCTGCAAAAAAAATGTTTGATCAGACTGAAGCAACTATTGCTGAATATAAAAAAGGCGGAGCTGATACTGCCGAACTTGAAGCACAGCTTGCTGTTTTGAAAGAATTTGTTCCAGAAACACTTTCGCCAGAAGCAATGAAAGCTGAAGTGCAGAAAATAATTGATTCTCTTTCACCGGAAGAACGTGTCTTGAAAAACATCATGCCAAAACTCAAAGCTGTTCCCGGAATGGATATGAAAGCAGCAAAATCTATCGTAGAAGATCTGCTTAAATAAACTGTAATAATTTGTGCATTAAAAAAGAACTTGACCGAAGTTTTCCTTGAATGATTTGATCAAGTTCATTTTTTTTGCAGAATTAAAAGTGTGATTTTCGTATAAAAAATTTGAAAAATCTTCTTATAATGATGTAAAAGTTTTGCATGTATTCTGATTTTGTAACCAATCTTTGTCGATAATATAAATATCCAAAAGCTGTTTATTTTGAAATAATTAGTAACAGCCTTTAATTTATTTTTTCGGATTTAAGATGCCTATTCCAGCAACTGATTTATTACGACAAAAAGAAATACATGGTTTTTACACTGCATCTTTTGCCAGAATTTTTTTATTGATTGCCATTGGCGCAGTTATTTATTTATCTGAGTTGCCGCAAATCAATATTTATGAATTCTGTGGTTTTATTGGTTTTATTGCTTTTGTGTCAATGCTGATGATTGTCCGTGTGCATAAAACAAGAAAAGTTAAAGCTGCCGGCATTATTGGTGTCGGTTTTGATGTACTGATTCTTGCAGCCATGCCTTATGTCTGGTATTTTCTGCTTCTTGGAAAAGCTGTTCCTCCTGCTGCATTGACAAAAACAGTGTTCCCGTTTGTATGGGTTCTTGTATTGATTATTCAACTTTTTTCTTTAAGGCCTTCAATGCCTTTAATAATCGGGCTTGCATCTGGCTTAATTCAAATTGCGCTGCTTGTGTTTACATATTTTGATAATTCTACACGATTTTCAACTTCGCTTTTAGACATGTCTGAACAAAACACAGTTGTCATAACGTATCAGGCTGTGGCAATTTTGTCTGCGTTTTTTTCTGGTCTTGTCGGTTCTTATGTTGTTTCAAGTGTAAGAAATCTGCTTGTTGACTGCGAATTTGCTTCAGGCGAAGAAGTTTTATTTAAAGAAGATTCTTCGGATTCTCGTGGCGGAACTGAAACAGAGGCAGCTGTTTTATCTGCTGAAATCAGGAATTTTACAGCAGAAACTGAAAATCTTGCTGCAGAGCAGATTTTTAAAGTGCTTTCGCTTTATCACAGGAAAATGGGCGCCATTGTAAAAAGTCTTGGCGGAAAAATTGCAGCCAATAATGAAACAATGTGCGCTGCATTTGTGTTCAGTGTTGGACCTCGCCGAAACAATGGGGCAGAGCAGGCTGTTCAGGCTGCAGTTCAAATGATGAATGCTTTAAAAGAATTGAACATGCAGCTTGCTGAAAATAAGCTTCCCGAAATTTCTATTGATATTGGAATTCATTGCGGAACAATTGCTGTCGGAAGCTTGCACATAAACGGACGTCCTGTGTTTACGCTTGCTGGAGAAACTGTAACACTTGCTCAACGTGTAAAAAATGCATGCAAATCTACAAAAATTCCGTTATTGTTTTCTGGCGCAATAAAAGAAAAGATGAATTCTTCCGGCAGGGCAACTCCTGTCGGTGCATTTTCTGTTCGTGACAGAGAAGACAAAATTGCCTTGTACACAATAGATTAAAAAATCGAAAAATATATAAGGCATCTAAAAAAATCAGCAAAACTGTTTATTTAGATGCCGCTACTTTAAAAAGCCCTTAAACATTTTTTTATCTTTCAATATTCCGGAATTTTCAGATTGTCTGATATTTTCTGTCTGCTTTTTATTGATCTGTTCTGTAAACATCTTGGGCTGTATGAAAACCGTCTTTTATTACAGTTTCGTCAAGATTGTTTTTTGTAACGGCATAAGGCTGTTCAAAATAAAACGGAATATGCTTTGTACTTTTATTTGGAAAATATCCATCCGGTGTAAGTGGTTTGCTTTTTATAAGTGCCATTGTAACTTGTGCAGCTTTTGCAGCCAGTGCCTTTATCGGTTTATAAACAGTCATAAACTGGGTGCCTTCTGCAATATGCTGACATGCCGATAAATCTGCGTCCTGACCTGTTACAAGAATTTTTCCTGCAAGGCGACGTTCTGACAAAAGCTGAAGAACGGCTTCTGCAATCTGGTCGTTTCCGCATGTAATTGCATCAAAATCTGTAGAAACTGCAAAAACATCTTCTGCTTTTTTTAATGCTTCATCAAAGCTCCATTCTTCAAGCCAAATTTGTTTTTGTATGTTGATTTGTCCCCTTGTTACATAAGGTTCTAGCACGTTCATTATGCCTTTGTTTACTTCATATGAGTTTCTGTCTTTTTGCGAACCGTTAATTATAAGATAATTGCCATAAGGTTTTTCTTTAATCAAAGATTTTGCCATAAGCGCTCCGACAGATTTGTTGTCAAAAGAGACGTATGCATCAATAGGCACGCTGTTTATCGGACGGTCGTATGCAATAACCGGAATGTTTTTGTCTATGACCTGCTGAATGACGCCTGAAAGCAAATCGCTGTCGTTTGGAACAACAACAAGCGCATCGATGTCTTCTGAAAGGAGAAATTCAATTTGCGTTATTTGTGCGTCTGTTCCTCCGGCAGAAAGCTGAAATAAAACTTCGCCACCCAAAGCTGCAATTTCACTTGAAAAAATTTTAATGTCTTTATTCCACCGTTCAAGAATAAATGTTTCAGATGCAATTGAAAAACCAATTCTTGGTTTTGTTTTGGCATTTGTTGTTTTGTCATGCGCTTTTTTTTCGATTTTCACATTCTGCATGGTTTCTGTTTTTGTGTTTTTGCTTTTTGTGCAGCCTGTCAGCGAAAGGCAAAAGAGAAGTGCAAAAATCTCTAGATTGACAAAAATCTTGATGAACGAAGCTTTTTTCATTGTTTTATTCCTCTATAGAAGCAAAACCTGTATTTGTGCGAAATTCTGATGGCGTTTGACCTGTAATTTTTCTAAAAAGGCGCGTAAAATAATTCTGGTCTTGAAAACCAATTTCTGCACTTATTTCTTTTATGCTCAGTTGCGTTAAAAGAAGTTCTTTGGCTTTTGCAATTCGTTTTTCTGAAATATATGAAGAAAAACCTGTATTCAAATGTTCACTGAAAAGATGACTGAGATGAGTTTCTGAAACACCACATTCAGAGGCAACATCTGCAAGTGAAAGCGGAACATTAAAATGAGAATCAATAAATTCGAGGGCTTTTTCCAGAGTTTTGGGGTAATTCTGCTTGCTTTGGTTTTCAAATTCATTTTTGAAAAAGGTCAGTGCGTTTTTCCCCCAAAGTATGATTTCATCTTTTGTCTTTATTGATAAAAATTCATCAGAAATGCAGATTTTCTGTTCCTGGAAACCGTCGTTTGTATATGCCTGAAAAAGATGTTCTTGAAGAAGCATGAAAATTCCACAAAGACTTAAACGAGCTTTTTCAATGTTTTCGCCGGCAAAAAGATATTGAACCAATGCATCAAATGCTTTTTCCGGTGTGTTTTTTGTCTGGCGCAAGTCAAAACTCTGTAAAAAATCTTTTATGAGGTTCTGCTCGTTGCGGAATGTATTTTGTTTTTGATTTTTAAGATTTTCAAAAGCTTCGTTTGCAGATTCATAAAGCAGACTGCCCGGATATGCATTGCCAAGACCAAATATTAAACTTTTTGTGCTGTCAATTTCATTGCAGATAGAACACATGTCGTCTTTTACTCTTTCATATTGATTTGTGCGCAGCGGAATAAGAAACTGCATCAGCGATAAATATTCACTTTCAAAAATCTGGTGCTTGAAAGAAAGCCGTTTTAAAAGTTCTTTCTGCTGTTCTTTTGTACCTTGAACCAATGCAACGCAGAACTGTTCTTGGTCAAAGCTGAAAAGTGCTTTCGTTTCGTTCCATTCTTCCTGTGTAAATTTCTGGTGCAGAGTTTCGGTTAAAAACTGCTGTTTTTTTTGTTGAATTAATTCCTGGGAATTTGTCTTTTTTGCAAGAGCTTCTTTTATGTCTTCAAGTGTCTTTAAAAATGTTTTTTTTGTAACTGGCTTTACAAGATATGCAAAAACACCAAGCGGAACGGCTCTTTGTGCAAGGTCAAACCGTTCAAAAGCTGTTGAAAGTACAAAAATTGTGTCAGAAAAAGTGTCATGCATGCTTTCAATTACAGAAAGACCGTCTTTTCCCGGCATTGAAATGTCCATAAATACAACCTGCGGTTTATGCCGAAACATCATTTCGATTGCTTCTTCGCCGCTTCTTGCTTTCCCGCAGACTTCAAAATCTGGTGCGCCATTTTTTATCATGTAGCTGTAGCTTTCGAGAACTGGTTCTTCATCATCAACAATTAAAACTGAATACATGGTTCCTCCAGAGTGTTCAAATTTATTGTTATAGTTGTGCCTTTTTGCGGCGCAGAGTCTATTGTTATAATGTTTTTGTTTTGTGGAAAGAAGAAATAAAGACGTTGAATGACATTTTCGAGCCCCATGACTTTTGACGAAGTTGATTCAAGATTTGCTTTTTCGAGCAGCTTGTTTTTTATTTCTTCCTGCATGCCGCAGCCGTCGTCTTTTACGCACAGATGCAGCATGTTTTCTTCTTTTTTTACAGAAACATCTATTATGCCATAGCCTTTGCTTTCAAGAAAACCGTGAACAATTGAATTTTCAACGAGCGGCTGTAAAATTGAAACAGGTACAAGGCATGTGTCTTTTAATTCTTCTGGAATATCTATATTTATTGTGAGTGTTTTTGGAAAACGAATGCGCAAAATTTCGCAGTAAACTTCAAGTCCGTCTGATTCGTGCCTTAATGGAACGATTACGTTTTTCTGACTTACATCATGTCTGTAAAGTTTTGCAAGTAAAGTCATGTATTCGGCTGTATCGTCTGCACCTTCAAGAATTGCCAGCTGTACGCCTGTATTCAATGTATTAAAAAGAAAATGCGGGTTCATCTGTGCCTGCATTGTGTAAAGTTCCATGCGTTTCATGAGCTGCTGCATTTTCATGTTGTTCAGTCTTTCTTTTAGGAAATCCTGTTCAACGCCGCGTTTCCATTCAATTTCCTGAATGTATGTTGCAAGATCTGCTTTCATCCTGTTAAAACCGGAAATAAGCTCGTTTACTTCATACCATGCTCCGGCTGGAATGTCTGGAGAACTGAAGTTTCCGCTAGAAATTTCAAGTGAACTTTTTACAAGCTCGTTGAGCGGTTTTAAAATTTTGCCTGTTGCAATCCATATGCTCAACAATGCAAGAATTGTAATGTCCAGAACAAAAAGAAGCCCCCACTGGTTCATTTTTCTGGTTTCTTCAATAAAAATTTCGTAGCTTGCAATTTGTTCTCTAAATCGTTCAAGACTTACTGTGTTTATTTCTGAATCTATGCAGGTTAAAAGCTTGTTCATTTCTGCAAATTTTGCTGTGTATAACGTAATGTTTCTGCCACGTTTTGCTTCAATTGATGCGTCTACAATGTCTGAATAATGATTAATCAAGCTGTAAAGTTCGCGTTCTGTCAAATCAGATTGTTTGAACTGTTTTGGCGGAAGCTGCTGTACTTTCTGCTTTATAGACTGCTGCTGTACAAGCATTGCGGCTAAGGCTGTGCTTGAACGGCTTGAAAGATATGTCAATGCTGTTTCGTGCAGTTCGTGCAGTTCAACCTGCAATGCCTGCAGTTCGCGTTCTTTAGAAAAGCGGTCGTTTGTAATTTTCTGCATTTCTTTTGAAATGAAGAGAATGTAAATGTTTGAAAGAAGGACGGCCGCACATAAAACAGCGGCACTGAGAACCATTTGCGTTTTTAGTGAAGATTTTTTCATTTGTCCTCAACCTCTGTGCCGTGTTTTAAAAAATCAAAGCCTGTGTTTACATAGCTTGATGTATAGCCGTTCTGGCAAATTTCGTAAACTGATTGCAGAGCCTGATAACCGAGCTGGTAAGAATCAACTGAAACAAGTGCACTTAAAACACCTTTTTCAAGATAATCTTTAACGGCATCTGAAGAACCAAAACCGATTATTTTGTGTGTCCCGACTTTATTCTGCTCAACAATCATTTTTGCATATGCAATTGTGTCATCTTCGTTTGTAAAGATTATTGTATTTGTTTCTGGATTTCTGGACAAAAGTGCAGATACGCTTTCGTCTGCGTCAAGCATATTCTGGCTTGTTACTGTGCATTGAATTGCTTTTTTCAAGTCTGCACCTGCCGCAGATTTCAGCCCCATTTCTATAAGTTCACGTTCTGCATACATTCCCGGAGATTTTTCGCTGTAAACAATAATTGGTGCAATTGATTCCTGCTCGCTGCATAGATAATCGCCGATAAAACAGCCCAGTTCAAAATTGTTGACGCCAATGTGCGTATAAGGAATGTTTGTAGAAATTGCATGGTCAATTAAGACAAGCGGAATTGATGCGCCAGCAATTGTATTTAGAATTCCGGCAGTTTCTTTTGAGTCAGAAAAAGAATAAATGACAATTCCGTCTGCATTTATGTATGGCGCAGAAAACAGCTGGTTTGTGTCTTCGTCCAGTGTGTGTACAGAAAGTGCAATGTCATTTTCTTCGCAAAAGTCTTTTGCACCTTGCAGCATAGAATTAAAAAATGAACGTGTCGGTTCTGGAATATATAATGCAATATGAAATTGTGGTGTGCCTGGCTGAGATGTAACTTGTTTTGAAAGCTTCGTAACAAAAGAAAGAGACATCGACAGCGAATAAACAGCTCCTGCCAGAAGCAATGCGGCAATAAAAAATAGAACACAGTTTCTAAAAAGCAGCTTTTTCATATAAATGACTCAATTTATCAAGATGGAAGGTTCAAAATCTTTTATTGAGAAAACTGCATCGTAAAAGCATGTAGCAAAGATTTTTGAATTTTCCAGAATGTGCATAGCTTATTTTAATTGACAAATCTGAATATATAAAGGGCTTTTCTAAAAAATATCAGATTGATTCATGGAGAATGTTTCAAACTTCGACTTTTAAGTTGCATAAAATAAGCAAAAGCCGGTTGTGCAGACTTTTAAGCAATAACGATACATTGATGTTCTGCATTGAGCTGCGTTTATTTTAAAATTGAAAAAAGAAGTTTCTGTATAAAAGAAATCCGGTCAAAACACCATTCTGACCGGATTAGGGGGAAATGATCCTGTTTTTATTGGAGGAACAGGAAAATATCTGAAAACTTGACTAAACTTGTCTTCTGCAAAAAACAATATCGTTTGGTCAAAATACAGATCTGTGAAAATAAACATACAGAAGGCGAAAACCGCAGATTTTAGCGGTAATCTTAAAATAATAAAATTATCTGTCTGTTTTTAATGCATTTCATACAAAGTTTTTTGCTAAAAGCAAAAGCTTCTTATATGCTGCATTGGTGTTCTTCTAAAACGTTCAGTCTGGCATGTTTAGCAGAACATCGGTTTGTAAGCTTAAAAGAACAAACTCCGAATGCACAGCACCGGAGTTTGCTTACACTAGATTGTCTTATTGATAAAGAGGCATAACTGCTTCAAGGTTCTTTATATAAACAGCGTATGCATCGTTATAAGCTGCAACATTTGCTGCAATTGGCTGAACAATGTGTTCGCTGTCAATCTGAACATGTTCTGCACAAAGGCTTGCAATTGAAGCTTTTTCGCCGTTTGCTGTTTTATAGCACCACAAAGCCTGAACAGCAGCGCCAAGTGCAGCTGCTTCTTCAGAAAGTGGAAGTTTGATTGGCAGATTAAGAATATCTGCTGCAATTTGTCTCCAAAGCGGGCTCTTTGAGCCGCCGCCAATCAGACGGATTTCTTTTGGTTCAAATCCAAGTTTTCTGAATGCGTCAATTCCACCGCGCATTGCAAATACTGCACTTTCCATTGCTGCACGGCAGATGTTTGCGCGTTTTGTGTTTGCAAGGCTCAAACCTGTAATGCTTGCGCGACCATTCGGCAGGTTTGGTGTTCTTTCGCCATTAAAGAATGGAAGAACAACAACACCGTTTGAACCGATTTCTGCTGTAGCTGCTTCTGCGTCAAAATCTTTTACGCCAAGACCGAACAGTGCACGGATTTCTTCTGTTGCAACAGTACAGTTCATTGTACACAAAAGTGGCAGCCAGCCGCCTGTTGAAGAGCAGAAACCAGAAAGACCATGTTCTGGATCTGCAATTGGTTTTGCACTGTATCCGTACAATGTTCCAGAAGTTCCCATACTCATTGTCAGGAAACCGTCTTCAACTGTTCCTGTTCCGATTGCACCCATCATGTTGTCGCCGCCGCCAGAAGAAACTGGAATTCCTGCCGGCAGACCGAGCCATTTTGCACATTCTGCAGAAACTTTTCCGCATGGTTTGTCGCTTTCGATAAGCTTTGGCAAAAGGCCTTCGAGTTTGTCATCAATAATTGAACAGATTTTTTTAGACCACTTGCGTGTTGCTGAATTAAAAAGAGCTGTTCCAGACGTGTCGCCATATTCCATGACATATTCGCCTGTAAGTTTATAGTTTAAATAATCATGCGGAAGCATGATGTACTTTAATTTTGCAAATAATTCAGGTTTATGCCGTTTAAGCCAGAAAATCTTTGGAGCTGTAAAGCCCGGCAGCATAAGGTTGCGTACTTCGTCGATAACAGCTTTGTCTCCGCCTGCTTTTTCTGTAATTACACGGCATTCTTCTGCTGTAGAAGTGTCGTTCCAAAGTTTAACGTTATAAAGTGCTTTGCCTTCAGCATCAAGCGGCACGAAACCGTGCTGATGGCCTGAAACGCCAAGTGCGCAGATTGTAGCACGTACATCTGCTGGTATTTTATCGAAACAGGTTTTGAGGGCATTGTCATACCATTCTGTCTTCTGCTCTCGTGTTCCGTCATTTTCCGAAATAATGTCTACCGGACAAGTTGCAATTGCTGCTGCTTTTTTAGATTCAAAATCATACACATACACTTTCATGCTCTGTGTACCAAGGTCAATTCCTGCTACTGTTTTCATGTTTCCTCCAAATAAGCTTAGAATATGCTGAAAAGCAGTTTTTTCAAATACAGAAATTTGATAAATTATATCTAAAATTGATATAGTATGTTCAGATAAAATGCTTTTAAGAATTGCCTGCGTTTTTTTATGCCGTTAAAATTGAACTGTTTAAAACGCTGTGCTTTTCTGTCAGATTCAAAAGAAAAGGAATTATTTGAACGATTATGTAATTTGCTTGACTTAAACAAAAAGCTGACTAAACTTATGGAAGGTCTGGTGTAATCTTATGCACATAATAGAAACAATTTTTGTTTATCGTTTAACTCATGGAGAAAAGCTTGCATGGCACGGGCGCTATCATGCACATAACGATAATGAATTTGAAGTTCATTTTTTTATTGATGGAAACGGTTCTTTTCTGGCAAACACTGCCCGCATAACGATAGAAAAAAATGCGCTTTTTCTTTCCGGTCCTCATGAATTTCATTCAATTGTGCCTGAGCAGGTTACGCGCCCTCTGACTTATTATGCGGTGCTTTTTGAGCTTGATGAAGAAAAAGACAAAGAAATATATCTTTTATTGACTAATTTTTTGAAGCAGCATTCTGTAAAGCAGTTTGCTTCGGATGAATCACGGTTTTTATTTGATGAACTTCTGCGTCTTTCGGCTTCTCATCAGCCGGGGCTTGAAATTTCTGCAAATTATCTGCTTTGCAGCCTGCTTTACAGCTGGTTTTCCGGAGATTCAGTTGCGATAAAAGCGGAATCTCCGTCAGTTTCGCATAGAACTGCATTTGTAAGAAGTGCAATGGAATATTTGAAAAAAAATCTTGATAAAAACATAACGATTTCTCATGTTGCATATGTGTTCGGTCTTTCTGCTGAGCATTTCATCAGGATGTTCCGTGAAGAAATGCATATGACGCCATATCAATATTTTATGCGTTTGCGCACGGAGGCAGCTGCTGCAGAGCTTATTACAACAGATAAAACTGTTGCCGAAATCGCCGAGCATTTTGCGTTTGAAAATCAGTTTCATTTTTCAAAAGTGTTTAAGCGGTGCACTGGTTTAACGCCCACTGCATACAGGCGCTGTTATATGCAGAAATAAAATCTGCAGAAAAAAGATGATGCAGCTTTGGGGTGTTTTTGTATTTTTGCAACATCTAAAACTTGTCGGCAATTTAAAGAAGAAATGCGGCTTTAAAACTGCATTTTTTGGCTGTTTTATTGAATTATTCTGTTGCTTTTGTTTGAATAAAAGGCTAAAGATATGTTTGGGTCTAAAAACTAAATTTAGGGCCGGCAAAAGAAAAACACCGCCGATATGGTGTTTTAAAAGAGGAAAACATGAAATTTACTAATGGCTTTTGGCTTGAAAAAGACGGTATTGAAGGTAATTTTGCTTCGCAGGTTTATGACGTTGAAAAAAAAGACAATGAACTTGTTGTTTATGCTCCTGTCAGATTTGTGCGTACCCGTGGTGACACACTCAGCATGCCACTTTTGACTGTTCGTTACAGTGCACCTTGCAAAGATGTGCTCAAAGTAAGCATCAGCCATTTTGAAGGCACTGTTGATAAAGCACCTCATTTTGAATTGAACCAGGATAAAAAATTTGTGCCGGAAATTAAAATTGATGAAAACGAAGCTGTAATTTCTTCCGGGGCTCTTTCTGCATGTCTGAAAAAAGGCGAAAACTGGTTTGTTCAGTTTCTGGGCGATAACAAACCGCTTACAAAAAATGAATGGAAGTCGACAGCTTTTATGCGCGAAACAACACAGCCTGTGCAGCATTTGTTTTACAGCGGAGATAAAACTTATATAAAAGAAGAACTTTCTCTTTCTGTCGGCGAAAACGTTTATGGTTTTGGCGAAAGATTTGGAGCATTCATTAAAAACGGGCAGAGCATAGAAACATCAAATCAAGACGGCGGAACAGCCGGCGAACAGGCTTATAAAACAATTCCATTTTATTTGACTAACAAAGGTTATGGTGTTTTTGTAAATTCAAGTGATAATGTTTCTTTTGAAGTTGCAACAGAAAAAGTTTCGCGCGTACAGTTTTCTGTTCCGGGCGAAAAACTTGAATATTTTATAATTTATGGGCCTTCGCCAAAAGAAATAATTGAAAAATACACAGCATTAACAGGTCGCCCTGTAATGGTTCCAGACTGGTCGTTCGGGCTTTGGCTTTCAACATCGTTTACAACTTCTTATGATGAAAAAACTGTAATGTCTTTTATTGACGGCATGAAAGAACGAAACATTCCGCTCAGTGTTTTCCATTTTGACTGTTTCTGGATGAAAGATTTTAACTGGTGCGATTTTACATGGAACAAAGAAACTTTTCCTGATCCAAAAGGGCTTATAAAGCGCCTGCATGAACGTGGTTTGAAAGTTTGTGTCTGGATAAATCCATATATTGCGCAGCGTTCTCCTTTGTTTGAAGAAGGCAAAAACGGCGGCTATTTTATTAAAAAACAGGACGGTTCAGTCTGGCAGACAGATATGTGGCAGTCTGGCATGGCTATTGTAGACTTTACAAATCCAGAAGCCTGCCGCTGGTATGAATCAAAGCTTGAAGCTCTGCTGAAAATGGGCGTTGATGCATTCAAAACTGATTTTGGTGAACGCATTCCGCTTGACGGCGTTTATTATGACGGTGCAGATGCAGAAAAAATGCACAATTATTATACATATCTGTATAACCAGTGCGTGTTTAAATTGCTTGAAAAAAAACGTGGCAAAGGAGAAGCCTGCCTTTTTGCACGTTCTGCAACAGTCGGCTGCCAGTCGTTCCCGTTGCACTGGGGTGGCGACTGCGAATCAACATTTGAAGCAATGGCAGAAACTTTAAGAGGTGGTCTTTCTCTTGGTCTTTGCGGTTTTGGTTTCTGGAGTCATGACATTGGTGGGTTTGAAGGCAATCCGCCGCCTGCATTATTTAAGCGCTGGCTTCAGTTTGGGCTTTTGTCATCGCACAGCCGCCTGCATGGAAGCAATTCGTATCGTGTGCCATGGTCTGTTGATGAAGAATCAAGCGAAGTTGCACGAATTTTTGCAAATATAAAAGGTTCGCTTATGCCTTATCTGCTTGAGTGTGCAAAAACTGCATGCCAAAAAGGCATGCCTGTTCTGCGTGCAATGTTTCTTGAATTTCCAGAAGATCCGACAGCTGCATTTTTAGACAGACAGTATATGCTGGGCGATTCTCTGCTTGTTGCACCTGTTTTTTCAGAAGACGGTTCTGTTGAATATTATCTTCCAAAAGGCGAATGGATTCATTACATTGATGGAAGAAAAATTGACTGTTCTTCTGGCGGACGCTGGATGAAAGAAACTTATGATTTCAAAAGCCTTCCATTATGGAAAAAAGCCGGCGGAAAACTGTAATTTTTTGAATAATTCACATGTGTCTGCAGCTTAAAAGCTTTGCGTCCAGCAAAATTTTTACGCTGCGGATAAAACATGAATTCATGAACTGATTCAGCTGAAAATGAAAATATAAATGTTGTTTTATGTATTTATATATGAATAACTAGATTTTTGTTAAGTTAAAAACAGTTACAAATCTCAAAAATATCTAAAATAAGCAATTTCTCTTATAGACAATTCTTCATTTTGTTTTTATTCTACAACAAACTGGAGGAGAAAATATGATTAAGAGAATAGCAACACTTTCAATTTGGCTTTTAGGTTGTGTTGGTGCTGTTTGTGTTGGTTTGACGACACAAGACACTTTTCGTTCTCTTGCCTCAAAAAAAAATCTTGACACCGGTGTTGCCGTTGCTGTCGGCAGTCTTAATAAAGAGTCTCACACAAGCATAATTGCAAAAAACAGTTCGATTATTGTTGCAGAGAACTGTATGAAATGGGAATCGATTCATCCAAGAGAAAATACCTGGAATTGGAGTGAAACAGACAGAATAATTGAGTTTGCAGAAGCAAACAATATGAAAGTCAAATTCCATACACTTTTCTGGCATAATCAAAATCCTTCATTTTTGTCTGAAAGATGGAGCCGCGAAAAGGCACTTGAAGTTATGGACAATCATATTTCTACTATTATGACCCGCTATAAAGGCAGAATACAGGATTATGATGTTGTAAACGAAATGTTTGAAGATAACGGTTCTCTTAGAAAAAACATCTGGTATAAGACTATTGGTGAAGATTATATTGAACATGCGCTGATAAAAGCACATGAATGTGACCCGTCGGCAAAACTTTATATTAACGACTATTCAAATGAAACAATGGGGCAGCCTAAAGCAGATGCAATGTTCAATTTTGTAAAGAATCTTAAAGAAAAAGGTGTTCCGATTAATGGTGTTGGAATGCAGATGCATATGGATACGGCTTATGGCTTTAATGCAGAACAGATCCGCAAAAATGTAAAGCGCTATGCTGACATTGGGGTTGATGTTTCATTCAGCGAAGTTGATGTCCGTATTCCACAGAAAAATTATGAAAGCCACCTTGATAAACAGCAGCAGATTTACTGCGAACTTTTGCAGATTGCAGTTGAAGAACCTAACGTAAAGAATTTCATTATGTGGGGCTTTACAGATGCATCAAGCTGGGTTCCATATACTTTCCCTGGAAAGGGTCATGCACTGCCATACGATGAAAAACTCAACCCGAAACCACTGTATGAAGCAATGCTTGAAATTTTGAAAAAATAGCAGGCTTGCTGATTAAAACGCATTAAAGATATCATCTGCTTCATGTAATCTGCTCGGGGTTAGTTCGTACATGTATTAAAATTCGCAGATTATCTGTTTTTGAGTATGTTTTTCTGCTGGCAGCAGCGGACAACCTGATTAAAATTATTTTTCAAAGTCGTCGTCTGGAAGAATTTCAACTTCAAGCGATAACGGCTGGTTCTTCCATTCAAGATATGCACAGACGATTGAACCGATGAGCAGGGCGATGCCGCCAAGCCTGATGATGATTTTGCCAATTTCTGCAGGAAGACAAAACAGAATTACTGCAAGCAGCAGTGAAGTAATTGTTTCTGTTTTAGACAGTCTTGTTTCAATGTTTGCGGCTTTTAGTTGAGAAGCAAGATAAATTTCTGTAATTGCAGAAATTAAAAGATAGACAGCAAGAACATAAACCATGACAGTCCAAAGCACACCTGCAAATACAAGCGGCAAAAGCACTGCAAGTGCACCGATGATTATGCTTGAAAACCCTTTGATTGTTTCGGTTGTGTCAAAATTGCTGTTTGCAAGAAGCTTGCGCTTTGAAATAAGTGTATATAGACCATTTATAATGGCTGCAATGCCCGCTGTAATGACAATTACTTTTACGCATTCAGTCGGGGCAATTATCATCATAATTCCAATAACGGCAGTCAATGCTGCCAATAGCAAATAACTCTTCCTCATATTTTGACTCCTGTCAAACATTGATTCTTGCGAAAGGTTTTGTTTTTTTGATGCTTATGCTGCAATAAAAAAATAAAACCCGGCTGCAGGTTCTGCCTGTGTTTGTACTGGCAGAAATTTCAAACAGCCCTTCTGTAAGTTTTTAAAAATCTATGAAACATGCTGATTCTATCATACTGTTTTATATCAGTCGAGAGCAAAAACTGAAGTGAAAACAATAAGTTGTGTTTTTAAAGAGATTATTATATGCTCAAGATTTTTTCTGCCTGAGCATATAATGCTTATTTTTTTGGGTTCCTTATGATGATTACCTGATTAGATTCAAAGTAAGGCACAGAAAAAGAAACAAAATCTTTTCTTTCTTCTGTAATAGACATGCCTGTTGCAATAAAATCAACTGTTCCTTTTTCAAGAGCAGGAATAAGCTGGTCAAAATCCATGTCAATTATTTCAATTGATGACTTTAGGCTTGTTGCAATTTTTTCGCTTAATGTAATGTCAAAGCCGACGATTTTATTATCTTCATAATATTCAAAAGGTGGAAAAGTCGCATTTGTTCCAACTTTGAGCAGTTTTGGAAAGTTTCCTGCGGCTGATGGCGGAACAACAATTTTTCCGTTAACTGGCATAAAAGTTTTGATTAAATCTTTGTATTCGCCGGTTGCTTTCAGGGCAATTATCGTTGAATTAATGTCATTAAGAAGTTCTGTGTTAGATTTGTTTACGGCTATTGCATATTCTTCTTTTTCAAACTGGTCTGTAATTATTGCAAGGTTTTCGTAGTTTGCAATAATTTCTCTTGCCGGAAGTTCATCAAGAATTACTGCATCAATTAATCCGTTTGATAATGCCGCTGCTGCTTCAAGACCGCTTTTGTACAAAACAGCTTCTGCATTTTTTACGTAATCGTGAACATAAAGTTCTCCGGTTGTTCCTTCCTGAACACCGATTTTTTTCCCTGCTAAATCATCTGCATTATTTATTACTGCATATTTGCTGCAGGAAAATAAAAGACATGAAATTAAAAATACTGATAATAAAAAGATACTTTTTTTCAAAACAATTTCCCCCCGGAAAATAAAATATTAATATTATTGAACCCTAAAAATCATGCAGTCTATTTTTTTAGGGTCTGTCATTAATATGTTTATCAAATTTACATTATTATATACTGTTATTATACATTAAAAATGTTCTTAAAAAAATAATTTTTTGTAATAATTCAAATTTTTTTGTTTATGCAGATTATACGGTCATTTCAATAATCTTTCTGATAGAAAAGAAAGAAAACGACCGCAACCACATATTAAGACCGCAGACCCAAACGCTCTGTGCCGGAACTGCTGATTTTCTGCTGCTTATCGGCTTCCTGAAAATTTGTCAATCTGTTCTCCTAAAAGCGGGATAAGCTGTTTTTTTCTTGAAACAATGTCGCGCAGCATATAAACAGATTCTTCTCTTTTTGGAAAACCGATGACCTGCAGAAAAGCCGGATCTCCGGAAATGAGCATGACGCTTGTAAGGCTTGTAATGTCTGTAACCATAAGTGAACAGAACAGAGATTTTGATGCACGGCGTTCAATGTCGAGTTCTTCAATAAATTCGGCTTTGCGGCTTATAAGTTCTTCTGGATTGTCAATTTCAATCTGGCTTACTGTAAAGCTGAAACCGTCTTCCTGGTATTCTTTCATATCCTGATGAATGACTTCTGCTGCGCTTCTGCCGCTTATCTGGCCTGCAGCCTGTGCAATTTCAAAGCCAAGCTTGTCAATGTCAATGTTTGTAACATTAGATAAGAATTCGGCTGTTTCTCTGTCTGTTTCTGTTGTTGTTGCAGACTGAAGGGTAAGTGTGTCTGCAAGAATTCCAGAAAGCAGCAGCGAAGCAATTTCTTTTGAAATTGGCACGCGGTTTTCTCTGTAAAGGTTTGTAATGATTGTTGAAGTTGCACCGACCGGCTTGTTTATAAATGTAATCGGATTTCTTGTTGAAAGGTTTCCGAGCCTGTGGTGGTCAATGATTTCAAGAATTTTGTAATTTTCAATGCCTTCAACTGCCTGTGTCTGTTCGTTGTGGTCAACAAGCGTAATGTCAATGTTTGCTTCCTGCAGCAAATCGCCTTCAGAAATTGTTCCGATTACTTTTGAATCATCTGAAATTACTGGCAATGTGCGGCTTGGTGACTGCGAAAGATGTGTTCTTATGCGTCGCACAATGTCTGTTGCTTTGACTGGCTGAATTGTCTTGTCTGCCATTGCAGAAACTGGTGTTGCATAAACACTGAGCATTGCAGTTGAAGCTGCGTCATACGGGCTTATAAGCACAGAAACATTCTGCTTTTCAGCTTTTTCGCGCAGTTCTTTGCTCATTATTGAACCGGAAGAAATAATTAAAGCGCGGATGCCTTTTTTTACGCAGTATTCCTGAATGTCAATTCTGTCGCCTGTTATGACAACTGAATTTTCGCTTGCCTGCATGTCAAGCATTTCTTTGAATGTTTCAAATTCAGACGCTGCAACTAAAATATTGCATTTGAAAACATCAAGTTCTTTATATGTTACAAGCGGCTGTGCATTCAAAGTTTCCTGCATTAGAGAAATGCTTGTAATTAAAGCCGAAGATTTTTCCGGGTCAAGAGTTTTCAAAATGTTTTTTGAAAAAGCATTGTAATGCAGAAGCGAATGATAATAGCCGTCGTCATCAACAACAGGCAGAACTTTTGTGCTGCATGCTTCCATTTTGGCAATGGCGTTCCAAAGCGATGTCTTGCAGTTTACTGTTTCGTTTGTTGCTGGCATATAATAACCGACTTTTGGCACAAGATCGGGCACATATTCTGGAACAGGCACTTTAAATCTGTTGAAAATATATTCTGTCTGCGGGTTTATTTTTCCGGCACGTGCTGCAACATATTCAGCGTGTCCCATATTTTTTCTTAAATCTGCTAATGCTGCTGCAGAAACAACCGAATCTGTGTCCGGATTTCTGTGCCCGATTACGTATACACGTTTTTTCTGAGGGATCATATTCTTCCTAAAAAAATATTTTATGGCCATCTAAAATTTAGCATTGACCTTATCGGGAAAAGTTCCCGTGACTGAACAATGTCAGTTTTCCTTTTGAAAATATAGAAAAGAATGCTGCGTTTTTAAACTGAAATAATTTCAGTGTTTTGCGTTGGCATTTCAAAAATGTTTTTTTGAAACGACCATTGAAAATCGTAAGCAAAAAAACTATATTCTTTTAAGGATGCGGAGTTCTAAAAAATTTAAAATTCCACACTACAGTTTAACCGCGAATGGAATTTCTTGCAAACGCTTTTTATGCTTGTTATGTGCAGTTTGTAAAAGCTTAAAAAGTCTGCAGGTTCAAATTATTCAAAATATAAAAGAGAAAATATTATGATTTCATTGGTTGCTTTTTTAGGAAATTATGGACGCGAATATGAAAAGACACGTCATAATGCAAGCTGGATTTTTGAAGAAACTTTACCTTTTGCTTCAAAACTGAACTGGCAGTCTAAATTTAAAGGACAATATGCTGTTTTAGACCGTGCTGTAATTCAGAACATGTCTGAACAGGTTTGCGGAAAATCTATAAAATGTGCTGCAGAAGCTGGCGAAAAAATTTATTTTTTGAAGCCTGAAACATACATGAACCTTTCAGGAGAAAGCATAGGCGCTCTTGCAAGTTTTTATAAAATAAAACCCGAAGAAATCCTTGTCATTCATGATGAACTTGAACTTGCACCTGGAACAGTCAGCTTGAAATGGTCTGGTGGTCTTGGCGGTCATAACGGACTGCGCTCTACAAAAGCCGTGCTTGGCACTGCAGATTTCTGGCGGCTGCGTATTGGCATTGGCAGACCAGACCACAGCGACATTGCAGGTTATGTTCTTTCTGCTTTTACAAGCGACGAACGCATAATTTTAGACCAGATTTTCGGACCTCTTGGAGCCTTGCTTGTGCAGGTTTTGTGCACCAGACCAGACACACTCTTAAAAGACTGGTCAAAAAAGAAATTAAATCCATAACAGCAGCACGGTTTTACGGTTTCGCGTTTGGGGTGTGATGTAAATTGGGGCTGAATCTGTGATCAACTTTTATTCTTCATCATTGAATGGATTAAATGTTTCAAATGTATTAGTTTCATAATTCATTCTTATATATCCATAAGGGTCAGTACTTAGCGCAGAACCATTTTCTACTAAAATAACTGCTCTATTAAAAGGGGATTCCAAAATTCTTGAGTCATATCCCACAGCTTTTGCTTCTTTAGGTATTTCAGGAAAAGGCCATATACATTTATCGTTTTTATCAAATACACCGTCAAGATTTATTTTGCCGACATAACATAGTTTATTATTCGATTTATAGTAATATTTTAATTCTTCTATTGCACTATACTCCTCTATAATAGTATTATTACGTTCACTATATTTTGGATACTTTTGTGGATTTTCTTTATAGAATAAATAAATATTTCCATAATGCTCATAAAATTCTTTATGTGCTGGAGCTGTTGCATTTTCAAAACTAACTATTTTTTCTTTATAAGCCGATTCTTGGCAAGAAATAAATACAGTCACAATCAACATTATGAATATTAAACTAAGCTTTTTCATAATTCTCTTTACTCCTGTTTGTCCTGTTATTTACAATTTTTTTCCAAATAATCTCTGTTGATATATCCCTGTTGTGGTTTGGCAAATGCAAAATCTGCAAGAAAAATCAAAATCAGATAAAAATATTTTTTAATTCCATTATTCCTTTTTATCTTATTATGATTTCGGCGTCGAAGGTTTTTAGTTTTTCTGCCGGAGGCGTGCCGTCGATTATGTTAAAAAGCATGTCTGCGGCAGCTGTGCCCATTGCTTCAATCGGCTGTTTTGCAGTTACAATCGGCCATTCAAGAAAATCAAAGATTCTGCTGTCGTCAAAGACGCCAAGTCCAAATGTTTTTAGGTTTCTGCCGTTTGTGCGCAACACATCCATAATGTTCAGCACAAAATCTCCGCCGGCTGCTATAAACAAAGCGTCAATGTCGCTGTTTTTTTCAAAAAACTCAGCTGCATTTTTCAGAATGTCTTCTTTGTTATAATTTGAAGTTAAAATTCTTGAACTGTCGAGTCCTGCTTTTTCAAGGCTTTCTTTAAAACCATTTATTCGTTCAATTGTATAGTCGTATTCTTTTGGACCGGCAATGCAGCCGATTTTTTTATAGCCCTGCTGTACAAGCTGGTTAACAACACGCATTGCACTTGCTTTGTTTGAAATGTCAACGGCAAAATGTTCAAAATATGGGTTTTTGCCAATAAATACAAACGGCATGTCCTGTTTTATAACGTTCATAATCGTTTCTGTTTCAATCTGTTCTGCGCCAATTATCAGTCCGTCAACGCCGTGCCGTTTTAAAATAATTTCCAGAGATTCAATTTTGAACTTTTCATCTTTTTGCGGAGCAATAACCATAAGAGAATTGTTCCGTTTGTTTGCTTCTGCTGCAATTGAAGAAACAACGCTTGCCCAGTATTCGCCCGAAAGAGAAAAAAATGCATCGTGTGGCAGCACAATGCCGATTGCGCCAGTTTTGTTCTGGGCCAATGCGCGTGCAGAGGCGCTTGGCTGAAAATTTACCTGCTCAATTATTTCAAGAATGCGCTGCCGGTTTTCTTCACTGACGCCTTTTTGACCGTTTATCGCTTTTGAAACTGTGCTTTTAGCAACATGCGCCATTTCTGCAATTTCATTTATGGTTAATTTCATTTTATAAAGCGTTTTGCATTCAGCGTTCAGACTGAAATATTCAGCCTGTGCATTTTGCTTTTCTCCTTGGTTTAATAAGCCAGACATTGTTTCGGGCGTTTCCAGTTTGCCGGCCTTTTTAGACTATAACATAAAACGCAGAAAATTTGGGCTGATTATGCGGAAACTGCCTGATTTTTGCATATTTTGTATATTTTTGAGAAAACGGTTTCTTTTTTCTTGACAACATTAAAGAGAACATATTATATTCACTTGTGGGAAACCGGTTTTCTTATGTTTCCAATTTTCGGTTTTAACCTGCAATAAAGAGGATTTTTTCAATTATGAGTAACAACAAAAAGTGGTATGGATTTAACATGATCTGGCTGTTTTCAATGGGAGACCGCAAGGAAGTTGCTCCGTCTGAAATTGTGATAAACGAAAAAGAACTTGATTTTATTGCTGATATGGGCGCGAATTTCATTCGTGTGCCGACAGATTATCGTTTCTGGACGCACAATTTTGAATATGAAAATCGTGACGAAAAAATGCTTGAACGGCTTGATGCATGTATCGAAGCTGTAGTTTCAAGAGGAATGCATTGTTCGTTAAATGTGCACCGTGCGCCGGGCTATTGTATAAACGGGGCAGAGCTTGAAAAGCATAATTTATGGAAAGATGCGGCTGCACAGGATGCTTTTATTTCTCTGTGGAAATTCTTATCTGAACGCTATTCATCTTATAACGCAGACCAGCTGAGTTTTGATTTATTAAATGAACCGCCGAATATCGGGCAATACGGCATGACAAGAGACATTCATGAACAGCTTATGCGCCGTGCAGCTGCAACTATCCGTTCTGTAACAAAAGACCGCCCGATTGTATTAGACGGCCTTTGCGGCGGCAACGAAGCAATGCCCGAACTTGCAGATTTAGGCGCTGTTCACAGTACGCGTGGCTATCAGCCCATGTCTGTTACGCATTATCAGGCACCGTGGTGCCCTGCTGCACAGACTGGAAGAATTCCTGTTTATCCAGGCGAAGAATGGGAAGGAAAAATCTGGAACAGACAGACGCTTCTTGACCATTATGCGCCGTGGAAAGCACTGGCTGATAAAGGCGTTTCTGTACACGTTGGTGAATTCGGCTGCTTTGACAAAACAGACCATGAAACATCGATGAACTGGTTTAACGATTTGTTTTCAGTTTATCGCGAACTTGGCTGGGGTTTTTCGCTGTGGAACTTCATCGGAGAATTCGGCATTATCGGTCATAACCGTCCCGGCACTGTTTGGGAAAACATAAAAGGCTTTAAAGTTGACCGTGAACTTTATGATCTGCTCAAAGAATATATGAAAAGTTGAATTTGTTTTTAATGTGCGGTTTGTCAGTTTTTTCTGGCATGCATTGAAATATAAGAATTATATTAAGGAAGGTTTATGATAAAAATTATTGGCGAAGCTGTATCTGGAATGCCGTGGCAGGAAAAACCTGCCGGCTGCAATGCACCTATGTGGCGCTATTCAGAAAATCCTGTCATCAGGCGGAACCCGGCACCAAATGTTGCAAGAATTTTTAATAGTGCAGTTGCTGTCTGGAAAGACGGCGGTTTTGTCGGTGTTTTCCGCGCCGAAACATGCAATGGAATTCCATATCTTTATTATGGTTTTTCTCCAGACGCATTAAACTGGACTTTCAGCGAAAAAGCAATGACAATTTATGATTCAAATGGAAATGATGTAAGCCCGTCTTATGCTTATGATCCGCGTCTTGTAAGAATCGAAGACACATATTACATAATCTGGTGTACAAATTTTCATGGTGCTTCTTTAGGAATTGCCAAAACAAAAGATTTTAAATATTTCGAATCATTCGACAATCCATTTTTGCCTTTTAACAGAAACGGCGTACTTTTTCCACGCAAGGTTAATGGAAAATATCTGCTGCTGTCGCGTCCAAGCGACAGCGGACACACTCCGTTTGGTGATGTATTTTTAAGCGAAAGCCCTGATCTTTATTATTGGGGCCGCCACAAGTTTGTTTTTGGCCCAAGCGGAGACTGGTGGCAGTCTGTAAAAACCGGTGCCGGCTGTACTCCGATTGAAACCGAAGAAGGCTGGCTTTTATTTTATCATGGTGTAACAGGTACTTGCTCAGGCTTTGTATATTCAATAGGTGCAGCAATTCTTGATCTTGAAGACCCGTCAAAAGTGCTGCACAGGTGCAAAAACTTTCTGCTTACTCCAGAAGAACTATATGAAGAACGCGGTTTTGTGCCGAATGTTGTTTTCCCGGTTGCATCGCTTGTTGATGCGCCGACTGGGCGTGTTGCGCTTTTTTATGGTGCTGCAGACACATACACATGCCTTGCCTTTACAACGGTTGACGAAACTGTAGCTTATATAAAAGCTCACGACATGATGTAAGTTTTACCGCATGGCTTTAGGCTGCTTTTTTGCCGCCGGTTTTCAGAATCAAAAACGGCGCTGCATAAGCCACACGGTATATCCTTATAATGCTGAAAATATGTTCAGTTTTTAACTTCAGGCTCTTTTACTTTCGAGGAATCTTGTCTGTATGGCGGGTTCCTCATTTTTTTATGTTTTTGGCTGTACAGAAAAAGCTGTTTGGTGTTCTGCTTTTCATGTAGAAAATTGAAAATAATGACGGATAATATGAGCTGTGGTGAAATCAATGTAAATTAAGAACTTGAATACAGTTTGCACTGTAGACAGAAATGCTGTTTTTTTTCTATATTGAAAGTTTTCCACGAAATTTAAAATTAATAAAAATAGCTTACTGCAAATCACAAGGTCGGTCTTCTTCGTCGATTTGATTAAATAAAGAATTGTAATCGAATGTTGAATAAAATTCTTTTTCTTTTTCAAGATAGTCAAGATAATTGTCTTTTGTAAGTAAACATTTGTCTTGTGCCATATATTCAAGCATAAGCGAATTTATCCATTCGCCGTAATGGCAACCATAACGCGCATTTGAATCTTTATAATTGTTTAAATTTGTTGTTATGTCATATTCATTATTAAACGAATATAATTTTATGTTTTCACATTGGAGAATTTGTTCAATTACTAATTTTTCAATATCGATTTGTCGTTCTAAGTCGCCGGACTCGTATGTTCTTCCCCACCATACAGCACTGTATGGTGGTAGGAAATAATAAAACTGGCATTGAGGATTTTCCTTTGCTAAGAATGTTATATTTTGTGTTATGTTTTCTGAAATTGTTGATATCTGTTTTTCTGTCAATGAATGATTTTTTATTGGTTTTTTGAATTCTGTTCTGTTTGCTAAAACTGCTGTTTTCCCAAAAGTCGCGCCAGGCATCCAGTAAGAATAATGGTCAAAGTCAGTAATGCCTTTTTGTTTTTCTTTTAGAGATTTTTTTAGCAATGGAATAACTTCATAAAATAGGATTTCTCTATTGAATATGTAAAACACATCATTAATCAAATTTTTGTCATACAAATATGTAGGATGTTCCCCAAAAACGGTACACATAGCATTTTTATTTTCTTCTATGGCATATCTGTCTATACTCCTGATTATAATTTTTAAATTTTTATTATGTTCAAAAGCAATAATTAAATTGTCGTTTATTTCTTTGAAAGTACTTCCAGAATAAGGAAGTTTTATAAATTCAGCATTAAAAAGTTTATTAGACTCGGTAGTTTTAAAATTATCCGTCATACTCGATCCTGTAATTATTGCATCATAGTCAAAATGTTTTGTTATGCCGTCATTTTGACTTCTTTGATTATTCAATGGGTAAAATAAAGATTTTAAAGGTTTGTGATAGTGAAAATATGGATCTACAATAATTATTGGCAAGGCAAGGATTATTAAAATAAATAAACTTTGAAAAATAGTTGAAATAACAAATTTTTTATATTGTTCCATTTTTTTATATTCCTTAAAAATTAAAATACAAAAATGTACTGATTCCTGAAAAACTGCAAATGCAAAAAGTCAATAAGATTGCTGTTGTTAAAGTTTTTATTTTAGAACATTTTAGCTGCATCATTTTTTCGTATGAATTTTTCCCCATTATAATTACAAAAAAAGAAAATAAAATAAAACCAAGCATTTCTATGTCAGGCAATATTTTTAATATATATGAGTGCGTTATAAAAGCTTCTATTTCTGGTATTTTAAAGCATTCTAATAATTTGATGGATGGTCGTTCTAAACGAAAAGATACCGTCTTGTATAATATAGATAAAGCTTGTCTAAATCCGTCTGCTCTGAAAAAGACCCAAGTTACATTCAAAAAAGCAAATGTAATTATCCAGTTTACTGCTGCCGGTATTTTTTCAACAAAAGTTTTAAATCTTCGTGTAACAATGGAAAAAATACCGTGAAAAATTCCCCACGCAATAAAAGACATCCCTGCGCCATGCCAGAAGCCGCTTATAAAAAATACAATAAAGATATTTATGTATGTTCTTAACTCGCCCTTTCTATTGCCGCCAAGTGGAATGTATATGTATTTTGTTAGAAATCTGGTTAAAGTAATATGCCATCTGTCCCAAAATTCAGTAATGGTACATGCTTTATATGGCGAATTAAAGTTTACAGGCAGGTCAATATTCATCATTTTGCCAATTCCGATTGCCATGTCACAATAGCCGCTAAAATCAAAATAAATTTGAAAAGTATATGAAAGGATGACTACTAATGCATCTACCGATTGTAAAATATGTACATTTGAATAGCCCCAGTTAACGGCATTACCGAAAGTGTCAGCAATAAGCACTTTTTTAGCAAGTCCAAGAACAAAAATATAAATGCCTTTTGCAAGATTTTCCCAGTTAATATTTTTTTTAGATTCATCTATAAATTGAGGAATCAGTTCGTCGTGTGTAACTATTGGCCCTGCTATTAGCTGTGGAAAATATGTAACATAACACGCATAATGCAGAAAACTGTATTTGGGTACTTCACCTTTGTAAGTGTCCACAATAAATGAAATTTGCTGAAATGTAAAAAAGCTTATGCCTAAAGGCAAAACAATATTTAACAGATTGAAATCTGTGTTAAAAACTTTATTTATATTTGATATAAAAAAATCGGTATATTTGAAATATAAAAGCAGACCGATATTAACCGTCAAAGCCAAAATCAATAATTTTTTGTCTTTTTTTTTGCATAAAAAATAATAAATGATGTAATTAAATAAAATACTAAACGAAATAATCCACAGGTACTGTACATTAAAGTATCCGTAAAACCACAAAGACATTCCTAGTAAAAATATTTGGGCTATTGTATATTTCTTAAAATGATTTAAACCAAAATAACCAATTATGCATAAAGGTAAAAATAATAAAATAAAAATATATGAGTTAAAAAGCATTTTTTCCCTAACAAAAGAATGGGTGTGTAAAAACAGCAATTGACGGTTTAGAATCAGTATAATATCAATTGGCTTTGTGTTCAATAAAGAAGGATGTATTTTTTTTCATGTAGAAAATTGAAAATAATGACGGATAATATGAGCTGTGGTGAAATCAATGTAAATTAAGAACTTGAATACAGTTTGCACTGTAGACAGAAATGCTGTTTTTTTTCTATATTATCTGATAGATGTGGGGCTTGTTCTCTGCTTAGATTTTGCCCTGTGAATCTTGTTAAAGATTTTGCAGTCATTTTTGCTTTTTACAGGGAATAGAGGTTTTTATGGACAAATGTTTGGGAATTCGTTTTGACGAAGAAAACGAAGAACAGGCAAAACAATCAGCTGAAAAAGATGCTGGTGCAGAAGCTTTAAATGCAAAGTTTTTGAAGACACGTCAGATTATTCTTTCTGGCGAAATTAACAAAGAACTTGCAGAAAAAGTTGCACGCCAGCTGCTCGTGCTTGAAGCTGATTCAGATGAGCCAATCCGCTTGTTTATTGATTCTCCTGGAGGAGATGCGGATGCCGGTTATGCAATTTTTGATATGATTCGTTTTATCAATGCACCGGTTTATACTATTGGAATGGGATTGATTGCCAGTGCTGCATCAATTGTTTTACTTGCAGCTCCAAAGAAGCATCGTTTCGCATTGCCGAACAGCCGCTATCTTATTCATCAGCCGATGAGTGGCATTCAGGGTGTAACAACCGAAATCGAGATTCATGCACAGGAACTCGAAAAAATGCGTGCCAAGATTAACGAGATGATAGCCAAAGAAACAGGCAAATCTGTTGAAGATGTGGCTAAAGATACGGATAGAGATTACTGGCTTGATGCACAGGGTGCAAAAAATTATGGGCTTGTAAGCAAAATCTGTGAAACACGCAAGGATTTGGCTTAACAGACAGTAGAATCTGCCATGTAAATTGCAAATGGCAGACAGTACAAAAAGTATGTGTGTTGTGGTAAAATGTTTTCATGAATTTTGAATTAACTTCTGAAGTAAAAGACGAAATAATTTATGCAATGGAAAATCAAGGCAAAATTTTTGTTTTTGATGCTGTTGAAGGAATTGTTTTGCCGGAATCAGAAGTGTGTTCACCTGATGATCAGCGCTTTTATAAGCTGCCGGTTTGGGATTCTGCATGTGGTTTCCGTTTGATGGAGCATTTTGTTGCTTCGCTTCGAAATCCGCCCGTGCGCGAAGAATTAAGAGGCATTTTAAAAAGTGGTCATGGTGTTTTTCGAAATTTCAAAGACGTTTTGAAAGCAAACCCGAATGTTGAACAGCTGTGGTTTTCTTTCAAAGAACATGAAATGAACCAGGTAATTTTAAACTGGTATGATGAACTTAGAGAACTGTGGGGACTGGAACACCTGGAATTAGAGCCGGAAGAAAATGACGAGCTGGTGCACGATGATTTTTTATTCAGGTCTGTTTCTGCTGGTAAAGAACATTCAGAATTGATATGTAAAGAAGAACTGTTTAAAGAGTTTAATGACTTTTATGAAACAGATTTAGGAAATGTTCTTCTTGATCAGTGGAAAAAGATAAATGATTCATCGGTGTATGATTTGCAGACTGTTGTCTGTGAGACAGTGTCTGGCGAACCTGCTGGTTTTGCAGCAGCGTTCAAAGATAAAACAGATGTAACTGTTGCAATGATTTCAGCTTTGTATATTGTTCCAAGGTTTAGGGGGCTGGGGCTCAGCAAGGAACTGCTGGAGTTTTTGCTTGCCCAGCTAAAAGACGGCACAACTGAAAAAGTGGCTGTTTCCCGTTCGTTGTTGCCAGATTTTTTTAATAATGTGCTCGAAAGAGCAGGTTTTTCACAGTTTGGTTCTGTTTTTTTGTTAAAAGTGCCTTTAATGCACTAGTTGCCGTCTGCAGATAATGCAGGCTGGTTGGATTTTTTTAGGGCGCTTAATGCGCAATTTTATAGGAGAATGCAATGTCAAAAAAAGAATTTTCATTTAATGCTGAACAAGTTACATTTATGCTTCAGGAAGCTGTAAAACGTGTAAAGTCTGAAGAAGACCCATTGGAAATGAATGAGCTTAAGAAGCTTTTTAAGAAGAATGTTCCTCTTACTTTAAGATCTTATGTTGCTGCATATTTAGCAAAACAGATTTCCGGCGGATATCGCGGATATCAGCGCCGTGACCGTAACATGCGTCATTCACGTTATCAGGACTCATCTTATAGAAATCCTGCTATTTCTTCTGAAAACCATTCTGGTGAAACTTCTGTTCCTCGTGTTCCGGCTCCAAGAGCACAGATTGCAGAAGAATATGCACAGACTGTTTTTGTAAGCGTTGGACGCAACCGCCATGTTTTTGCACGTGAACTTATCGGGCTTTTTTCTACAGTTGGAAAAGTTGACCGCGAACGAATCGGCGATATTCGTGTTTGTGACAATTATTCTTTTGTTACACTTTTTGCAGAAGATGCAGACAATGCAATTCAGCTTCTTGATGGAATTGAATATCGTGGTCGCAAATTGAGCGTCAGCTATTCACGCCGCAAGGAAGGTTATACAGGTTCTGCTCCAGTTGAATCACAGGAAGAAACTGTTGAAACAGAAGCAGCAGAAAGTGCAGGCTTTGCAAGCGAAGAAACAACAGAAAATGAAGAATAATTTTTAAGATTGATATCTTCATATTAAACTGAAAATTTTGTGCACCGCCATAAACCAGCGGTGCATTTTTTTGCAGTTTCAATTAATATTTGTGCAGGTGTTTATGGAAAAGATAATTCATTTGGAAACAGGAATTTTACAGGTAAATACATACATCCTAAAGCTAAATGACTGTGAAGCCGCCGTAATTGATCCGGGTGGAAATGCAGAAGAAATTGAAAAAGTGCTTTCTGAATATAAGCTTGAGCTAAAAGCATGCCTGCTTACGCATGCACATTTTGATCATATTGGTGCGCTTAAAGAACTGTCTGAAAAATTTCCGCAAAGCAAGCTTTATATGCATAAAGCAGATTCTGTGTATCTTGGGCTTAATGCAAGAAAAATTCAGATTGAAGCATTTGGAAGAGGCGGGCTTGCACCGTATATTGAGCACAGTTTGCCAGAATCTTTGCCGAGCGCAGATGTTCTGCTTGAAGGCATAGAAACATTGTTTGAAGATTCTGTCGAATTCTCCGGCGGTTTTTCCGTGCTGCATACTCCGGGGCACAGCGCGGGTTCCATATGTTTTTACTGCAAGGCTGAAAATCTGCTTTTTTCTGGCGACACACTTTTTGCTGGTGCCTGCGGCAGAACAGATTTGACTGGTGGCAGCAGCAGCCAGATGAAGCAAAGTCTTGAAATGCTTTGTAAATTGCCAAAAGATACGCTTGTCCTGCCGGGACATGGTGCAGGCACATTTATAAGAGAAGCTGAAGAAATTTCAATTTTTTGAAAAAACAGCAGATTGAACAATCCACATAACATTAGTTTAAACGGTGGCGGGCTCGACCCGACATCCGCTTTGAAACTATTGTTATGACAAATCATATATCTTATACAGAATTAAATTTCTCAAATCCTTTTTTCTTTAAGAAAATTCTGTACAACCAATTGAAGCGTTTGCTTCTATTTCAAGCGGCGTAAAGCCGCGTACTACCGCTACCTTGTTCCGCCCTAAAGTTCAATTTCATTTACGAAAGCAAGCTCGACTTGCTTTCGTAAATATTCCTTTTCTAAATCGCTTCTTCGCGTAACACCTAAAGTTCTTTTTCATAATTTCATCGAGCTTGACTCGATGAAATTATTTTCCTTTATCATCTAATAATTGTAATGACCAACATTGCCGTAAAATCTAAATGGATTCTTTTCGTATTCAGAAATTATAGCCTTTCCTTCTTTACTATCACGAGAAATCTCTTCTCCTGTAAAAGCATATCTTTTTAAGTATTTAGGATTTTCCTTTACTTCATCATCATTTAACAATTCAGGCATATCTTGAACAAGTTTCCAATCTTCTGTTTTTTTATAAATACCTTCAATTTTGCCTTTTGCCACACCAACAATATATTCTGCTTCTGAGGCTTTCTGTAGATTTCTTAACTTCCAATATTTTCTTGTACATTCGTATGTTGTTTTTCTTTTGTTACAAAACTTTCCTTTATCATAAAAGGCATTTGTTATACATAAATATAATATTTTCATTTTTTCCTTCCTAAAAAAGCAGGCCAGTGTGCCTGTCGTCATAACATGCATTTAAACCGCAAACGGCTTGACCGTTTGTCGGTGATTTGAAATGCGTGTTATGCTTTATTTTTCACTTTGAACTACACCTATTTCAATTGCAGTTATACAAGTATCTTGATATTTAGTTCCCGGATAGACATCAAGAATTGTAAGTTTGAAATGTTTTGTTCTATATGGAAGAGCAATCTGCGTAAATTCAGGAACATCTTCAAATACTATTTCTTTTTTTCCTTCAGTATCAGTTTCTATGAGTGCCTTTTTTATACGATTATTCTCTTTATATAAGTGTGGTTTTAAAGGATCTACATATCCATTTAAAATACGTATATCTGCATACTGAGTTGTAGATGGTATATCAAATTCTATATATTCGCCTATCCCGTCACCTTTTTTCCCTTCTACCCAAGGTGTAATTTTATTACTCCATTTTTGATTATGGTCATTATAAGTTGATGTCGCGTAAACAGTTAGAATATTTTCTGGAGAATATATTTTGGTTCCCTCTTTAAGAGAGGATGAAACTGTTATATTCTGAACCTTTCTCCCATTACTCAGTGTAGAATCAGGCTCTTTGAAATATTTCTTAATAGCTTCTAAATCATCTTTTAAAAATTCTGTATCATGTTCAAAAAAAGCATAACGCCAAGTATTTGGTTCAAATTCATAATTAGAAACAATCTGATAAGCAGTATCTATTATTGTGTAATGATGAGCTATAGTTCCATCGTCATTATATATTTTAAGGTGCTTATATCCGTAAACATCATAATAAGCTTCTCCATTTTTATATTGCTTCTTACTATTTTTAGAACCAACTCTGAATTCGTAATGAACATTATCCTCTGTAGAAATATCGAGTCTTGATGTATCATCCAGATAATAATTATCCTGATTTAAAATATTCTGGAAATACTTTTCTGTCTTCTGAACGACAGCAGATAGACCAACTTCCTGCCCAAAATTATTAAAATAATCTTTAAAATATTCTGAATCTGGTGATACTTCTTTACAATTATTAAGAAGATTTTCAAATGTTTCTTCTCTATATTTTTTTATTTCCACGTCTCTTTCTGGTTTATTTGTATTTTCAATAACAGAAGAAATACAAGTATCCTGATACTTTGTTCCTGGATAAACATCTTTTATAGTAAGTCTGATTCTATCTGTTGGTTTATCGAATTCGATGTAGTTAAAATAAACTTTATCATCAAAATCAACTATTTTTTCAATATTATTTTTTAAATCTGAAACAATAAGCTGTTTTACACGAGCGTTCTCTTTAAACAACTTCATGTTGTTTATGTCTGTATAACCATTTAATACTGAAATTCCATAAACCTCTTTAGTAAACTCAATTGTTACCGATTCGCCAATTCCATTACCTTTAACGCCTTCTACCCATGGGATATGTGAATTATTCCACCAATATGGATGACACCTGCAACCAATTAAAAAATTTCTAAACAGATTGTCCGGCAAATAGATAATTTCTTTTCCATATTGTTTTTCTTTCAAGTAAGATGTAGCCGAAATTTTCTTTACATTGTAATCATGGTATCTTGAGTAAGAACCATCTTCTTTTGCCTTAGCTGAAAACTCATCATATTGATTTATACCATCAGTACGGAAATTTCCACATTCATGTGAAACCTTTTCACCTTCAATAACTAAAAGCTGACGATTATTGTATGTAAGCTTTAAATAACCATCACTATCATAAGAAACATATTCTGAAGGAATAGTTGTATAGACTTTTTTCCATCCAAGAAAAAAATAGACTTTCTTTCCATCATCAATTACATAATAATCTTCTTCAGGTTCTGAAGAGATAATTCTAAAATCTGATGCAAAACAGAATATTGTTGTCATCAAAAGAGCTATAATACTTATTACTTTTTTCATTTTTTCTCCTTTCATCACGCCAGTTGGCTGTACGTATAACATTTATCTTAACCTGCAACGCAGCTTGACTGCGTTGTCAGTATTGAAGATATTGTTATGTGTTTATTGCAAATTATCATAATGAGACCACATTCTTACTATTTTTACGGTACCTTCATATTCAATACTTTCTTCAATAAGTTTTTCTGAATATACTTGATAAACAAATCTATGTTGAATATTTAGTCTCCTTGAAAAAAGACCAGATAAATTACCGATCAAAGCCTCATAAGGAGGAGGATTTTGAAAAGGATTTACTCTAACTATTTCAATCAACTCCTTTGCCTTTCCGTCCAGCTTCGCTGATTTAAGATTCACAATATCTTTTACAGCCTGTTTTTCGTAAACAATTTTATACATTTACCACTCTACATCTTTTTCAGAAATACATTCATCCAAAGAAGTTTCCATCCCTTTTTTTAATGAATCATACATTCCGGGAATTGAGTTCAAATATAGAGTTTCCTGAATTGCGTTCCAATCATCCTCACCTATCAAAACCGCATTTTTCCCTTTATTATTTGTAAGAGTAATTGGTTCTGAATTGAAATTCACGTTAGCGATAAGCTGAAAAAGATTTGCCCTTGCCTGGGTTACATTCATTGCATTCATATTTCACCTCGGCCTGCATTATAACGTACATTATTCTGTACGTCAAATTTATTTTAGGAATATAAAAAAGCACGGCTCGACCCGCTGTCGGCTTTGCTTTGCCGTGCGCACGAGCGCACAGGTTTAAAATTCCTTTACAGAACACGACTGCAGGTTATAAAACTGTGTTAGATTATCTGTTTGTAAGGCTTTCTGAAATGTTAAAGCAGTTGTCGCCGATGTGTTCAATTCGTCTTACAATGTCAATATAAAGAAGTTCTGCTTTGACATCTGCACCGTTTTCAAGGCGCTTTCTTGCAACTTTTTTCAGGTCTTTTTTGAATGCGTCAATGCCGTCTTCAAATTTGCGTGCCATATCAAGCTTTTCAGCAGAAATCTGATTGTTTATGTTTTTGCGGATAAACTGCAGGAACTGGCGCACTAATTCAAGATAAGGCAAAAGCCGTTCCATGTCTTCTGTCTGAAATTTCATTTTCTTTTCGATAGAGCGGATTATTAATGTAATTGTTGTGTAGCAGCTGTCGCACATGTTTTCAAGTTCATCTACAATCTGAATCATGCTCGAAATGCGGTTGAGCTGCTTTTCTGAAATTTGCAGGGCTTCGCATTTTACAAGATAATGCGTAATCTGTTCGTGCATCTGGTCAACGTAGTTTTCTGCCTGAATGCAGTCCTCTTTGTTTTCTTCAATAAACGATTCATTTCTTGACATGAGCCCGACTTGAATTTTTTCAAAAATGTCTGCAACTTCATCTGTCATGTCTGCAATTGCTTTTTCAGCCTGAATGAAATGCGAAGCAATGCTGTCTTTTGTAAAGCTTTCTGTAAAAACAAGCTTGTAAACACCTGTCGTTTCTGAATTTTCGTCTTTGATGAGAATCTGAGAAAGTCTGATTAATGGTTTCTGCAGCGGCAACAGAATTACAGTTGAAATGACTTTGAAAACTGTGTGCAGCATTGAAATGCGGATTGCAATGTTTGAGTTTTCGTGACCAGGTGTAAGCAGTGTAATAAGCGAAAGGAACGGCTTAAAGAAGATTAATGCTGCAATTGTTCCAAAGAAGTTAAAGAAAACGTGAATGAGTGCAGCCCGTTTTGCATCTGCGCTTTTGCCCATTGCTGCAAGAATTGCATCAATGGTTGAACCAAGGTTACTGCCTAAAGTCATTGCTGCAGCAAGTTCCCATGTTATAAGACCGTTGTAAGCCATTGTAATGACAATGGCTGAAAAAGCAGAAGACGAATGAAGCAGTGCGGTTATAAAAATTCCTAAAATTACACCAAGAAGCAGTGCACAAGGTCCGTTACCTTGAAAGTTAAAAAGCCAGCTGATCTGTTCTGGTCTAAAAGCATCTGAAAGACCAGAAAGACCAAGAAACAGCATGCCGAAGCCCATAATTGCTTCGCCGATGTTTTTGTAGCTTGATTTTTTTATTATAGAAAGAAAATAACCGATTCCGACAACAGGAATGGCAAAAGCTGAAATTTTGAAATTGAAACCGAAAATTGCAACAATCCATGCAGTAATCGTTGTACCGATGTTTGCACCAAAAGTTATTCCGACAGATTGTGCTAATGTAAGAAGTCCTGCGTTTACAAAAGTAACAACCATTACAGTCGTTGCACCAGATGACTGAATAATCATTGTAATTAAAAGACCTGTTAAAAGTCCGACTATTCTGTTTCCTGTAACAACGCTGAGTGCACGCTGTAATTTTTCTCCTGCACTTTTTTGAATGCCGTCACTCATAAGTTTCATGCCATAAAGCAAAAAACCTAAACTTCCAAGAATCTGCAGTAGAATTGATATTGCTGTCATGCGTTAAATCTAACATGAAGTCATTGTATTTTCAAGATTGCGAACAGCAGCAGAATTGAAATTTGAAGAGATTGTTTCAAAATTAATGTCTGCAAAAATAATTTCAAATAAACAAAAAATATCAGGGCGCAAAAAGCAGATGCTTTTTTACAGCAGGCATCTGCTTTTTTATTCGCGCCGACGGGTTCAATACCCCGACGCTCTGCGTCGTATGAAGGGTATTGAACCTGGAGTGCAATTTCCTTTTAGAACGACGATACCTCGAACGCTCTGCGTCGAGGTTCGTCATTCTTTATTCAGCGTCTTTTTCGCTGTATTTTCTGGCAATTAAAAGTGAATAGACAAGCGGAATTATGACCAGTACTGCAATGCCTGCAACCATGGCATATTTGCCGATTGAGGTAAAGCATGTAATGAGAATAAAAAATCCTGTAATTACAAAAAGCTTACCAGTAAAACGCTGATTTTTTGCCCATACAGCTGAGTTTTTCCGTGTCCACGGTGCCCTTACACCGATAATACCGTTGTTTTCAACTTTAGGAAGATAATTTCCAAGAATAATGAACATAACTGCAAGGACTGGTGCAACGACATGAAATGCATCCATCCCAAAACCTGCAGGAAGAAGAATCATCATTGCATTTACCGGAAGCCCGATAAGACAGATTATCCATTGTGTTATAAGTTCAACTTTTTTATTGATATTCTGTTTTGTTAATTTAATAGATAAATGCAATGCAAAATTTATGAGCAGCAGAAGAACAGGGCAGATGATAAAACCCCATGGTTTTGGCAGTGTCCAATTGACCTGGTTGTTCCAGCCGTACTGCTGCGGAATGTCTTGCGGCAGTCTGTCGTAAAGAATAAAGCCCAATGCTATTGGCAAAAGACAGATTAAGCTTGTAATCCAGAGAACTGGTGTAAAAAGTTTCTTTTCTGTTTCAGTTGTCTTTTCGTTGATATCGTTCATAATATTTTTTCCTTAATATATAGAAGTTAATTTGCTTTAGACGAATCTTGAGATTCATCTTCTGTTATGTTTTTTTCTTCAGCCGTAGAATTAAACTGAGAAAACCACAGCATTAGTTCTTCAAAAACGCTTGTGTTTAATTCGTAGTAAATAAAGTTTTTTTTCTTTTCTTCACGGATTAAATCAGCTTTTTTTAAAGTTGCCAGGTGATACGAAATAGTTGCGCTTGTAATGTCGAACTTTTCGCATATTTCGCCGGCAGACATTTTGCGTTCTTTTAGAAGTTCAAGAATCTGTCTTCTTATCGGGTCAGACAATGCTTTAAATGTGTCTCCAAAAGCCATAATTTTGCTCCTGTTGCGCTGTGCGAATTTTCTAAAATACGTTGAAGTATTTAGAAAAATATCTAATTAGAAATATTTCTAAATAGAATATAGCACCAGCAAATCCAGAAGTCAATAACTATTTTGAAAATTTTCTAAATAGCTGTGCTGTGTGTATGCTATGGCATCTCTAAAAAATTAGCATATTTGCTTTTTTTATGTTCGTTTTGAAAAACAAAAAAAAGAACAAAATGGTGCCTGTTTAATTTAATGCGGCTTTTTCTTCAACTGCTTTTCAAAGCGGATGTTTTAGAGTAATATAAGCTGTTATGACTAGAAAAGAGTTTCTTCTTGGTTTTGTTTTTATATGCTGTCTGTTTGTTTTGCCTTCGTGTCAAAAAATCGGCGAATCTTTTACAGGCGCAGATACGTCAAAAGTTTTGGCTGTAGATCCAGAAGAAAATGAAAAAATTGAACTTAGTGGTGTTACGGCTGTTCTTTTTGCTTACAATTATAATTCTCCGGAATTTGTAAAGGACTGTCTTGATTATCTTGATCAGAAATTCGGTCTTGAAAAAAATGGCGGTGCCATTCGTCCTATTATTTATCCGGATGATTTTCAAAAGGCTAACCGCATAAGAATAAGTTACATACGCGATTATGTGCGGGATACAAATGTTAATGCCCTTATAACTTTTGGTGCGCCGGAAGATACGGCTGCTGCTTTGACTGTGCTTCGAGATCAGGGCTGGAAAACTCCGGTTTATTCACTTTTTCCGCAGGATGAACTGCTGCCTGTAGAATATGTTTCGAGTTTTGTTCTTGAAAACGATGATTTGCAGCGCCAGGTTGATGCAGATGCTTTATTTCTGCTGACTTCAAGATTGGTTCAATATGCACAGTCTGCAGAAGAACTGACTGCAACAACAATCAAAAATGCCCTGCAAAGTGTTGTCGGTTTTGACTGGCAGGTTCTGCCTTATACAGATACAGAAACAGGAATAAGGCCGGCGAATCATTTTGTTTTGCATTCTGTTGCAGATGCAAGATATGGAACTGTTAAATAGCTGTTGTGTTCCTCTGAAAATTATCAGAATGGTTTTTAGAGTCTGCATGTTTTTACAAATTTGTGCTTTAACTAAAAATTTCAAGATTCGGCGAAAAAAGCACTTTTAGAATATCGTTTTGGAGATGAAATGAATGCACTGATACAGCAGCCTTCGCTGCTCATCGGTTCTGAAGATGACATTAAAAGAGTTGAAAAATTAAAATCTGGCTGTGTTCTTGCCATATCTGATACACATGGAAATTCAGAAGAGTTAGAAGCAATAATCAGGGCTTTTTGTGCTGATTGTGATGCGCTTGTGTTTATGGGTGACGGCGTAAGCGATTTGCTTTCGTGTCTTGAAAAAGCAACAGAAGATAAAGAGTTGCAGGAATTGCTGCCGCCTGTCGTTGCATTTGTCCGGGGCAATGGTGATTCTGATTCTTATTTTATAAATAAAGTCGAAGAAGATAATGTTGCCCAGATTGCAGTTCAAGTGCCTGACAGGCAGATGCTTAAAATTGCCGGAAGAAATCTGCTTTTTATGCATGGACACAGGCATGGCGTAGATTTGGGTACAGAAACTTTGGTTGCAGCTGTGGAACCGATGGATGCTGACATGATTTTTTTTGGGCATACTCATCGTCCGTTTTTAGAAGAATCAAATGCGTCTTTGCTTTTAAATCCAGGGAGCGTTGCCCGTCCACGCGGCTGTTTCCCTCCGTCTTTTGCTGTTGTTTCTTTTCCTGGTGAAACAGAACGCTATCATACGGAATTTTTTACTGTAAAGAGTTCAATATTTGGCGGTTATTCATTTGAACCGCTTGGCATTTGATTTATACAGAATGTTTAAGTTCAAAACACAAATGAATTTGTTGTCTTTGGGTTGCTCAAAGTCTGCTGGTTTTATATTCTGCATTTTATGTTTCTTTTGCAAAAATGCAGCATATAAAAAGTTTATGACTTAATGCTGAAAGAAAATGTTTCAGAATAATTCAAAAAAAATTGAACCATGCGGTGCAAAAATCAGTTTATGTATCATTCAAAAAAATGCGATTTTTTTTATAAAAAGATTTTTAATAATAAAAAAAATGCCGATTTTATAAAAAATTCTATGTAAATATTGTTTATCTGGAAATTTTGGAAAACTTCTGTTTTGAAAATGACCTCTGATATTTGCTCTATCTAGATTTTTTTGGGAGGAAATCTATGAGACTCGTTATCCGTGATAATTATGAAGATTGTTCTGCATGGGCAGCAAATCATATTGCCCGCAGAATTAATGAAGCAAAACCGACTGCAAAAAAGCCTTTTGTACTCGGGCTTCCGACTGGTTCAACTCCGCTTGGAACTTACAAAAAGCTGATAGAATTAAACAAAGCAGGCAAGGTTTCATTTGAGAATGTTGTAACATTCAATATGGATGAATATGTCGGTTTGCCGCCGGAACATGACCAGAGTTACCATTATTTTATGTGGGAAAATTTTTTTAAGCACATCGACATTAAAAAAGAAAATGTAAATATTCTTGACGGCATGGCCAAAGACCGTGTTGCAGAATGTGCACGCTATGAAGCAAAAATTGCTTCTTATGGTGGCATAGATTTGTTTTTGGGTGGCGTTGGCGTTGATGGTCATATTGCGTTTAACGAACCAGGTTCTTCGCTTGCTTCGCGTACGCGCGAAAATACTTTGACAAGAGATACAATTATTGTTAACTCTCGCTTTTTTGGCGGAAATACGGATCTTGTTCCAAAAACAGCTTTGACTGTTGGTGTTGGAACAGTCTGCGATTCTAGTGAAGTAATGATTCTGATTAACGGACACAATAAAGCTCTTGCTTTGCACCATGCAGTTGAAGCCGGCATAAGCCAGATGTGGACTGTCAGTGCATTGCAGATGCATCAAAATGCAATTATCGTTTGCGATGATGATGCAACAGATGAATTAAAAGTTGGTACTGTAAAATATTTTAAAGATATTGAATCAGCTAATTTTGACAATAGCCTGTAATTTTATTTGAATTTTAAAATGAATAACCCCGATTGATTGCATCGGGGTTATTTTTTTGTCTGTATGCATTTTGCAGAAATATTTTTATTTAGGGCAGATTTTCAAAAATGAAAAATTTCCAGAAGCTTTTAGTTTTGAATTTGGAGCTGCAAGAATTGAATTGCCTTTAACTGCTTCAACTTTTTCATCATTGCATTCAAAAGAACCGGAACCTTCAATGATGAACAATGTCGTCCATGAATTTGTGTCATAGGTATTTTTTGTGCTGTTTGCTTCACATTTTTCAATAGAGAAATAATCACATTCAAAAATACCATTAAAAGACTGAATAGGTTTAGAAAAATAATTTTTTGCAACATCGAGTGCTTTTTCAATATGCACTTCGCGGTTTCTGCCCCAGTCATAAAGTCTGTATGTTATGTCGCTTGGCTGTTGAATTTCTAAAAGTTTTAAGCCGCCTTTTATTGCATGTACAGTTCCAGCAGGAATAAAAACGAGATCACCTTTTTTTACAACAGTTTCAGAAAGATAAGATTCAATGCGGTTTTCTTTTATGGCAAGTAAAAGTTCTTCTTTTGTGTATGTCTCTTTTAAACCAGTAACGATTACAGAATCTGGTTCTGCGTCAAGAATGTACCAGCATTCTGTTTTTCCTGCTGCATGTTCGTTTTTTAATGCATATTCATTGTCTGGGTGTACTTGAACCGAAAGCGTTTCTTCAGCCTCAATTGTCTTGATGAGAAGTGGAAAAGGAGAATCAAATAATGTATTTATAGAAATCTGTTTTTGTTTTTCGTAAAAAAAACTCGACGCATCTTTCATCGTCGACAGTATCCACTGTTCGCACCCCCAGATCTTTTTAGAAACAAAAGGCTTGAGCATGAATAACTTTTGCTCATTTTTCATGCAGACATATTAGTTGAGATTAAAAAACTTGTCAAATCCCCTGTTGGGTGATACAATCAACTATCCATGAAAAGTATAAATTCTCAATCCGATATAAACGTTTCAAGAATATTACGTCTTATATGGCAGAAAAATGGAATAAGTCGTGTAGAAATTGCAGCTCAGCTTGGTCTTGATAAATCAACTGTCACAAAAATTGTAGCCGCTTTAGTTGATGTCGGTATCGTTAAAGAATTTGCTCATGGTATTACAGGTCCGCAGGGCGGACGAAAACCTATCTACCTTGAAATTACAGAAACATTTGCTGTCGTCGGCGGAATTGAAATTCAAAAAGAAGGATTTTTCTGCTGTCTTTTGAATTTGCCTGGAAAATGTTTGTTTGAATATCAGGAAAAAACAAACTCAACAGACTGCATGGAAATCTTTTCCGCAGCATATAAAATTTTGCAGGAAGAAGCACAGAAAAGGCAGATAATCATTATTGGTGTTGGTGTAGGCATTTCGGGCATTGTCAACAGCGATTCTGGTGTAATCATGCAGTCTATTCCGTTTGAAATTACAAAACATTATCCATTTACTCAGATGGCTTCTGTTCAGACTGGTGTTCCTGTTGTTATCGAAAATGATGCGCGCTGCTGCTGTTACAGTGAACGGACGCTTCAACATGATATGGGTCAGCAGAACAGCTTGTTTATATTGATAGAACTGCGCAATAAAAAAAAGGAAAATATTATAGATTCAAGCCAGGTGTCTGTGGGCGCTGGTCTTGTAATAAATGGAAAAATATTCAAAGGTACGGAATTTTCTGCCGGTGAATTCAGGTCTATGCTTTGGACAGACGGACAGCAACGGCAATTCTTTGCTCAAAAAGAAAATATCGAAGATTTTGGTGCTTTTCTGCCGGACGGGCAGAAAACGGAAGATTCTATTTTTAACGAACTTGCAAAACATGTTGCTTTTCTGACAAATACTTTGAACCTTGAAACTGTTTATATCGGTGGAATTGACCAGGAAATAGAAGAAAAACTTGTGGAGCTAATTAAAAAACGAATAATGCTTCAGTGGCCGTATGATTCAAGTCATTGTGTTGATGTAAGGTTGTGCTCGTTAGGCAATCTTGCTGTTGCTTATGGTGCAGCCGGCATGTTTATTGACAGATTTTTTGCATTGCCAAGCCTTTCAACACCTTCCGGCAGCGGACCTTCAATTCTTGAAGCTTTATCGCAGATTTCTCTGACCGGTCATGCCGGCAAACTGATTTAAGTTCGGCTCTTAAACTTGTCTCTTGAAATTACAAATTTTTCAGATTCTTTGAAAAAATAGTCAGAGTGATTTTATCTCATCATTCTGCTTGTGTGATGTTATTGATTTTGATTTACAGACCAAAAATCTTGAAGTAAAATAAACCATATGAAATCATTGAAATATCAGATTGCAATTTTATGTGCTCTTACAGCCTTACTCGTTGTTGCAGGAACTGTGTTTGTAGTTAATTATCAGGCTACACAGGCTCTTGTTTCAGTTTATCATTCCAGTGTAGCGGAAAATGCACAGAACATGTCGTCGCTTGTAGAAGCAAAGCTTGATACTCAGATTGCTTTGCTTGAATCAATTGCCAGACGGCCTGCAATTATGTCCCGGGAAATTTCTGCTGCGGAAAAAATAGCTTCCTTGAAAGAAGATGCTGCTGCAGCCGAAGTAAACGGCGTTTTGCGTTATGGCATTGCTGATATGAATGGAATTACTCACATGACAAATAATGCATCGTCAAAAGTGTTTGACCGCGATTATTTTCAGGCTTCCAGCAAAGGTCAGAATTTTGTAACAACGCCAATGCTTGCAAAATCTGATCAGTCTTGGATTATTATTTGTTCAACACCGATTAAAGACATAAACGGAAATATTTTTCAGGTTTTGTTTGTTGTAATGCGTGGAAACCTCCTGTGTGATATTATCAATGATCTTGTTACGGATGATTCTGGAGAAACATGGATTGTTGATGCTGCCGGAACTTATATCGGTGATATTGAATTTGGCAAAGTTACAAATGCAGAAAATCTTTATAAACGTGCACAGTCTGACAAAGCTTATGCAGGTATTCTTCCATTATATACAGCAGCTCTTGCCGGTCAAAAAGACGCAATCGTTTATGAAGACAAAAACGGCGAGCGCTATTTCTGTGGTTTTACACCAGTTGGCGACCGTAACTGGTTCTTGTTTTCTCAAAAAAATTACAGTCTGCTTTCTGAACGTCTTGCAGCCCTGTCTTTTGGCATTTTGATAATTGCAGCTGTAATGCTTTGTATTGCATGTGTCATTGCACTTCTTGTCGGTTCTTCGATTGGCAAAAAAATGAACATTGTAGAACGTATTCTGCGCCGCATGTCTGAAGGAAACTATATTGAAACAGATGATGAGAAAAAAGCCATAAGTTCTGTGCTTAATAGAAAAGATGAAATTGGCCGCATGGCTATTGCTCTTGAAGACATGCAGAGTTCAACTGTCAATTTGATTGAAACAATTACTACTTCGGTTAATCAGATTAACGACGGGAACTCACAGATAACTGCTTCAAGCCAGTCAATTTCAACTGGTGCAAGCGAACAGGCTTCTTCTAGCGAACAGATGTCATCTCAGGTGCAGGCAATTGGTGCAAGCATCAGCAAGACTGCTGAAAATACGCATGGTGCTGTAAAGATTTCTGAATCTGTTGTTGAAAATGCAAATATTGGTGCTGCTGCTGTTCAAGAAACTTATGACATGATGAAAGAGATTACGACAAAAGTTAAGGTAATTGACTCTGTTGCTTCTCAGACAAACCGGCTTGCTCTTAATGCTGCAATTGAAGCTGCGCGTGCAGGTGAAACAGGTCGTGGTTTTGCGGTTGTTGCAGGCGAAGTTCGAAAACTTGCAGAAAGAAGCCAGGCTGCTGCGGCAGAAATTACAGAACTTGCCTCAAAGAGCCTTGCTGTTGCAGAAAACGCAAACGAAAAAATTATTGCCATTACTAAAGGCATAAAAGATACAGCCGGTCTTATTAGAGAAATTGGCGATGAATGCGAAGCTCAAAATGCGGAAGTTGTAGAAATCAATTCCGGTATAAGACAGATGGACACTGTCATTCAGCAGAATGCCTCTGCTTCAGAAGAGCTTGCTTCAATGGCAGAAGAGCTTTCTTCTCAGACAATGTCTTTGAAAGATACAATTTCATTTTTTCAGATTGAAGAAGATTTTGGTCAGAAAATTACTAATCACCGGAGGCTCTTGAACTAGCGTTTGAAGTTCAGGGTTTATTTCTAAAACTGAATTTTTTATGCTTCAAAAGAAAACGCTCCGATATTAAGTGTTTTTGCACTTTTATAATCAGGAGCGTTTTTTTATGTGCATTGTATTTTTCTTATAAAATTCATGTCTTGCGTTGACAAACGCTTATGATACAGTTTAGAATTTTTATAAAATCATGCCTTTTTGAAAACTTCACTTTTTTCTGCTGGGCAAAATATAAGGTAATACCGTGATTAAAGTAACTGGTGCACAGATTATTATAAAGATTCTTGAAAACAAAGGCATAAAAAATGTTTTTGGCATTCCAGGCGGAATGATTCTGCCGCTTTATGATGAACTTGCGAGAAGTAAAATCAAGCATATTCTTGTGCGGCAAGAACAGGCCGGCGGATTTATGGCGCAGGGCGTGGCACGGACAACAGGAAAAGCCGCTGTGTGCTTTGCAACAAGCGGACCTGGCGTAATGAATCTTTTGACAGCCATAGCAGATGCCCGTTCTGATTCTGTGCCGCTTGTTGCGATAACCGGACAGGTTGATTGTGCTGCAATTGGTACTGATGCTTTTCAAGAAACTGATACTTTCGGGCTTTCTATGCCAATCTGCAAGCACAGCGTAATGGTAAAATCTGCAAAAGAGCTTCTTGATGTTTTGCCAAAAGCATTTTATATAGCAGAAAGCGGCAGACCTGGCCCTGTTATGATTGATGTTCCCCGTGATGTACAGGAAGAAGCTTATGAAATTGACAGCTGGGATTTTCTGCAAAATCAAAAAGCAGAATATCAAAATGAGTCCTGTTTGAACCCTGAAAATAAATGTGAACTGCCGCTTCTGGTGTGCACGCCTTATGCAAACAAACCGCAGAATCTTGAATCGCTTTGTGCTGTTGCTGCTGATTTGTTTGCAAAATCTAGCAGTGCTGTTCTTTTTTGCGGTGGCGGTGCAGTTTGTTCAAAAGGTGCTTCTGAAATAATTCAAAAACTTTCTAAAGAATTTAATATTCCTGTGTGTACTTCGCTAATGGGGCTTACTGTAGAGCCTTTTGATGCACCATTTTTTTGCGGTATGGTTGGAATGCATGGTTCTTATGCAGCAAACAGGGTAATGTATGAGTCTGACCTGATAATAGCCGTCGGTGTTCGGTTTGATGACCGTGCAACAGGATTAACAGAAAAATTCTGTCCGAATGCCAAGATAATTCACATTGATATAGATGCAGCTGAAATCAACAAGATTTATCAAAGCAGTGTTGCAATTTCGTGCGATGCAGCCAGAGCTCTGAATGTGCTTTTTAAGAAATTTGCTGCACCTGAATGTGCAAAGGCTTCGGAACGGAATAAAAATTTCTGGAAAAAACATCTGCCTGTGTACCAAAAATCAATGGAAAAAATTTATCCGAAAGATAAAAATCATCCGGCACAATTTTTGCCACGCATTGAATCAATTTACAGAGAACTTAATGAAGAAAAATGTCCTTTTGTTACGACAGATGTAGGACAGCACCAGCTTTTTGTAGCCCAATGCTTCCCGTTTCGGTTTGCACGGCAGTTTTTGACTTCCGGCAGCCTTGGAACAATGGGGTTTGGTCTGCCTGCTGCAATTGGTGCAGCATTAGAAAACAAAGGTTGCCGTGTCTTGTGTTTTTCTGGCGATGGTTCAATTCTTATGAACATACAGGAACTGGCGACCCTTGCAGAACTTAATCTTGATGTTACAGTTTTTGTTCTTGATAATAATTGTCTTGGAATGGTGCGTCAGCAGCAGGAATTGCTGTATAATGAAAATTATTCGGGAGTTTTATACGCAAAAAAAACAAATCTTTCGGATATTGCCCGTGGTTTTGGCATAGATTCTTATAAAATCGAAAATTTTGATGATTTTGATGAAATTATAAAAAAATCACTGATTGGAACAGGTCCTCGTTTTGTTCAAATTCCAATTGAAAAATACAATGTTTTCCCTTTTGTGCCAAACGGAAAACCCAACATTGAACCTATAGGAGTTGATGCTTATGTTTGAAATTGAAATTAAAGCTTGGAACAAAAAAACGGCAGAAACCGAAAAAATTGTTGCGTCTTTTGCAGATTACGAATGTTTTTTTGATAAAACTGACATTTATTATAAACAGACCGCGGCACCAAAACAAAACGTAAGGCTCCGTATTGAAAAAACAGTCTGTGAAAAAAGCGAAACTGTTGAAAAAAACTGGGTGACATATAAACAGAAAGAAAAATTGCCGGGTGGTGTTGAAGTAAATAAAGAAATTGAATTTGAAGTTTCTGACGGCGACGCTTTGATTCAAATGCTTGAAGGCTGTGGTTTTGCTTTTTCGTTTCGCAAACACAAAACGTCAAAAAGCTTTCATTATGGTGCATATCATATAGAGCTTGTTGAAATTGAAGGACTTGGCAGTTTCGTTGAAATTGAAACTTTGTGTGAAGACAAGACAGAAGCTACTGTAAAAAAAGTGCAGAATGAACTTTTTGAAGTTTTGGAAAAATGCGGAATTTCAAAAGCTGACATAGAAGAGCGCTATTATTCAGATATGCTGAAAGAAAAACAGGCTTAAAAAAATCGGAATGAAATTGCTTGAAAATTGAAAAAATAAGATACCTTTACTATTATTTGAGTTTATGCTAAGCATAATAACGGCATTTTTAGATATTTTGTCGTTTTTAGGTTTTAAAGTAATTGAGGATGTTATGTTTAATAGGGTTGCGCTTAAATTAAAAGCAAAAAATCATATAAAAGGCACTTGGTTTCCTTGTGCTGCTATTATATCAATAGTTACTTTTGCTGTAATTACACTGCTTATGTTTATCATAGAAAAAGGGGTCTTGCCATTTGCTTTTTCTTTTATTTTATTGATAGTGGTAAGTGGTGGGTTTTTAATTGCTAATAGCTGTTTTTATCTTAAATATGAAAAATTGATATTACAGCAAAAACCAGATTTTTGTACTTTTTTCGATGGTTTTAGCTATTTAAAAACGGGTGTATTAAGCTTCCTTTGGATGCTTCTTTGGATATGCTTGTGGTCTGTTTGCTTTATTATTCCAGGTATTATTAAATTGTTTTCATATTCTATGACGTTCTTGGTTCTTGCAGAAAAACCTAATATGTCTGTAAAAAAAGCCATGCGCATAAGTATTAAAATAACAAGTGGATATAAATCTGAGATTTTTATGACTTTTTTAAGTTTTGCTGGTTGGTTAATATTAAGTTTTTGTACTTGTGGTGTTTTATTTATTTGGGTTGGACCTTACATGAAGCTTACACATGTAAATATATATCATTATTTAAAAGAAGAAGCTTTGCGTATCGGTACTGTAACTCAAGCAGATTTTGATGAATGTAAGTAAAAAAAATTGATTTTATAGATTATTGTACAGGAGAAATTATGAGTGATTTTAATTCAAATGAAGAAGATAAAAATTTAAAAGATAAATCGATTATAGAAGGTTCTCCAGAGCAGACTGCACAGATTATTCCTTCTGAAGAACCGGTTTCGGTTGAAGAACAGGTTGCCGAACAGACAGAATCTCCTGCTTTTCAGGCTCAGCCGCTTAATGTTGTTGCGCAAAGTGCATCTTTTGAAAAACAAAATGCTGATGAAAAAAACAAGTGGGAAAAATCAAGAGGATTCTGGGTTTTTTGTTTCCTTGTTGCCGCTGTTTTGGTTACTTCAATTGCCAGCGCTTTTTTGCCAAGCAATAAAAATACTGAAAATTTTGAAAAGCTTGATATCAGTTCTATTAATTCTCTTAATAAAAAAGGCAAAAAAGATGCATTACCAAAATATACGCACGATTATATTGCCCGCATTGACATAAAAGGCACTATTCAGGAAAAAAACGAAACTTATAATCAGGCATGGCTTTTAGATACAATAGACTGCCTTATTAATGATGATAAGAACAAAGGTCTTTTTATTTTTGTTGATTCACCTGGCGGTACGGTATATGAGGCTGATGAGCTTTATCTTAAGTTGTGTGAATATAAAGAAAGCGGTCGTCCGATTTATGCTTATTTTGCGCATATGGCAGCTTCCGGTGGTTATTATATTGGCTGTGCTGCAGATTATATTATGACAAACCGCAATTGTACGACAGGTTCAATCGGTGTAATCATGGGACCAATTTATACACTTACAGGCTTTTTTGAAAAGTATGGCATTGAATCAACTTCAATTACTGCCGGTAAAAATAAAAACATGATGAATATAAATGAACCTCTGACAGATGAGCAGCGTAAAATAATGCAGGATTATATTGACGAGGCTTATGATCAGTTTACAGGAATTGTTGCAAAGGAAAGGGATCTTTCTATAGAAAAGGTGCGTGAACTTGCAGACGGTCGTGTTTATACTGCTCAGCAGGCACTCAAGCTGAAACTTATTGATAAAATCTGTTCCTATAATGATGCTGTTGAATATACAAAAAGCGAATTATTCGGCAATGAAGATGTTGCTTTTGAATATATTGAATATGAACGCGAAAAATCATTTATGGAGCTTTTGACAGAAATGTCTTCAAAAATTTGTGAACCAAAAGCTGATTCAATAATTGAAGATATGACCGGGCGTTTGTCTGAGTGTCCAAAAGGACCTGCATATTTTTATAGTGGTGCTTTTTAAAAAGCAGAGGGGGCAGATGTCAGAAGATGTCTGCTCTTTTTTTGTTTAAAATATTTTTACATTGAATTGTGTACAAGGGTGGCTTTAAAAATCAGTTTTATCAATTTTTAGAGAAACCCATAAAAAGGAAGCATATGAAAGCAAGTGAATCTTCTGTTTTTTTGCGGAGTGAAGCTGTTGCAGAGCGTTTTGCAAATCTTTATGGCTCTTCTTCTGTTTTAACTCAGATTGAACGTTATGAAAATCTAGTTTCTCATTTTATCGAGCGTTTTGGCGACCAGCAGATTCGTTTGTTCAGTTCTCCTGGCCGGAGCGAAGTAAGCGGCAATCATACAGATCATAATCTTGGAAAAGTAATTGCAGCTTCAATTCAGCTTGATTGCATCGGTGCTGTTGCAAAAACAGATGATAGCATTATTTCTATATGTGATTTGACCTATAACGAAGATTATTCTGTGAATGTTGATGAAACAGAAGTACATGACGGCGAAAAAGGTTCAATTGCTCTGGTACGAGGCATGCTGCAATGTGCAAAAGACAGTGGCTATAAAATCGGTGGTTTTCGTGCTGTTTTTTCAAGCAGTGTAATTGCTGCTGCCGGTGTCAGTTCTTCTGCTTCGTTTGAAATGATGATTTGTTTTGTTTTGAACAGCCTGTATAACGAAAAAAAGATTTCTGTAAGCGAAATGGCTTCAATTGGAAAATTTGCAGAAAATGTTTACTGGAAGAAAAGTTCCGGTCTTTTGGATCAGATATCATGTGCTTCAGGCGGTCTTGTTACAATTGACTTTGAAAATGAGAAAAAGCCGGAAATTGAAAAAATTCCTTTTGATTTTTCAAAAGAAGGGTATTCACTTGTAATAACAAACACCGGCAAAAGTCATGCTGATTTATCAGAAGAATATTCGTCGATTCCTTTAGAAATGAAATCTGTTGCGTCCTTTTTTGGAAAATCTGTGTTAAGAGAAATTTCAAAGGAAGATATTCTGAATAATTTAGAAAAACTTCGCCTTTCTTGCGGCGACCGTGCTGTAATGCGCGCTTTTCATTTTTTTGAAGAAAACCGGCGCGTTGAAAAAGAAGTTGAATGCTTAAAACAAAATGATTTTGCAGGTTTTCTGCGTCTTGTAAAAGAATCTGGAGATTCTTCGTGGAAATGGCTTCAAAATGTTTATGTTTCGTCAAAGCCAAAAGAACAGTGCATTTGTATCTGTCTTGCTTTGAGCGAGCTTTTTTTGAAAGAAAACTGTTCTTTTGAAGACAAATCAAAGAAGCCGGGTGTCTGCCGTGTTCATGGTGGTGGTTTTGCCGGTGTAATAATGACGCTGCTTCCAGAAGAATTGACGGAAAAATATAAAGCATTTATGGAAAAATCTCTGGGTGTTTCTCAAGACGAAAAATCGCCTGTTTTTGTTATGTCTGTCCGTCCGGAAGGTGTTATTGAGATAACAGAAGGAAAATAGCTATGAATAATGCAGAAATTTTATATTTAGTAATCCCTTGTTATAATGAGCAGGATGTTCTGCCTGAAACATCAAAGCAACTTAAAGAAAAAATGGAAAGCCTTATAACTAAAGGGAAAATAAGCGGCAAAAGCAGAATTGTTTTTGTTAATGATGGTTCTTCTGATAAAACATGGTACATGATAGAAGAACTTCATAAACAGGATTTTATATTTCAGGGAATTTGTCTTTCGAGAAACAGAGGACATCAGAATGCATTGTTGGCTGGTTTGATGACTGTAAAAGACCGCTGTGATATGGCAATTTCGCTTGATGCTGATTTGCAGGATGATATAAATGCAATTGATGAAATGGTTGATAAATATTATGCCGGCAATGACATTGTTTATGGTGTTAGAAATGCAAGAGATACAGATACTTTTTTTAAGAAATTTACAGCAGAAGGTTACTATAAAATAATGAAATTTCTTGGTGCAGACATTGTCTATAATCATGCAGATTTCCGTTTAATGAGCAGACGTGCTTTGGATAGTTTATCTGAATTTGATGAAGTCAATGTGTTTTTGCGTGGTGTTGTTCCAATGATAGGCTATAAAACAGATTGTGTTTATTATGCACGCAAGGAACGTTTTGCCGGCGAATCAAAGTATCCTGTTAAAAAAATGCTTGAATTTGCCTGGGACGGAATAACTTCCCTGACCATAAAACCTATAAGGATGATTTCTTTTTTGGGAATATTTGTTTTTCTAGTGAGTATGATAATGCTTGTTTATTCACTTGTGCGACATTTTATGGGACACACAGAAATTGGTTGGACATCAACTGTTATTTCTATATGGGCTATAGGCGGTCTGCAGCTGCTTAGCATTGGTGTTATAGGTGAATATCTTGGAAAAATTTATCTTGAAACTAAAGCGCGGCCTAAATTCATCATTCAAAAATATTTGAATGATGAAAAAGATTTCGAAGGCTGACAGATATTCAGTATAAACAATAAAGCCCCGAAAAATTTAATTCCGGGGCTTTTAAAAACATGCAGATTCGGCTTAGTTTTCAGAAAGCGATTCAAAAAAAGATTTCATGCTGTCTGCAATTTCTTTTAAATGAAGCGGCTTTTGAAAAAACAGGTCTGCACCTAAGTCTTTGACCTTTTTTTCTAAGTCAGGTTCTTCGAGTGCTGTTATGATAATTACGTAAGGTTTATTGAATTCTTCTGCCTGTTTTAGTTTTGCACACAAATCAAAGCCGTTTACACCTGGCAAATCCAAATCAAGCAGGACACAGAACGGGTGTTTTTCTACCATTTTTGCGCCAGCTTCAAATCCGTCAAAAGCCTGGTGAATTACAAGGTCCGGAAAAACCTTTTCAAGGTATTTTTTCAAAACTGCATTTAATCCCTGGTCGTCATCAACAATAAGAATGGAATCATTTGATTTTTCAACTGCATCATTAGATGAAAGTTCTTGAGGAATGCGCATTCCGCGGTTTTTCATGAATAATACCAGGTCATCACGATATACGCGGTATTGACCGCCTGGTGTTGAGAACGCCTTTAAATGTCCGTTTCTAATCCAGTTAATTGCAGTTTGGTTTACTACTCCGCAGATGTTTGCTACTTCCAGAGCAGAATAAACAACAGTTTTGTTCAAATCTTTTGCCATTGTAACCTTCTTTTATCTCTAATAAACCAAAAAATGAAAATGATCTGTCTCATTTGCATTGCTGATAAAAGCATAGCTTTCGCATTTAATAAACATGATTTTATAGCATACAACTTAGCAATGAAAAAAAATCAGCATATTCATAAGATGTTAGCATATTTCAATAGAAAAATATAGCCCCTGTCGTGGAAAATATTCATTTTTAGTAGAAATTTAACAATTATCTCTAAAATATTGTCTTATATCATTCCATGAAAAACCCAGCCTTATAAGGGACTGCTGGATTTGTTCCGATGTTTTTCCTCGTTTTTTTAATTTTGCGGCAGCTTTTGCCAAAAGCTGAGTTTCGTTTTTTTGTTCAAAAAACTCGTCCAGAGCTTTTTCTGCAATTTCCCTGTTTATGCCTCTGTGCTGCAGTTCTGCCAGAAGGCGGGAGCGCCCTTCGCAGCGGCTTATTGAACGGTTGCGCAAAAAAGCACCTGCATAGCGTTCGTTTGAAAGCCAGCCTCGGAACTGGACATAATCAAGGGCTTTTTGTATGGCGTTTGGAGAATGTCCTTTCTGTTTTAGTTTTCGTTTTAAAAGTTCAGAACTGTATTCTGAGCGTTCAAGATAAGAAACTGCTGCAAATTCAGCAGAGTAGGCAAGGGCGGCTTCAAGTATTTTTGAAGTTAACTCTTCGTCAAGTTGCGTGTTTGCTTCAATGCTGTCGAAATCTAGCAGTGCAGAAGTGTTGTGCTTGCTTTGTTTTTTTTCTGTATGTTCTTCTTTTTTTAAGTCTGATGCTTTTATGAAAACTGGCGCACCTTTTGTGTTGTTTTCAAGGGCAGAAATGTCATCATTCAGATAGACTGTTCTTAAAAAAAAAGACCCCAGAGACGTGTTTAATTTATAAACATCTTCTGAAGTCTTTACTGCTGAATAAATCAGCATGTTTGCGCTGTTTGAAACAACCAGAGATTCCTCTTCTGTTGAAACAGCGCTGAACATAAAACAAATAACCTTGAAAGATTAGCGTTTGCTGAACTGGAATCTGCGGCGTGCACCACGGCGACCGTACTTTTTGCGTTCAACCATGCGTGAGTCACGTGTAAGATATCCGTTTGCTTTGAGAGCATTGTGGTTTGACTGGTCAATCTGAAGCAAAGCACGAGAAATGCCATGCAGACATGCACCAGCCTGTCCGTCAAGACCGCCGCCTACAACATTAATCAAAATATCATATTTGTTTTCGCTTGATGTAACCATTAAAGGCTGGCGAACAACCAAAACCTGTGATGGTGTAGCGAAATATGCGTTTAACTCTTTTCCGTTTACAACAATTTTACCAGAACCGTCACGAACAAAAACGCGTGCAGTTGCTGTCTTTCTTCTTCCAGTACCAATAGCAATATTTTTTACCACGATAATCTCCTAATCATTAAACTTCGAGTGGCTGTGGATTCTGTGCTGTGTGCGGATGTTCTGCACCTGCATAAATCTTAACATTGGTAAGCAGTCTGCGTCCCAAACGACCATTAGGAATCATTCCTTTAATAGCTTCCATAAGAGGAGCTTCTGGATGACGTTCAATTGTTTTTTCGAAGTTATTAGCTTTCATTCCACCGATGTAACCTGTGTGGTGATAATACATCTTATCTGTTGCTTTTTTGCCTGTTACAGCAATTTTGTCAGCATTGATGATAACTACGAAATCACCCATCTCTTGATTAGGGGTGTAAGAGGCTTTGTCTTTGCCACGCAACACTGAAGCAGCTTTTGCAGCAACACGACCGAGCGGCTTGTCAGCAGCATCGATAACATACCAGTTGCGAACAGCTTCTTGTTCTTTTAAAAAAATGGTTTTCATGTATGTACCTTAATAAAAAAATCTTTTGTGCAGCTTCATCTTGCATCAGATTCTGCTGCTGTGCTTTCGGCGAGCAGACCTTAAGCACCGCTATTTTCATAGCGCAGATATTACGGGAAACTCATAATAGAATTTTTTAATGCAGTGTGTCAATAGAGTTTTTAATACTATTGATAATATAAATTATTGCAACAGCAGTAAATGGGATTTTGCTTTATTTGAGCGGAGTGCGCTGTACCAGTTTGGAAAGAAAACATAACGCACAGTGTTAGAGCTGCTGGTTCTGGAAACTAAGCATGCACTTTAGTCAATCCTGTAAAACGGCAGTTTGTACGAAATATAACTGACATGTATAGGTACTGCTTTTTGTTTTGAGAAGATTTTTGTTCAGTTTGTTTCTTTTGAGGCTTCTTCTTCTTTTTTGGCTTCAGCCTTGTCTTTTAAATCTGCAATTCCAATAAAGAACGAAACAAGTCCGATTAATGCAGCTGCAACAGGAAGCCCGCCTTTTAAAAATGCAATAATTTCAGTTCCCCAACCTAAACCGGCGGGCAGAGCTGCAAATACTGTAAAAGCAACGAATAAAACACCAAAGAACATCGCAAGCATATATTCCTCCGTTTAAAATTTTAAGAATACGCTTAAAATTTTTATGAATAATCCTATTATACTGATTTTGAAAGATGTATATTTATATTAAAATGCAAAATCATAAAATATGCAAACAGAACGAAGTTTGCAACCGTTTTGTTAATTTTTGCATATTTTTGGCACACGGTCAAACTTTTTTTGAAAAAAAAGTAGCATGTTTGTCAAAGTACGCTTAAAATAAAGCTGTTAAATTATGCGTTTGAACAGATAATTTTATAAATTACAGGAGTTGATTTTGCTTTATCGAAATTTTCCAAAAATGCCGGAACTTAAGATTTCTGTGCTTGGTTTTGGACTTATGCGTTTGCCGACAAAACCAGATTTTTCTATAGATTATGACAAAACAAAAGAACTTGTTTCGCTGGCATTTGAACAGGGAATAAATTATTATGATACGGCTTATCCATATCATGGTGGAACTTCTGAAACTGTTTTTGGTCAGATTGTAAAGGAACTTGGAATTCGTCAGAAAATTTACATTGCAGATAAATTGCCGGTTTGGGACGTTGATTCAAAAGAAAAAGCCCGTTCAATTTTTGAAACTCAGCTGGAGCGGCTTCAGACTGACCATATTGATTTTTATCTGCTTCATGCATTGGGCAAAGACCATTGGGAAAAAGTCAAGAAATTTGATCTTTTAAGCCTTTTAGATGAACTTAAAGAGTCTGGAAAAATCCGTCATCTTGGTTTTTCATTTCATGATACGCCGGATGTATTTAAAATGATTGTTGATGAATATCCGGCTGCTGAATTCTGTCAGGTTCAGTATAATTATCTTGACGGAGATATTCAGGGAACTGCAAAAGACATTGCATATGCAGCAGAGCGCAATATCGGAACAATCGTAATGGAACCATTGCGTGGCGGTTTGCTTGCAATGCCTCCAAAAGGCGTAATCGACATTTTTGCGCATGCAGAAAAACCACGCACGCCTTCTGAATGGGCTTTGCGATGGGTTCTTGAAAATCAGGAAGTTGTCTGCGCTTTGAGCGGAATGAATTCTGTTGACCAGCTTATGATGAACTGTGCAACTGCTTCTTGTGCAAAACCGAATTCTCTGCCTTCTAAACAGCTGAAAGTCGTAGAATCTGCTGCAGATTGGTTTAAGCATCGCATAAAAGTTTCGTGCACAGGCTGCCGTTATTGCATGCCATGTCCAAAGAATGTTGATATTCCGGCTATATTTGCAGAATGGAACCGCATGTCTATGACTGGTGCTCTTGAAGAAGGTTCTGCTGTATCCGGCAATTATGTAAAAATAAAAAATGACGGCCACGGCGCAGAACTTTGCGTTTCATGCCGCAAATGTGAATCTTTGTGTCCTCAGAAAATTAAAATATCTGAACAGCTGGTGCAGGTACGCAAATCTTTTAAAGACTGAAAAATGTACAGGTTAAAGTTGGAGTCGTGCGGCTTTAATCTGTGTACAGGTTTTAATTACAGAAATCTGTGCGGCATAAAGGGTATTGGATTTATAAGGAAAACGAATAAAAAATGGAAGTTTTGATAACTTCCATTATATTTGCTATTGACAATTAGAGCTTTTTGACCTAATTATCAATGAGGCTTTAAAAATATAGATTTTTAGAGCGCCTTTAAAAATGTGAGATATTTTAAGTTGTTTTATTCCAATGACTTAAAATTCTATGGCACCTTAATTTTTTACAGGTGTCCTTAAATAAACCTCAAATGAATTTTTTTTGAGGTTGTTTTTTTCGAGAGGCTTATGTTTTTAAGTCTTCTCTTAATCTGACGTGCAATATTCAGTTTTTACTGTTTATTGCTGTTTGCATCTTAGTTTGCATTTTTCGGAGGAACGCGAAATACAGTGAATGGCAGTTCTGTAACTATTAATCACGTGTCTAAAAACTTTGGTTCTTTTCATGCACTTGAAAATGTTGATTTTACAATTAGACAGGGTGAGTTTTTTTCTCTTTTGGGACCTTCTGGCTGTGGCAAAACTACATTGCTTCGCATTATAGCGGGATTTGAATTTCCTGATGAAGGTACTGTTCTTTTTGATGGTGAGAATGTTATTCCTCTTTCTGCAAATAAACGTCAGTCGAATACAGTTTTTCAGAATTATGCACTTTTTCCTCATCTTTCTGTTTATGAAAATGTTGCTTTTCCTTTGCGCCTGCGCAAAGAAGACAAAAAGGTAATTGATGACAAGGTGTGCGAATATCTGCATATGGTTCAGCTTGATGCGCATATGAACAAAAAGCCTAATCAGCTTTCAGGCGGTCAGCGCCAGCGTGTTGCAATTGCACGTGCACTTATCAACGAACCTCGTGTTCTGCTGCTTGACGAGCCGCTTTCTGCACTTGATGCAAAGCTTCGTTCTAATCTGCTTGTCGATCTTGATGCTTTGCACGATAAAATCGGCATTACATTCATTTATGTAACGCACGACCAGTCAGAAGCTCTTTCTGTTTCAGACCGAATTGCTGTAATGAATCAGGGAAAAGTGCTGCAGGTTGGAACACCTTTTGAAATTTATGAAAGCCCTGCAACTGAATTTGTTGCCAAATTTATTGGAGAAACAAATCTTTTTGCTGCCCGTGTTGAAACATGTTCTAAAATCAAAATGCCGGAAGACAAACCTGCTGAATATATGGTTCGTCTTAACATTCCGGAATTTGAAACTCCTGTAATGGTTACTGATTACGAAGAAACAAAACCTGGTCAGAAAATATGTTTTACTGTCAGACCGGAAAAAATTCGTATTACACTTGATAAACCGAATACAACACGCGAAGACATAAATATTTTCCAGGGTGTTGTTGAAGAACCTGTTTATTCTGGTTTTCAGTCTAAATTTTATGTGCGGCTTGAAACTGGAACTTTGATAAAGGTTTATAAGCAGCATACAAATTATCTTGATGACGGTCCGGAAATTGAGTGGAAAGACAAGGTTTACGTGTCTTGGAGCGCAAATGACGGATATATTGTGGAGGACATTGATCAATGAGTGAAATTTCTTCTGCAAAGCCACCTGAAGAACAGAATAAATCAATTCAGGCTGAAAATACAAAAACAGGCAAAGCAAAAAAATCTTTTGGTGCGTTTGTTTCAAGAACCCGTGGCGGTATCGGTGCTTTATATGCATGGCCTATGGGTGTCTGGTTTTCTTTATTTTTTGTAGTTCCTCTTTTGATAATCATGCTGTACAGCTTTTTGAAAAAAGGGCTTTACGGCGGTGTTGAATACAAGTTTACTTTTGATGCTTATATAAAGATGTTTAACTTCAGCTATTTTAAAGTTTTTGTACGCACTCTTTATATTTCATTACTGTCAACATTGATTACAATTCTGCTGGCATTGCCATGCGGCTATGCAATGGCAAGAAGCCGTCATCAGACGATTTTCCTTTTTATGGTCATCATTCCATTTTGGACAAATTCGTTGATTCGCATTTTTGCCTGGATGAGCATTCTTGGTAATGAAGGTTTTGTAAATCAGTTTTTGCGGCTGGTCGGCCTTACAGACAGCTATTTGAAGCTGCTTTATAATCAGCAGGCCGTTATCCTTGTTTCTGTATACATGTATCTGCCTTATGCAATTCTGCCTGTCTTTACGGCAATAGATAAGTTTGACTTTTCTTTGCTTGAAGCTGCACAGGATCTTGGTGCTGGAAAGCTGACTGCCATTTGCAAAGTGCTTCTGCCGAATATTAAAAGCGGAATCGTAACTGCCTTGATTTTTACATTCATTCCGATTTTCGGTGCTTATACAGTGCCTCTGCTTGTTGGCGGCAAAGATTCCTACATGATTGGTAATATCATTGTTGACCAGGTCAATAAAACAAGAAACTGGCCTTTGGCATCTGCTTTTGCGATGATTATTACACTTGTAAGTACAGCAGGTGTTCTCTGGATGATGTCTTCGTCTAAAAAAGAAGCAAGCTTAAAAACCAAAACAGGAGAGGACGCAAGACAATGATAAAATCTCCATATAAAGCTATTGTAAACCGCATAAATAAAAAGAAGCCGTTGTCTGAACCTGCAAGGCATGCAAAGCGTGCAATGCAAAAGAATGCATCTGGCAAAATTTCTTTTTCAATGGTTGTGCTTGTCATTACGCTTGTGTTTTTGTTTCTGCCGCTTGTTGTTATTGGAATATATTCATTCAACCCCAGTAAAGGTTCTGAAATTACAGGCTTTTCTTTTGTCTGGTATGAAAAGTTGATTTTTGATTCAAGTGAACTGTGGATTGCATTGGAAAACAGCTTTATCATTGCTTTGTCTTCTGCTGCTGTTTCAACAGTTCTTGGCACGCTGGCTGCAATTGGCATTAACTGGTATAAATTTAAAGGAAAGCTTTATATTCAGACTGTTAGTTTTCTGCCGATGGTTCTGCCGGAAGTTATTATTGGTGTTTCAATGTTGATTTTCTTTTCTGGTGTTGGAATGAAACTTGGAATGCTGACAATCTTTATTGCGCATACGACTTTCTGTCTGCCGTTTGTTTTTCTGATGGTACTTGCGCGTCTTGATGAATTTGATTTTTCCATTATTGAAGCGGCTCATGATCTGGGTGCAACTGAAAAGCAGACAATGATAAAGGTTATTATTCCTGCCATTATGCCTGGAATTTTTTCAGGTTTTTTAATGGCTGTAACGATGTCGCTTGAAGACTTTGTCATTACGTTCTTTGTTTCGGGTCCTGGCTCAACGACATTGCCGCTTTATGTTTATTCAATGATTCGTTTCGGAGTGTCGCCTGTAATTAATGCACTGTCTTTTGTGATGATTCTTGCAACAATGCTTATGGCATTTTTACTGAGGGATTTTCTTAAGACAATTGCAGCTTCTCAATAGAATTTTTTATATGAAATTTTTAAAAAATTAGAACGATTATTTCTGAAATTAAGTCTTTGGAAATGTTCTTAAAATAATTTATGGGTGCTTCTGAAAATTAATGAATCAACTTTTTTTTTGGAATTCCCTTATGATGGCTTTGAAAATGCAGATTTCAGGGCTCACTTTACTTTTATGGAGGCTACGTTTTATGAAAAAATGTACATTCTCTAAGGTTTTGCAGTTTTTGGCTGCTGTTTTCTTGCTGGCTATGTTTACTGGCTGTTCAAAAGACGATGGAAAAACATTGTATCTGTTTAACTGGACTTATTATACGCCGGATTCTGTTATAAAACAGTTTGAAACTGAATTTGGTGTAAAAGTTAAAGTTGACAGTTATGCATCTAACGAAGAAATGTATGCAAAGCTGAAAGCTGGTGCCAGTGGTTATGATATAGTTATTCCTTCTCAAGACTATGTTTCGATTATGATTAAAGAAGGAATGCTCAAGGAAATTGATCATTCAAAGCTTACTAATAAAGCAAATATAAGCGACCTTGTTCTTTCTAAAGCAACATATGATCCTGAAATGAAATACAGTGTTCCGTATTTTATGGGTGCAGCTGGAATTGCCGTAAATAAAGAAAAAGCTTCAGATTACAGCCGCAACTGGTCAATTTTTGCAGATGAAAACTTAAAGCAGCGCATGAGCATGCTTGATGATATGCGTGAAGTTTTGGGCGATGCTCTTATTTCTCTTGGTTATTCTGTAAATACAACAGATGACGGCGAACTTGCAGAAGCTGTTGAATTAATCAATAAATCATGGAAACCGAATATCGTAAAATTTGATGCAGAAGGTTTTGGAAAATCTTTTGCTTCTGGTGATTTCTGGGTTGTTCAGGGTTATGCAGAAGCTGTTTTTGGCGAAGTTCCAGAAAACGACTGGGATAAAATTGATTTCTTTATTCCAGAAGAGGGCGGTCCGATGTACATCGATTCAATGTGCATTTTGAAGAACAGCAAGCATTCAGACCTTGCAATGGAATTTATCAATTTTATTCATAGACCTGAAATTTATGCACAGTTCCTTGATCAGTTTGGTTTTCCTGCCGGTGTAAATCCATCTGCTGCACAGTATATGACCAAAAAACCACATTATGCTGTTGAAGAGCTTGCAAACTGTGAAATCAAGGCAGATCTTGCAGAAGACCTTGCAAAGTATTCGGCTTTGTGGGAATTGATTCGTTTTGAAGAATAGAAGATTAAATTTTTAATTATAATTTCGATTATTCTGAATATGTCCGCATGTTTTGATTGTTCAAGACATGCGGTTTTTTTTTGCAGAAAACAGACGCATGCTAAAAAAAACAGGACTGCCCGGAAAGTATTAATTCATTGATGCTGAATATTATTTTTAATACAAAATCAGCATTAAGTACTTTCAGGAATGTCCTGCTCTGTTAAAGATATTCTAAAAGAATAGAATTCTTTTAATGAAAAATCAGTCAGACCGTTTATTCAAGACGATAGTCTGCACTGCCTAAACCTGCGTCAACTTTTACTGGATGACCATACAAAGTTTTATCCCATCCAGGTGTATTTGATTCGCAGAACTTAAAAAAAGCGTCTGAAACAACAATTGTAGAAATTGCTTTTCCTGCTGCTTTTGCTTCTTCGACACTATGTTGCAATTTAGATGCTTCATTAACAAGGTTCATATCAATTGCCATGAAATTCTCCTGTAAGAACTCGGTAAAAACATGCTACCGAACATGGATATTTGGAATTACAGATCAGATAAAAATCTGTATGAAACTTCCCCTCCGCAATAACTAAATTGTACCACGATAATATTTTATTGTCATGCTTTTTTTTCTAAAAACTCCAAAAAGAAGAATTGCCAAAGCATAATATTTCCGGACAAAAATCATCAGAACCGGTACTGCGCTTTTGTATTCTTTGAAAACAGGTATTGCTTTCCCTGCACAAAAAAAGTGTACCACAAAAACTGGAGACTGTTTTGCGGTACACTTCAGATTTATTTCAAGAAGTTTTTAAATTACTGTCATGTAATGCTTTTTATGAATGAAGGCTTGTTGTTTTTACAATGACATCATGAGCGCTTCCTTCATTGATAGAAGCCTGAGAAACCAAAGTCAATTTTGCTTTTTCCTGCAGTTCTGGAATTGTAACGGCACCGCAGTTACACATTGTGTGCCTGATTTTGTTCATACTCATTGTTACGTTGTCGTGCAGGCTGCCGGCATAAGGAACGTAAGAATCAACGCCTTCTTCGAAGCTGAGCTTGCTTGCACCGCCTAAATCGTAGCGCTGCCAGTTGCGTGCTCTGTTTGAACCTTCGCCCCAGTATTCTTTTACGTAGTTGCCGTTTACGATAAGCTTGTTTGTCGGGCTTTCGTCAAATCTTGCAAAATAACGGCCGAGCATTACAAAGTCTGCACCCATTGCAAGAGCCAGTGTCATATGATAATCGTGAACAATGCCGCCGTCTGAACAGATTGGAATATAAACGCCGGTTTTTGCAAAATATTCATCTCTTGCTTTTGCAACTTCAATTGTTGCTGTTGCCTGACCACGACCGATGCCTTTTTGTTCGCGTGTAATACAGATTGAACCGCCGCCAATACCGATTTTTACAAAATCTGCTCCGGCTTCTGCAAGGAACATAAAGCCGTCTCTGTCTACAACGTTTCCTGCACCGACTTTTGCATTTGGCCATTTAGCGTGAATGTCGTGCAAAGCCCGGCGCTGCCATTCTGTAAAACCTTCGCTTGAATCAAGTGTCATTACGTCAACGCCTGCTTCAAGCAGAGCTGGAACACGTTCCATGTAATCTCTTGTGTTTATGCCTGCGCCGACAATGTAGCGGTGTTGTTTGTCCAGAAGTTCAAGCGGATGTTCTTCGTGGCTTGCATAGTCCTTTCTGAAAACCATGTATTTAAGGCAGCCGTCTTTGTCAATGATTGGCAGTGAATTAAGCTTGTGTTTCCAGATAAGTTCGTTTGCTTCAGAAAGTGTAATGCCGTCTTTTCCTGTGATGAGTTCTGCAAAAGGTGTCATATATTCAGAAACTTTTGAATCCATTTTTGCAAAACCGATTCTGAAGTCGCGGCTTGTAATGATGCCCTCAAGCTTGCCGTTCGGTGTGCCGTCTTCTGTAACAGCAACTGTAGAATGTCCTGTTTTTTCTTTTAATGTAACAACATCCTGCAAGGTTGCATCAGGGCGAACATTTGAATCTGAAGTTACAAAGCCTGCTTTGTGGCCTTTTACACGTGCAACCATTGCAGCCTGGTCTTTTATTGTCTGTGAACCATAAATAAAAGAAATTCCGCCTTCTTTTGCAAGAGCGATTGCCAATTTGTCATCTGAAACAGATTGCATGACCGCAGAAACAAGCGGAATATTCATTGTAAGTGAAGGCTCTTCACCTTTCTTAAATTTTACGACAGGTGTTTTAAGATTTACATTTGCTGGAATGCAATCAGCTGAAGTGTAACCAGGAACGAGCAGATACTCTCCGAATGTGTGTGAAGGTTCTTCAAAAAAATACGCCATAAAATCTCCTTGCAAGCGCTTCTATATGAAATAGAGCATTTCCTCAAAGATTTTAGATAAGCTTTAGGACATCTTTTAAAAGTTTTAGAAGATGCCTGCAAATGTTTTAGAAAACCTGCAAATCGATGTTAGATTTTCTTTTTAACACATTGCAAGAATGCTCTTTGTTTACTGCTAGAACCAAAAGCCAAAACGTAAAGTTCAGCTTTTAGTTAAATGTATAATTGAGCGATTATAGCAAACTACAAAACTTTAAGTCAATACGCTTGATGAGAAAAATCTGCTTATTTTTTTTGCGATTTTTTTAACCCACGTCATTAGCTGTCATACCTCCGGCTTTATACTCTAGATTAATCAGGCAATATAGGAGGATTTTTATGGTAAAAGAAATTCTTGTTTATGGAACAATAGCCGTTATCGGGGCTTTTCTTGGTGCGCTAGCCAATAAAAAGGGACGTGAGCTTGGAGAAGCAGATTTAGAAAATGCAGACTCAAAGGAGAATTTATGATAAAGAAAATTCTTATCGGTGGAGCGGTGACACTTGCCGGAGCTTTCCTTGGTGCCCTTGTTGAGCAGATGGCGCACGAATGGGATTCAATGGCTGATGATTATAACGATTTGCTGCGTAAAGATCAGAAACTCATGGATTTTGTGGATAATCACGATTTTTATGAAAAACAGTCTGAGCCTGATATTTTTGAATCTCCAAATAAAAACTGGAAAGATTACAAGCCTTCTGTTTCGATGATGCAAAGTCATCGGGCAACTGAATCCAATGTTGATATTTCCATGCAGTCAGAGAAAATTAACAGTGGAAAAGATACAATTACTGTAAAGACAGATAATATAAGCGGTTTTAAAATTGTATCGGTTGAGCCTAAAAAACAGAAAAATGACGACTTACGACATTCTTTGTCATAAGTTATGTTCTATATTGTGAATTAAGTTGACAGGAGGCAAAATATGATGAAGCGTTTTTTAACTGAATGTATTGCAGGCAGCGTTATGCTTATTGCAGGTAAAATAGTTTCTGAATATGCAGAAACAAATCCAGCCTTAAAAGAAATTAAAGACAAGGTTATAAAGACCTGCGATGATTTTACGACTGACAGTAAAGACGTTTTTGATTCAGTTTGTAAAGCTGTCATGGGCGAAAAATCTGGTGAATACAAAATTTCAGCTGAAAAATCTAAATTTTAAATCTTGTTTTGTACTATGTCATTGTCTGGTGTGTTTTTGGCATTATACATTGGTCTGAAATTTTGCGAAGCAGAAGCGATGTTTTTTTGTGAATTGGGCTTTAACCGCAGGTTAAGCTGCTGTCAAAAGAGAAAATCCTGTTTGCCAGCTTTTTCAACAAGAGATATTCGGTGTAAGCCCAGATGGGACACATAGTTTGCCGGCAATGACAATGTTTTTATAAAACTCAAGATTAAATCATTTAGATTTTTTCTATGCATAAGAATACAAGCCATGTTATAATTTAATATCCTATTATATTAACTAAAGAGCATATTTATGAATAAAAAAGATACACAAGATAATCTGTCTTATAAAGCATCACGTTCAAATGCACGTCAGGTAAAAATCAATAATTGGCGCATAATCGAAATTGATAGTCTTTTACAGACAGGCAACTGGTATACTGCAAAGGAAATTGCCGAAACAATTGAAGATGGCAGCTACAGTTCACGTACAATTCAGCGTGACATTGAATATATGCGCGATACACTCAATGCGCCTATTGAAAGCGATACCCGCGGCTACCATTACAGCGAGAACAATTTTTTTATAAAAAGCATTCCTCTTACAGAAGGAGAAGCCTTTTCTGTAGCCGTATTGGACCCGCTTTTGGAACAATACCGGAATACACCGCTTGAAAGTCAGCTGCGTTCTGTTTTTCAGAAAATTACAAGCTGTCTGCCAGAGAAAATCACGATAGACACATCGTTTTTAAACCCAAAAATTACATTTATTCCAGACAGAGTAGAAAATATTAATCCTGAGTTTTTTCAGACAATTTTTGATTCGTTAAAAACTAACCATATACTTTCGTTTGAATATCGTCCGTTGCAGAAAACAACTTATATGCAAAGAAGAATAAATCCATATCACGTTGTCTGTCAGAGAGGCAACTGGTATGTAATCGGGTTCTGCCATGATAAGAATGATGTGCGAATTTTTTCTATTGGAAGGATGAAAAATCTTTCTATATTAAATGAAACATTTACTGTTCCTAAAAATTTCAAACCTTCAGATTTTTTTGACGCAGAAGTAGGTGTATGGCTTTCTAATAAGGAACCGGTCGATGTGGAACTTCTGTTTGACAGCTCAATAGGTACATATGCATTGAACCGTACATGGCACAGTAATCAGATTATTGAAGAGCGTGAAGATGGCAGCGTCTATGTAAAGTTTCCTACAAATCAGAAACAGGAAGTATTACGATGGGTTCTTGGACAAGGTCACACCGTAAAAGTGCTTGCGCCACCAGAACTTGCAGAAGAAGTAAGAGAAGAACATAAAAAGGCGATGAATCTATATGATTAAGTTTTTGTTGTTTCAAAATATCGTTGCCGTGTTTTTGTAACTTGTCATTGCATGCTTGACCCTGCAGTTTTTGGAAAATTGGAATAGTCAAGAAAAGTGCAGTCCCAACTACCCCTTAAATTAAGCAGCTTTTAGCAGTGCAGTTTTTGACAGTCTGTATTTTGTTGGAGGAAGTCCTCTGTTTACAGTGCTGATTCTTACTGTATTGTAATAAGCAAAAATGTATCTCCAGACTTCTTTTTTGACTTCTTCAACAGTCATTCGGGTTGTGTCCATCTGGTAGATTTTTTCTTTTTTAAGGGTTGCGAAAAAACTTTCCATTCTGCAGTTGTCGTAGCACTTACCGACATCGCTCATACTTTGAACGATGTGAAGTTTTCCAAGAATTTTCTTGTAAGCCTTGCTTGTGTACTGACTTCCAGCATCACTATGGCAGATAATTCCGCTATCTGGTTTCCTGTTCTTCCATGCCTCCGTTACAGCCTTTATGCAAAGCTGCTTTTTCATATTTGTATCCATTGCACAGGCTACAATTTCGCCTCCGCAACAGTCCATGATTGGTGCAATATAAAGTTTTGCATTCAAACAATGAACTTCCGTTATGTCTGTCAGCCATTTCTGATTCGGCTTTTCCGCTGTAAAGTCACGGTCAATTATATTTTCCGGCCTTTGAGCCTTTTTATCAGCCTTTGTAAGTCCGTCAGGGCTTCTGTTGCTTTCGTGAACCAAATTTCCAAGCTGCATTGCACGTCTTACGGTGGAATATGACCGTTTTATTCCTCTCTGTTCCAATGCAAGCTGCATTCTTTCAATTCCGTAGTTGTGGTTGTCAGGATGTTCTTCAAGGATTTTATAGATTTCATCAAGCAGTTTTTGCGCCGCTGATTTTTTATCCTTGTTTCTGATCCATTTGTAATAGCCCGTTTCACTGACCGGAAGTGTCCTGCAATAATCTTTTACCGGATATTTGCTGTATTCAAAATTTTTCATGTAAAAGATATATCCGAACAAATCTGATTTCGTTATTTCTTCCGGTCTAGCGCGAAAAAACCGAGGGCATCCTTCAGTATGTCATTGGCTTTTTTTAGTTTGGCTATTTCTTTTTGAAGTTCCTCAGCCGTTCTCGGTTCTTCTGCTGGTTTCTGTTTTTCAGCCTTTAGTTTCCTCTTTTTTCTCCAGTCAATTAAAGTCGCATAGTTTATGCCCAGCTGCTGCGCTGCTTTCTTTGGTCCAATTTCGTCAGAAAGCGAAATTGCTTCTTCCCTGTATTCTTTGTTGTACCTTTGCATTCGAAATACCTCTCTTTATTTTCCTATATTTTTAGGTATTTTTCGACTGCACTTTTATTGTATCCTTTCA
>JAZQNK010000122.1:0-4889 GCA_045627325.1 Treponemataceae bacterium | reverse complement strand
TGTGTCAAGTCGTTTGTACCAAAGCTGAAGAAGTCTGCGCTCTGTGCAATTTTGCCTGCAAGAAGAGCAGCACGTGGAACTTCAATCATAGTACCGATGCGGATGTTGAATACAACCTTTTCGCGTTCGAATACGTCTTTCATGATTTTTTCGCAAGATTTGCGGATGATTGCAAGTTCATCGTTGTCACAAACGATTGGAATCATTACTTCTGGATGAACCGGAATGTTTTTCTTGATACATTCAGCAGCAGCAAGGGCAATTGCTTCAACCTGTGTTTCATAAATTTCAGGGAAAGTAATTGCAAGGCGGCAGCCGCGGTGACCAAGCATCGGGTTCATTTCATGGAGTTTTTCGAGTTTTGCTGTCAAAGAAGCTGCATCAACACCCATGTGCTTTGCAAGTTCTTCTGTTTCTTCCTTTGTACGTGGAATAAATTCATGCAAAGGCGGGTCGAGAAGACGGATTGTAACAGCCTTGCCGTTCATTGCTTCGAAAATTCCGAAGAAATCCTGTTTCTGCAATGGAAGAATGTGAGAAAGTGCTTCTTTGCGCTGTTCTGGTGTGTCAGAAGCAATCATCGCTCTAAAGTGAATTAATTTCTTTGCATCAAAGAACATATGCTCTGTGCGGCAAAGACCGATTCCTTCTGCGCCAAATTTGAATGCATTTTTTGCATCAGCAGGCTGGTCTGCGTTTGCACGAACTTTGAAACCTTTTACATTGCCGCGAACACATGCAGCTCTTACATCGTCGCACCATGAAAGGAATGTTTTTAAGTCTGCGCTGAATTCTGGTGAAATAAGTGGAAGTGTTCCTTCGTAAACTTCGCCTGAAGAACCGTCGATTGTGATGAAATCGCCGCGTTTAAATGTGCGTCCGTTGATTTTTACTGTTTCACCTTCGAACATAACTTCGCTTGCACCGCAGACACAAGGTGTTCCAAGACCACGTGCAACAACAGCTGCGTGGCTTGTCATGCCGCCTGTAGAAGTCAAAATGCCTTCTGAAACAACCATACCTGTAATGTCTTCAGGGCTTGTTTCTTTGCGAACGAGAACAACTTTTTTGCCCTGTTTTACCCACTGGTCTGCTTCGTCAGCTGTGTAAACAATCTGACCGCATGCAGCTCCAGGAGAAGCGTTCAAACCTTTTGTAAGCGGCTTTGCAGCTTTTTTTGCTTTTGTATCAATCATCGGATGAAGCAGCTGTTCAATCTGTTCTGGTGCAACGCGCATGATTGCTTCTTCTTTTGTAATGAGCTTTTCGCCAACCATATCAACTGCACATTTAACGGCAGCCTGACCTGTGCGTTTTCCGTTTCTTGTCTGAAGAATGAAAAGTTCACCCTGCTGAACAGTAAATCCCATATCCTGCATGTCGCGGTAATGGTTTTCGAGTCTGCCCCGGATTTCAACAAGCTGTTTATAAACTTTCTGATTTTCTTTTTCGAGTTTTGTAATTTTTTCTGGTGTACGGATGCCGGCTACAACGTCTTCACCCTGTGCATTCATAAGATATTCACCGTAGAATTCGTTTACGCCAGTTGATGGGTCGCGGCTGAAACAAACGCCTGTACCAGAATCATCGCCGAAGTTGCCGAAAACCATAGACTGAATGTTTACGGCTGTACCTGCAAGACCGCGGATGTTATTGAGCTGTCTGTATTTAATGGCACGTTCATTCATCCATGAACCGAAAACAGCGTCAATTGCACCCCACATCTGTTCAACTGGATCCTGCGGAAAATCTTTGCCTGTGTGTTTCTTGTAGATAACCTTGTAGTTTGAAACAAGCTTTTCAAGATCGCCTGCATCAAGTTCTGTGTCTAATTTAACACCTTTTGCTTTTTTAATTTCATCAATTGCATCTTCAAATGCGTCTGAAGGAACACCCATTGCAACATCGCCGAACATCTGGATGAATCTTCTGTATGCGTCCCATGCAAAACGAGGATTTCCAGTTTTAGAAGCCAGGCCTCTTACAGCTTTGTCGTTCATTCCAAGGTTAAGGATTGTGTCCATCATTCCAGGCATAGACTGTGCAGCGCCGGAACGGACAGAAACTAAAAGTGGATCTGATTCATCACCAAGCTTTTTGCCCAGTGTTTTTTCAAGTTTTGCAAGATTTGCAGCTACTTCTGATTTTAATGTTGAAGGGTAGGTTTTATTGTTATCATAAAAAAGTTTGCATACTTCTGTTGAAATTGTAAATCCTGGTGGAACTGGAATTCCAAGGTTGGTCATTTCTGCAAGGTTTGCGCCTTTTCCACCTAATTTGTCGCGCATTGCAGCATCGCCTTCGGCAGCCCCATTGCCGAAGAAATAGACAAATTTCTCATCTGCCATTTTTTTATTCTCCTTCTCATATGTAACACGTGTATCGTTTTTCTTGGATGTCTTATTTTATGCGTTTATGCGTTGGATAAACAAAACGGCAAAAGACTAAAAATCTCTAAAAACGTCACTTTTTGTTGGCAAAAATAAACCGTTATTATTCTGAATAAAAACAGTTAAAATCCAAAAGATGTTAACTTAATGGTTAAAACTTCAAGATAGAATATTTTATCTTAACTTTTTTTAGCTGTCAATTAGCAGACATATTTTGTTGCAAAATATCAAAGATAATGTGTTGTTTTATTCGCGCCGACAGGTTCAATACCCCGACGCTCTGCGTCGTATGAAGGGTATTGGACCTGGAGTGCAATTTCCTTTTAGAACGACGATACCTCGAACGCTCTGCGTCGAGGTTCGTCATTTGTGCAAAAGAGTTTTTCTTAAAAGTGGAGTGTGTTGATTTATTTATACAGAACATTCAATGAACCGAATGCACTGCGTCAAGATTGTCGGTTTGCAGAAATTTCAGTGTTTAAGATTGTGTTCAAAACTGAAATTTCTGCTGTTTTTTTTAATAATGAATGTTAAAGACCTGCTTTTTTGGCATTCTGCCAGAAAGATTCAAGTTCTTCCATTGTGCATTCTTTTATGTCTTTATTAAGGGCTTTTGCCTGTGCTTCTACAGAACTGAAACGGCGGTAGAATTTTGAATTTGCTTTTTCCATTGCGACATTCGGGTCGATTTTGAGTTTTCGTGCAATGTTTACAATGCATGAAAGTACATCGCCGAGTTCTGCTTCTGTTGCTGCATGACATGCTTCTTTTTGTGCTTCGTCTTTTGCATCTGCTTCAATGGCGGCGGCTTCTTTTAGTTCTGCAAGTTCTTCGTTGAGTTTTTCAAAAACACCGTCTGCATTTTCCCAGTCAAAACCTGCTTTTGCAGCTTTTTTGTGCATTTTATAAGCTTTTAGTAATGGCGGAAAACCTTTTGGCACTTCGTCAAGAATGCTTTTTTCGCCGCCGCGGTTTTCTACGCCGCGTTTAATTGCGTCCCATTGAGTAAGCACCTGTTCTGCAGTTTTTGCTCCGCCTTCAAGTGCATTCTGCTGTCCTTCTGAATTTGGAAAAACGTGTGGATGGCGGCGGATGATTTTATCAGAAACATCGTTCAAAGCTTCTGCTGCAGTAAAATTGCCAAGCTGTTCGTTCATGTATGCAATCATTGCAGTATTCAGAAAAACATCGCCGAGTTCTTCTTTTACATGCGGTGCGTCATTTTGCGAAATTGCATCAACAGCTTCAAAAGTTTCTTCAATAAGGTCGCTGCGCATTGTAAGCGGCGTCTGTTCTCTGTCCCACGGACAGCCGTCTGGTGCTCTAAGTCGTTTTATTATCGAATATAATCTTCCAAAAGCTTTTTCTGTTTCCTGTTCGCTCATAAAAACTCCATGAAATTTTGAATTGTCAGTAATGTTTTATCATAAATGTCGTGTTTAATAAACTGACCGGACAGTGAAGTGAGATGCAGGCTCAAAAATTAAAACCCCGGGCGTGCAGTTTTCTGGGTTTGCTTTGTAAAACTTTATGTTTTGCACTGTAGATTTTAGACATTTTTGTTGCAAAACATAAAAAAAGCATGTTAAAATTGTGCATGCACTTGGCAACAGAAACAAAATATAAGATTTTGGCACACAGCACTAAAAATAAATTTCTGGAACATATTATGTTTTAAAAGCGGCACTTTGCCTGCATGAATTATCTATGAATGCAGACAGAAGTGCTTTTTTTATATCCAAAGGAGGACTTTTTAAATGAAAAAAATTAGAAATGTTATAATGCTTATATGCGCAGCAATGATTCTGCCTGTTTCATGCGGCGGTGGCGGTGCTGGAGGCGGTGCTGGAGGCGGTGCTCCTGTCTGTGAAGAAATTGCTGTTTCAGACTTTAGAGCATCTCTTGAAGCAAAACCTGATAACACAGCCGCTGCAGCATATAAAATAAAAATAACAGACCTTACAGTATCAGATTTGCTCTTCTTAAGATCCGTACTGAGGGGAAATGGTTCAAAATATGTTGACCTTTCAGCTACATCTGTGCCGTCAGATGTTACGGATATGCAGTCGTGTTTTACTAACTGCTCATCGCTTGTGCAGGCACCTGCAATTCCAGAAGGTGTTACGAATATGATGTACTGTTTTATTGGCTGCACAGCGCTTAAAACAGTTGAGATAAAGTCAACAAGCTGTACTGATTGGCGTGATTGTTTCGATGGCTGCATTGCAATTACAAAAATAACAGTGCCAAACCAGGATGTAAAAGACAGAATACTGGCGGCGAATGGTAATATTACTGCATCTCAAATAGTAATTCAGCCGTAACCAAACGGCTTTTTGATTGCGCAAACCCCCGAGTTTGTGCCAGAAAACAGATCCCGAACCAAGTTCGGGATGACACTCCCTGCTAGCGCCAAAACTCGCAAGACTAGCGCATATTGTCATGCTGAATTTAGTTCAGCATCCCGGCTATCCGCTGTCGCAGATAGCGGCGAGCTTT
>JAZQNK010000121.1:0-3500 GCA_045627325.1 Treponemataceae bacterium | reverse complement strand
CTAACAAAGTAGACGTAGTTCTCGAATGTACAGGTTTCTACTGTGCTAAAGACAAGGCTTCTGCTCACATCACAGCAGGTGCTAAGAAAGTTGTAATTTCAGCTCCAGCTGGAAACGACCTTCCAACAATCGTTTACAATGTAAACCACAAAACTTTGACAAAGGATGATACAGTTATTTCTGCTGCTTCTTGTACAACTAACTGTTTGGCACCAATGGCTGATGCATTGAACAAATATGCTGCTATCCAGTCTGGTATCATGTCAACAATCCATGCTTACACTGGCGACCAGATGATTCTTGATGGTCCACAGAGAAAAGGTGACCTCCGCCGTTCACGCGCTGGTGCTGCAAACATCGTTCCAAACTCAACAGGTGCTGCAAAGGCTATCGGTCTTGTAATTCCTGAATTGAACGGAAAACTCATTGGTTCTGCACAGCGTGTTCCAACACCAACAGGATCAACAACAATCCTTACAGCTGTTGTAAAAGGCAAAGATGTAACAAAAGAAGGAATCAATGCTGCAATGAAAGCTGCTGCAACTGAATCTTTCGGTTACAACGAAGACGAAATCGTATCTTCTGATATCATCGGTATGAAATTTGGTTCATTGTTCGATGCAACACAGACAATGGTATCTAAGATCAGCGATGACCTCTATCAGGTACAGGTTGTTTCTTGGTACGACAACGAAAACTCTTACACATCACAGATGGTAAGAACAATCAAATATTTCTCTGAAAACTGCTAATTAGTTTTTACTGAATGATGAAAGGCTTCCGATTTTTCGGAAGCCTTTTTTTGCTCTATTTTTCACTTTTATTAAACAAACCGTTTTATCGTTTCAAAAAAAATACCCTGCACACCTCTTACATAAGTTGAGCAAGCACTTCACTAAAAACTTTTAATTTCCGATTACGAAATAAACTGCACAAAAAGAATTATCATGCTTACTTTAGTCCAGTATCTACAAAGTCAATTTTTTTATTCTTCAAGAACATAAATGATATTTTGCAATAAAGAGCGGTTTTTTATCAGTATGCCGCAAAAAAAAAAGCTGCAAAAATTTTTTAAACTTTTGCAGCTTTTTTCAAATTGATTTTATTTGGTTAAACCAAAGCTTATCTTGCAAGGTCGATGTTTACGCCGGTTAAGCCGACGAAAGCGCCCTGCTTTGCTTCGCTTGAATCTGGATGAGCAATAAGCCACTTGTTGCGTGCCCAAAGAAGCTTGTCTTCAAAGTCAATTTCTTTGATTGCTGGTTTTTCTGTATTTGTGTCTTTTGGAAGAACAATAATTACACGGAAACCTTCATCAGAAACTTTGCCGTCTCTTACAGAGTTGCATGGTGCATAATGCAATGTTGTTTCATAAACCTGAACAACTGTTCCTTTTGGAACATAAAATGCTTCAACAAGATTTGTATCAAGCTTGCCGTTTTTTACAGCCTGAAGAGGTGCAAGCAAAAGAACAATGTCGTTTGCAGGAATGTTCAATTCTGAGCCACGGTGATATTCAAGACAATTAAGTTTTGTGTTATGACCATTGCAGTATCCAATCTGAACTGGCATACCGCCATAAGCATTTGTAGAAAATTCCTGTGCAGAAATTGCTTCAAGTGCAGAATCACTTGGTTCATAGATTACGCCTTCAGGCTTTTTTGTAGAAGCTTCAAGTTTATCAAGCAATGCTGTTACATCATAACCTTTAAGCACTTTTCCGTATTTTTCAAATGCATGGCTGAATACTGGTTTAATTTTCATTTTTTAGAAATCCTCCGAAAATAATTTGCAGCAATTTTAATCTAAGGTTAAAAATTGCAATCACGATGTTTCTTTTTAAATTCAAGAAACAGCATGATTAATTATATTTTAAGTTATAATTTTTTCAAACAAAATAGGGAGTTTCGCCGAAAGGCTTCTGCATTAAATGGAACACCTTGATTTTAAATACTCGGCGAAACGTTTTTTACACAAATTCAGGCTTTTTTAGCATTTAAGCATTTTCATTAAAAGCCCTAATCTTTGCCAATCAAAATCACTTTGATTTTTCCTGCCGGAAAACTTAATCTTGAAATTACAAGGCTTGCGCAAATTGAGTCTGCGCTTTTGCAGTTTTCACATGAACCATTTTTTTTGCATGGTGTTTTAATGTCAAAACGCTGTGCATTGATTGGTGCTGCAATATTTCTTGTGCGTGCAACAGCGTCTTCAACTGTTTTGCAGATTTTATTCATTCCGGCAACAACAATTACATTGTCTGGTCCATAAACCATTGCCGCAGCACGGTTGCCGTTTCCATCAAGGTTTACAATAATGCCGTCTTCAGAAATTGCATTTGCACTCATAATAAAATAATCTGCTGCAAGGGCTTCGCGCTGAATCTGCTTTCTTTCAGCTTTGTCTTTTGCTGTGTCGCGGTCAATAACTTTGCAACCGCTTTTTTTAATTTCATCAAGAATTCCAGTCTGTGCCAGTGTAAAAGAACCGCCCCACCCTATGCTCTTGTCTTTTCCAATAAGTGCAAGCACTTTTTCTTTGGCTTCTTCAACTGTCGAAAAATACCAGCCTTCAAAATGGCGCGCTTCAAGTGCTTTTACAACGCGCGGTCCAAGACTGTCATAGGCATCTTGTTTCGGTTTATTCAAACATTCCATAAAAATCCTCCAGAAAAGAATGCAAAGAAGAAGCATTTTTACAAAGTTTTGTTCTCTGCAGCCTTTTATAAATTAGATTTTAACGCAAAAAAAACACAAAACAATAGTAGTTTTATCTGACATAAAAAAACTGCCAATTGTTACAAGAATAAATCATATATAACATTAACAGTGCAGATTGCAGAGTTTACAAAGAATTGAAATTATGGCAAATTAACTTGTATGCCAGTTGGACTGGCGGAGGTTCTAAATGAAAATAAATTCAAATGTCAGCATTTTAATGGAAGACACAGCATTTTCTGGTGTAAAAAAAATTGCAGAAAAAGTCTGTCTTGATATAGAACGTGTAACCGGAACAGTACCGGCAAAAATAAACGACATAAGCAAAGCTAAAGGCGACGTCATCATTTTTGGCACAATCGGCAAAAGCCCTGTGCTTGATAAACTTGCTGAAGACGGCATAATTCTTCTTGATTCAATAAAAAACAAGAACGAAGTTTACTCTTTTACATCAGAAAAAAATATGCTGATTATTGCCGGAAGCGACAAACGCGGCACAATCTATGGTTTGTTTCACATTTCAGAACTTATGGGCGTTTCTCCGCTTGTTGACTGGGCAGATGTAATGCCGGAACACAAAACAGAAATTGAAATTACAGAAAAAAACAACATTATTTCAAAAGAACCGTCTGTAAAATTCCGCGGTTTCTTTATAAACGATGAATGGCCTGCTTTTGGCAACTGGGCAAACAAAAATTTTGGCGGCGTCAATGCAAAAATGTATGAACATGTTTTTGAGTTGCTGCTGCGCATGAAAGGCAACTATCTGTGGCCTGCAATGTG
>JAZQNK010000120.1:0-12545 GCA_045627325.1 Treponemataceae bacterium | reverse complement strand
TTCATTACCGGTGACTATGACAATGCTCTTCAGAATTACATTTCTTCTGTTAATCTGGAAAATGATAATCCTTCAATCAGATACAAAATCGGATACATTCAGTACAAGAAAAAGAATTACTCTGAAGCCTTAGGTTCATTTATGAAAGCCGGAGACGGTAATATTAAAGAAACAAACCTTATGTTGGCTATGGGTAACACACTTTCAATGCGCGGAGACAATTACGCTGCCCAGGGATACTACGAAAACCTGATTTCAAATCTGGACAAGCTCATTGCCGACAGAGGCGGAGTAAACCCACAGTCTGCAAAAGAAGACAATGAACTGGTTACAACTTATCTGTACGCAGCAAATAACTATGGTGTCACACTCTATCACCTGGCTTCAAGAACAGGAAACAGTTCTTTCAATGCACAGGCTATCGTTCACTTCTCACAGTCTTTAAGGGCATGGGATGCACTTACAAGAAATCAGGAAACATTAGTGCGTCTTGATGGAAGTAACCTTGCAGCACAGAATATGCAGTATTTGCGTTATCCTGTAAGTCCTTTTGAACCTGCTTTGTATTTTGATATTCCAAGAACATTGCAGGACGAAAAAGTGCTTACGCAGCCAACTCTGAAAAATACACGATAGGAGTTGAAAAGCAGGTAATCTGAAAACAGTCCGGCTGGTTTTTCTGGCCGGGCTTTCTGTATTTGGCTTTTGTTTTGATTAGGAGTTCTTTTATGAATGCTTTAACTTCTGATATGAATAGTACTTCTGTTAGTGCTGCCGTTCCATTGTCAGAAATTTCAGCTGTCGAATCTGGCATCTGTAAAGAACATTTAATGCATCAGAAAGGCATCTTGCTTAGAAGCAGAAGCATTACAATCCGAAAAGAAATCTTTAGAAAATCAGTTCATTTGTGCACGATTTTTGTTCCTGTTGCGTTGCATTATTTTTATACACTTACAATATGCGGTCTTGCAGCAATGCTTGCTGTGTATATTGTTGCAGAAAATCTGCGTATGCATGGCATAAAAGTTCCTTTGCTTTCGGCCATAACAGAAGCGGCTGCAAGAAAAAGAGATGAAAATCGTTTTGTTCTTGGACCTGTAACATTGTGCTGCGGTGTAATTTTAACGGCACTTTTTTTTGACGAAACAGCCGCAGCTGTCGGCATTTTGGGTCTTGCTGCAGGCGACGGTTTTGCAAGTTTGTTTGGCAAAATGTTCGGCAGGGTAAAAATTCCATTTACAGGCGGAAAATCTGTAGTTGGAAGTCTTTCTTGCTTTTGTGTAATTTTTCTTTTATCAAGTTTAGTTACAAATAATGCATTTTATGGACTTATCTGCGGATTTGTCGGCATGTTTGTTGAAATGCTTCCGCTTAAAGATTTTGATAATGTTCTGATTCCTTTGATTCTTGCTGCTCTTGTTCAATTCTGTTTTTAGATTTCCCTGATAAATTTCAAGTAAAAGCCTGAATTTCGAATTTGCTTGCATTTTATGCGCTTATTTGATACATTTCGTTATCGACGGCTCATATAATTTTATTTGCTGCAGGTTTTGTCTATTTCCATTCCTGTAAGTAAATAAGAGCTTTGCTAATCACATCATTTCTGTTTATGAGTCGCATATTTTTTATTCGTGCAGAAGATTTAAAGATTATCTTTGAGACGAATCAAAAATATTAAACTTGATGCAATTCCTTTCTGCCTGTCAGCTCAGGCTGTGGACAACAAAGCTTTCCTAAAATTTGTAAAAACAACTGTTAAGAAAGTAGCTGTTGCATAAAAGGAATCATACCCGGTTTATGCCGGGCTGCGTTGATTGCGCTTATGCAAAAGCCGCCGATAAAACTTGATAAAAGGTGTTATTGCATGAAAGTAGCAATTTTCTTTGGTTCAAAATCTGATACAGACACAATGAAAAAAGCCTCATCTGTTCTTGCTGAATTCGGCGTTGAATACGAAGCTTTTATTTTGTCTGCACATCGTTCTGGTGCTCTTCTGGCACAAACCGTAAAAGCTGTTGAAGAAAGTGGTGCAGAAGTAATCATTGCCGGTGCAGGGCTTGCTGCACATCTTCCTGGTGTAATTGCGTCTATGACTGTTTTGCCTGTTATTGGAATTCCTCTTGAATGCATGAGTGCAGATGCAAAAGGCAGGGCTTCTAATGGTCTGGGCGGCATGGATGCACTTCTTTCAATCGTTCAAATGCCACGTCAAATTCCAGTTGCTACAGTTGGCATAAACAATGCTGCAAATGCTGCTTATCTTGCACTTGAAATTTTAGCTGTAAAATACCCGGAACTTAAGAAAAAGCTTTTGGAATTCCGTAAAAAACTTGCTGAAGAAGCATGTGAAAACGGCGGCCGTGGTGTTGACCTTTAACAAACACAAATTAGGTTTTCAAAGCTGGTTCTGAAAACTGCATTTTTGGAACCTCCCTTTATCTTATAGGAGAAAATATGATTGATTACAGACAGTCTGGCGTAGACGTAGAAGAAGGTTACCGAGCTGTAGACAAATACAAAGCTCATGCAAAGCGCACGCAAATTCCTGGTGTTCTTAACGGTTTGGGCAGTTTTGCCGGAATGTTTGCTGTTCCTGCAGGAATGAAAGAACCTGTTATGGTTAGTGGAACAGACGGTGTTGGAACAAAACTTGATATTGCTTTTGCAATGAAAAAATATGACACAGTTGGAATTGACTGTGTAGCAATGAGCGTAAATGATATTTTGTGTACAGGAGCAAAACCTCTGTACTTTTTGGACTATATTGCATGTGGCAATCTTGATGCTTCGATTGCGGCAGACCTTGTAAAAGGTGTTGCTGATGGTTGTGTTGATTCAGACTGTGCTTTGCTTGGCGGCGAAACTGCTGAAATGCCTGGTTTTTATGACAAAGGCAAATATGATATAGCCGGTTTTGGTGTCGGCATTGTTGAAAAACAGAACATTATAACAGGAGAAGCTATAAAAGAAGGCGATGTTCTTATTGGTCTTTCTTCAACCGGTGTTCATTCAAATGGTTTTTCTCTTGTCCGCAAACTTGTAAAAGATTATAACGCACCTTTTGAAGGTCGCACTATTGGTGAGGTTTTGCTTGAACCTACACGTATTTATGTAAGACCTGTTCTTTCTGTACTTGAAAAATTCCGCGGAACAGACGGTACAAATGCAATTCATGGAATGTCGCATATTACAGGTGGTGGTTTTTACGAAAACATTCCACGAATGTATACAGACAAAACACTCGTTTCAATTATTAAAAAAGGCAGCTGGAAGATTCCACCTGTTTTTGCAGAACTTGAACGTCTTGGTGCAGATCCTTCAAGAATGTTCAATACATTTAATATGGGCATCGGACTTGTTCTTGCTGTTGAAGCTGCAAAAGCAGACAGCATTGTCAAGGCATTTGAAGAATTTGCTTCTTCTGCAAATGCAGGTTTGAATGCTTCTATGAAAGCTTACAAAATTGGTCGTGTTGCACGTGCAGGAAAGAAAGTAGAAACACAGGCTGAAGCAGTTCTTTTTGAATAGGTGACAGAAGTGAATAAACCTGTAAAAACTGCAGTTCTTGTTTCTGGTGGCGGAACAAATCTCCAGGCTCTTATTGATGAAGAGCAGGCTATGAATAATCGTGGAGAAACATGCCCGTATAATATTGCACTTGTTGTTTCAAGCTCATCTTCTGCTTTTGCCGTTGAACGTGCAAAAAAAGCAAATATTCCGGCTTTTATTGCATCGCCGTCTTTGCTTTTGGGTGAAAAAGCAAAAACAGCAACACGCGATGAAAAACGTTTTGCTGTTTCTGCAAAAGTTCTGGAATTGTGTAAAGAATATAAAATTGAAGCCATTGTTCTTGCTGGTTTTTTAACAGTTTTGGGCGGCGAAATTCTTGACAGCTATTCTGGCAAAATCATCAATCTTCATCCGGCACTTTTGCCAAAATTCGGCGGTGTCGGAATGTTCGGCCATCATGTGCACGAAGCAGTTCTTGCTGCAGGCGAAAAAGAATCTGGCATTACAATTCATCTTGTAGATGCAGGTTGTGACACAGGCACAATTCTTCTTCAAAAGCGTGTTCCTGTTATGACGGGTGATACACCTGAAACTTTGTATGCCCGAATTGCACCACATGAGCATCAGGCTATGGTTGAAGGCTTAAAGCTTCTGGCTGAAAAACTTGCTGAAGCGTAAAAATAAAAAACGGAGAAGTTTGAAGATTCTTATCAGTTTAGAATAAAGACTTGCTCTGCTGCTATGCTGAAATTTTTCAGCTTCTTCGTTTTTATCATTTGTTCTTAAAGCTCATTTTTTAGAGATTCACATATTTTTAGATTTTCGATAGAATACAAATATTGTTTTACATATTCATAGGCTGTTTTTATTTTTACTGTCTTTAAATGTTCATAAAAAATTTAGGGTGGTTCTAGCAATTGCAACTGTTAGAACCATTTTATATAAACGAATTAAATATGCAGTCTTTAAAAATTTTCTTTAAAGTGACTGTATAATTAAAAGGTTCTAGAAAATTCAGTTTCTGTGAATTTTTAGAAATAACCAGAATTTTCATAAAAGGAAAAATTATGGCAGAATTATTGGCTCCTGCTGGAAATATTGAAGCACTTGATGCAGCAATTGGCGAAGGTGCAGACGCTGTTTATTTAGGTTTAAAAAGTTTCAATGCGCGTTTGCGTACAACAAATTTTGCATGGAACCAGTTTGAAGCTGCGGTTAATTCCGTTCACCGGCAGGGCAAAAAAATTTTTGTTACAGTAAACACTGTTCTTGAAGAATATGAAACAGAACGCATGTATCGTTTCCTTGCGTATCTTGATAAAATTGGTCCGGACGGGCTTATTGTACAGGATTTTGGTGTTGTCCGAATGGTTCAGCAGTTTTTTCCAAATCTTCGTCTGCATGCCTCGACACAAATGAATATTGCCAGTGCCAAAGCTGCAAATACAATGAGCAGAAGCGGTTTTAAGCGTGTTGTTCTTGCTCGTGAACTTGGTCTTGATGAAATTAAGCAGATAAAAGAGCGTACAAATGTTGAAATTGAAGTTTTTGTGCATGGTGCTCTTTGTGTCAGCGAATCTGGACTTTGTTTATTTTCAAGTTATTTAGGCGGAAAATCTGCAAACCGCGGCATGTGTACACAGGCCTGCCGCCGTCTTTACGAAGCAGAAGTTAATGGAAATCTTGAACAGGGTTTTTATTTTTCTCCATATGACCTTCAGCTGATTGAACGTGTGCCTGATTTAATTACAGCCGGTGTTGATTCTTTTAAAATTGAAGGCCGAATGAAAAGCGCTGAATATGTAGGAAGTGTTGTTTCGGCTTATCGGTATATGATTGACCATTGGCAGGAAGATAAAAAAGGTGCTGTTGCAACGGCAAAACGCATGCTTTCTACAGATTTTGCCCGTGAAAAAACCCTTTATTGGTATACGTCTTCAAAAGCAGAAAATATCCTGAATCCGAAACAGGCATCTGGAACAGGCATTTATCTTGGAAAAATTACACAGGTCAAAAGAATGGTTCCAGAGTTTGAAGGCCAGAAGTCTGGTGATTCAAGCAGTGCAAAAGGCTGTTACGCTGTAATAAAAGGCGGAACATACGACCCAGACATTGGCGATTCAATCCGTCTGCATAAGAAAGATGATTCTGTCCGCGAAAGCCACAAAATTAAATCAATTTTTGAAGATGGCGAAAAGAACTGGGTTGATATTCCGCAAGGGTTTGGAACAGGTGATTCTGTTTATCTTATTCAGACAAAATCAATGTCAAAGCGCTATCCCCGCGTTTTGCCAAATGACATAAGCCGCTACAGAGCACAGCCTGGTGCACAGGAACTGCCTGTACTTGACTTGACTCCACTTGAGAAAAGCAGCCTTGATTTAATGCCGGACGGGCTTTATGTTCAGGTTTCAACAATAAAAGATATGTATGCAGTTCAAACAGAACAGCCTGTAAGGGTTATTCTTGAACTGAACAGCCAGACACAGGCAGCTTTGCTGGAAACAAAAGAAAAGCTGCCGTTTTCAAAGCGTCAGATTTTCATTTCGTTAGATCCATATATGCCGCAGGATAAAGAAGACAGCCTTTCTGAAGTTATTGCTCAGCTTGTTGCAGAAGGTTTTACGAACTGGGTTGTAAATAATCCTGCACATATTGCAATGCTTAAGGCTCATAAAGTGTTTATGATTGCCGGACCTTATCTTTATACATTCAATCGCTGGGCTGTTTCATGGCTTGAAAATCAGGGAATAACCGGGCTTATTACTCCGCTTGAAAATTCAAAGCGGAATATTGAAGCAACTTATGAACCAAACCAGAGAAAGCGGGCAATGATTACGCTTTTTGCATATCCGGCATTGTTCAGAATGAGGTTTGAGCTGCCTGAATCTTATGATTTCCTTTATTTCAAAGACAGGGAAGGTTCGCTGTTCAAAACACTTTCAACGAAAGACGGTTCTTTTGTTATGCCGGAACAGCCGTTTTCAATTCTTGATAAAGTAAAGTCGCTTAAAGAACTTGGTTTTACGCATTTTCTTGTTGATTTATCAAAAACAGATGTCAAAAAAAGCGATTTCAAACAGATTATGTCTTCTTTTCATACCGGAAAACCTTTGCCAGAAATTTCGCGGTTCAACTGGAAAGAAGGTTTTTATTCGCCCGAAAAAATGGAAGAACGCCGTGCAATGACAGAATATACACAGTCGCAGCGCGCTCAAAATGCCGGCCGGTCAGGCACATATTCTGCAAATTCTGGCAGAAAAGCAAAAAACGGTGCGCCACAGCGGAATAATTATGGCGGCAAAAAGGGCAGTGCAAAACCCCGGCATAAATAGCCTGAGATTTTGGACACAAAACTTTTTGCTGTGCGCGGTTTGTCTTAAGAATGATTAATTTAAATGATATAAAAGCTGCCTCTAAAAATTTAAATTTTTAGAGGCATTTTTTGTGCATCCGGTATCTGCTGCAAAACATAAACTGAAAAGTTTTATAAAGTGACTTTTCCTTTGTTTCTGCTGCCATAATTTCTGGCAGTTAATGCAGAAGTTTAAGAACACAATCATTAAAAGCCTGTGTTTTCAATTTTTTTAGTGTGCGTTTGTTTGTACAAGATTAAAAAACAGAAATTTCTTCTTGTTGAGCCGGCTGTGCTGGTGCGGCAGTTTGCTGAACAGGAATTTGAAATTTATTTTCTGGTTTAAATTCAACATTTTCTGCAACAATGCGGATTTTTGAATTCTTTTTGCCGTTTGTGTCTTCCCAGCGGCTTTGTTTTAACCGGCCAACAACGCGAACACCTCTTCCTTTTTTGCATTGATGAGAAACACGTTCTGCAAGTTTCCCCCATGCTTCAATATCAAAAAAAGAAACTTCTTTTTCAAAAGTCTCGCCAACTTTATAAATGCGGTTGCTTGCAATTGAAAATGTGCAGATGGCTGTTCCTTTTGCTGTAATTGTTACATTCGGGTCTCTTACGCAATTGCCTTCGAGAATTATACTGTTAAGATTTTTCATAGATTTGCTCCTTTTGCTGTTACGGGCCTTTAATAATGCGTGCAGCAGCACGTTACAAAACGCACATATATCTATTGAGAAAAAATGAAAAATTTTGTCAGTTTTTCAAAAAAAATCTGTGTTTTATGTGAAATTTTACAAAAAAAGGAAAAAATTTATTTGTATGGATATTCCAATGTCTGTTTTAAAGGAAACATAATGTGCTGTGCCGAAACGATTGGTAGTGAACCTGTCTGTAATGCTTTTTTAAGGACAATATAAACCGAAAGGCCATAGAGACGGGGGGGGATTAAACTGAAATTTGACAAAGATAAAAAAAAAGCTGCTTAAAGCATTTATTTTTAAGCAGCTTTCTTCAGAAATCTTTTTGAAGCAAAAACTTAAGCTTTTTTAATCAAACGGAGCATGTAAAGCTGAATATACATATGCAGATTTGCATGGTCATTTATTTTTTGCAAAGCCGGAGTTTTAACAAGAGTTTCTGCCAGTTCGTTTATACGTTCAGCTGTAAAAGAACCAGGAGAAGCTGTGCGCAAAATTTTTCTCAGGTAATCTCTGATGAGGGAATTTACGTCTTCTGTAAGGTTTTTCTTTGCTTCTTTATCGAGCAAATGGTTCCATTCGTTCAAATAAGAAGTCAATTCTGAATCAAGGGAAGAATCCGGCGGAACAAGAATCTTTTCAATTGAGGCTGCTGCCATTTTGAATTCATCTTTTTTGCTGCCACTGAAATTCTGCGATTTTGAGCTGTCTGCAGCAGAAACAGAAAGTGTTGAAGAAGAATGTGCCTTCTTTTCTAATGATTTTGAAGGCTTTTCTTTCTTTGGTTTCTTTTTGTTCTTTGATTTTTTGAACATGCTGCCACGTCCCAAAAACAGCGAAAGAATAAAAGAAATGCCTGGAAGTGTGTACCAGACAGGCAAAAGAATCTTTGCGTCAGACAATACTGAATGAGGCGTCAGCATTAAAAGTTCGCTGTAAGGAAGAAGTTCACCGTCATTGAAGAAACAGAAATTTTCCTGTGAAAAAGACTTGTTGTCCATTTCGTCATAATAGACAGTTTTTAAGAACGGTGCATTCAGCAGAGAATGCAGAATTGGTTCTGTTGTCTTTACAACTTCTTCAAGATGTTCGTCAAAATCTTTGACGTTTTTCATTGCCGGAACAGTCTGAAATCTCTGGAGAAGACCGAACCATTCTTTTGTTACAGAATCATGTACGGTTTTTCGTGCTTCCGTACAGAGTTTCATCAAAAGCGGCATGGTCTTTTCTGTGAGTACGAAGTAACGTGTATCGTCTTCTGTTTTGAATGTCAGAAGAGGCGGCATGTGTGCGTCGCCGTTTGGTGTCGTTGATTTTACAAGATATTCGTTTAAATCATCTTCCGAATACTGACCAAGCAGCGGAACACCGCGTGAATCGACAAATTTTGCAATTGCATTGGCATCGAAATAATAAGGTGCTTTTCCAAGTGAAAGTTCAAGATTCTTTAAGGCTGTGTCTCTCTGCAGATTAAGCTGAACCTTGTTTTTGTAATAAGATGCACAAAGTTCAGAGATATAAACAGCCTGAAGCAGGTCGACGTCTTCGGCTGTTTTGTCTTTGATTTTTTCAAAATCCTGGCGGACAAACAGGAAAAGCTGGTTCAAAAAGTAATAACAGTCGCCTGCTTCCCTGAATTTTATGATTGTTTCTTCTTCATTTGAAGTAAAAAGATTGAAAAAGTTTTTGACTGCAAGGCTTCTTCCGCCGTTTGATGTCATCAATTTTTGAAGGAAATAATCGTGCTGTTCACCGTGGTTCATCAAGTCTCTGAGCTTTGCAATTGAAGACTGCATCAAAAAGTCTGCAGAAACTCCCTGTGGAAGAAGAACCGGTGCAATTTCATGTCTGAAAACAAGTGAATAAATGACATTTTCGCCATGTTCTTTGCCGTCAAGCAGATCATAGATAATTGTTCCTGCGTCCTGCTGACTGATTAATTCCTGCGGAAAATCTTTTGGCAAATCTGATGGAATCGGGTATGGAGTAGAAGGATTTGTTGCCATCTGCTTGTAACGTGCATTAACATTTTCGCGGAAATATGCAGAAATTACAATTATTTGATTTCCGTCTTCTTCCTTGAGGATAACTTTGTTTGTTGATGCAAGAACTGCAAGTTCATTGAGCAAAGCTTCTCTTGGTGTTTTTGTATATTTTGCAAGATCAGGCTGCTCAGTCACATAGTGCTGTGCATATTTAATGAGATAATTGCAAAATTCTTCAACAGAAATCTGTGTTCTGTGGTGTTTTTTGCCATAAAGGCGTAAAAGTGTATAAATATCAGATGTTGAATCCATAATATAGATAATAACAGAATTTCGGGTATTTCTCAATAAAAAGCTTTAAAAAGTGCTTTTTTTTTATTTTATGGTGTTTTATACTCAGATTTAGACTTAATATACAGCTTTCAGAAATCTGTTGTTTTGAGTCCCAATATTTAAACAGAGGCACATATTTATGTTTGCACAAAGATTACAGAATTTGAATCCTTATAAGCCAGGTGAACAGCCAAAAGACAGGGAATATATTAAATTAAATGCAAATGAAAATCCCTATCCGCCGACTCCAAAAATCAAAGAAACTTTAAAAAATTTTGACATTCAAAAGCTTGCTTTGTATCCTGACCCTGATTCGCATGAATTGAAACGGGCAATTGCTGCAAGCCTGAATAAAACAGGCGGTGTTTTGGTTCCTTCAAAAGAACAGCCTGCTTTAGATTTTGAAATTACAGAAGACATGATTTTCTGCGGTAACGGTTCTGATGAAGTGCTTTCTTTTGTTTTTTATGCCTTTTTTGATGACAACAAGCCTGTCGTTTCTCCGGAATTTTCATACAGCTTTTATCCGGTTTATGCCGGTTATTACGGCATAACGCTTGCAAAAGTTCCACTTAAACCAGATTTTTCACTTGATACAGAAGCAATGCTTAAAATTGATTCAACCGGCATGATTTTTGCAAATCCAAATGCACCGACAGGAAAAGCCTTGTCTTTAAAAGAAATCGAAAAAATGCTTGAAACATATCCAAAAGATAAAGTTTTTGTCGTAGACGAAGCTTATGCAGATTTTTCAGGTTTTACGGTTCTGCCGCTTTTGAAAAAATATAAAAATCTGCTTGTTATCCGCACTTTTTCAAAAAGCATGTCTTTTGCCGGAATGCGCTTAGGTTTTGCTGTTGGTGCACCTGAACTTGCAGCTGCACTTACAACAACAAAAAATTCGTTCAATCATTTTCCGGCAGATGCATTCTGTCAGGCGGCTGCAATTACTGCGTGCCAGAATATCGAATGGTATGCAGAAAACTGCCGCAAAGTTATGAACACAAGAGATGATTTTTGTACGGAACTTGTTAAATCAGGCTGGAATGTAATTCCTTCAAGTACAAATTTCGTACTTGTTTCAAAAAACGGTGTTTCAGGCAAAGATGTTTATGAGTCAATAAAAAAGCAGGGCATTCTCGTCCGCTTTTTTGACATTGATGTAATCAGAAATTTTGTTCGCATTACAATCGGAACAGACGAGCAGATGCAGAAGCTGCTTGAAGTAATGAAAAATATTTAATGAAAATTTCGCCTGAAAAGTTTGTACTTTGCATTCATCTTCAGGCTTTAATTTTCAAAACTGGCTATAAAAATTGATTTTTTTCAACCGGTTATAATTATGTTGCAAAGGTTTCCAGAAACTTCGGTTTTAGAAACTTTGTGGAGGTTTTATGCATTTATTGGTTTTATCAGATATTCATGCAGATACAGCAAATCTTGCAAAACTTGATGATGAGTTTAAAAAAGCAGATGCAGTATTATTTGCAGGCGATTTTACAAATGTAAACGAAGCAGACAAGGCTATGCCTGTACTTGAAATGCTTTCGGATAAATCGCCGGTGCTTTATGCAGTTTTGGGCAACTGCGACGAACCGTCATTTCTTGAAGAACTTGAAAAACGTGACGTTTCCGTTCAAGGTTCAATGATTTTTAGAGACGGGCTTGCATTTGTCGGTTCGGGCGGCGGTTCAAAATTTTCGGGTCTTTCGCCGAATGAACGCACAGAAGAAGAGCTTTTAAGTGACCTTAATATGGTTACAGAATATTCTGCCGAATACGAAGATTATCCTTTTGACGAAGAAGATGCAGAAAATGAATCTGAAAAACCGGCAGAAAAAATAGAAGCAGAACAACAAAACGAAGCTTCTCTTGAATGGTCAAACCTGATAATCATTTCGCACAACCCTCCAAAAGATGCAAAAGTTGATTTAATCAGTGCTGGCATTCATGTTGGTTCTGCCTTGTACCGTGAATTTATCGAAACATATCAGCCTCTGCTTGCTGTTTCAGGACATATCCACGAAGCAATTGGCATTGATACAATCGGAAAAACAACTGTAATAAACCCAGGTCCACTGGCAGAAGGCTGTTATGCAGTTGTAGACGTGCAGAAGCAGAAAGGCGAGTGGGTCGTTTCAAATGCATCACTCAAAAAATTGAATTAACTAAATATTTAAAGCCTGCAGCTGACTGTTTTATTTTGAAGCAGAACCGCTTGTTTTTATGTTTTTGCAAAAATAAGGGCTGGTTCAGCCGCAGGTCATCCCGAACTTGGTTCGGGGTCTCATCAATGTACAAATCTTATCCACTCTTGAGATGCCGAACTAAATTCGGCATGACAATCTTTACACATCTCGCCGCTATCGGCGCCAGCCGATAGCCCTTCGCGGCACAGCAGGAACAATTCTTTTTGATGCATCAAAAAAACTTTTCACGTGAGCAGTATAATATTCTCAGCCTTTCAGAATGATTTTTTCAGGCTTTCAGAATAGTCTTTTCAGCCGTGCAGAATAATGATTTCAGTATGAAATAATAATGATTTCAGCCTTGCAGAATTATATTCTCAGGCTTACAGAATTATCATTTCAGCCGTGCAGCATTATGTTTTCAGGCTGAAAAAATAATATTCCCAGTATGAAAAGATAATATTGTTCAGCC
>JAZQNK010000119.1:0-8342 GCA_045627325.1 Treponemataceae bacterium | reverse complement strand
TACGGCAGATACAGAAACTGTTGAATTCAACAAGATCTATAATCTTGACGTTGTTGTTGTTCCAACACACAAGCCCGTTGCCCGTATTGACGAAAACGATGAGATTTATCTTAACGAAGAAGACAAATGGAACGCACTCTGCAACGAAATTGCAGAAGTCCACAAAAAAGGTCAGCCTGTTCTTGTCGGCACAATTTCAATTGAAAAATCTGAACACCTTTCAGCATTGCTTACTCGCCGTGGCATCAGACACGAAGTTTTGAACGCCAAAAACCACGCACGAGAAGCTTTAATCATTGCAGAAGCAGGTGCAAAAGGTTCTGTTACAATTGCAACAAACATGGCTGGTCGTGGTACAGATATTAAGCTCGGCGGCAACCCTGAATTCAGGGCACAGAAAAGAGCCGGTACAGAAGCAACAGAAGAACAGTTTGCTGCTGCACTTGCAATCGAAAAAGAACAGTGGCAGAAAGATTACGAAGAAGTCAAAAATCTTGGCGGTCTTTATGTTATCGGTACAGAACGGCACGAAAGCCGCCGTATTGATAATCAGCTTCGCGGCCGTTCTGGCCGTCAGGGCGACCCAGGTCGCAGTAAATTCTTTATTTCAACAGATGACGATTTGATGCGTCTCTTTGGCGGCGAACGCCTTAAAGGAATGATGCAGAAAATCGGAATGCAGCCAGGAGAACCGATTTATCATCCATGGCTCAGCAAGACAATTGAAAATGCACAGAAAAAAGTTGAAGAGCGCAACTTTGAAATCCGTAAACACCTTCTCGATTATGATGATGTTCTTAACGAACAGAGAACATTTATCTATCAGCAGCGCGATGAAATAATTGAAGACAAAGAAATTTCAAAGCGCATAATGAAAACTGCAAACGATACAATCGAAGATTATGTTGATGAATATTGTTCACAGGTTCGCAAAAATTCAAATGCATTTTCAGCATTGCTTGACAGAATCAAGAAAACATTCGGCATTACACTGAAAATTGACAGTGCAGAATTTGCAAACGGCAAAAACAGCGAAAAACTTGTTGAAGACATTGTTGAACTTATGCGTCAGGACCTGCAGGAAAAAGAACTGCTTGCCGGCACAGAAAACATGAACATGTTTATCCGTTCACTTTATATTCAGGCAATTGACCGGAAATGGCTTGACCACCTTGAAACACTTGAAGCCTTGCGAGAAGCAGTTCATCTGCGTTCATATGGTGAAAAAAATCCGCTTACTGAATATAAAATCGAAGGTTTCAATATCTTCTACGATATGCTCGATGAGATTCGACTTGATACAGCATCGAAAGTATTCCGTGTAAAAATTCAGATTGCACAGGAAGGTGAAGAACGCCGTCCAAGAGAACAGCATATCAACATGAATGCACAGCACCAGTCTTCTGCTGCTTTTGGCGGAGCACAGCCTGCAAGTTCTGCAATGGGTTCTGCTTCTCAGCCGGAAAATGCACAGTATGTACGTACTGTTCCAAAAGTCGGAAGAAACGACCCGTGTCCATGCGGTTCCGGCAAAAAATACAAACAGTGCTGCGGAAGATAATTTACTGAAACGCACACCTCTTTCTTTAAAGCGGGGTGCGTTTATTTTTTATAAGTTTCAAATAAGTATATTTTTATCCAAAAACACCGAAAATATTTTATAAGCGGCTTTTAAAATTCCATTTTTTAATGCCCTTATATAAAGTAACTACAGCAAATAATACAAGCTTTACTGGAGAAATATGAAAACCATATTTGTTTTTTTAAGAGTTGGCCTTACAGTCTTATTTAGAAGTAAATCTCTGCATCAAGCAAAAAAATTTGACAAACAGGGCAAAATTAAAGAACGCGATGCACTTGTTTTTTCAAAAGCAAACGGCTGGAGCCGTGAACTTTTTGAACGCATTCTAAAAGATGTTAATGTTACGGTAAAGGGTCTGGAAAATCTTCCAAAAGACGGCGGTGTTTTCATCGGAAATCATCAGGGATATTTAGATATTCCGCTTCTTCTTGGTTATGTTACCATTCCCCTTGCTTTTATTGCAAAAGCTGAAATTTTAAAAATTCCGGTTCTTTCTGCATGGATGAAACTTATGCAGTGTACATTTCTTGTACGTTCAAGTCCAAGACAGTCTGTAAAGGCAATGAACGAAGCAGTTGAAAATGTAAAAAAAGGCTATTCACTTGTAATTTTTCCAGAAGGACACAGAAGCAAGGGCGGTCCGATGAAAGAATTTAAACCTGGAAGTTTTAAGCTTGCATTTAAATCTGAACGTCCAATCATACCGTTTACAATTGACGGAACATTCCATTTGTATGAAGAAAATGGCATTCAGGGCGGCAATGCAACTTTAACGATTCATCCGCCGATTGAAACAGCTGGTCTTTCAAAAGAACAGCAGGCAGAAGTCATTGAAAAAGTTCAGGCAATTGTTTCGGCAGCTTTGCCAGAAGAACGGCAGCTTGTAAAAGCAGAAACACAAGAACAAGCATAAATAAAAATGGCACCATATAAGGTGCCATTTTTATTTATGCAATTCAGCAAAAAATCAATCAAAAAGACTGTTCAGTTTTCGATAAACAGAATTGATTTTGTCTTTTTGCGTCTGGCTGACAATTTCAGCACTGTCATCAATAAGGCTTTCTAAGCTTGCAAGGCTTTCGTTCCATGCTGTTGAAAAACTGCTGCAGACTTTAAACCAGTAAGTTCCATTTCCATCAGAAAACAACGAAACGAAGCCAAGTTCCCTGCTCTTCTCTTTTGCAACTGCAACATTAAATACAAAATCAAGTGCCTTTATCAATTCTTCCGGCTTTTGGGAAATGTGATATGAAGATTTTTTAGGCCAGCCTTTTTCGACAGGCACAAGATTTATATTCTGTGCAATTTTTAAAACACGTTCAAAACGTTCACCTGCAAGCAGTTTATAAACAGCTTTTCCTTTATAAACTTCAACACGCACTTTTAACGAAGCAGACTGCGAAAGATAAGATTCATCAAGTTCAGACAGTTTCTGAACAATATTCAAAAGTTTTTTTAGTGGAAGAACAGCCTGCTTTTTGCCTTTGATTAAATCAATTTCAAAAGTTTCGCCGCCAAAATAAAATGCATTTTCATCAATTTTTGAAGGCTGCTTTTTGTCGTTTTCCTTGCTTTTTTTACGTTTATCTTCAAAATCTTTCTGCTTTCTTCCAGAAATTTCAGCATTCTTTATCCACGGTTTATTTTCTGTAAGCGCGCGTTCAAGATTCGGGTCAATGCGCTGCAATATATGTTTGTTCAAAGGCGAAACAGACATTGCAAACATGCGGCTTGTACGCACAATTTCGCCTGCAACAATAAAACCTGGGTTTATCTTGAACATATTTGAACCAGGATGAATCTGAATATTCTCTGCTGTAAGACTTTTGTAATTTTCTCTTTTTTCGCGTACACATACAAACTGAATCATGCCGGTTGCAATGCATGTAAGATAATCATCTGCAGAACCGCCTGAAAGAATCGGAATGCCAATGTCAGAAACAATCTGTTCAAGCTGAGTCTTTATGTTCAAGATTTCAGCCATAACCCGTTCATCTAGATAATTTTTCTTGCAGAAAGATTCTGGCTTTGAAGACTGTACGTAAGCCCTGAAAATGCGAAGATAAGAAACAAAATCGCCTTTATCGTCTCTAAAGCTGTGGTGCGCAGCACGTGCATCCATTTCTTCGCCAGGCGGCAGAATAAACGGCGACTGTGCCGAAAGAAAAGCCGCAGCGATGAGTACTTCTTCTACGACATTTGGATAATTCAAAAGTGCTTCTACAATTATGCGGCTTTGACGCGGCAAAAGCGGAAATTCTACCATCAGCTTGCCAATCTGAGAAAGTGTGTGATCTTCATTCAATGCCTTAAGCATATTTAAAGTTTCAATTGCACTGCGAAGCCCTTCTCTGTTTGGCGGAGAAATAAAATCAAACTGTTCAAAATCAAAAATGCCCAGTTCAGACATCCGCAAAACAACTTCAGATAAATCTGTACGATAGATTTCTTCTATTGTGTACATAGGGCGTGTTTCAAAATCTTTGCGGCTATAAAGACGATAACATACACCAGACTGTGTGCGCCCTGCACGGCCTTTGCGCTGGTTGCAGGATGCTTTTGAAACGGCACATTCATTCAGGCTTGAAGTAAAAGTTTTCGGACTGTAAAAATTCAGCTTTGCAAGGCCAGAATCAATTACAGATGTTATTCCCTGAATTGTAACGCTTGTTTCTGCAATATTTGTTGAAATGACAACCTTTTTTTTGCCAAAAGGAGCTTTATCAAAGACACGTTCCTGTTCATCTTTGGCAAGACGACCGTAAAGAGGAATTAAATGAAGCCTGCGCCCGAAAGGCGTATGCGTCAGATATTTCATGCAGTCTTTTATAATTTTTTCACCAGAAAGAAATACAAGACAGTCTCCCGGATCGTTATTTGCAAGAATACGTCCGATTGTATCACTGACTTTTGCAAGCAAAGCCTCGCTTGCAGCATCGCCCTGTGTTGATGCCGTTATCTCAGGCGGATCATATACAACAGTGACCGGATATGTAATTGTATCTATGCTTACAATCGGGCAGTCATCAAAATAATGAGAAAAAAGTTCTGTATTGATTGTGGCAGAAGAAACAATGATTTTAAAATCTTTGCGTTCGCGTGCAACACGTTTTAAAAGCCCAAGCACAAAATCAATGTTCAAGCTTCGTTCGTGTGCTTCATCAACCATGACAACTGAATATTTGCTCATCCACGGATCAAGCTTCATTTCCTGCAGAAGGATGCCGTCTGTCATGATTTTTATTTTTGTAGACAAATCTGTCTTGTCTTCAAAGCGCATTTTATAGCCGACAAGGCCAGGGTATGTTGTTCCAAGTTGTTTTGAAATATATTCACTTACAGAAAGAGCCGCAATACGGCGTGGCTGTGTAACAGCAATTATTCCATTCTGAGAATAACCTGCTTCATGCAAAATAACAGGCAGCTGTGTTGTTTTGCCAGATCCTGTAGGACTTTGCACAACAATAACCTGATTTGTTTCAAGCATATCAAGTATGCGCTGTTTTTGCTGATAAACAGGCAGATTCATATAGTCGGTAGTCATTTTGCTAATTATATTAATTAAAACCAAAGTAGTCAAATGACCATTTTTGCGTGCTTAATTTTGCAATACACAGAATTGCAGACTGAAAGTTTTTTAAGCACAATAAAATATTAGCAAGTTCTCTGACGCACGGCTTCATAAAACATTACGGTTGCTGCACATGCAACATTAAAAGAAGATGCGCTTGAATTTTCTGCCATTGGAATTGTTGCCAGAACATCGCATTTTTCTTTAAAAGCACGGCACAATCCTTCTGTTTCGTTGCCAATCATGATTATTGTCGGGCGTTTAAAATCAACAGCCATAATCGGTGTCTGTTTATGTGCTGTCGTTCCGACAAGCTGCAATGACGGATATTTTTGCCTAAGTTCATCAATATATTCAGACAATTTTTCCTGGTCTGCTGCCCTTACGACCGGCACACTGAAAAAAGACCCCATGGAAGAAGTTATAACATTCGGATCATATAAATCTACAGAATGACCAGTCATAATAAGCCCTTCAATTCCAAGCGAATCGCATGAACGCAGAATTGTGCCAAGGTTTCCATGATTTGAAGGTCGGTCAAAAAGCGCAATCAACGGATTTTTAGAAAGTGCAAATGTATAGTCATTGTCTTCTTTCATTTTAAGAATTGCGAGCAGTTCAGATGTATCTTCTTTGCCGCTTATTTCATTCATCAGTTCTGTTGAAAGTTCATAATGATACTCAGCTTTTACTGTTTCAAGAATATTCCTTCCCCAGTCAGACATTTTATGCTGCGGGTCATAAATCAATGCAGAAAATTTCCAGCCGTTTTTAATTGCATTGTTGATATTACGAACACCTTCAACAAAAAATTCGCCATAACGATATCGTTTATTTCTGTTTGTCTTTAAAACTTCAAATTTCTGATACGTCGCATTTTTTGTATTTACCTGTTCAACTTTCATTCTTTTCTCCAAAAGCTGTTCAATTCTTTTAAACTTAAAACCAATTATATCAATTTTAGTCTTTTATTTCCATTCAGGCAGCTATAATCTTTTTTAAAACTTCATTTTGTAAAATTAGAAGAATTACCGATTTTATTGTGCAGTTCTTTATGTCATACTAGTATGCAGACAATAAACAAGGAAAATTACACTATGAAAAAACAAAAAACATTTATTTTAATCTGCATTTTCTGCATTCTGGCAGTTCTTAGCACAAGCTGCAGCAAAACAAAAGACAATAAAAAACAAGTTTCACCTGAACCGGCAAAAGTTGAGCCACAGGAAACAGAACCAATGAAGCCTTTGTATGAACTTGCAGAACAATACGGCTTTAAGATGGGCGGTGCAATGGGCTATCAGGAACTCAGCATTGAAAAACACAAAAAAATGCTGAAAGACGACTTCAATTCAGTTACATTTACAAATGAATTAAAAGCTTATTCACTTCTTGACTGGAGCATCCGCCAGAAAAACAACATGCCTGCTTTGAATTTTTCAAAAGCTGACCAGCTTATGGATTTTGCACAAAGCGCCGGTTTAAAAGTGCGCGGACATGTTCTTGTATGGGACGCATATATGACAGAATGGTTCTTTTATGAAGATTATCAGAATAAAAAATTTGCTTCAAAAGAGGTCATGCTTAAACGCCTTAAAAATTACATTGAACAGGTTATTGTTCATTTTGAAACAAAATATCCGGGTGTCATCTATGTCTGGGACGTTGTAAATGAAGCTGTTGGAGACGGCGGCGATTTTAAATCAGATGATAACTGCAGAATCAGAACAACACGAGGCGGAACAAAAAACCTTTTTTACGAAACGATTGGCCGCGACTATGTAAAATATGCTTTTAAATTTGCATATGACTGCATAAAAGAAAACGGTTATGACATTGCGCTTTTCTATAATGACTACAACACTTTTCAACCTGTAAAACGCACTGCAATCTGCAATCTTGTAAATGAAATCAACGCAAAAGACAAAATCAACCCGGACGGCAGCAAATTGTGCCAGGGAATCGGCATGCAAGGTTATGTAGGTGGTTACGGCACGCAGGATGGTTGCATGAGCACAGGCAATATTTATGACATTAAAGATTCAATTGAAATCTACGGAAATATGGGACTTGAGGTGCAGATTACAGAAATGGCTGTAAGAAACTACCAGAGAGATCCTGTCTCAATTGCAACTCATGCAGAATTTTACGGCAAGCTTGCAAAAATGCTCAAAGACATAAACAGCACATGCAGCAACAACTTTACATGCTGGGCAATCTGGGGCATGCTCGACAATCCTTCTCTTCCAGAAAGTGACTATTCATATAAAATGAACGGGCCTTACTGCGGACTTTATACATGGGACTATAAGAAGAAAGATGCTTACAATAAATTGAATGCTGCGCTTTCAAACTGATTTGTCAAAAAACTTGAGTAAAATTTTGTCAAAATCTAAAAAAAAGATTTGACAGCAGAGATTTTATAGAATAAAATTGAATTATAAAATAATTCTAAGGAGCCCTTAATTGGCAAAAGTAGAACTTAAAGGCATCGGAAAAGTCTACGATGGCAATGTTCGCGCTGTTGACAATGCGAACATCACGATTGAAGATCGTGAATTTGTTGTTTTCGTTGGACCTTCTGGTTGTGGTAAGTCAACAACCTTGCGTATGATCGCAGGTCTTGAAGACATCACTGAAGGTGAACTCTACATCGATGGCGAATTGATGAACGATGTTCCACCAAAAGATCGTAACATTGCAATGGTTTTCCAGAACTATGCATTGTATCCACACATGACCGTTTACGATAACATGGCATTCGGTCTTAAAATCCGCAAAACGGACAAAGCTGAAATCGAAAGACGTGTACGCGAAGCTGCACGTATTCTCGATATTGAAAAGCTTCTTGATAGAAAACCAAAGGCACTTTCTGGTGGTCAGCGCCAGCGTGTTGCTGTAGGTCGTGCAATCGTTCGTAATCCAAAAGTATTCCTTTTCGACGAACCATTATCAAACCTTGATGCTAAACTTCGTGTTCAGATGCGTGCAGAAATTTCTGACTTGCACCACCGCTTGAACGCAACAATGATTTATGTTACACATGACCAGGTTGAAGCTATGACCATGGGTGACAAGATTGTTGTTATGAAAGATGGTAAAGTACAGCAGATTGGTTCACCACTCTATTTGTACAACCACCCAATCAACAAATTTGTTGCTGGATTCATCGGTTCGCCGCCAATGAAC
>JAZQNK010000118.1:0-7643 GCA_045627325.1 Treponemataceae bacterium | reverse complement strand
CGATAACGAGATATATACAGAAACAGGGAAAAGACAAGTCGGAATATAAAAAGATTTATGAAAGCCAACCAGAGCTAGATTTTTGCTTGTAATAGGAAGCTTTCTTGATACCCCGACGCTCTGCGTCGGGGAGCTTCATTTTTGCTGTGCAATCTGACAGATAAAACACTTTGCAAATATTCTTTTTTTAATATACACTGAAGGACATGCAGGGAACCGTTATCGGCGGCTCAAACAATATTTTTTCAGTTGAGTGCCAGGACAAAATTACAAGACAATGCACAATAAAAGGCAAAAAATTAAAATCAGCAGAACGTTTTTATAATCCGCTTGCGCCTGGTGATTATGTTAATGTTGAACCAGATGAAAAAAACGAAGAAGCCGGTCAGATTATTTCTCTTGAACCCAGAAAAAATGCGTTTGTTCGCTGGAATGTAAAAGGCCGTGCACCACAGCTTCTTGCAGCAAATGTTGACAGAATTTTCTGTGTTACAACGCCAGATGAACCGCCGTTCCGGCCGCGGTTTGTTGACCGCATGCTTGTTCAGGCAGAGGCAGCGGAAATTGAACCGGTAATTTTGTGCAATAAATGTGATTTGCCGATTGATATTGATATGGAAGCCCGGCTTGCAGAATGGGAGCGGATTGGATACACAGTTCTGCGTATTTCTGCTAGAACCGGCGAAGGAATGAGCCAGCTTGCCCACATGCTTGAAGGAAAACGCTGTGTTTTTTCCGGACAGTCTGGTGTAGGCAAATCAAGCATTGTAAATGTTTTAGACTCATCTGTTGTTTTAAAAACAGGCAGCCTTTCAGAAAAATATGGCAGAGGCACTCATACAACAACGCGCGGAATGCTTTATCATCTTAGGTTAAACGAATCTTTAATGGACGGTCGTTTTGGTGCGACAGCAGATATAATTGATACACCCGGTGTACGCCGGTTTGTTTTAGACGGAATTGATGCAAAAGATTTGATTTTATACTTCAGGGAAATTGCACCGATTGTCGGTACATGTACATTTGGAATGTCCTGTACACATACACACGAAGCCGGCTGCCGTGTTCTTGAAGCAGTGTATTCCGGTGTAATTTCGGAAGAGCGTTTTGAAAGCTATGAACGCATAAAAGACGAAATTTTAACTGGAAGTTGGGAAGATTAATGGACAGCCAGACATTAGAAATCCTTGAATATTTTCGGATTAGGGATGTTATTGCAGGTTTTGCTGCAAGTGCCGAAGGAAAAGCGTTTGTTGAATCAAAAGAACCTTCTGTAGAAAAAAACGAAATTGATGCAGAAAAAGCACTTGCAGCCGACTGGATGAAAACACTTGTTTCTTCTGCACCAGTAAAATTAAATGGATTTAATGAATGTCTGCCTGTTTTTCAGATTCTGCAGGTTGAAGGCTCGATTCTTGAACTTGAACACATCGGCTCATTAGGCGGTTTCTGCAAAAGTGCAATGCAGTTTAAAGCTCAGTTTGAATCAGAAACTGTTACAGCTCAGCTTCCTTTTCTTGCTGAAAAAGCTGCATTGATTCCAGAGCTTTCAGCACCAATGGCTAAGATTTCAAGAATAATAGATGATTCTGGTGTTCTGCGTGATCTGCCCGAGCTGCGCGAAATTAGGAAAACAATAGGCCAGACAAAACGTGAAATTTCAGCACTTTTTAAACATTACACGACAGACCAGACTTTAAAAGATGCCCTTCAGTCTGACATGCCCGTTTTGCGTTCTGACCGGCAGGTGCTTGCCGTAAAAGCAAATTTTAAAGGCCGCATAAAAGGCATTGTACACGAGTTTTCGCAGACAGGGCAGACAGTTTACATTGAACCGGATGATATCGTTCAAAAAAATAACGTGCTCGTTCAGGAAGAACACAGGCTCTCGCTTGAAATAAGAAGAATCTTAAAAGAACTTACAGCATCTCTTTTTGAATATTATGAAAATTTTGTAAATGCGCATGCTGTCATGATAAAACTTGATGCAGCGTATGCTGCTGCAAGATGGGGCGTCGCACAGAAATGTTCATTTGCAAAAGAACCAGATTTTGAACAGTCGCTGTCTCTGGTTGAAGCACGGCACCCGCTGCTTGGAGCAAAAGCTGTTCCGATAAGCCTTTCATTTCTTCCGAACCGCCGTGTCCTTATTATTACAGGACCGAACACAGGCGGAAAAACTGTTTCTCTAAAGACTGTTGCGCTTTTTGCGGCTCTAAACCAAAGCGGTTTTCCGCTGCCATGTGCAGAAGGTTCTGTGCTGCCGCTGTTTGATAACATTTATGCAGACATCGGCGATGAACAGTCTATGGACCAGTCGCTTTCTACATTCAGCGGTCATATGAAAAATATTGCCAAAATGACAGTTGAAGCAACGGATAAAACACTTGTGCTTCTTGATGAACTTGGCGGTGGAACAGACCCCGAAGAAGGCGGTGCAATCGCCATGGCAGTGCTCGATTTTCTTATAGAAAAAAAAGCGTGGGTTCTGGTAACAACGCACCATGGAAGCTTAAAAAACTACGGTTATACAAGACCGCAGTGTTCAAATGCATCTGTCGAATTTGATGAAACCACACTGGCGCCGGCTTACCGTATTATTATGGGTGTGCCGGGCGAAAGCCATGCACTTGAAATTGCAAGACGAAACGGACTTGCAGAAGAAATAGCCGCAAACGCAGAAAAATATATGAACGGTGCGCAGGCGGATATTTCAGTTTTGATAAAAGGTTTGACCCAGAAATACGAAGAACTTGCTTTGCTTGAAAAAGCCCGCCGTGACGAAGAACATGCACTGAAAGAAAAAAGACGGAACGTTGATTTGCAGGAACTTAAGCTGCGCCAGAAAGAGCTTGAACTTCGCGAGCAGGGATATCGCAGGCTTGTGTCTTTTGCAGATGACAGCCGAAAACAGCTTGAAAATCTTGTACGTACTCTGCGTGAAGGCGAAATTACGAAAGATAAAACGCGTGCCGTAAAAGAATATATTGCAAAACTTGCAGATTCAATAAACGAAGAAAAGAAAAACATTGAAATTGAAAAAGAAGCATTGATTCAGGCAGAAATACAAGGCCGCAAATTAATGGAAGAATTTGATGCAGAAAAGAAGACTGAAAAAACTGCTTCAAAATCTGAATCTATGCAGAAAAGACTTGCTGATTTTACTTCTGTTCATGATGAACAGGAAATTCCTGAAGAATTTGCAGAAGGTCTTGACGTTTTTTATAAAAACAAACGCGGCACGCTGGTGCATGAACAAAAAAAAGGCATGTGGGTTGTTGCTTTTGGTATGCTGAAAATGACATTGAAGCAGAAAGAACTTGAACTTGCACCGGTAAGCAGAAAAACAGCAAGTGTTTCGCTTGAACTTGCACCTCAGGTCGTTGACGACGGTGGAATAAAAGGTGCTTCTTTTGGTGTTTCGCAGCCGACCGCCGTTTTTGAGCTTCGGCTTTTAGGCATGAGATATGAAGAAGCATTAAAAGCACTAGAAAAGCAGATTGATCTTGCTGTTCTGCAACATCTCAAAACTTTTTCTGTCGTTCATGGCAAAGGACACGGCATCCTTCAGCAAGGCGTGCAGAATTATTTAAAATCAAGCCCTGTTGTTGAAAGTTTCTGTTTTGCTCCAGCCGAAGACGGCGGCGCCGGCAAAACATATGTAACGCTCAAAGAATAGCGCCTTAAAAACTAAAAGCTGTCTGCAGCATAAAAATGACCGGAAGTGAATGTGCAGCAGGGTTTTTTGCTAATTTAAAAAATAAACTGCTTGCCCGGCAGCAGCTCGTTTGCGTGTCGGGTTTGCTTCGTCGTGCGCGCAAGCACATATGTAAATGCTTTTTCTTGCAGAACACGACCGCGAATTATTTCATCAACGCTGAATAATTCAAATGATTTTCTCGCGCATATTTTATAAAATCTTTTTCCTCTTGGGAAACACGAATCTGAAACTTCAATGGAGAACCAAATTTTTGTTTTCTTCCAGCATTCTCTCTTGCTCCGCCATGTCCAAATTTTTTTTCATAGTTGGCAAGTCCAGATTTTTTTAAGTATTCTTTTTCAGAAATAATCTTTTCATCAGGAGAAAGTTCTGATTTTAATTTCTTAAAAACATAACCTTCCGAATCTTTTACATATACATATTCCATAATCAAACCCCCTTCAAACGCTTTTCTGCAAGTTTTATTATTTCTTTTGGAGTTTTTTGTGTTTTCTTTACAAATACGACTCCAACTATAATAATTCTGTCTTCTTTATATTTAAATAAAGATCTTAATTCATTCGATTTAATTTCATAAATTTTCTTTTGTAAAGGCTTTACTTTTACAAATTCAATTCCTTGCTGTTCAATCTTTTTATATTCACTTTTTAGCAGATTTTTCTGTGATTCATTTAAAGCTGATATTTCTGATTCAACTGCAGAAAGTTTTTCTACTTTGAATTTCATATTTAAAATATACTATTTATTTTGAATATGTCAACATTTTCAAAGGATTATTAAAAAACGCACAGTTTGACCGTGCGTTCTAATATTTCTCTTCGTTGCCCAACTGCTTGCCCGGCAGCAGCTCGTTTGCGTGTCGGGTTTGCTTTGTCGTGCGCGCAAGCACATATGTAAATGCTTTTTCTTACAGAACACGACCGCGAATCGTTAAAATGTGTTATGTGATTATTATATAAATTCTACAGGAATAAACTCAATATCAATATTAGGATGAAATCCATTATTTACCATGATATGCATCATCTTCTTGCTGATGATATACATTCCATTTAGCCGAGATAAACAATGCTCCTCCAGTTCATTGAAATCTAGTAAAGATTCTTTTACGCTAAGTTTCAGTTTTACAATTCCATTCTTTATTCCGTAATGAAAATTTTTGCAATTACATTTATCATCATGAGTAATATTGAATGCTTCAGAAATAACAGTTCCCTTTAAGATTTTTGTCGGTTTTAGCTGGATATTAGTCGTAATTTCTTCGTTTTTATAATTATACAATGGAAGAAAATCTAAACCTGAAAGATTCGCCTCGGCTAAAATTTCCTTAAATTCATTATTAATAATCCAATATGTCCAAAATGGAGTGACAAGTTTTTTATTAAAATGTTTTGTAGTTAATCCTTTTATTTTCAAGGGCGCTGTTTGAACAAGTCCATTTTTACAAATAGGGCAATAATCCGAATAATTGAATGATGAATTTGCATTTAATTCAAGCGGCCACACACAATTTTGTATAGATGTATCAGGAGAACCCTTACACTGTCCTGAGCAGTAAAAAAAATCATATTTATCTAAATCCTCAAGTTCAAAAACATCATAAACCTGATCAATCTTATATTTACAGATTTCTTCTAATCTGGATTTCAGTATTGTTTCTTCTTCGTAACTTGCATTTTCAATTAAGATTAAGTCATGAAGGAATTTAAGTTTACACTTTAATCCCTTTTTTAGACTTTGTTTTTGAACATCTGATAATTGTTTTTCAATCAAAATATTAAAATTTTTTTTCATTCTACTTTCTAAATAACTGGCGTTCCTATGCGGGCATTTACATAATGCTGTATTAAGCTGCACGCAGTGGGCTCGACCCGCTGTCGGCTTTGAAAAACGGTGTTAGGTGATATTATTTACACAATATAAAATATTTTCAATGATTATATCCGAAAGTTCTGTGGCTAAAGAATTACTTTCCTCGCTTAAATTTTTGTAATATAAATCATCGCAATGTGCATTAAAACCTAAAAATAATTCTGCTTCAAAACATGATTGTAATAATTTCTTAAATTTTATATTTTTGTTATTTGGAATAATGTCAGGATAATAATATGTAATTTCTGTATTATGTTTTAGAATATCTATTGATTTTTCTTTTATTTTTTTTGCTTGTTCTTTAAATCCATTTTTCTTTAGGAATTTATATACTTTTACTAAAACATTTTCATATTTTTTTTCACAAATAGAATAATCTATTTTTTCATATTCCACATTTTCGATTTTTTTATAGAAAATATCAAAAGGTTTATCAATAAAAAAACTATTGTGTTCAATTCTATAGCTCCAATTTTCCTCTGAGTTATTGAATTTACAAGTAATAATAAATCCTATATTTTTTCCAAAATTTAATACTATGTTTCCATTTCTTTTTTTTACATCTGAAAGAAAACTTTTTATATTACTAAAATCAACTACTTCTTCTTTATTTCCAAAACTATTTATTATTTCATGAAAAAACACAATTTTATTAACGAATGAAAAACTGGTATTTTGAGTAAAAAGTGAATCTATATCTAAATTATTTGTTATATATTCTTTTCCATAAAGACATAATGCAATTACATCTGTAAACATTTTTTTTCCTTTTTGCTGCGCTTAAATTTAAGCGTACACCTAACAATAGGTTGTACCGCAGCGGGACTGACCCGCTGTCGGCTACGAACCTTTGTTATACGATTATAATCCTATTCATTTATTCCTCTACATTTGGAGTAATAAACTGATTAGAATATTCACTATTTTCCTTTTCAAAGGTTTTATAAAGCAAATCTAAGTCTTCTGTCCAAAAATATATCTTTGCAAAACCTCCAAAAATCCATCCTTCAGTTCCATCTTTAAGTTTTATTTTATACCATGGATACTCTAAATTAGCGATTGTTGTTTTTGTTGTAGTACAATCAATTATAGTAATTTTATCCCATTTTTTTAATTTTCCAATCACTTTTGTTGAATTTTTTGTATCAGGTTTTTCTCGAATTCGAAGATTGTCACAAATGACTATCCCGTCAATCGAAGGATTATTTATTTTCTTAGAGACATCCTTGATTTCTCCATTTCCTTTATTTTCAATTGCATTCTTTATCTGATTATATGTAATTTTTATTTGGAAGAATTCCGGGAAAGTATAATCTCGAAATGGGGGAGTACCTTTTAAACTAAAGCGAGCAGTTTTATATGTAATATACAAATCATTATTTATAATCTCATGTTTACAATATTCAAATACAATATAAGATCTTCCATAATTAGCTGAAATCTGACCATTCTCAAAATAAAACTCTCCAGCATACTTATTCGTTTCATTTAATAATGTTATGTGGAATGTATTATTATCTATAATATTTTTTAATGACTCTTCTGAATATAATTGAAAAACGAATAAAAATAGAAATAGTGATAGTAACTTTTTTTTCATTCTTACTCCAGCGCCCCAGTGCGGGCGTCCGCCTAACAACTGCTTAAACCGCAAACCGGCTTGACCGGTTTGTCGGCTTTGAAGCTTTGTTATGCTTTTTTGTTCTCCTAAAATAAATTATAAACTTTATAATAATCTATATATTTATTTTTTTTAAAATCAAATTCTTTTCCTGTTATTTCTATTTTATCTTTATTAAAAATAAAATCTTTTTCATACGCTATATCGTCAATATCTTTAGAATAATATTCCTGCGAAAACAATATACAATCTGAAAACTTAAGTGCTAGATTATCTGTTGAAAAAACTAGCAAATACATATCAGTCGTTGTGAAAGGATACAATAAAAGTGCAGTCGAAAAATACCTAAAAATATAGGAAAATAAAGAGAGGTATTTCGAATGCAAAGGTACAACAAAGAATACAGGGAAGAAGCAATTTCGCTTTCTG
>JAZQNK010000117.1:0-38705 GCA_045627325.1 Treponemataceae bacterium | reverse complement strand
GCTCTACCCCTGAACTACAGGCACCATGCTTTTAGCAATGGAAATACAATATAATAAAAAATTACTTGTGTCAAGGGGCGGTGCAGCATTATGTTGTTGCAAGCTTGTAATATTCACCTTTCATTGCCATTAATTCTGCATGATTGCCGCGTTCTTTTATTTCACCGTCGTTTACATAAAAGATTATGTCGCTTTCTCGAATTGTCGAGAGGCGGTGGGCAATTATAAATGAGGTTCTGTGTTTTAAAAGCTCCGTTAAGCCTTTCTGTAAAGCTCGTTCTGTTTCTGAGTCAACCGAAGAAGTCGCTTCGTCAAGAATCAAAATACGCGGATCAGACAAAAGAACTCGTGCAAAACTTATAAGCTGTTTCTGTCCTGTAGAAAGACCGCCGCCGTTTTCGTGCAGTTCTGTATTATAGCCGTCTTTGAATGCCATGATAAAATCGTGTGCCTGTACGGTTTTTGCAGCATTGATGACTTCTTCGTCTGTAGCATCAAGCCTGCCGTAGCGGATATTTTCCATTATTGTGCCGGAAAAAAGGAAACTGTCCTGAAGCATTACACCGACCTGCTTGCGTATTGATTTTATCTTGAGTTCCTGTGTATCAATTCCATCTATAAGAATTAAACCATTGTCCGGGTTATAAAAGCGCGAAAGAAGATTTACTATTGTTGTTTTTCCTGCACCTGTAGGACCAACTATTGCAACTTGTGTGCCCGGTTCTATTTCAAAATTTATGTTTTTTAGAATCGGGTTTCCTTTTTCGTAAGAAAAGTTTACTTTTCTAAAAGATACATGACCTCGTATTGGTGGCAGTTCTCTGGCGTCTGGTTTGTCTGTAATGTCTTCGTTTTCATCAAGCAGCTCAAATATTCGTTCCATGTATGCGCCTGTTGTAATCATCGAGTTATAGAAGTTTCCAAGATTCTGAATTGGGTTCCAGAAGCGCCATATATAGCCTGAAAATGCGACAAGCGTTCCGATTGAAACTGTTGTGCCAAGCCAGCTGATGCCGGCCATATAAACAAGCGTAACTCCTATTGTTGAAAGATTATCAATAACGGGCCAGATTATGTTGTTTATGTTTACGGCTTTCATCCATGTTTTTTTCCATGCGTTGCAAAGACCTTTAAAAATATTCATGTTTATGTTTTCGCGTGCAAAACTCTGGGTTACTTTCATGCCGTTCAAACTTTCGCTTAAATATGCGTTCAAATTAGACTGTTTGTAACTTACCTGCTGCCATGCCCTGTGCTGAACTTTTTTGAGCGAAAGAAGGGTAATTATAAGTACAGGCAATGCTGCCATGCAGATAAATGTAAGCCTTGTATCGATTGCAAACATAAAACACAGAATGACAATTATGTTAAAAAGATCACTTATAAGCTGAATGATTCCGTTTGAAAGCAAATCTGAAAGTGAATTTACGTAGTTTACGACACGAATCTGAATTTTCCCGTGCGGGCGCGAATCGAAATATGTAAATGGAAGTGCCTGCAGTTTTGCAAAAACATCACGGCGTATTTCAACAATTATCTGCTGTGCAACACGAGTCATCAGCTTTAGCTTTATTACCAGAAGCCGCCATACGACAAGTGAACCGCATAAAAGAAGCAGAGCCAGCAGAAAAAGCGTATGCATATTCTTTTGCGGAATTGCTTTGTCTATTGCCAGTTTTATCAAAAGCGGGCTTGTAAGCGATATTGCAGAAGCTGCAAGCATTGCAAGACACGAAAGAATCATTTGTTTTTTATATGGTTTTATCCAGTGAAAAAGCCGCGCAACTACATGAACGTTTAATTTGCGGTCTTCAAGTTCATCTTCATCAAATCTATTTCTTGCCATAATCTTTTCCTTTCAGTTTTATGCACTTGCTGTTAAAGTCCATTCTGATTCTGATAGACTTGTCTGTAATAGCCGTCTTGTGCCATAAGCTCTTCGTGCGAGCCTCTCTGTGTAATTTCACCATTTTCAACAACAAGAATAATGTCTGCATTTTCAAATGACGAAATGCGGTGGCTTATGATAAAGCTTGTATGTCCGCTTGACTGTTCCTTGATTGAAAGCCTGATTCTTTCTTCTGTTTCTGTATCAACAGCAGATGTTGTATCGTCAAGAATCATTATTTTGGGATTTGCAAGAAATAGTCGTGCCAGAGCAATGCGCTGTTTTTGTCCGCCAGAAAGACCTACGCCACGTTCTCCGACAACAGTATCGTAACCGTCTGTTAAATCTGCAATAAAGTCTTTTACGCGGGCAAGACGTGCTGCATTTTCTACAGCTTCAAAACTTGCTTCTGGGTTTGCAAAACGTATGTTTTCAACAACAGAGTCTGAAAACAGGAAAACATCCTGCATTGTAATTCCTATGTTTTTGCGTAGATACTGCATGTCATAGTCTTTTACATTCATTCCGTCTACAAGAATTTCTCCTTCTGTTACGTCGTAATAGCGGCATAAAAGCTTTGCTATTGTAGATTTGCCGCTGCCTGTTGGTCCTAAAATTCCAACAGTTTGTCCTGGTTCTATGCAGAAAGAAATATTTTTCAAGACGTTTGTGTTGTTGTATGCAAAACTTACGTTTTTAAATTCAATACGGCCAAAAAATGCTCTCGGTTCAGAACTTCCGTCAACAGGTTTTTCTGTTATTGGATTCTGTGTATTTACAATCTTTGGTTCTGTACAATGCAGTTCATAAAGGCGCTGTGCACATGCAGAAAAACGCTGAATGTTATCAACAAGAATTCCAAACATATTGATTGGTTGTGTAAATGCCCACATTAAGCCGTTGAATGTTACAATCTGTCCCAGCGTCATTTCTCCGTTCATTACAAGATAGCCGCCGAACAGAATGAGAATAACAGGAAGAACACCACAGATGGCTTCTATTGCTGGTGTATATTTAATGCGGATATCTGCATTTTCGATGTTTCTGTCTTTATATGCCGTATTTTCTGCATTAAACTTGTCTTTTTCGTATTCTTCGCGGACAAAAGCTTTTACAACGCGGTTACCTGCAATATTTTCTCCTGCTCTTGTGTTTAAAACTGCAAACTGGTCTCGCACGCGCAGGTGTGATGGTCTGATTTGTGTTTTAAACTTCCAGATGAGAAAACATACAAAAGGTGCAATAATCATAAAAGCAAGCGTAAGTTTTACGTTTATCTGCATTGAAACTGCAATTGAAAAAATGTAAATAAGGCTGTTTTCAATAAGCTGATAGAATGACCATGCAACAAAGTGACGTACCATATCAAGGTCGCTTGTCAGAAGTGTCATTACGTTTCCGGTCGGAGATTTGTCAAACCATAAAAAATCGAGCGTTTGAATGTGTGCATAAAGATCTTGTCTCATTGAACGCATTACATTCTGTGAACAATGTTCAAAAATCAATTGATATAAATAACGGAGCACGGATTTGACAAATGTGCAGCTAACCATGATAAGCACAAATCTAAAAAGGAGATTGTGTTCTCCTCCTGTAATAACACGATCTACGATTCTGCCGCTTATAGAGGGGTTTACCATGTTCAGTGCTGAAACTGTAACTGTAAGCACAACACCAAGAGCCATCCAGTATCGGTAACGACGTACGTAAGACCATATCCATTTGAACATATGATGCCACCTGAAAACAGAGACTGTATTTTTACAAGTCATTTCTTCTTTTGGGTTTGCTTTTATGGAAGAAATGCTTTAACATTCAAACTATCATAAAGTTGTAATAATACAATCGTTAAATTTCCCTATAAAAACGAAAAAAAACAAGAGTGTTTTGTGTCAGCTGAATACAGGCTTTAAGAATATTGTGTGTTTTTTTTGTGTTAATTCTTGCGCTTTTACTTGTTGAGTTAGGCGAGATAGTTTATACTTAAATGCATGAAATGGTTGGTTATTGCTCCGGAAGCAGAAAGTGCTGCAATTGATGCAGTTCAATGCTTTTTGTGTGAAAATATGCTGAAAGCTGCTATTTTTGCTGTTAATGAACAGAAGCTGGATATTAATCTTCTTGCTAAGTCTGACGCAAAATTTAAAAAAATAAAGAAAAGTTTTTTAGAAGCTACTCACTGCATATTTCTGGATGCGCAGAAATATGCTTCGAATGCTTCCGTGCAGTATCTGTGTGCTTTTCTTGCCGGTCGCAATATTCCTGTTTTTGTAACCGGTTATTCAAGTTCAAAGAATGTGCCTGCATTATTTTCTGGGTTCAAGACTTTTGCTACAGAAAAAGAACTGCTTAAAAAACTTGCAGAATGTTTTATTGTATATCTTGAAGAAGAAACAAAATCAAATGCAAGAAAAGACCTTTACGAAAGAGGGCTGCCATATACACCTGACTGTTTTTCTTTTCAGATTGCAAAAGGCGATAAAGATGCCTGCAACCTGTTTCTGCAGGCTGGAATGGATGTAAATGATGTTGATTCTGCTGGAACACCTATGCTGTGCAATGCAGTAAGGGCAGACCAGAAAGAAATTGTACAGCTGCTTTTGGACAAAGGTGCTGATGTAAACATAATTTCAAAAGACCGTGGATATTCTCCTTTAATGGACGCAATCTGGCGTGAAAATGTGGAACTTGCAGATCTGTTCATAAAAAATGGTGCAAACCTTAATTTAATAAGCAATGATGGTCAAACTCCATTGATTCTGGCTGTCGGCAACGGTAATGTCAGGTTATGTGAACTGCTGGCACAGCATGATGCTGATGGAAAAATAAAAGACCATATGAACATGACTGCATATGGTTATGCAAAACTCTTTAAGAAAACTGCAATTCAAGAAATTCTGGAAAAATATGAAAAAGCAAACTGAGAAAAAATGCTGTGCTGTTTTTACCGGAGGCGGCACTGGCGGACATATATATCCGGGGCTTGCAGTTGTTGATGAACTGAAAGCAAAAAAAGACTGCACTGTTTATTGGCTTGGTTCTTCAAGAGGCATGGACAAGGCACTTGTTGAAAAAAGCGGTTCGTGTGACAAATTTATTGGCATTCCTTCTGGAAAACTGCGGCGTTATTTTTCGCTTCGCACTGTTACTGATATTTTCCGCATTATTGCCGGATGCATAAAAGCTTTTTTTGTGCTTTTAAAAATAAAGCCAGATTTTGTGTTTTCAAAAGGCGGGTTTGTCAGTGTGCCGCCTTGTTTTGCTGCAAAACTTCTGCACATTCCTGTTTATACACATGAATGCGATTTTTCTCCTGGACTTGCTACAAGACTGAACACAAAATGTGCACGCCGCATTTTTGTTTCTTATGCAGATACAATAAACTTTTTTCCAAAATCAAAGCAGGCTGCAATTACTGTAACAGGCAACCCTGTGCGTCCTGTTTTTTATGAAGCAGATGCTTCTGCCGGTGCAAAGTTCTTAGGTTTTGAAACTGAAAAGCCACAAAAGCCGGTGCTTCTGGTTCTTGGCGGTTCAGGCGGTGCAAAACAGATAAATGAACTTGTCTGGCAGAATATTTCTTTTTTGTGTGAACATTTTGTTGTGGTTCATCAGATTGGTGCATCTCAAAAGACAGAAGCTTTTTCGCAGGAAGTTCAGTCTTTGATTGACAGAAAACTTTATCTGCCGTTTCAGTTTATTTATCAGGAAATGCCTCATGTGCTTGCTTTTGCCGATTTTGTTTTTTCGCGTTCCGGGGCAAACACTTTATGGGAAGCTGCAGTGCTCAAAAAACCGCTGCTGCTTTTGCCTCTTGAAGGTGCTGGAACACGCGGTGACCAGGTTGAGAATGCAGATTATTTTGTAAAGCAGAATGCAGCATGTCGTCTTGTGTTAAAAGGTGTTGATGCAGCAGAAGCATTGAAAAAATCAATTCTGCCTTTCGAAGATAAATCTTTTAGAGAAAATCTTAGTGCAAATGTTGCTGCACTTTTGCCAAAAGAACGCACTGCAGCAACCATCGCAGGGCTTTTATCATCTGAAAACTGGGGTAATGCATGAATATGGCTGTAATAGACATAATTTTCTGGATTATCATTTTGATTTTATCAATTCATGGTGCTTTTAGGGGCTTTTTGGATGAGTTTTTCTCAAAAATTGCCATAATTGCAGGAATCTTTATTGGTCTTGTGTTCAATAAATTTCTTGTGCCTTATCTGCCAAAACTTGGCAATCTGATTTTTCTTACAAGAATTCTTGCATTTTTAATTCTCTTTATTGTTGTTTACATTGCAATAAGGCTTGTGCAGAAAATAGTTGGAATTGCATTTCAAGGCGATATAATGAAAGGACTTGATAAATCTCTCGGCTTTTTTCTTGGAATTGGTGAAGGTTTCCTTGTTGTCGGTCTTATTCTGTTTCTTCTGCATTCACAGAGATTCTTTGAAATTCAGCCGGTTCTTTCAGACAGTTTTTTTGACAAGCTGATTTCGCCGCTTTTTATGACTATACCTGATAATTTTCAGATTCAAGGAAGAGCTTAATGTTTGATAATGTTTTAAACCAGAATGTAACGAATCTTCTTATTGACGAAATCCAGAAAGATGCATTGCCGCAGGCTTTGCTTTTTTCAGGTCCGGCTGGTTCTGGAAAACTTACATGCGCAATTGAACTTGCCCGTGTAATTTCTTGTTCCGGCAATGGGCTTGGTGTAAAAGGCGGCTGGACATGTGGATGCATTTCGTGTTTAAAACATAAAGCACTAAATCATTCAAGTTTGATGATTGTAGGTTCTCGTGAATGTACGCTTGAAATTGCTGCTGCACAAAGAACATTTATTCATGCCGTTCAGGCTGCTTCTCCATATATTCAGGCTGCACGCTATCTTTTTGTTCGTGCCGTGCGCAAGCTTACGTTGCGTTTTAACCCGATTTTGTGGGAAGGTGACGAAAAGCTTTCAAAAATGGCACCGATTGTTCAGAATATTGATGAACTGCTTGAAGAGATTGATCCTTTGCGGACGCTTCCGCCATTTGAAGAAGTTCAGAAAATTGTAGACTGCATTGTTTCAGCATGCCAGAAGCTTGAAAATCTGTTTTTGTACGATTCAATTCCAGTAAATCAGATTCGGCGTGCAGCAGCCTGGACACACCTTACAACATCTGATGACAGCAAAAAAGTGCTGATTATTGAAAATGCCGACCGAATGCAGGATTCTGTGCGCAATGCACTTTTAAAGATTCTTGAAGAACCGCCGCAGAATGTAATATTCATTCTGACAACAAGCAGAAGGGCTGCTGTAATGCCGACAATTCTTTCTCGTGTAAGAACTTATGCATTTGTTGACCGAACACCAGAACAGCAGCGCGAAGTAATTTCCCGTGTTTTTCATGAAGAAACCACTTATGATTCAGTTTCTGCATATCTTGAATCTTTTCTGCCTGTCAACCGTGAAAAACTTTCAATGCTTGCATGTTCGTTCCTTTTGACAGTGCAGAATCTGCCGCCACTGGTTCGCCGCATTATCATGCAGCGATTTAACCCTAAAGACCAGATTCCTGTTGAAATGATTATCAACGAAGCTCATAATTTTGAGCCGCGCATTTTGTTCAATCTTTTCTTAAAAGAAATACTTGATATTCTCCGCATTGCAATTCTTGAAAAAGGCATTTCATCGCAGGAGCAGAAATCGGCTTTTGCATGGATTAGCGTTGTACGTTCTACAAGTGAAAATGTTTCGATGTATAATCAAAGTACTGCAAGTGCATTGGAAAGCCTTGCTGCTGAGCTTGCAAAAGCCAGTTCTTAAAAGAGAACGAAATGCGGCGTTATGTAAAACGTTTGGTGCAGAAAGTTGCCAAACTTTCAAAAGAACAGGTAGAATCTCTTTTAGATCTGGTGCTTGAAGAAAACGAAACCCTTGATGCGGTTATGGAATCTTTGAACACAGGTCTTTTAATCTGCGATAAAAATGGAAATCTGCTGCTGACAAATAAAACAGCAGAACGTCTGCTGCCTTTTAATGCAACACGTGTAAGCATTGCAGAACAGCGTGCACAGGCAACGCCTGTGTGGAACATTATTGCAGATGCAGACATAAGTGCATTCCTTCATTCAGTTTATGAAAAGCCAAGAAACCACACAAGTGAAGAATTTACGCTTGATACGCCTGGAGGAAGTGTAAGAATTATTGTTGTTACGGCATTGCCTCTTGTGCAGAAAAAGCGCATAACAGGCACTCTTATTCAGATTGAAGATGTAACGGATGCAAGAAACCAGCAGACACTTTTGAGGCGCATGGAAAGTCTTGCAAGTTTAACAAACCTTGCTGCAAGTGTTGCGCACGAAATAAAAAATCCGCTTGGTGCAATAAGCATTCATATTCAGCTTATTCAAAAAGCTTTGAAAAAGGCGCGCAATGGCGACGGCATGCTGCCTGAACCGAAATTTGTTGAAAATTATCTTGATGTTGTAAACGAAGAAATAGACAGGCTTAATAAAATTATTGTAGATTTTCTTTTTGCCGTGCGTCCGATTAAGGCACAGCTTGAGCCTGTAAACCCGAATGAAATCATAAAATCACTTATGGATTTTATGAAGCCTGAGTTTGAAAAAGCTTCTGTTGAACTGAAACTTGAAATGCTTGATAAACCGCCTAACCTTATGCTTGATGTTGCACTTTTCAAGCAGGTTATTATTAATCTTGCACAAAATGCTGTTGCAGCAATGAAAGACGGCGGTATTTTGGGCATTTATACTCAGATAAAAAACGAACAGTTCATTATTTCTGTTGCAGATACAGGCGAAGGCATGGATGAACAGACATGCAGCCGTGTTTTTGAACCTTATTTTACAACGAAGGCCAATGGTACAGGTCTTGGACTGACAATGGTTTATAAAATCATAAAAGAATCTGCCGGAGAAATTGAAGTCCGCTCTTTTCCGGGCGAAGGTACAATTTTTACGATTTCGCTTCCAATTCCTCAAAAGGAGCGCCATTCACTTGAATTTGGTGGAGAAGTACAGTCATGAAATTTAATATTTTGATTATTGATGATGAAAAAAATATCCGCGAAGGGCTCGCTGCTGCTTTGGAAATGGACGGCTACAATGTTGTGCTTGCAAAAGACGGGCAGGAAGGTCTTGGGCTTGTTGGTCGCGGCGACATTGACCTTGTTATTACAGATCTGCGTATGCCTGGAATTTCTGGAGAAGAAGTGCTTGCAAAAGTAACTTCAGAAAGTCCGGGGCTGCCTGTAATTGTTCTGACTGGACACGGAACGATTGACAGTGCTGTTGATGCCATGCGCGCCGGTGCATATGATTTTTTGACAAAGCCTCTTAATCTTGACCGTCTTTCTTTGATTGTCAAACGTGCGCTTCAAAACAGAGAGCTTGCGCTGCAGCACCGCCAGCTGAAAGAAGAACTTGATACAAATAAAACTTTTGAATCAATAATCGGCAAAAGTGCAGAAATGCAGAAAATCTTTGAAATGGTGCGCCGTGTTGCATCGTCTAAAGCTTCTGTGCTTATTACAGGCGAAAGTGGTGTAGGCAAAGAATTGATTGCAAATGCGGTGCATAATCTTTCGCCGCGCAAAGACAACCCGCTTATAAAGGTGCATTGTGCAGCACTTTCAGAAAGCCTGCTTGAAAGTGAATTGTTTGGACATGAAAAAGGCGCTTTTACGGGTGCCGTTGCAAGAAAACGCGGCCGTTTTGAGCTTGCGCACGGCGGTTCCATTTTTCTTGATGAAATTGGTGAAATTGACCAGAATGTTCAGATAAAAATTTTGCGCGTTCTTCAGGATAAAAGATTTGAACGTGTCGGCGGCGAAGAAACTGTTGAAACAGATGTAAGGGTTATTGCTGCAACAAACCGCGACCTCGAAAAAGAAATTGCAGAAGGCCGTTTTAGGGAAGATTTGTATTACCGCCTGAATGTTGTGCATATTCATGTGCCGCCGTTAAGAGACAGAAAAGACGATATTCCTCTTATGGTAAGCTCTTTTTTGAAAGAATTTGCAAAAGAAAACGGCAAAAACATAACGTCAATTGATTCTCATGCAAGAGCCGCACTTTATAAATATGACTGGCCTGGAAACATAAGACAGTTGAGAAACTGCATGGAAAGCGCTGTCGTTATGTGTGGCGGCGATACATTGACGCTTGATGATTTTCCGCCGACAATTTCGCAGCATAATTCTCAGGATGTTGTGCAGATTCCTGTAGGACTTACACTTGATGCAGCAGAAAAAATGTATATACAGGAAACTTTGGCCGTAAACCGCGGCAATAAGTCGAAGACTGCCGATGTTCTTGGCATTGGACGCAAAACATTGCACAGAAAATTGCAGGATGATGAAGCCGATTCTGATGATTCAGATAATGAATGATTTTTGCGGCTTAAACTGAAGCTTTTATTCGTGCGGAGGATTTAATACGTGGGCAAAGCCCTAGCGCTTGCGTCGTAAAGAAGGGTATTAAACCCGACTGCAACCACTTATTAAGAACAACAACCTCGCTGCTTGCGGCGAGGTTGTTGATTGAATTTTTGCTGCGCGAAAAAGAGTAGTGCGTGTGCATTCGGCAAAATATGCCGGATTTGCTTTTTTATTCGTCGATAACGCCGTTTATGTACCAGTATTGAATGCGCTGGAATGATTCATTTATTGTTGATGTAATCTGGGTTGCCATAAAAAAGCTGTAGCGGTTTTCTGCATGCCGGTCGGGGTGGTGCTGTTTCATTAAATTTCTCTGGGCACTTTTGCAGACAGCAAGCGATGCTCCTGGAGCCAGACCAAGCCGTCTGAAATCTTTATATAATTCGTGTGGAACTGCTGCACATCTGCTTTGGGTGTTTGAATTAGCAGATGTTCTTGAACGGAAACTTGAGCCAATCATTTTAATAAAAATCCTATGCAAGCATTGAAACTTGCGCTATACTTTCTTTTGTTGCTTTGAGCTTACAGCTCATGTCCACCCACTTTTAAATTATCGGCAGGAAATGCGAAAAATGAAAATCAAACGATCAAAATTCGGTGTTCTTTCAACTGGAGAAAAAGTACATCTGTATACAATCAAAAATGCAGACATGTCTTTTTCTGTTACAGATTTTGGCTGCACAATAACAAGCATTGTTGTGCCGTCTAAAAATGGTGTCAAAGAAGACATCGTTTTAGGCTATTCAGATTTGACCGGCTATATCAACAGTCATAACGGTCCGTTCTTTGGTGCATTTATCGGGCGTTTTGCAAACAGAATAGGCAATGCCTCGTTTACACTGAACGATAAAAAGTACACGCTTGATGCAAATGACGGAAAAAACATGCTTCATGGCGGCTTTAGGGGCTATGATAAAATGCTTTTTGATGCAGAAGAAATTAAAACCGAAGACGGTGCCGGTGTTCGTTTTACACGTACAAGCCGAAACGGCGAACAGGGGTTCCCTGGAAATCTGCTGATTGAAGTTACTTATATCTTGAATAAGAAAAATGAAATTACAATGGAATATAAAGCTTGGACAGACAGAGATACACCTGTTAACTTTACAAACCATACATATTTCAACCTTACAGGCAATACACACAATAAAGTTTTTGACCATGAACTTATGCTTAATGCAGATTCATATCTTGCAGTTTCGCCAGATTTGATTCCGACAGGCGAGCTTGTGTCTGTAGACAAAGACAAGGCTTTTGACTTTAGAAAAGCAAAAACAATCGGCAAAGATTTTGACAAAGTGAAAGGCGGCTATGACCACAATTTTGTAATTAACCGAATTGCTGATGATGTTTTGACTGTATGTGCTGCTGTTTATGAACCGACAAGCGGAAGGTCAATGCTTGTTTCAACAAATCAGCCTGGCGTTCAGTTTTATGCAGGCGGTTCACTTGGCGGCAGTGCAGGAAAATATGGGCAGATTCATTCACCAAATGAAGGTTTCTGTCTTGAAACACAGCAGTTCCCTGATGCACCAAATCACGAAAACTTCCCGTCATGCATTCTGCATCCTGGCGAAGAATTTGATGCAAAAACAGTATTCAGCTTCAGCTGGCTGTAATTTACATTTTTAGTATTCTGTGCATAAAAACCTCTGAAACAGCAGATTTCAGAGGTTTTCTTTTATTCAAATTCTTTTAGAACTTCATTTACATAATCTTTTATGCTTTGTGATATTGCGGTTTCAGAGGCTTTTTTTTATTCTACCTGCATGTATTTTCTGAAACTTTTTACGTAACACAGTGCAACGTAAAGGATTAGCGTTGATAAAAACGATGCGCCTGTCGGTGTAAGATAAAACAGGGCTTTGCAGTGGATGTTACCGGAAAGCGGATTGTAGATTAAAAGCGAAGAAGCAAAACCTATGGCAATGGAAACAAGACCGACTATATTAAATCCTTTTGTAAATTCATATCTTGTGTGTCCCTTCATGCCAAATGCACTTCTTAAGTCAATTTTCTGCTTTCGTACGATAAAAAAGTCTGCAAAAAGGACTGCTGCAAGCGGTGCATAAATGCATGAACCGATTGTAAGAAATGCAGAAAAATATTCGATGATTTTGCCCCATATGCATAAAAGCGAAACGTAAATTGCAAGAATTATAACAAGAGTTTTGTAATTTGCCTTTTTGAATGAAGATTTCAGCATGACGCCGTAAATGTACGAACCGACAGCTTGTGTGCCGATGTTTGCAAAACCGACAAGCAAAAGCGAGCAGAATGCAAGCGGCGGAACAGAAAGCGTTGCAAGCATAAGCGTCGGATCATCAATCATTTTGCCTGTAACGTACTGCATTGCAATTGCCATTACGGCACCGATTACGACAAAGAAAGAACCGAATACGCCCTGACCGAGCACACCTGCCCAATAGCCTGAACGTTCTGTTTTTGTAAGACGCGGAATTTCTGCCATGCCGCCGATGAGTGTAATTACAAAGGCAAAATTTGCTTCAAGCGAAAGAATATACGGAATGATGTTATGTTCACCGTTGGAAACCGTCCGGTAATTCCAGATTACATCTTTTGGCACAGATGAAAATCCGACAATCATTACTACGCCGCCTGTTAAAACAAGAAGCGGAACAAGCAGTCTTGTCGTCCATGTAATTGCAGTAATTCCCCTTAAAGCAATTACTGTTCCAATTAATACGCAGAGAATTGCAAAAAATTTATGCGTAAAAGACGGAAGATTTATTCCCGCAATGCCAAAAAGGTTAGTCATTGAATCTGCAAACAGTTCTGAGCAGACTGCGTACCATGGAAAGTTTATTGCGATAATGATGAGAGTCATTATTTTTACGCCGTTTTTCCCAAGTACGGCTTTAAGATAAATCCATATGTCAATGCCGTAACGCACCGAAAGAATGACCGGCAGCTGATAGATGATGAGCATTAAAAGCGCACCGAAAAATGCACCGATTAAAAGCTGCTTAAAGCCGACTAAAGTTGCAAGATAGCTTCCCTGTGTATAGCTCCATGTTGCAATGCAGTAACCGCCCAGAACAAGCAGTGCGTCCCAGAAGCCATACTGCTTCTGTTTTGTCGTAATCGGAAGAACACCGAAAACGGCTTCTTTTTCTATTTCTTGGTTAACATTATTTTCCATTAAAAAAATGCTCCTATGATGATTGTAACAAAACAGAAAAGTCCTGCGCCGATGGCAAAAAGATAGTCTGTTTTTGAAAATCTTTTTGGAAATTCATAATTGTTGTCTTCCATTTCTGCAATTTTTTCTTCGAGTTGAATTTCAAAATTATTTTCTTTCAATTAAGTTTCTCCTCAATTTATAAAAATATTCTGTCGCAAACTGAATGCGGGTAGGGTTAAAAAATGAAGTTTCAGGCGGGAATAAACTGCTTTTTTCTTCTGCCTTTTCCTTTGTGCCGCAGTTTGTCTGCTTTTTAGTTTTTGTCTTCTCAGAAAGTTCACGTGCAATCCGTTCGCTTTCTTTTGGAAAAATAAAATATGTGTTGTCCAGTGTTGAAAGCGTTATGCACATTCCGTATTTATCTCTGTATGCATATTCCGTATGAACTGAAAAAAGCGTTTCTGACGGAACAAAAAGTGTTGACGGCTTTGCATTGCCGTAATCTGTAAATGCAAGATAAAAACCGTCCTCTTTGTGTATCAGTTTTCCGTTTCCGCAGTTGATGAAATTCTTTGCATTTGGCAGAGATTCAATGTGAACTTCTGTTTCAAGATAATATTTTCTTTCATCAATTTCTTTTTCAACAGTCTGGCGTTCCCATTCGTACCAAGCGGGAATAGAAATGTTTTCTTCTGGAAGATGTTCAAAAGGATAATTTTCTTTATCTGCAATAAATACTTCTTCAAGTTCACCGTATTCGGTCATGTTCCATTTTGAGCTGCATTTGCTGCAGAAAAGTGTGCTTCCGCTTGATTTTATTGAACCGTTACTGCCGCAGCACGGGCATTTGTATAAAACCATGTGCAGTCCTTCTGCCCTGAATGGAGCTGTAACCTTGATTCTGTTTTTGAGCTGCCATTCGTATTCGTTATATGAAAGTTCTGTCTTTAATGCATCGTTTATTTCTTTTACAGAAGCTTTTTCAAGTTCTTCTTTTGTAAAAAGCTGTTTTATTTCTGCTTCAAGCGGAACTTCCCTGCGTTTTTTTAAGTTCCAGATTGGGCTTTGAAGATAATTTCCGTGCATGTTTATTGTAACAAGCGGAACTTTAAGCATTTTTGCAAGTTTTCCGACAGATTCTGGAATTTCAGACGATGTGCCGACGTTTGCATATCTTGCTTCCGGATACATTACAAGAATGTCGCCGCGGTTTATAACATTCCGTATGTTTCTGATGAGCGAAAGATCGTCAATGAATTTTCTTGTTCCAAGACAGCCGACTTTTCTGTAAGCCCATTCGCCATAAGCTTCAAAGCCTTCAAGCTCAGAAACGTAATTTGCCCTGTGCGGAAAAATTGCAAGAGGTGTTACACAAAAGTCGTTGAATGCATGATGTGTGCCAAGCAGAAGATATGGAGGCTTTAAGCCTTTCATTCTTTCTTTTTTGATTTTTAAATGCCCGGAAGCTGTTGCAATAATGCTCCAGATCCAGACTACCGGCATTGCCCATAAGGCTTGTCTGGGTGGAATCCTTTTCCTGTCAAAAGGTGTCGTGTCAATTTTTTTCATAGGAATTCTTCGGTATTAAAGGAAGTTCCAAAAATGATTTCGGAGCTTCTCTTAAATATTTATAAAAATCTTATAAAAGTTGTGATATAAAATCATTAGAGCTGGATTAAAAAATCTTAAAAAAAAATTGATGAAGATTAAAAGCAGATTAAAAAAACAGAATCAGGCTGTTTGCTTGTGCGGATACAGGCAATGTTTTTGCTTGTGCAAAACTTGCGGAATATATGCAGACACCGGCTTTAACTGGCGGATTAAAATAAATAAAGAAAAAGTTCAAATTGTTGCCGCAAAAATAAAGACAAATCGTTTGAAGTTCTTTTTTATGGTCGAATAATGCATGTTTAATGTATATTTGAATGGAAAAGTTATGAGCTGCTTAAAAAAATGATATTTTGTTATTTTTAGGCGCCGGCTTTACTGACTTTTACAGATATCTTTATGAGGAGAAATTGATGACACGTTGTTTTATTATGAAAATGTCGGTTTTATTTGCCTTAGTTTTTATTGTTACAGGCTGTGCAAACACAAAACAGCAAAAACCGTCTGCTGCAGAAATTCTGCCAAGGCTGGATGTAACGTCGTCGGTTAATAGATTTAATGACGATGTTTTTGCACAAGTTTGCAAAGATGAAAAAAGTGTTTTTTATTCGTCGCCTTCAGTTTATAACCTGCTTTTTGCATTGATGAAAGGTGCCGGCGGAAACACTTATAAAGAGCTTGAAAATGTTCTTTATGTTTCAGACGGCGACTATTCAGAATCGTTGAGCAGTCTTGTTTCTTCTATAGAGAATATGACGAATTCGGTGTGGCTTCAAAAAAAACTTTCGTTAAATGATGCATACAAAGCTGAAATTGAAAAATATGGTTTTGATCTGTTTCAAAAAGACTTTTATGGCGAGCCTGAAAAAACAAGAAATGATATAAATCAGTTTATTGAAAAAAATACGAAAAACGTAATAAAAGATTTCTTAAAAGATGATTTAGATAGAAATACAAAACTTGTGCTGTTAAACACACTTTATTTTAATCAGAAATGGCAGTCGCAGTTTAATAAAGAAAACACATACAAAGACACTTTTTATGTTACAGACAGCAGAACAAAAGAAATTGATTTTATGCATCAGACTAAGTGGTTTGATTATGCTGAATATTCTGGTTTTAAGGCGCTGAAGCTTCCATATGAATCAAGATATGCTTTATATGTGTTTTTGCCTGATGAAATTAATGCAGATTTTTCAAATGTAAAAGTTTCTGCACTTTTAGGAAGTTTTGAAATTGAAGCTGAAACTTTCGCAGAAAATAACGATTATCCAAACGTTGCATTAAGTTTTCCAAAATTTGAAAACGAAGCAGATTACGATTTTGTAGAAATATTGGGAAAAATGGGTGTTCACAGCATATTTAACCCGGCGTCGTCAGACTTGTCAAAAATTTTGAGCACCAGACAGGATTTGTATGTCAATCTGATAAAACATAAAGCAAAGATAAGCGTTAGCGAAGAAAAAACTGTTGCGGCTGCAGTTACAATTGCCGGCATAAAAGCAACAAGTGCAAGACCTGTCAGAAATGTCCGTTTTACAGCAGATCATCCTTTCATTTATGTCATAAAAGATGAGCAGACGGGGCTTATTCTGTTTACAGGCATATTCAGAGGATGATGCACGAAGAATTGGTGAAGGTTTGTTAATGTGTAATGTTGCAGCCTTGTTAATCTTTGATACAATCTAAGCTTATAAAGCGTAGCAAGGCTGCAACTTACATCTGGTTTGTACAGAATGCCATTGCATGTCAATTATAAAAACGGCTGATTATTGCTTTACAAATGTTTCTCCGAAATATACAAAATGATCATTTTCGATTGTTACAGTATCAGTAAGTCCTGTTGAGTCTGTCATTGATACGACTTTTGTTGAATCGTTATAAGTATAATTTAGCGTAATTGTTGGTTCTGTTTCCCATGCAGAAGAATCTTGGGTTGCTGCAAAAAGTGCGACTGTAGTTGTTGAAAAATCGAATTTTGCTGTCTAGTATACTTGACCAAGTACTGTAGTTGAGCAAACCCAGCTTGTTCCGTTTAACGGATAAACTGGTGCTGCCGGTGCCGCTGGCGCAGCAGCTGCTGGAGGTTCTGATTTTCCGCCACCGGCGCCGCTGCAACTGAATAATAAAATGCTGACTGCAAAAACAAAAAATAATAATTTTTTCATAAAAACCTCTTTAATAAAATAGTTTTTTTAGAAATAAAAGTTCTGCCTTGCTAAAAAACAAAACTTAAATTTCTTTATTAGAATTGCATAACCTCTGAAAATTCATTGTTTGTTTTTAGTGGTTATCATGCTGTTTTAATATATGTGTCAGCAGAAAAAATGTTTTGAGATGGCGATTAGTTTTTTCTAAGAAAATTCTTATAAATTCTTAACAAGATTTTTACTTTAAGCTTTTTATTTGTGTCATTGTTTAATTTCAGTAAACTGAATGCGGCCTGGAATGAACTGTGTTAGGATTCTTGCAGTTTTTGCAGAGAAGAAATTTTGGGTATATAACGACTTATCTATACAAAAGAATATTGTCAGGCAAGCGTTTATAATGGCAGTTCGATTTTTATTACTGCGCCGTGTGTAGTTTTATCGTTTTCTGCAAAAATTTTGCCATGCAGAAATTTTATAATTGTTTCTGCAATTGAAAGGCCAAGACCACTGCCGCCTTGGTTTCTGTTGTGCGATTCATCGCCTTTATAGAATCGTTCAAATACATGTGGAAGGCTTTCTTCTGAAAAACCAGGACCATTGTCTTTGATTGTAAATAAAGCAGTTTTATCAATTTGAGTAAAATCAACTTTTATTTCAGTCTGATTTTTTGCAAATTTAATGCTGTTCGTTAATATTATAATAAAAACTTGATGCAATAATTCTAAATCTGAATTTATGCTTGATTCAGGTTCAAAACTGTAGATAAGTTTTGCGTCTTTTTTTATGATAAAAATCTCGTCTTCAAGACGTTCCATAAAATCAAGCAGCCGGATATCCGTATAAAGCGGTTCTATTATGCCGCGCTCGATTCTAGACATCTGTGAGAGATTTTCGATAGTTGTCTGCATCGAATTTGTTTCTTCTATAATTTTAGAAAGCGATTTTTCCAGCTGTTCAGGATTATCTTTTCCCCATCGCCTTAAAAGGTTTGCCTGCCCGGAGATTACTGCAATCGGGGTTTTAAGTTCGTGTGAAACATTGCTTGAAAACTGACGTTCTACTTCAAAATCGCGCTTTAAGCGCAAAAAAAGATCGTTGAAATTTTGTGCAAGTTCGTCAAGTTCGTCTCCGTTATGTTTCAGCGGAATCAGGCTGTCAAGATTGTTGCTCGTAATGTTTTTTGCAGTTTCTACCATATTTCTTACAGGTTTTGTTGAATGAAGCGCAAAAAGATAAGAACAAATGTAGCAGAAAAAAAACAGTGGAATTGCCGAAAGAATGACGATTTTCGGCAATGACTTTACCATCATTATCAGAGAATCGTTTTGCATATCTATAGAAGTCTGTATAATGTATACATCCGAAGGTGTTATAACTCCCTTGGAATAATATAAAAGATAACTGTTGCTACGCGATGTTGATTCTTTTTTCTGGTATTTTAAAATTTTTCCATTTGTAGTCGGCAGCACAGGCAGAGTCTTTTTATTTGAAGAAATTATTTCTGATTTTTCTGGCTTAATGTCCGGATCGAAAACATAAACAATATAATCGATATAGTATGGCAGCATAGGAAAATTTGACTTGATGTGGCTTGTTTCATTATTGTGTATGGCTGTTTCTATGTTTGCAAAAGCTTTTTCAAGTTCAGCTTTTTTCTGCATAATAAGATTTGCATATAAAATAGAGAGAATAATTATAACAAAAGCATTAATCGAAAAGAAAAAACCGCATGAAACTTTCAATGCGATTTTTTCAGACATTTTCATTTTTCGCATACTGAATTATCCACCATCATAAAACCAAGGCCTCGTATTGTTTTAATGTATTCAACATGAGCCGTATTATCTATTTTTGTACGCAGATAACCTACGTAAACATCTATTGTATTTGTATCTATAAAATGATCTTTTCCCCAGACGCCGTCTATAAGATAATCTCTGCTTAAAACCTGATTTGGATTTTCCATAAAAAGCTTTAAAAGTAGAAATTCTGTTTTAGAAACATTTATTGGATTTCCGCTTAAAGTAACTTCCATGCTTTCCAGTGTTAATTCCAGTTCTTTAACTTTAAGCACGTTTTTGGAATTACTCAAGTCAAAACTGATTCTGCGGAGTATTGCGCGCATTCTTGCTAATAATTCTTCTATTCTGAATGGTTTTGGAATATAATCATCTGCACCTAAATCAAGTCCGTTTACACGGTCAAATGTTTCTCCTCTTGCTGTAACAATTATAACAGGAATATTTGAAACTTTCCTGATTCTGCGCAAAACTTCCATTCCGTTCAGTTCCGGAAGCATTATATCAAGCAGAATTAAATCAGGTTTGTAAGATTCAAATTTTTCCAGTGCAATGCGACCTGTCTTTGCAATTGCTGTGTCGTAACCTTCATATTGCAGTTCAAGCGTTACAAATTCGCTTATTCCGTCATCGTCTTCTACAATTAAAACCTTTTCATTCATATATGGGAGTATAAAACATCTTCTCTTAAAATTTAAGGTCAATTGTCTAAGAGTTTTCTTAGAATACTTTCAGTTTCTTCCAAAGATGAACTTATCTGAAAAAGCTATAGTATGAAACGTAAAAGCAAAAGCTTAAGAAAATTTTAGAAATTATTTTTATTTTTTTAGGAGAATAAAATGCCAGAAGCATTAGAAGCATTAAAAAAAGCATTAAAGAATGAAGAAGCTTGCAGGCGTTTTGAACAAAGCTGTTCGGCTGAACATCCAAAATGGAATGCTGTTCAGAAAAAGCAGACATATAAAATAGACAAAGCAAAAATAAAATGTCAAAGATGGGTACATTAATATCTTGGTTGATGCAGATATAAAAAGTCTCGAATATCATTCCGTTCTGCAGAAATGCTGTCATATCGTTTTAAATTCCGCAATTAAGCATGAAATGTTGTTTTACTTAAGTTTTACTAGAAAAACTTAAGTAAAACTAAAGAAATTTACTTCTAATCAATTGAACAATATATACATTTTCAATATACTCTTGTTATCATCTCTTATGGGAGGTTTATATGGCAGGAAAGCCAATTATTAACGTAGAAAAGTGTAAGGGCTGTGGTCTTTGTATTCGTGCTTGCCCTAAGAAAATTCTTGAAATGTCAAAAGACACAAATGGTCAGGGTGTTCATTATCCTGTCTGCAATGACGAAAGTTCATGTATTGCATGTACTTTCTGTGCAACAATGTGTCCGGACTGCGCTATTGAAATCGAAAAAAATTAAGGACGTAGGATAGATACTATGAGCAAGAAAATATTGATGAAAGGAAACGAAGCAATCGGCGAATCTGCTGTTCTTGCAGGCTGCCGGTATTACTTTGCTTATCCTATTACACCGCAGAACGAAATTCCGGCTTATCTTTCAAAGAGAATGCCAGAAGTTGGCGGAACTTTTTTGCAGGCTGAATCTGAAATCGCTGCAATCAACATGGTTATGGGTGCATCTGCAGCTGGTGCACGTGTAATGACTTCATCTTCTTCTCCTGGAATTTCTCTTAAACAGGAAGGAATCTCTTATTTGAGTGGTGCACAGCTTCCTGCTGTTGTTGTTAATATGATGCGTGGTGGTCCGGGGCTTGGCAACATTGCCGGTGCTCAGGGTGATTATTTTCAGGCTACACGCGGCGGCGGAAACGGCGATTATCATGTTGTTGTTATTGCACCGGGAACTGTACAGGAACTTGCTGACTATACTGTAAAGGCTTTTGAAATTGCTGATAAATATCGTGTAGTTGTAATGCTTCTTGGTGATGGTTATCTTGGACAGATGGCTGAACCATGTGTTCTTCCTGAACCATTGAAAGAACTGCCTGCAAAGCCATGGTCTTTGTCTGGCAAGACTAAAGACCGCAATGCTCATATCATTGCTTCTCTTAAGCTTAGTGGAGATACTCAGCTTAATGACCATGTAAAGAATGATCTTTTTGCCAATTATGCAGCAATTGCAAAGAACGAAACAAAATTTGAAAACTATATGTGCGATGATGCAGATTTTGTACTTTGTGCTTATGGAACAAGTGCCCGTGTCTGCAAAAAAGCTGTAAAGGTTCTTCGCGATCAGGGCATTAAAGCTGGTCTTTTCAGACCAATTACTTTGTGGCCTTTCCCTGAAGATGCACTTGAAGCAGCTTGCGCAAAAGCAAAGAAAATCTTGACTGTAGAAATGAGCATGGGACAGCTTGTTCAGGATGTACGTTTGTACAGCGGCAAGAAAAAGTCTGAATGTGATTTCTATGGCGAGCCAGGCGGAATTATTCCAAAACTCGATGTTATTGTAGAGAAGGTTAAAAGTTATGTCTAAGATATATTCATTTCCTAAATCAATGAAGAATGTAAAGACTCACTACTGTGCAGGCTGTGGACATGGAATTGTTCATAAGCTTATTGCTCAGGTTATTGATGAGATGGGCATTCAGGAAGATGTTCTTCTTGTTGCACCTGTTGGTTGTGCAGTTTTTGCTTACAATTATCTCGATGTTGACTCTGTAGAAGCCGCTCATGGTCGTGCTCCTGCTGTTTCAACAGGTATGAAACGTGTTCAGAAAGATAAAACTGTTATCTGCTACCAGGGCGATGGTGACCTTCTTGCAATTGGTACAGCAGAAACCATTCATGCTGCAAACCGCGGTGAAAATATCAGTGTTATTTTTATTAATAACGCAATTTATGGTATGACTGGCGGACAGATGGCACCAACTTCGCTTGTTGGTCAGGTTACAAAAACAACACCATATGGTCGCAAGGCAGAAGAAGTAGGTTACCCGATTCGTGCTGCTGAACTTTTGAACACTTTGGTTGAACCAAAATATATTGAACGTTGTGCAGTTTATGATGTTAAGCACATCAATCAGACTAAGGCTGCAATTAAAAAGGCAATTACATATCAGCGCGAAGGCAAAGGTTATTCTTTTGTAGAAATCCTTTCTATGTGTCCTACAAACTGGGGTGTTGAACCTGCAACAGCAGCTGACTGGGTAAAAGACGCAATGGAACCATATTATCCACTTGGTGTTCTTCGTGACGTTCCTGCTGGAATTATTCCAGAAGCAGCACAGCCAAAAGCTGGTGTAGTAAACAAGTAAGGAGACAGAAATGACTACAGAAATTATTTTTGCCGGATTCGGCGGTCAGGGTGTTATCCTTGCTGGAAAAATTTTGGCACTTGCTGGCATGAGCGAAGACAAATATGTTTCGCACATTCCGTCATATGGTGCAGAAATGCGCGGTGGAACAGCAAACTGTTCAGTTATCGTTTCTGATGAAGAAGTTGCTTCGCCTGTTATTGAAAAACCGGATGTTGTTGTTGCATTGAACAAGCCTTCAATGACAAAGTTTGAACCAATGCTTAAGGCTGGTGGACTTTTGATTTATAACTCATCTTTGATTGACATCAAGCCGTCAAGATCTGATATCAAAAGCATTGCATTGCCTGCAAACGAAATTGCAGAAAAATGCAATAATGCCCGTGGTGCAAACATGGTTGTTCTTGGTTGTCTTGCAAAAGTTATTCCTGGAATGATCAGCGGTGTTAAACCTTTTGAATTTGCTCTTGATGAAGCAATCAGTGCACGTAACAAGAAGTTTAACCCTATCAATATTGCAACAATTGAATCTGCATTCAAGATTGATTACGAAATCAAATAATTTATGCAGAAGCTGGCTGTTCGCAGTCAGCTTTTGTTCCGCAGATTAAAAATTTGCGGAACGAGTTTTTATGCTGACTTGTCAAAGATAAGCCGGCATAAAAACTCGTGGACATTTGTTCAGTTAAAAATTTAAGTTTAATCTGTTCATGTGCCTTGATTTAATAGGGGAAAATATGTCTGAAAAGAATAGAATTGGCGAAAAAGTAAAGCTTATTCGTGAAAGCAGAAAACTCAGCATTGATGATGTGAGTGAAAGAACCAATTTATCTGTAAACAGTATTGAAAGCATTGAAAAAGGTGAATTGATTCCAGGACTAACCCCTCTTATTAAAATTGCACGTGTTTTAGGTGTGCGTCTTGGCACATTTATGGACGACCAGCAGGATTTAGGTCCGGTGCTTGTGCGTGCAGACAATAAAAAAGACACAAAAAGCATTACACGCTTTTCTGAACGCAATAATGCAAAATCTTCTGACCTTGACTTTTATACATTGGCGCAGAATAAAGCTGACCGCCATATGGATCCGTTCATTATTGATGTTTTTCCTCCTTCTGGCGAAGACGTAAAACTTTCTACACATGAAGGTGAAGAATTTATTTATGTGCTTAGCGGCAACATTGAAGTAATTTATGGAAAAGATAAATATGAACTTTCTGTTGGTGACAGCATTTATTATGATTCAATTGTTGCTCATCATCTTCATTCTAAAGGTGAACAGCCTGCAAAAATTCTGGCTGTCGTTTATACACCGGTTTGATACGGCTTTCATATTGAGGTCTAAAAATGTTTGAAGTTACATTAAGTCAATTACTGCATCAAAAAACACAGGAAAACCCAAACCAGGAATTTATGGTTTATGCAGACCGTGACCTGCGTTTTACTTATGCTGAATTTAATAAGCGTGTAGATGATCTTGCCTGCGGTTTATATTCTTTAGGTGTACGCAAAGGCGACAAAGTTGGCATCTGGGCTACAAACGTGCCGGACTGGCTTACTTATATGTTTGCATGTGCGCGTCTTGGTTCAATTGCCGTTACCGTAAATACAAGCTATAAGCTGCACGAGCTTGAATATCTTATAAAACAGTCTGATCTTTCAACGCTGTGTCTTACAGACGGTGTAAAAGATTCAAACTATGTGCAGATGATAAAAGAACTTGTTCCGGAACTTGATATTTATGAACGTGGCTGTTTGAAATCTGCAAAATTCCCATATTTGAAAAATGTTGTCTTTATGGGACCTGAAAAATTCCGGGGCCTTTATTCAACACCGGAACTTTTACTTCTTGGTCAGCATGTTGATATTGAAGAAGTGCGCAAAATTGAAGCAGAAACAGACTGCTATGATGTTGTAAACATGCAGTATACATCTGGAACGACAGGTTTTCCAAAAGGTGTAATGCTTACAAGTCACAACATTATTAACGATGGGTTTATTATTGGTGAACGCATGCGCTACACAGACAAAGAACGTGTCTGTCTTCCTGTTCCACTGTTTCATTGTTTTGGCATTGTTCTTGGTGTAATGGCTGTTTTGTCGCATGGTGCAACACATGTGCTTCTTGAAAGTTTTGATCCTCTTGTAGTTCTTGCAAGTATTCAGAAAGAAAAATGCACTTCATTGTATGGTGTTCCAACAATGTTTATTGCTGAAATTAACCACCCGATGTTCAATATGTTCGATAAATCTTCGCTTAGAACAGGAATTATGGCAGGTTCTGCTGTTCCTGTTGAACTTATGAAGACAGTAATTGATAAAATGCACATGCCGGAAATTACTTCAGTTTATGGTTTGACAGAAACCAGTCCTGGAATGACACAAAGCCATTGGAATGATTCTGTTGAAGTAAAAGCAACAACTGTCGGTGATGCTTTTGAAGGAATTGACGTTAAGGTGCTTGATCCTGAAACCGGCAAAGAATGTCCTGTCGGTGTGCAGGGAGAAATGTGCTGCCGCGGCTGGAACGTAATGAAAGGTTATTACAAAATGCCAGAAGCTACAGCAGAAACAATTGATGCAAACGGCTATCTGCATTCCGGCGATCTTGGCGTAAAAGATGCTGATGGAAATTACCGCATTACAGGTCGTATCAAAGATATGATTATTCGTGGCGGTGAAAATATTTATCCGCGAGAAATTGAAGAATTTTTGATTAATATGCCTGAAATACGTGATATTCAGGTTGCAGCTGTAAAAGACAAAAAATATGGTGAAATTACAGGTGCATTTATTATTCTGCATGAAGGAAAAACTCTTACGGAGCAGGATGTAATTGAATACTGCCGCGGTAAAATTTCAAAATTTAAATGGCCGCAGCTCATTATGTTTATGGATGAGTTTCCTATGACAGGCAGCGGAAAAATCCAGAAGTTCAAGCTTACGGAAATCGGTACAAAATATCGAAAAGAAGTGCTTGGACTTGAATAGTCTGAAATAAAAAGCATTTTCTTTTAGTACGAATATAAGTATTTTTAAGACGGGAGGTTATGATGAACGAAGAAATTAAAGCTGTCGCAGAGCGATTAAAAGGTTTGCGTGATGTTATGGATGTTTCTGTCAAGGAAGCTGCAGATGTCTGTGGAATTTCTGAAGAACAGTATAATCTGTATGAAACGGGTTCTGTTGATATTCCGGTTGGAATTTTGCAGTGCATGGCAAAAAAATATAATATCGATTTGACTGTTTTGATTTCCGGCAGCGAACCTCATATGAAAAGCTATTTCCTTACAAAAAAAGGCAAAGGTCTTTCTGTTGACCGCCGCAGCGACTACAAATATCAGTCTTTGGCTTTTGGTTTTTCGCACAGAAAGGCAGATCCTTTTCTGGTTACTATAACGCCAGAGGAAACACGACAGATACATTTTAATTCTCATCCTGGACATGAGTTTAATTATGTTCTTGAAGGTTCAATGAAAATTGTTGTTGATGGAAAAGAAATGTGCCTTGAAGAAGGTGACAGTCTTTATTTTGATGCAACAAAACCTCATGGGATGCAGGCTCTTAACGAAAAGAATGCAAAATTTTTAGCAATAATTATTTAGGTTTTCTCTTCGGTTTTGCATGAATGAATACAGGCTTTTTTTTATGTCCTGTAAATGGAACCTCTAAAAATTGAAATTTTTAGAGGTGTCTTTGAAAGCATGATGTTCTAGATTGTGTTGTTTCTACGGTTTAGAACTTGCAGACATATCTAAAATAATTTAAGTATGTACTGAATTAGGAAAATAAAAATGGAAGAACAGTTTCTGCCAAGAACAGATTTTAAGAATTATAAAGATTTTTTTGAGAACTATAAAATCAATGTGCCGGAACATTTTAATTTTGCATATGATGTAATGGATGTTCTTGCTGAAAAAAAAGGCAATTCGCGTGCTTTGGTCTGGACTAATGACGAAGGTCTTTTTTATGAATTCGGCTATGCTGAATTAAAAAAACGTACTGATAAAGCTGCACAGTTTTTTATTGACTGTGGAATTTCAAAAGGCGACATGGTTATGCTCATTTTGCAGCGCCGGTACGAATTCTGGATTTCAATTCTTGCTTTGCATAAAATTGGTGCAACTGTAATTCCTGCAACACATATGCTTACAAAAGAAGACATAATTTACCGCAATAATGCAGCTTCCATCAAAGCAATTGTTGCAGTTCATGACGGCGACATTTTAAAGCATATTGATGATTCCATTTCAGAAAGCCCGACTTTGAAAATTCGCATTGCCGTAAACCCGCATGGTTTTGACACACCAAATGGAACTGCATACACAAGCCCTGACGGAACTTTGCACGAAGCGAGGGCGCTGCCTGCTGGCTGGATTGATTTTTCTAGTGGTGTAGAAAAATCATATGCAAAATCAGCCCCGACAAAAGCAGAAAGAGCAGCACTTAACGACAATGACGGCATCATGCTTGCATATTTTACAAGTGGAACTACAAGCCATCCAAAACTTGTTGCACATGACTGGACTTATCCTCTCGGACACATCGTAACTGCAAAATACTGGCAGCAGGTAAAAAAAGACGGGCTGCATCTTACAGTTGCAGATACAGGCTGGGGCAAGGCTGTATGGGGCAAGCTTTATGGTCAGTTTATCTGCGAATGTGCAGTATTTGTCTATGATTATCATGCAAAATTTAAGCCTATTGATTTGATTAAACAGGTTGAAAAACATCAGATTACTTCATTCTGTGCACCGCCGACTATTTATCGTTTTTTGATACAGGAAGATTTAAGTTCATTTGACCTTTCTCATCTTGAGCATTGTTCAACAGCGGGAGAGCCTTTAAGTGAAGAAGTGTTCAATAGATGGAAAGAAATAACAGGGCTTGAACTGCATGAAGGTTTTGGACAGACAGAAACAACACTTTCTGTTTTGAATTTCGGCAATGAAAAAGTAAAGCCAGGTTCAATTGGAAAACCTGCACCATATTATAATGTTGTGCTTTTGAATGACCAGAACGAACCTTGCGAAGACGGTGAAGTAGGCGAAATTGCTTTTCCGCTTAAAGATGGAAAATTTCCAGGTCTGTTCCTTGAATACTACAGGGACAAGTCAAAAACACAGGAAGTTATCCGTGACGGCTATTATTTTACAGGCGACACTGCATGGCGCGATGAAGACGGTTTTTTCTGGTTTACAGGAAGAAGCGATGATGTCATCAAGTGTTCAGGCTACAGAATCGGTACATTTGAAGTTGAAAGCGTTTTGATGCAGCATCCTGCAATTGTAGAATGTGCCGTAACTGCAGCGCCAGACCCTGTGCGTGGACAGGTTGTAAAAGCTACAATAGTTCTTGCAAAAGGTTATGAACCGTCTGACGAGCTTGTAAAAAACATTCAGAAATTTGTAAAAACTACAACTGCGCCTTATAAATATCCACGCATTGTTGAATTTGTTTCAGAGCTGCCAAAAACAATAAGCGGCAAAATTAAACGAAAAGACATTCGTGCCGGCAGCGCAAAAAATGCCTAAAATCTTGCAGGGCATATCTAAAAAATCAATTTTAACAGTTTTTAGATATGTCCTGTAAGATAAGATTTCAGAAAACAGGGGGTTATGTTCTGCAGTTCTCAAACATGAAGAATTGTGGTATATTCTTTCTAATATGAATACAATTTCGGAAATTAAATCTGTTGCAGAACGCATAAAAGGTCTGCGTGATGTTTTTGATCTTAGTGAAGAAGAAGCAGCTGAAATCTGCAAAGTTTCAGTTGAACAGTACAAACTTTATGAAAGTGGCACTGTAGACATTCCTCTTGGTGTAATGTTCAGCCTTGGCAAAAAATTTAATATTGATATTTCAACTTTTATTACAGGTGAAGAACCTAGAAAAGTTTCGTTTTTTGTTACACCAAAAGGAAAAGGCGCAACAGTAAACCGCCTTGCAGATTATCACTTTGAATCTCTGGCATATGGTTTTGCAAGCAGATTAATTGATCCGTTCCTTGTAACAATAAATCCCGGTGACATAAAAGAAATTCATACAACAACTCATCCTGGACAAGAATTTAATTATTGTGTTGAAGGCGACATGGTCGTGCAGATTGGCAGCAAAGAAGTCGTCCTCCATGAGGGGGACTCTATTTATTTCGATTCTACCAAGCCACATGGTCAGAACAACTTAAACAACAAAAGATGCCGCTTTATCACAATTATTATGAATGGGCTTGAAGGCGACAATTAAGGAAAATCTTAAAAACTGAAGTTTTCAAAGGTTTCCTTAGACATAAATTAAAACAGTTTTATTTATGTCATTCAGTTTGATGGCGCTGAAAATCCAGTTTTGACAAGGATAATAAAAATGGAAGAAAAGTTTATATCTCGTACAAAATTCGATTCGTATGATGATTTCTATAAAAATTATGAACTTAAAGTTCCGGCTAATTTTAACTTTGCATATGATGTAATGGATGTTCTGGCCGAAAAAAAGCCGGATTCGCCGGCACTTGTCTGGACAAATGATGAAGACGATTATTATGAAATTTCTTTTGGCAAAATGAAAGAACTTTCTGATGCAGCAGCTTCGTTCTTTTTAAGTCTGGGAATTAAACGCGGCGATATGGTCATGCTGATTTTGCAGCGCCGCTATGAATTCTGGATCAGTATGATGGCACTGCACAAGATTGGTGCTGTTGCAATTCCTGCAAGCCATATGCTTACAACCGAAGATATTGAGTACCGCAACAATATGGTAAAAATCAAGGCCATTATTGCCGTTACAGTGCCAGACGTTATTCAGCATATCAATGAAGCATGGAAAAAGTCTCCTTCGGTAAAGCATTGTATTTTTGTAAACGAACTTGGTGTTGACCGCCCTGTTGAAAATCCGCCTGAAGGCTGGGACAATTTTACAGAAGGCGTAAAAAATGCAGCTCCATTTAAAGCGCTTCCAAGAGAGCAGGTTTCTTCAAATGACGATTATATGCTCGGCTATTTTACAAGCGGCACGACAAGTCATCCAAAACTTGCAATTCATAACTTTTTGTATCCGCTTGGACACATTACAACTGCCAAATACTGGCAGCAGGTTCAAAACGGCGGACTTCATTTAACAGTTGCAGATACAGGCTGGGCAAAAACTTCATGGGGTCGTCTTTATGGTCAGTGGATTTGCGAGACTGCATTGTTTGTCTATGACTATCATTCTCGTTTCAAGCCGATAGATCTTCTTCATCAGGTTGAAAAGCACCATGTTACAACATTCTGTGCACCGCCGACAATTTACCGTTATCTTATAAAAGAAGATTTAACTGGAATTAATCTTTCAAGCCTTACACATTGTTCAACAGCAGGTGAGCCTTTAAGCGAAGAAGTATTTAACCGCTGGAAAGAAATTACAGGACTTGAAATTCACGAAGGTTTTGGTCAGAGCGAAACAACTGTCTGCCTTTTCAATTTTGAAGGTGAAAAAATTAAGCCGGGTTCAATTGGAAAACCATGCCCGTATTATAATCTTCATCTGCTTGATGAAGACAATCAGGATGTTGATATAGCAACAGTTGGTCAGATTGCATTTAAGCTTGATAAAGAAAAGTTCCCTGAAACAGACGGACGTTTTCCTGGACTTGTCTGCGAATATTATGGCGAACCTGAAAAAACAGCCGTTGCTTTTCATGACGGCTATTACTACACAGGTGATCAGGCATGGATGGATGACGAAGGTTATTTCTGGTTTGTCGGTCGCTGCGATGATGTTATTAAATGTTCTGGCTATAGAATCGGTACATTTGAAGTTGAGTCTGTAATTCAAAAGCACCCTGCTGTTTTGGAATGTGCCGTTACAGGTGCACCAGACCCTGTGCGCGGTCAGGTTGTAAAAGCAACTATTGTTCTTGCAAAAGGTTTTGAACCGTCTGACGAACTTGTAAAAGAAATTCAGACTTTCGTAAAGAAAGAAACTGCGCCATATAAATATCCTCGAATTGTTGAATTTGTAAGCGAGCTTCCAAAAACAACAAGCGGAAAAATTATGCGCAAGAAAATCCGCCAGAAAGATGAAGTAACCGATAACTGCGAAAACGGTGCAAAATAAAATATTCTAAAATCTGCAAAACTGACTGAAATTTGTAAATCATTTTTTCAGACAGTTTTGCAGAAGCATGTCTAAAAAAATCAATTCAAAAAAAGTTTTTTAATCAGATTTTAATCTTTAATAATGTTACAAAGTATCATTAATACATGTTTTCTTTTTACTATGAAAAGACAATCATTTTTTTTATTTTTAATTCTTCTGGTTTGCTTTGTATTTAATCCTTTGACAGCACAAAGTAATCTTACAAATCCCAGAATAAAGATGAGCTCCGGAATTGATGAAAAAGCAATCCGGTTGTCAAATCTTGCAATAGATGTTTCCATAACTGGTAATATTGCAACTACAACATTTGACATGACCTTTTCAAATAGTTCAAATCGCATTCTTGAAGGTGAGTTTGAATTTCCACTTGATGAAGGGCAGACTGTTTCAAGATATGCCCTTGATATAAATGGAAAACTCCGTGAAGGCGTTGTTGTTGAAAAAGAAAAAGGACGGCAGATTTTTGAAACAATTGTCCGTCAGAATATAGATCCGGGCCTTGTTGAAATGACTTCTGGAAATAATTTCAAGACACGTGTTTATCCGATTCCTGCAAAAGGAAGCAGACGTGTAGTCATTGCATTTGAACAGGAATTAAAGCAGGTTAATGGAAAACCTGTCTATATTCTTCAGCCTCTTACAGATTCTGTTGTTGATACTTTTGAATTTACAATAAATGTTTTCAGGTCATCATTTAAAAATCAAAATGAAGAACTTGCTTCTTTTGATTCACTTTCAATTGAAAACTGGAATGATTCATATAATGCACATATAAAAAAAGAAAATTATGTACAGACAAAACCTGTTTCTTTTACTCTTCCTTCTGAAACTGAAAATAACGCATATATTCAGACTTTAGGCACAGACACATATTTTTATTATTATCTGCCAATGAAAGCAAAAGCACGTGATAAAAAACTTCCATCTTCTGTAACAGTTTTTTATGATGTTTCTTCTTCTGCCGGCAAAAGAAACCGGGAAAGGGAACTGGCTCTGCTTGAAAAATATCTGTCTTTGTGTCATGCAAAAAATGTAACTGTCGTAACTTTCAGCAATGAAATTCAAGAAACAAAAACTTTTAAAGGTTCTTCAACAGACGAAATCAAAAAATTTCTTGAATCTCAAGCCTGTGATGGCGCAACAAATTTGAGCGAAATTGATTTTAAAAAATATTCAAAAAATGCTGATGAAATCCTTTTGTTTTCTGACGGAATGCACACATGGGGCAAAGCTGTAAATACTTCTGAAGAAGCAGATGTGCTTGCTGCATCTGTGCCTGTTATTACGGTTAATTCGTGTGCTTCTGCAAATCATTCAATGCTTTCGATGATTTCATCCAAGAATAATGGCGTTTATGTTGATTTGTGTTCAAAAACAGATGAAGAAGCTTTGTCGATGATGACACAGGAAACATTGAGGCTGTTGAATGTTGAATATGACAATAAAAAAATCGCTGAAGTCTATCCTGAAAAAGGTGCTGCAGTTAATGATTCTTTCTCTGTTGCAGGAATTTTGAAGAAAAAAAGCGGAACCATAAATCTTGCTTTTGGCTATGGCACAAAAGTTACAGACCGTGTTTCAATTGAAATTTCTGCTGTAAACGGTATTGAAGCTGCAAATGTATGCAGAATGTGGGCACAGAAAAAAATTGCAAATCTTTCTGTGTTCTATGATGACAACAAAGACAAAATTCTTGAACTTGCCAAAAAATATTCAATTGTTACTCAAGAAACATCTTTAATCGTTCTTGATAATGTTGAAGATTACGTACGCTATGGTGTAACTCCTCCAGATGAATTGAAAGCTGAATATGACAGGCTTGTAAGGGCTGGTGCTAAAAATCAGAATGATAATTCAATTCCAGGTTCTGTATATAAATATTTTGATGAATTCAAAAAATGGTGGAATACAACGCCAGAAGAATTCAAAAAAGCAAAAAACGACAAAAAGAAAGAAACGGCTGTCGAACGAAGGTTATTTTCTGGTAATGCAAACGAAGCTTTGTCAATGAGGCGAGAACCTGCTCCTGCCACAGCTTATGATGATGCTGATGTTTTGATGGCAGTTGAAGAAGTTTCTGCTGATAGTTGGAGCGGAAACGGTTATAATCCTGAAGGTAAAATGTTAAAGTCTTCAAGTAACAATGCTTCTGACGGACGTTCTTCAATTGCGCTTCAGTCTTGGTCGCCAGATAATGAATATCTTAAAAAGCTTAAAAAAGCACCGGATGAAAGAATGTATGCAACATATCTTGAGCTTAAACCTTCTTTTGCTGCTTCTCTGGCTTTTTATATGGAAGTTGCAGATTATTTCTTTGAAGAAGGACTTGAAAAAGAAGCATATCGTATTCTTTCAAATCTTGCCGAAATTGAAATTGAAAATTCTGATATTTTCAGGGCTTTGGGCAATAAGCTTGTTGAACACAAAGATTACAGAAATGCCATCTGGGTTTTTGAAAAATTGACAAAACTCAGAAGTGAAATTCCTCAGTTTTATCGAGACCTTGCAATGGCATGTTATTACAACGGCGAAGAACAAAAAGCCGTAGATACGCTTTGGCATCTTGCTTCTTCAAATTGGGACAGCCGGTTTGACAATGTTCAGCAGATAGCATTGAATGACATGAACAGCATTATTGCACGTTCAGATAAAAAACTTAATACATCTGGATTTGATAAAAAGCTGATGCAGAATTTTCCGGTTGATGTAAGGGTTGTGCTTACGTGGAACACTGACAACTGTGATATTGATTTGTGGGTAACAGATCCTGACGGAGAAAAATGCTACTATGGTAATAAACTTACGGCAAATGGCGGCCGTATTTCAAGAGATTTTACGCAAGGGTATGGACCTGAAGAATTCTGCTTAAAGGAAGCGCCGGAAGGCTCTTATAAAATTGAAGCAAATTATTATGGTACATCAAGCCAGAAAATGCTTCAGCCTGTTATTATTCAAGCTGAAGTCTTTACAAACTTTGGCCGCCCGAACCAGAAAAGGGAAGTGCTTACTTTGCAGCTTGATTCTGTAAAAGGTGTATTTACAATTGGAACGGTAACATTCAAAAAATAACATGAAATGATGCCGTCTGTGCCGCATGAGTATTCAGGTCATGCGGCTTTTTTTTGCATTTTCATATAAAAAAAGCACTTCAAAATTAAACTTTCTGTTTAACATTGAAGTGCTTTCTGCATTTCAAAAAAATGTATCTTAAAAACTTAAAAGTCTTAGATTATTGTTCCTTCTGGAATGACAGTGTTTTTAGGAATGATGATAATTCCGTCTGCTACATAGTACATTCCGTGGTCGCCGTCTTCAAGTTTTTTGCCTGTATGACCAATTGAGCAGTTGTCGCCGATGCGTGCATTTTTATCGATAATGCAGCGCTTGATACGGCAGTTTTTGCCGATTCCGATATTCGGACGTCCGAGTTTTTCATTTTCAGCTTTTTCTTCAACTGTTTCATAAAAGTCTGCACCCATGCAGATTACGCCGTCAAGATAAGAACCGGACTCAACAGTGCTGCGCAACCCTACAAGCGAATTATTGATAGTTGCTTCTGTAATTACGCAGCCTTCGCTTGCAATTGCATTATTCAGGTTTGCATTGTTCATTTTTGAAGAAGGCAGGTTTCTTGAGTGTGTAAAAATCGGTTTGTCTTCATCATAAAAGTTGAATTTCGGTGTAATATTGGTCAGATCAAGGTTTGCTTCATAGAAGCTCTTGATTGTTCCAATGTCTTCCCAGTAGCCGTCATAAATATATGACTGAACTTTGTGGTTCTTTATTGCTGCCGGAATAATTTCTTTTCCAAAGTCTGTTGCATCGTTATCAAGTACTTCATAAAGTGTTTCTGCATTGAAAATGTAAATACCCATAGAAGCAAGATAATCTTTGCCTTTTGTTGCGCCAGGTGTGCGGCTTTCATCTGGAATAATCCAGTCTTTTATGTCGAGATCAGCAGCAGGTTTTTCCATAAATGCTGTAATTTCCCGCTTTTTGTTGACCTTCATAATGCCAAAGCCTGTTGCATCTTCTCTTGTAACTGCAGTTGTTGCAATAGAAATTTCTGCACCAGATTCAATATGCTTGTCTAAAAACTCGCGCAAATCCATCTGATAAAGCTGGTCACCAGAGAGAATGATATAATGTGTTGGTTTTTGTGTTCTGAAATGTGCAAAATTTTTGCGTACAGCATCAGCAGTTCCTTCAAACCAGCCTGAATGTTCAAATGTCTGTTCTGCTGCAAGAATCTCAACGAAACCGCCAGAGAATGAATCAAAACTATATCCGTGAGAAATGTGCATATGCAGCGAAGCTGAGTTGAACTGCGTAAGAATATATACCTGTTTAAAACCCGAGTTAATACAGTTTGAAATTGGAATATCTACGATTCGGTGCTTGCCGCCGAATGGAACAGCCGGTTTTGACCGTTCTTTTGTCAATGGATAAAGACGAGTGCCTTTTCCACCACCAAGGATAATTGATAATACTTTTGTATTTTTAGCCACATGAAACTCCTTACTTTCGTTCAGTATACTCCCAGTTAGTTGAAAAGACAATAAAAAAGTTAGCATCTTTTGCGATTAAATCTTTGTAAATCTCTAAAAACTCAAAAGCAGTCGATTTATGAGGCGTGTTTTATAAGTTCTGCTGTTTTTTTTATCATGCTGAATTTGAAAATCATTTAATAGTTCATCTTAACATTTTTTTTGCGGTTCCGATAATCTTACTGTAGCGCATCATTTATGCTTAAAAACAGGACTGATTGTCTAAACAAGCTTGAAATATTGCGTTTAAAGCCCAAAACGTTTGTTTTTAAGGGCAAAGCTTTTTTAGAAGCTTACGCTTCTTTTTATTTTCTGGAGGCTTCCTTTTATGGTACAAGGCTGGTATACCGGTGCAAGTGGCATGATTGCACAACAGAACCGCTTGGATGCAATTTCGAACAATCTTGCAAATGTTGACACAACCGGTTACAAACGCGATGTTGCAGTTAATAAAAACTTTTCTGAATTATTGCTCCGCAGAATGAAAGATAATGGAGAATACTCATTCTGGGGTGGTTCTTCTGATGTTGCTCCAATCGTTGGAAAAGTTGGTCTTGGTGTTGAAACAAACGAACTTTATACAGTTTTTGAGCAGGGTTCATTCAAAAATACTGGTGCTGCTACAGACATTGCACTTGCTGGCGAAGGTTTTTTTGCAGTTCAGACTCCGGCAGGTGAACGTTATACACGTGCAGGAAACTTTATGATTGGTAAAGAAGGAATCCTTGAAACAAAAGAAGGTTATCCTGTTCTTGGCGAAAACGGCATTATCCGCTTGCAGGACAAAAATTTCAAAGTAAATGATGATGGAATTATAACAGTTGACGGTGACAAAACTGTTGACCGCCTTAAACTGGTTCGTTTTGAAAACGAACGCTATCTTAAAAAACAGGGCGAAAACCTTTGGGGCGACAATGCAATTTCTGGCAAAGCTTATATTGCAGAAGGAAACGAACGTCCTGCTTTGTTACAGGAATATGTAGAAACTTCAAATGTAAACGTTGTTAACGAAATGGTTCAGATGATTGAAGTTAACCGTGCATACGAAGCAAACCAGAAAACAATTCAGACTGAAGATACAATGATGTCAACATTGTGGTCTAGAGTTGCAGTTCTGCGCTAATTGCAAGTTTTAATAAAGGGAAAGGGAGAATAAAGTTATGGTAAGAAGCTTATGGACAGCTGCAACCGGCATGAACGGTCAGCAGGCAAATATCGATACAATTTCAAATAACTTGTCAAATGTAAACACAAGCGGTTTCAAAAAACAGCGTGTTGAATTTGAAGATTTGATTTATCAGAATGTAAAAGCTGCTGGAACACCAGCAACAGAAGATACTGTAACACCTGTTGGCATTCAGATGGGAAGCGGTGTTAAAGTTGCTGCAACACAGCGCATGTTTGATCAGGGTGCATTGCAGAGTACACAGAATTATACAGACCTTGCAATTGAAGGCGAGGGGTTCTTTAGAGTTCAGCAGTATGACGGAAGCTATGCATATACAAGAGACGGTTCGTTCAAAATCGACTCAAACGGTCAGCTTGTAACTTCAAATGGTCTTCGTGTAATGCCGGAAGTTATTATGCCGGAAGGTTTTAGGCTTGAAACACTTGCAATCAGCCGCGACGGTCGTGTAACTGTAAAAGTTGCAGGTGCAGATGACCCTGTTGATGTTGCACAGATTGAACTTTACAGATTTCCAAACCCGGTTGGACTTGCCGCAGACGGCGACAATCTTTTTAAGGTAACAAATGCTTCTGGAGACCCTATTGCAAGCAGACCTGGTTTTGAAGGTATGGGTGAAACACACCATAAGTTCCTTGAAATGTCAAACGTTTCTGCTGTAAACGAAATGGTTCAGATGATTGTTGCACAGCGTGCTTATGAGTTCAGCTCAAAGGCAATTCAGACAAGCGACAACATGCTTTCTACAGCAACAAACCTTAAACGCTAAGTTTTAATTCAGTTTTAGTTTATGCCTTTTGGGTTTATTAAAGGCATAAGCAGCTGATATTGCAATAATTTTTTTGGGAGAAAAAAATGGCATCACCTTTAGATATTGCTTCGTTTCAGAATTTCAATTCAAATGGTGTAAACGTTCCAACCGGCGGTGTTGGCGGCACATCTGCTTCAAATGCTGCACAGATGCAGCAGGAAATGAATAAATTCCAGGCTCTCATTGATGGAATTCAGGCTGGAATGAAAACTGAAAGCAAAAGCACATTATCGTCAAGCCAGATTATAGAAGACGGCCGCATTAATGGTGATTATACATCATCTTTAGCAAATGCATTTAATAACCGTGCTGACAAAGAAGCACTTCCAACAGGTGCAGCAGCAAATTCAGTTGGTGCGCATGGTTTTTCTTCTGACAAAAAAATTGATAAAACAAGCAAGCTTTATCAGCAGTCTTTAGAGCTTGAAACATATTTTGTAAAAATCATGCTTTCTTCAATGCGGAACACAGTAACAAAGACAAGCCTTGGCGGAAGCCAGAATGAATATGCACAGAATATGTATGAAGACATGCTTTATGATGAACTTGCAAATTCAGTAACAAAATCTGCAGGTTTCGGTCTTGCAGACCAGATTTATCTTCAGCTTTCTTAATGCAAGTTGAAAAATATATAAATTGCAAATACAAGGCAGTTATAAAAACTGTGAATGAGGCAGACACTTACTAAAGTGTCTGTTTTTTTTATGTTCCAGCGGAGAAGAACGCCGGAAAAAAAAGCATGAAAAACAGCTGGAAGCCCCGAATATCTGTGTCCGAGTGCAAAAAGCAGAATTACAAAAATTTCGCATATTCCTTTTGAAACTTTGGTCAGTGTTTTGTGTTCTGCATGAAAAGTTCCGCTTGTCTGTTCAATGAAGTAATTCAAAGTTTTGGGAAGATAATATCTGTATAAAATTTCTTCTGTACATGCAAGAATTACTGTTATTATAAAAAACAAAGCCCATTCAAAAAGACTTTTTTGAGGCACTGCAATGTTTTTTCTGCCACTGAAAAAGTCTGCAATAAAGCCGCTTATAAAAATCAAGGCTAAAGTAACAAGGCCGTTTTTATAGCATGAAATGCATTTCTTTAATTTGATTTTGAATTTGATGTTTGCAAAATTCAAAAAATGCTTTATGCCTGTTGTGCTGAAAGAAGGACTGCCGTGTTTCTGGTTGTATATGGCAAAAATGCAGATTGAACTCCAGAGTACAGAAAGCAGTATGATTGAGAATGAATAAACTGGAAAATAATTGTTATCTTGCTGCGGTTCTGTTATGACAGGCGGCAGTATGCAAAAGAGAAAAACTGCAAAAAATAGCAAAAAATGTAATATAAGTGACTGTTTTTTCATTGATTCTGTGTTATTATAAAAGACGTATTTTGTAAAGGCAAGGTAAACGTTTGTATTTTTCAAAAGTTTTCTTAATTTTTTAGAGGTAAGTATAAGTATGGGAATAAAAAAAGTTGTAAACTTTTATTCAACTGGTTTTGATTCAGGTTTCTCTTTCAGACAAATGCGTCTGGTCTGGAAACTTGCTAAAATGGCAAATGTTGAAGAACCTACAATTTTATTCTGGTCTGTTCCTGCCATAAACCGGGCCATTGCCATTGTCGTACAGATAGCAAACAATGTCGGTTCCATGAAAGATCCGCATACTGCTGAGCTTCTGAACAGTTTTTATGCATATAGAAGC
>JAZQNK010000116.1:0-32996 GCA_045627325.1 Treponemataceae bacterium | reverse complement strand
AGAGCTTTCTGCATAATCTCAGATGTAACACCCGCAATTTTAATATCCATCTGGAAACCAGTAATGCCATCTTCTGTTCCGGCAACTTTGAAGTCCATATCACCAAGATGATCTTCTTCACCAAGAATATCAGAAAGGATTGCATAACGTCCGTAAGGATTGTCACCTTCGACTTCTGTAATAAAACCCATGGCAATACCAGTAACAGGCTTTTTCATTGGAACACCAGCAGCGAGCATACACAATGTGCCGCCACAGACAGAAGCCATTGAAGATGAACCGTTTGATTCCATAATTTCAGAAACTACACGGATTGTATATGGGAAAGCTTCGCGGTTCGGAACCATTGGTTCCAAAGAACGGCGTGCAAGATTTCCATGACCAATTTCACGGCGACCTGTTCCCATGCGTCCAACTTCACCAACTGAATATGGAGGGAAGTTATAGTGCAAAATGAAATGTTCTCTTCTGTCGCCATCAATATCATCATAAACCTGTTCATCAAGAGCAGTTCCCAATGTTGCAACAGCTAAAGACTGTGTTTCACCGCGTGTAAAGATTGCAGATCCATGTGGACGAGGCAGAACATTTACTTCGCATGTAATCGGACGGATATCTTCAAGACCACGTCCATCAACACGAAGACCTTTATCAAGAATACCAGAACGAAGAATATCGTACTGCATGTCATCAAACAAAGCGTTAAAAAGCTTAGTCTGCATTTCATCTGCAAGCTGTTCTTCATATTTTGCTGCAATATCAGCCTTTACTTTCTGAATTGCATCATAGCGGCCGTTCTTAGATTTTTCGTAACATGCAACCTGCAAAAGAGGCAATGCTTCTGCTTTAATAGCATCTTTGTTTTCAAGAACTGCTGTAGATGGTGCAAGCGGCAGTTTTTCTTTTCCAGCAAGAGCTTTAAGTTCTTCCTGCAGTTTACACATTTCGCGGATGAATTCTTCTGCTTTTGCCAGAGCACCAAGCATCAAATCTTCAGAAACTTCGTTAGCACCGCCTTCAACCATTGTAAAGCCGTCTTTTGTTCCGGCAACAACGATTTCAAGGTCGCCCTTTTCAATCTGTTCATATGTAGGATTGATTACGTATTCGCCGTTTACATAGCCGACACGGCATGCAGCAACCGGACCATTAAATGGAATATCTGAAATTGTAACAGCAGCAGAAGATGCAATAACAGCAAGAATATCAGGCGGGTTAACCTGGTCTGCTGAAACACATGTTGGAACAATCTGAATTTCACGACCGAAAGCAACATCAAACAAAGGTCTCATCGGGCGATCAATCAAGCGAGAAACAAGAATTTCCTTATCTTTTGGTCTGCCTTCACGTTTTACAAAACCACCAGGGATTTTTCCTGCAGCATAATATTTTTCGTTATAATCAACAGTAACTGGAACGAAATCCAAACCTTCCTGTGCAGTGCCAGAAGCACAAGCTGTTGCAATAATTGCTGCACCACCAAACTGTGCATAAACAGCGCCATTAGCCTGTTTTGCAAGACGACCAGTTTCAAGAATTAATTCCTGATCGCCAATTTTGTAAGTAACTCTCTGTACCATAGTGTATCTTCCTCTTTTAGAGAAACATCGGCTTTTAACCGACAGTAAATATATTTACTGCACCGCGACAGAATTCATTGCAAAAAACGAATAATCGCTTTTTCTAAAAAATTCTGTCCATCTACAATGCAGTATCCAACAAAAAAAAGCATTTGCTCCGCAAAAAACGAAGCAAACGCTTTTTAATAACTACTTGCGCAAACCAAGTTCTTTGATAAGAGCACGGTAACCTTCAAGGTCTGTGCGCTGCATATACTTAAGCAAATTGCGGCGCTGACCAACCAGGCGCAAAAGACCGCGAGCTGCGCTCTGATCTTTTTTAAGTGTTTTGCAGTGTTCTGTAAGCTGCTGAATGCGTTCTGTCAAAATTGCAACCTGAACGCGGACACTACCTGTGTCTTTTTCGTTTGCACCAAAACTTGAAACAAGTGCTGATGTTTTTTCTTTTGTAAGTGCCATTACTTACTCCTTGTTCGTTTTTAAAAAACGTTAAAACTTATTGCCTGCACCTTTTGACAAGCCACCTGTGAAGAAAACCGACACGACAAAAAAGTCGGATTCACTTCACAAGAGCCCGCAAAGGAGTTTATTTCCGGTTCTCCTTTAGAATCAGAATCACAGAAAACAACTTCTATACAAGCATTATACAGCCCTACGGGCGGCATTATTTGAGCAAACCCACTTTGTGGCTTTAGCTTAATTACTTTCTCAAAAACATTTTCGCTTTCTATTCCTATTACTTCAAATGAAGAACAGTCAATTGAATAAGGATAACCTAAACAATCTTTTGCAAAACCAAATTCGGCTTTTTTTATATAATTTCGAATCCGGCTTGAACTTACGTGCTGTTCAGCAATGCAAAACTCAGGAACAAGCTCTAATGTTATTTTTTTCTCTGCAGCATAAGCAGAAAGTTCCTCTGCACCTGTATCAATCTGATAACCGCAGCGGAAATTTGTGCCGACAGCAAGAAAGCGCATTTTCAAGCATGTACGCAAAACATCAAGAAAAGCCCTACCGCTCATTTTACCGAAATCCAAAGAAAAGTCAATCAGTATAACAAAATCAAAGCCAAAATCTGCAAAACGTTTTAATCTCTGGTGCAAAGAAGAAAGAGAGCCTGCAAAATCAGTTCCTTCTTTAACAGCACGCGGCGGCTTTGAAAAAGTAACCACACCATGCAAAAGTTTTGATTCTGAAAGCACTGATGAAAAAATTTTTTTATGCCCAAGATGCGGTCCGTCAAAAGCACCGATGGTCAACGCAGAACCATTTTTTGAAAGTGCAAATAAACGGTCATTATCCTTAAAAGATTCTTCAAGATTAATTTCTCCGCCTAAAACAGCATCCCATGAAAATACTTTCATAAGCACTCTCTTAAAGCTTCTGCTTTTTTCTTTTTGTCAGCACCAGCTTCGGGTTTTTTATGATTTACAGGCTTAATGACAGGCAAATCCCTTTGAATTACAAAAATATATTTTACACGCTTGCCATTAATATCAACCAGTCCACAGAGACGAGGCACATCAAATGTTTTTCCTTCTGCATTTTTATATGCAAAAACGACAAGTTCCTTTTTCCAGTTCAAATCAAATTCTTCAAAACCAGAAATATTAACAGGTCTGCCGCTTAAAAAGGCGTTGTAAAATTCCGGTCTTAAGAAAATTGTTTTAAAGCCGCATTTTTCAGCAATTTCTGGCGTAAAAGCTTTGACAGCTTTCTGAATGTCTTCAGTTTCAGGCTCTTTTATAAGCGAAGGCGATGCAATTTTTTCCTTTAGATTTTCAACATTAGCAATACTGAATTCAGGCAGATTTTCAAAACCCGCAGCATCGCTCAGCAAAAATGGACCGACAGAAGTGCGCCGCAAAGCAACAAGATGAGCTGCAGAACCACAAGCTTCTGCAATATCTCTTGCAAGAGCCCTTATATATGTACCTTTTGAACAATGCACGCAAATATGTGCATACGGAGCAGAAAATTCAGCAACTTCAATTTTATAAATCGTTACATTTCTTGCTTTAATTTCTACAGATTTTCCCTGGCGGATTAAATCACTGGCACGCTGTCCGTTTATCTGAATTGCAGAATAAACAGGCGGAAGCTGAGAAATCTCTCCTGTAAAAGACATTGCTGCTTCTTTAAATGCAGACTCATCTGGAACAGGCGCAGTTTTTAGAACGGTTCCGTCACGGTCAAGTGTGTCTGTTTCTTCGCCTAATTTTAAAATTGCTTCATAAGTCTTATCAAAATCAGTTATATGAGAAACAAACTTAGTCATACGGTTTGAAAGCACGACAAGCAGACCGTCTGCAAAATTGTCCAGTGTTCCTGTATGACCTATTTTAGAAGTATTTAACGCGCGTTTTATTGCCCAAAGAGAAGTAAAACTTGTAATTCCCGACTGCTTGGCATATAAAACAATGCCATCAGCCGGAAATTTTTCGTTTAAGCAAGATTTTTCGTTATTCTGTATCAGCATCTTTATCTGCAGCAGCATTAACAGCTGCATCAGCCTCTGTAATCTCTGCAAGTTTATGAACCATTTCAAAGCCTTCTTTTATACTGCTGTCAACAATAAACTGAAGCTTTGGAAACTGGCGCAACGTCAGTTTGCGGCTCAAAGTAGACTGGATAAAACCAGCAGCACTTTCAAGCCCTTTTACACCTTTTGCGGTTTTCTTTTCATCCATAAAGCTTGAAACATACACTTTTGCATATGATAAATCTCTCGAAACTTCAACGCGATTAATATTCAAAAACGTTGAAACTCTCGGATCTTTTATCTGCTGCTTTAAAATCATCTGTGAAATTTCATTTCGAATCTGCTCACCAAGCCGAATTAATCTGAATTCAGACATATCAACCTTCTTTCTTAAAATTATTGTCTGAAGAAGGTGAATTCAACTTACGGGCAACCTCAATCATTTCAAAGACTTCGAACTGGTCACCAACTTTAATATCCTGCCAGTTTTCAAGTCCCATACCGCACTCAAAACCAGCAGCAACTTCTTTTGCATCATCCTTAAACCGTTTCAAAGAAGTAATCTTTAATGCAGAAGCAATTACAATGCCATCGCGAATAACATTTACGCTTGCAGAACGTTTTACACAGCCTGTAAGAACATAACTTCCGGCAATCAAGCCAACTTTTGGAACTTTGAACGTATCACGAACTTCAACTGTTCCGATAACTTCTTCCTTCATGTCTGGCTTCAACATGCCTTCCATTGCAGCTGTAATTTCTTCAACACACTTATAGATAATATTGTATTTACGGATATCAACTTTTTCCTGATCAGCAAGAGCTTTTGCTTTTGGAGTCGGACGAACGTTGAAACCGATGATGATTGCATTAGAGTCTGCCGCAGCAAGCGAAACATCGCTTTCGTTAATTGCACCTGCAGAAGAATGGATTACAACAAGGCGGATATCTTTTGTAGAAAGCTTTTCAAGAGACTGCTTTAATGCTTCTGCAGAACCCTGAACGTCAGCTTTAATGATAACCTTAAGCTCCATAACTTCACCCTGTTCAATTGTATCGTACAGGTTGTCAAGGTTAACCTTTTTAACAGCTTTAGAATCTTCAAAGCGTTTCAATTCCTGGCGTTTTGCAGAAATATCGCGTGCATCACGCTCTGTTTCTGTAACCTGGAAAGGATCACCTGCATTCGGCATACCTTCAAAACCAACAATTTCAACAGGCATAGCCGGAACAGCTTCTTTAAGCTTCTGTCCTCTGTCGTTATAAATTGCGCGGACATGTCCTGCATAAATACCACCGACATACGGATCATTGATATGCAATGTACCGCGTTCAATCATAACAGTACAAACAACGCCACGACCATGGTCAATCTTAGATTCAATAACCTTTCCTTCTGCACGACAATGCCAGTTTGCCTTTAATTCGAGCACTTCAGCCTGAAGAAGAATTGCATCGAGCAAATCATCAATGCCTTCTTTCTTAAGTGCACTAATATGAACATACTGAGTCTGTCCGCCCCATTCTTCTGGTGTAAGACCATATTCAGAAAGCTGTGTCTTTACACGGTCTGGGTTTGCTTCAGGTTTATCAATCTTATTTACGGCAACAATAATTGGAACATCTGCGTCTTTTGCATGGTTGATAGCTTCAACAGTCTGCGGCATTACGCCATCATCTGCAGCAACAACAAGAACAACAATATCTGTAACTTTTGCACCGCGGGCACGCATCATAGTAAATGCTTCATGTCCAGGTGTATCAAGGAAAGTAATGCGGCCTTTTGGTGTTTCAACCTGATATGCACCGATATGCTGTGTAATGCCGCCAAATTCGCTTGCAACAACATTAGCACTGCGGATTGCATCAAGTGTTTTTGTTTTTCCGTGGTCAACATGACCCATTACAGTAACAACTGGAGGACGCGGCAAAATGTCTTCTTCTTTATCAGCTTCACTTTCAATAACAGTTTCATCATAAAGGCTGATAATTTTGACCTGACAGTCAAATTCTGAAGCAACGATTGTTGCAGTGTCAGCATCAATTGTCTGTGTAATTGATACCATCATGCCCATGCCCATAAGTTTTGAAATAATTTCAGAAGCTTTAAGATTCATCTTCTTTGCAAGTTCTGAAACGGAAATTGTATCCATAATTTCAATTTCTTTTGGAACAGGGTTTGTATGTATTGTCTGCTTTTTCTTTTGATTTAAAAGCTTGTCAACAGTTTCAATATCTTCTCTGTCTTTATCCTTGCGGTTATAGACTGTCTTTTTGCCTTTAAACGATTTTTTCTGAGAAGACTTTTTATTTTCTTCAACAGGAGCCGGTGGCATTCCACCGCCGAACCCACCTCTGACGCTAAAGCCACCCTGTCCACCGTTTCTGTTATTTGAACCGGAACCGCCATTACGCTGACCACCGCCAAAACCATTGCGCTGACCGCCCTGTCCGCCGCCGAAATTATTACGCTGGCCACCCTGACCACCGTTGAAATTTCCACGCTGACCGCCTTGTCCGCCACCCTGATTATTTGAGCGGTTGCGATAGCCTTCTCTAGCCTGAGCACCTGTAAAGCCACCACCGGAACCGTTGTTATCGCGGCGCTGGAAATTACCGCCATTGCCATCTCTACGTTGTCCACCTTGATAACGTGATTTGTTAGGGCTTAAATTTCCAGCCTTTACATTAGGGCGCTGAGGATTCAACTCAAATGTTGAAGCCTTTCGTTTTTCACCATTACCATTTGAAGAGGAAGCAGATTTTCTGTCAGAATCACCAGATGTAGAAGAACCGTTATTGCCTTGAGCTTGAGAAGGTTTTGTCTTTGCTTTTACGACAACCTTCTTTTTGGCAACTGTCTTTTCATGAGACGGTTCAGAAGCCTGCTGAGAAACTTTTGGTTTTTCTGCTTTTTCTGCTGCAGGCTGTTCTGGAGCTGAACTCTTTTCTTTTTTAGTGAGAATAAACTCTTGTTTTTTTTCTACATCTTCTGCCATTTTACTTCCTATTCTTCGTCCTCGTATTCAAAACTGAGTTCAACACCGCAGTTTGGACATACGGTCATATCTTCTGTAATACGAGCGCCACATTCAGGGCATTCGAATACTTCTTCTTCAGTTGCAACAGGTTCAGCACTTTCTTGAGCAACTTCAGTATTTTCATCAGATTCTGCAGGTTTTTCACAAATTTCACAAACAGAATCGATTATGTCTTTCAATTTTTCATTATCTTCTGCGGAAACGCCATCAATTGAATCAATTTTTCCAGATTCAACGCAGTCAAGATAATCTTCAATGCGTTCAATTCCAGCTGCCTTAAGTACTTCTGCAACATGAATATCAACGCCAGGCAAATCTGCAATTTTTTCGATTTCGATTTCTTCCTGAGATTCATCAGTAAACAGACTTTCTGCAGCTTTGCGTGATTCAGCAGTAATTTTTTCAATTTCTTCAGTCTGGTCTTCTGTTTTTACGTCAATGCTCCAGTCTGCAAGACGGTTTGCAAGACGAACATTCAAGCCCTGTTTTCCAATAGCAAGAGAAAACTGCGATTCATCTACAACAGCAAGAGCCGTACGTTTTGTTTCATCAAGAATAATTACGGCAGAAACTTCTGCAGGCGAAAGTGCATTTGCAATAAACACTCTTGGATCTTTGTCGTATTTAAGGACATCAACTTTTTCACCTTCAAGTTCACGAATAACAGTCTGAATGCGGGCACCTTTTAAGCCGACACATGCGCCTACCGGATCTACATCTTCTCTGTTTGAATAAACAGCAACCTTTGTACGGTAACCAGGTTCACGAACAATATTGAAGATTTCAACTGTTTTGTCATAAATTTCTGGAACTTCAACTTCAATAATTTTGCGAACAAAATTGCTTGATGTTCTGGAAAGGACAATCTTTGTACCAGAATTTTCTTTTTTGACATCTTCAATAATAGCTTTAATTCTGTCACCTTTTTTATAAGTTTCTCTTGGTGACTGGAATTTTTTAGGAAGAACACCTTCTATGTTGTTTGTATCATTCTGTGAACGGCCAAGATTTACATAAATGTTTCCATTGCGTTCACGCTGATAATAACCAATGATTACTTCACCAACTTTGTCTTTGAATTCAGAATAGATGCTGTCTTTCTGGAAATTTCTAAAACCCTGCTGAGCAGTCTGTTTTCCTGTCTGAACGGAACCGCGGTCAAATTCATGCGGATCTACAAGAATATCAATTTCATCACCTATTTCACAATCAGGCGAAAGTTCCAATGCATCTTCAAGCTCCATTTCAACGACAGGATCCATAACACCATCTACAATCACTTTACGTGAATATAATTTTACATCAGTGAAATCATCATTAAAACGAACAACTGCATTGTCGCTTGTTCCAAATTTTCGTTTATAAGCTGAGATTAAAGCATCTTCAACAATATGCTTAACAGATTCTTTGGTATAACCGCCTTCTTCTGTAAGCTGGCGAATTGCCTCGGCCATTTCCAATGACATTCCGGCGCCTCCTATGCATTTAGTAACTTTGCTTTTGCTATATTATCAAACGGAATTACTTTTTCCGTTTCATCTACAAGCAGAACAATCTGCCCGTTATCTGCACGTACAATCTTACCAGAGACCCAATCTGAAACAGTTGTGTCATATACACGTACAAATTTATTTACAAAAAAAACGAATTCAGCAGCGTTTTTTATCAAACGCTCCGTACCAGGTGAAGTTACCTCCATATAAATATCCTGATTGTCAAGAATGACTTCAAGACGAGGCAACAAAAGACGATGAACTTTTGCGCAGTCATTTACACCGATTCCATTTGGGTTTGAAGAATCTGCATGTGCAATGACCACTCTGACCTGTGTTGTTCCATTGGTGCGAAAAATACGAAGCTCAACAAGCGAATAACCCAGACCGGTAACAATCGGTTCACAATCTGAATAATGCGGAATTTCCGCAAGGGATAAATATTCCAAAGCAGCTCCAACCTTAATTTTGAATGCTTAGGGTTCATCTAAAGTACAAGCCTTTCAGAAATTCCCTAGATACAAAAAAAGAGCCGTTTGAACGACTCTCAATGTTGAAAGATTATATATTGTTCTTAGATAAGTTATCAAATATTCATTAAACTGTCAATGTAGCAAAGATTTAAAACAATTTATTTTATGCATTTGTCATGCAAAAAACTGATTTTTCAGCTTTTTACAGCTTTTAAATTCATCCGCTCAATAAAAAGCTGCTGGAACAAATGACTTCCGCCCAGTTCAATTACACATGTATTCTTAACAAGCTTCAAAGCTTCTGCCTTTGCATTTTTATCCTGCAACAGACGGGCAGCACCCATAAGAGCAGCATTTCCGCAATTTTTTATTTTTGAACCAAAATTTGCAGGAACAAGCCCGACATAAACAGCATTTGAAACATTCATTTTTTTTGAAAAACCGCCTGCCAAAAAAACAGTTTCAATGCTGTCTGCACTTTTTTCTGCTTCAACAAGCAGACATTCAAGTCCTGCACAAAGAGCGGCTTTTGCAAGCTGAAAAGCACGTACATCATCCTGCGAAAGCGTAACTGCAGAATTTTTGCCTTTATAAAGAACCGCTTTTGTTTTTTCAGATTTGTCCTGAACAAGTTCAAAAACCCCGTTTTCTGCAGAATCTTCATCCTGCGAAACTATAAAACAGCCGTTTTCATCAAGCTGAAAAGCCTGGCGCAGAACAGCAGCTGCATCTAAAAGGCCTGAACCGCATAACCCGCACGGCTCAACATTGCCAATAACAGAACAGACAGCTTTTCCGTTTATTATGTCAATTTTTTCAACAGCCCCGGAAACCGCACACATTCCACATGAAATATCTGCACCTTCAAAAGCAGGTCCTGCAGCACTGGAAGTACATAAAATTTTTGTTTTGCCGCCATTTTGAGCCGGCATATAAAGCACCATTTCACTGTTTGTACCCATATCTGCAATCATTACAGGCTTTTCAAATTGGCAAACGTCAAGGCTCAGCATGCAAGAAACAGTGTCTGCACCAATAAACGCAGATACACACGGCGCAAGATAAACAGAAGTTTCAGGCTTGACAGTTTTTAAGCCGCCATCTGAACCGTTCAAATTTCCGGCTTTAAGTTCAATGCCAAAAAGACAGTCTGCCTTAAACGGTGCTTTTGAAATTGAAGAACAGTTTTTTTGAGTCAAAAGATAAAGCATTGTGGTGTTTGCACAAATGCAGATTCTTGAAATTTCAAAACAGCTGCAACCAGCTTTTCTGCATAATTCTTCTATCGCCTGGTCAACTGCACCTGCTGCAAGTTCAAAAAGTTCTGCTGAATGACCATTTAAACTTGCACATATTCTTGAAAGCACATCTGCACCGAATTTTTTCTGTGGATTTGGCAAAACAGCAGAACAAAGCGGAACCTGTGAACCGGCTTTAAATAAAAGCGATGCAATCGTTGTTGTGCCCAAATCTATTGCAACACCGAAACCTTCATAAGGTTCAAAATCATTAAGCAAATTCAGACTGCCGTCAGTTTCAATCTGCATGTTTTCAAAAGATTTTTCTGCAAAAATCGATGCGTCACCCAAAATTTCTGTCTGACACAAAAGACGCATGCCGGCAAGCTGTTCATCTTTTGAAAGAAGAAGCTTTTCCTGAGAAGACAAAACTGAAATGTTTCCAGAAATTTTTGCACGGCATTTGCCGCAGCGTCCTTTTTCTGCACAATACTCCACCATGCACTCATGCGATTTTAACGTACATGCTTTATTGTACACATCAGCAGCAAGACATGGAACTTCAGCATTCAGCTCAAGAGATTCTAAATCTGAAAACCACACAGTAATGACAGCCACTATTTTTTCTGTCCTTCAAAAGATTTCTGTGCAAGTTCTGCAAGCGCCAGTGCAGCTTTGCCTATTCTTGGACCGGAACGCGACATTAAGTCGCCGTCAAGGCTGTAAATTCTATTGTTTTTTACAGCTTCAATGTTTTTCCATGAACGTCTGTTTTTTATGTCTTTTGCAGAAATCATGGCATCAGACGGAAAAACAATAATATCTGGATTTTTTGCAATAATAGATTCTTCGCTTACAGAAGGATACGGCTGAGAGAGATTTTCAAAAATATTTGACAAACCTGCAATCTGAATGATTTCGTTCAGGAATGAACGGTTACCGACACTCATATAAGGCGAATTCCATATTTCCCAGTAAACAGAAGGCTTTTTATCAAGATTAAGATTTTCCGTTATTTTTTCTGCCTGAGCAAATTCGTTTTTTATGTTTTCAACACAAAGCAGCCCCTGCTCTTTATGACCGGTAATTTCAGCAATATCTTGAATTTCTTTAAGAATATCATCAACAGACTGTGCATCAGAAACATAAATTGGAATTCCATAAGCTTTTAAAGGTTCTATAAGATGACTATGCATGACAGCCGTCAAATACACAAAATCAGGTTTAAATGCAATTATGCTTTCAAGACTGAACAGTTTGCCGTCAAAACCGCCGACTGACGCAATATTTTTGGCTTCAGGCGGATAATTGCACAAATCTGTGCGTGCAGCAATCTGGTCTTGGGCACCAACAGCAAAAAGAATTTCTGTAGAAGCTGGCGAAAGCGAAACAATTCGAGACGGAACAGCACCAGATTTATTCTGAACATTTTCCTGTTCTGTTTTTGAAAAAGCAGAAAGTACAAATAATTCAACAAAAAAAAGCAGCAAAACAAACAGATTCTTTTTCACGATATTCTCCAAGACGTTTGTTAAATATTTTCCATCAACAAAATCAGACTACAATCTGCACTTTGTTTCTCAAAGGATGTGTTTCAAGCTGAACATCTATGCCATACGCATTTTTTATGTTTTCAACTGTTATTACATCCTCAGGTTTTCCAGCTGCAATCAGACTGCCGTTTTTTAAAAGCAAAATCTGTTCTGCAAACAAAGAAGCCATATTTATATCATGCATTGTTACAAGTACACCTTTCGTTTTAGAAATTTCACTTAAAAGCGAAAAAAGAGCATATTGATGCCTTATATCAAGATTCGCCTGCGGTTCATCAAGCAAAAGATAAGGCGTGTCCTGAGCAAGGCTTCTTGCAATTGAAGCACGTGCAAATTCTCCGCCCGAAAGTTCTGTAACAGACCGTCCTGCAAGTTCTTCAAGCTCAAGATTTTTTATTGCAAGATTTACGGCAGAATCATCTTTTTCTTTGGCAAAACGACCAAGAGAAACAAATTCTTTTACAGAATATGACCATGCACAAGTTTCTGACTGTGCAACAAAAGCAATTTTCTGTGCACGCTCAAAACTTTGAAAGCTTGAAATTTTTGCACCGTCAAGCCAAGGTTCGTTTGTGCATACAAGTGAATAATTCGGCACACCGGCAATTATTGAAAGCAAAGTTGATTTTCCGGAACCATTTGCACCTAAAAGCACAGTCAAGCCACTGTCATTCAGTTTAAACGAAATATTATTGAGTACTTTCTTTGTTTTATAACATGCATTCAAACTTTCAATCTCTATCATTTTTTCTCCAGAACATCTGCATCAGCAGCTGCTTAAGAAAACATCCGGCTTATTAAAATTCAGCAAATGTTTTCAGAGATTTCCTTTCATCACATTTCCTTTAGCCATAACCGAAAGAAAAAACGGCGTTCCTAAAATCGACGTAATGATTCCAACAGGAATTTCCATTGGTGCAGCAACAGTTCTTGCAGCAATATCAGAAACCAAAAGCAAAAGCGAACCTAAAAGCATACTTGAAACAAGCAGTTTTTTATGCGAAGGCCCAAATAAAAGCCTTGCAATATGCGGTCCTATAAGCCCTACAAAACCGATTGTTCCACCGCCACAAACAGCAAGCGCCGTGCCGAGCGAACCAAACGCAATTATTTTTAACCTTGCCTTTTTTGTATCAAGTCCAAGCGTTGATGCGCTTTTTTCGCCAAAAGCCAAAACATCAAGAGATTTTGCAACAGTAAAATAAAGCGGAATAACAATAATTGATGGAATCAAAAGACGAAGGGCATCGTTCCATGTTTTTCCATTAAAGCTGCCTAAAGTCCATGTGTACATTTTATGAAGCTCATTATAGCGCACAAGCAGCACAAGCGAGTTTATGGCAGAAAAACATGCACTTAACGCCGTTCCTGTAAGCAGCAGGGCAACAGCGCCAGGTTCACTGCGCTTTCTTCCGGCAATTGCATATGCAGCCCAGACTGCAATTAATGCACCGGCAAACGCACCGCCCTGCAAAGCAATTGAATAATTGTCTTTTATTTGCAGAAAACTGAACAGAACAGATGTTGATACGGCTCCAAGCGCCGCACCAGACGAAACACCCATAATTGCAGGATCAGCCAGTGCATTTCTGAAAAACCCCTGAAAAAGGCACCCTGCACCGGCAAGCAGAGCACCTGCGACCAAAGCAATTATTGTACGCGGCGCTCTTATTCCCTGCACAAGAATGCGTGTAAAAGAATCATATTCCTTTACGTTTATTAATGTCATAAAGCTAATATGTTCTGCACCCAACGCAAGACTTAAAACAACAGCACAAAGCAAAGCACAGACAATCAGCAAAATCTTAATTTTAAATTGCATAGCTTATAGTGAATTATTAACGCGAAAAAGTAAAGAAAAACAATTTGATGAAACCAGCTTTTTGCTGCCTGCAAAAGCAAATTCATGCAGAATTCGTAATCCAACATAAAATTAAAAAAAATCATAATTTTTTCAAAACTATATTGACTAATTTTTTGTATTTTGCTATAAGTAATCATCACTTATGCGGCAGTCATATAACGGCTCATTATCTCAGCCTTCCAAGCTGATGACGAGGGTTCGACTCCCTTCTGCCGCTGAAAAGCTAACTCGATTTAGAGTTAGCTTTTTTATTTTAGAATCTTTAATCAAAACTTCCCCAATTTTTATAATCCATTTTTTCAGAACATTTTTTCAGGCTTCAATTTATATACTAGTCATAAAAAGCAATTTTTAGTATTATATGTCAAGCTTCTTTCTATCAGTTTTGAAGAGAAGAAACCACATAGAGCTGCAGCATCAATAAAAAGACAGCAGCCTACGGAATTTTGTTGATTTTTTGTTGAATTTTATCGAGGAAAACAATGCCAACTTATGATTATGCCTGCGATGATTGCGGTCACACATTTGAAGCATTTCAAAAAATGTCAGATCCTGTTTTAACAGAATGTCCAGTCTGCGGAAAACATGTACATAGAGTTTTAAGTGCCGGTATCGGAATAAGTTTTAAAGGTTCCGGCTTTTATGTAAACGATTCTCAAAAACCAAGCACCCCTTCATGCGACGGTTGCAAAAAATGTTCTTAGCAAGGCGGGGTCAACTGTTATGGAAAAGAAAAAACCCAAATTTTTCTGTGATTTTTGCGGAAATGAAGTAAAACCAAACGCAAAAACATGCCCGAAATGTGGAAAATTTTTTGAGTCTGTGCGATGCCCTCGCTGCGGCAAAACAGGAAAGCAGTCTGACTTTTTAGATGGCTGCCCTGTGTGCGGTTATGCATTCAATAGCGATGATTCAGAATCTGCATCTTCAAAAACTTCTGGTCATTCAAAAAAAAGAAGGAACAATCATGGCAGAGATTCTCTGCCATGGTGGGTTTTTGTAATTCTTTTAATCATTGTTCTCGGACTTGGCGTAATTGCGCTATATAAATACCGCTAGTCTCTTTCAATATAAATGACATTATGAAAAAGTTATTTATTTTATTTCTTGAACTTCTCATAATTGCAATAACAGCATCTGCAAAACGACTTCCTCCACCAGATGTGCAGCCTCTTGAAAAAGACGGTTTTACATACACAGCTTCTTTTTCAATATCCAATGACAATTCGTACTGCTTTGGCATAATTATCGTAAAACATGAAAAAGACAGAGAATATTCATTTGCACTTCCAGTCTACATGAAAAAAATAAAACCGCTTCTTGAAACCGATGTTCAGTTGAGGTTTATAAAAGAATTAAACTTTATTGATGATTTCAGCATAAAAATTACAGACGAAGCAGAAAATATTTATAAATATGATATAAAAACCAATAAAGTTGAATGCATCACAAGTTCCATAAACCAGCAGCAAGTCAATGATGTTTTTGAAAATAAATTTGCAGATTATTTTGAAACAAGAAAAACAATAAATAAAAACCTTTACGAAAAATATCAGCCATCTGTTCAAAAAATTGAATCAATTGACCAGCTTTTAGACAGCGCAGAAAAAGTTTTATTTTCAGTCTATGGTGAAGAAAAAATAAAGCACGAAAGACCATATAACATCAAAAAATACATGAATTATTATATGATAAACGGAACGCTGCCCAAAGAAATGAAAGGCGGCACTTTTGAAATCATCATCAATGCAGAAAATTCACAGACAGTATCATTGATGCATTACAAATAATTTGGAACCGTACCAGGCAGCATGTTTGTGCTAAAAAAATCTGCTGTAAAAGCCTGAAACTTCTTTTTGAAAAGATTCAAAGTCATCTGCTTTAAGCCATTTTACGCAGTCAAGAGATTTGAAAAAAGTCATCTGTCGTTTTGCATATTTTCTTGAATCAAGCTGAATCATTGCAGTAACTTCATCCAGCGGTGCGTTTTTGGGCGGAACATTATGTTTTTGTGCAACAATAAAAAACTCGCGGTATCCAATTGCCTGCATTCCAGGGTCTTCCGCTTTATAGCCTGCATCAATCAGTGAATCAAATTCGTTTTTAAGACCAGCAGACATCATCTGCTCTACCCGTAGATTTATGCGGTCATACAGCTCATCTCGTTCACGTTCAATTGCAAGCACACAAAAATCATATGCGGTCCGCATTGATTCAGACAAATTAAAACTTGAAAGTGGTTTTCCACTTGCTTCATACACTTCAAGAGCACGCACTATTCGATATTCATCATGTACATGAATTCGAGCAGCACTTATCGGGTCTACAGCTTTCAGCTTTTCATGCATTTTTTCTGCACCCAAAGCATGCATCTGCTCTTTAACATGTTCCCTTATTTTTTCATCTGCTTCCGGTGTAATCGGTAGCCCATAAATAAAATTTTTTATGTAAAATGCTGTTCCACCGGCAAGCACAGGCAAATGCCCACGTTTAAATATGTCTTCTGCAGCTTGATCTGCAAGACTTTCAAAAAGACCAGCACCAAACTGTTCGTCCGGTCTATAAAGATTAATAAGGCTGTGAGGAAGTTTTTTTAATTCATCATCAGAAGGAGTTGCAGTACCAATGTTCATGCCTTTATAAACCTGCATGGAATCTGCACTGATAATTTCAGCATTGCCTGCAAAAACAGATTGAGCGTCTGCAGAAAACAGACGCTCAACTAAAGCAGTTTTACCTGATGCAGTAGGCCCAAATAAAACCAAGACTGGAATTTTCAATAATATCTCCAGATTGTCAAAAAACTGCACATCTTAAACCGCAAAAATAAAACGGCTTAAAACATCGCATTTTCAAAGACGGCTCTAGAAATTGCAAATTTCAGAGCCATCCTTATATTTTAAGATTATTCTTCTCTAAGATATTTTACTTCGCTTGTAAAAAGCTGACTTGCAGCAGTAGAAACAACTTTGCCGTCATTTTTTTCAATAACCGGGTCTTCAAGCTTTGAAAGCTGATAAGCTCTGTGACTTGCAGCACAAGTAATTTCATAAATATTCTGATCTTCTCCAGTAAACTTAATTAACTGCTCTAATGGAAAAAACATTAAAAACCACCCCACTATAAAAGAGATATACAGATATATACAAATGTATAAAACTTTTCAATTTTTTGCAAGTCCATATTTCGGAGTATATTAAAAATATTAAACATGTCTTAAGTTATTTTACGATTAATAATCTTAAATATACGTATTTTCTACTTATAATGCACTTAACATCAAAATTTGGTCTTTCCTTTTTGGATTATAATTCGTATATTTAATACGTAATATGGAAGTTCTGAAAATGAAATTTTTGAATTCAGCTTTAAGAATACAATAATATAAGATTTTGAGCTGTTTATTTTCGGCAACATAAAACTTGCTGACACCAAAAATTATAATTTTAGATTTCCAGATAATAAAACCTAACTATATAACAGGAGCCCCTAATGGACCAGACTGAAAACAAGTCCAAAAAACACAAATTCGGCGCTTCATCAGTCGTTTTTGCTGTTCTCATTCTGCTTGTAGTTGCACTTGCAGGAACAACTATGTTCAAAGTTGATGATACAGAACAGGCTGTAATTACCCGCTTTGGAAAATACTATAAAACAGTTGGAGCTGGCCTTCATTTAAAAGCACCTTTTGGCATAGACAAAAGCTACAACGTTCCAATAAAAGTCGTTCAAACTGAACAATTCGGTTTTCAGACAATCAAAGCAGGGCAAAACAATCAATATCAGAACGGTATTACAAAAGAATCTACAATGCTTACAGGAGATTTAAATATCGTTGATGTTGAATGGAGCATTCAATATCGAATTGTTGACCCTGTTGCATGGCTTTTTAATGTAAAAGAACGAAAACAGACAATCAGGGACATTTCTCAGTCTGTAATAAATACTCTTGTCGGAGACAGACCTTTTGATGCAATGGAATCAGAACGTTCGGCCATTCAGGTTGCTGCCCTTGAATTGATGAATGAAAACTTCAAGCAGCTGGGGCTGGGAATAAATGTAATTCTTGTTCAGCTTCAAAACATTGTGCCGCCAGAAGGCGTTCAGCAGGCTTTTGACGACGTAAACAAGGCAATTCAAGATAAAAACCGTTTTATAAACGAAGGAAAAGAAGTTTATAACGCAGAAATTCCACGTGCACAAGGTGAAGCAAACCAGCAGGTTCTTGTTGCAGAAGGTTATGCAGCAGAACGAATTAACCGCGCGCAAGGTGATGTTGCACGTTTCAATGCAGTCTACGAAGAGTATAAAAAATCTCCAAAAGTTACACGCGAGCGGCTTTATCTTGAAGCAATGGAATCAATATTCAGTTCACAGGAAAACAGCACATTGATTGACAGCAAACTTGAAAACATGCTTCCAATCAAAAACATTTCAGACAAGGGAGACAAGAAATGAAAAAAGCACTTATTTCTCTTAGCGTTATTGCTATTTTAGTCATTATTTTTCTTGCAATGGGACCATTCTTTGTTGTTGAAGAAGGAACTCAAGTTGTCGTAACCCGTTTCGGTCAGTTCGTATCATCTCACCAGGATGCAGGACTTCATTTCAAAGTTCCATTTATCGACGAAGTTATTGTTTATCCAAAGCTCATACTTTCTCTTGACGGTGATCCGGAACCAATTCCGACAAAAGAAAAACAATACATCGTAGTTGACACAACTGCAAGATGGCGCATTTCAGACCCGCGTCTTTTCTATCAGTCTTTTAAAACTCTTGATACAGGTTACAACCGCTTAAGTGACATTATTGACTCTGCAACACGAATGATTGTAGGTCAGAACACATTGAATGAGGTTGTCTGCACTTCCAATATGGTTAATGAAACACCGGTTTCACCTCTTGCATCAGCAGACACATCTGCTGAAACAAGAGAACCTGCAGCAGACGAAACTGCTCCAGCTGTAACAAAAGGCAGAAGACAGCTTAGTCTCGAAATGGCAGCAGAAGCACGCAAAGGCATTGTTGATTATGGCATTGAACTTATTGATATTGTTCCACGCCAGATAAAATATTCAGACGAAATGACAGAAAGCGTTTACAACCGAATGATAAAAGACAGAAACCAGATTGCTCAGTTTTATCGTTCTCAAGGTGAAGCTGAAAAAGTAAAATGGCTTGGAAAAGTTGAAAACGAAAAACGCGAAATTCTGTCTGCTGCATATAAACAAGCTGAAGAAATAAAAGGTAAAGCAGATGCAGAAGCTACACGCATTTATGCAGAAGCTTATGCAAAAGACCCTGAATTTTATGCATTCTGGAAAAGTCTTGAATCTTATAAAGAAACATTGCCAAAGTTTGACACAACATATTCAACTGACATGCAATATTTTAAATACCTTTATTCTTCTGAAGGCCGATAGTTATGTACAATATTATTGAAACAGGCGACCGCATCATATTGCACACGTCAATGTCTGACAGAGAATTTGCAAAAGCAAATATGATGCAGCACATGAAGGCCACCGGCTACATTGCAAAAGAAACTGACGATGGTTCGTTTGAATTTTCAGAATGGGTTTTTGAAGATACTGCTACAGACGAAAACGGCGAATTCTCACTTTCAAGTCCAGGTTTTAATGGCACTACAGCTTATGAAATTTTAAAAGAAGTTGAAGAATCATGCAAAGGACAAGACATCTGCACAAAACCGAACCAGACACAAATCAATGTCTGGCCGCAGATTTTCCGCATAATAAAAGCAATGCGCGATGCAGAAACACAGGCAATCAGACTGCCAATCTGCGGTGCAATCGGCATAATTTGTGCAGAAGACGGCCGCATTCTGTTTCTTCCTGAACTTCTTGTAACAAGATCTGTAGCAATGCGGTCGCAGGAAGAAGCTGCAGAATATACAGAAAGCTGGAGACAGTCAATTCTTCCGATTGAGCAGATTCCGGCTTTTTCTGCAGCCATAATGATTTACACCGTTCTTACAGGCAGACGGCCGTTTAATGCAAAATCTCCGGAAAACCTTTCTGAAGATTTTTTGGACTCATATTTTGTAAATTCAGAATATGCATGTTCAATTGCAAAAGAAAAAGCAGATATCTTAAACAATGCTTTGAAAGGCAAATTGAAGTTTAGACCGACACTAAAACGCCTTTTAACCATTTTTGACCGGGATTTAAATTCTTTGTATCTGTCAGAAACCAAAACTTCAACAGCAGATGCAAAAAACAAATTCTGCAAAAAACAAAACAGCCGCATTGCCAAAAACAGATATTTCAGACATCATTTTACGCAAATATCCATAGCAGGCATAATTACTGTTATCGTTGCAATCTGTGTAATATCATTTATCAATTCTGAAAGGGAACGTCCGAATACAAAAGGTCTTACTTCATTTCAAGTAGTTGAATCTTTCTACTCTTCTTTGAATCATCTTGATACAATTCCAATAGATGAATGTCTTTCAAAAAAAGCCGGCAAAGAAATAAAAGAAATTACATCAAGCATTTATGTAACAAGTAAAATGCAGTCTGCTTACAATTATTCAGCAGGTTTTCTGACACCGGCACAATGGATTATTAAAGCATCTCCAAATAAAGCAAATGTATTTGGAATTACTCAATTAAAAATAAACGGTCAAAAAGGCTGTTCAAGTGCAGACTGGTTCGAAAACAATCAGAAAATTCCGCTTGATATTCAGGAAGGCACAAAAGAATATTTTGAAGTTGAATATTATCTTTTAATTACAGAAGATCCAGAATCAATTACAATATTCACATATAAAGACAATCTTGAATTGACTTTTGCAAAGAAAAAATGGCTTATTTCTTCACTTGAAAGAAATTTCACGACAGATTACTGCGACAAAGCCAAATTTTTTGAAGATCTTGCAAACAATGACACAGATGGCTATATATGGTTTCCTTCAGCCGAAGAACTTGAGTTTGGAAAAACTGAACTTGCCGCTTTAGAAGCTCCTTTATTCTAGAATTTGCTTTAATTCTTAATATAATCTGCCCTGTTTGCATTTTTGTAAACAGGGCTTTTCATTTTAAGGCAGTTTCAAGTAAAAAAACATTATTGACGATAATTAAAACATTAGAAAATCTCTAAAAACTTCATATTTATAAATATCACATTTTTTGAGGAACTTTTTTAATGAAACGATTTTTTGCATTTACTGCTATTTTATTCTGCACATTTTTTATTTTTGCAGATGACGAAGCTTTTATAAATAATGCAATAAAACAAGGCAATTGCGCACTTCTTTTTGAATACATGAACTCAAAAAATGCAGACAGTGTATTAGCATCTAAAGCAAAAAGAGCAATTGATGTATACGCACAGGAAGACACAACAGCAGCAGCATTCAGAACAGATTCAATACATCTAACAGTCGGTTCCGTGCCACAAAAATTATTGCAGAATGTTTTTGAAGACCCTGAAAATAATCTGAAAAACCTTGTATCATTTCTTATAAAAGGAACAAGTGATGAATTTGCACGCATAAAAGTTTTGCATGACTGGATCTGCTATAACATAAACTATGATACAGAACTTTTTTTTACAGGCACAAAAAAGCAGGATTATATTGAAGTTTTAAAAAATCAAAAAGGCATAAGTGCAGGTTTTTCAGATTTAATGCAACAAATGTGTACGCTTGCCGGTTTTGAATGCATTTCAATTGAAGGTTTTGCGAAAGGCTACGGTTATAACGGACATCTTGCAGAAACTGTTGAACATGTCTGGAATGCGGTAAACATAAATTCAAAATGGTATTTAATTGACACAACATGGGACACAGGTTTTCTTGAACGAAAAACTTTCATTAAGTGCTATTCTTCAGAGTATCTATTTCTTGATTCCAGGTCTTTTTTATATACACACCTGCCCAAAGACCAGACTTTGCAGTTCTATGCACCAGTTGTTACAGAAGCTCAATTTGAAAAAGAACCAAAACTAGAAGGAAAATTCTTTAATTACGGTTTTTCGCTTTTGGACAATAAACTTGAATTTGAAAATAAAATTAAAGACGAATTTTGCTTTGAACTAAAATGCAAAAACCCAAAAGCTTATATGGCAACAATGCTCTTTACAAAAAATGGTGCGGTCGTCGAAAATTCCACATGGCTAAAAAAACAAGCCGGAATAATTACACCGATTGTTGATGTTCCAGATTCAGCTGAATATGTTGCGCGTTTTTACATGCAGTCAAAAAGGAAATTTCCATTTTCTATTGATGTAAAAACTGTTGAAGAAGTGTACCTTCCAAAATTAGCAGAAGAATATGAACTCCACCACATTTCAAAAGAAGAACTAAATATTTTTAAAGATGCATATTACAAGGTGCCTTACAACAAAAAGTATTATTATGCAGAAAATCAATTTGACAGCCGCAAGATAAAAACAGTATCAAAAATATTCTCGCTGCTTTATACAAAAGAAACAATTTTTACAGAAGAAATCTTTTCATTCATTGTCAAAGCCAATACTGAATATTCAGGTTACGGTAAAGAAACACATCGCTACCCTTATCAGGAACGGGAATTCAGAACATCTGCAAATACAAATTTAATTTCTCCAGTTACAGGCAGCCTGAAACAGGGCGAAACATATCAATTCAAAGTGCAGACAAGCGAATACACAAATTTTTATGTTCTGCTTCCAGATTCAGTCAAATGGTCAAAGAAAAATCTTCAGACAGAACTTTACGAACTTGAATTACAAATTCCCAAGGGCATTTCTACCATTTCCGTTTATAACACAAACAGAAAAGCACTTTTTACTTTTGATGTAATTCCTTAAATTCAAACAGAAAATCTCAAATATAAAAAAGCAGCTCCCGCAACGAGAGCTGCTCATTGATAAAACAACATTCAACAGAAGCATTAAATGCTTCCTAAAACAAGCAGATTTCTCTGCCCGTTTTTATCATTAGTTGTTCATATCGTCAATCAAACCCTGATAATGGTTCTTTGTAGCTTCATAAGCTTCCTGTGCTGTCTGTCCGCCACCATAAACGTTCCAGATAACATCTCCAACCTGGTTGATACCAATAATCATAGAGTCATAACGTGGAACAGGATTTTCGCGCATAAGCTGCAATGTTTCATCAACAGCGCGTTCATCACGGAATCTTGAATAGTAGTCTTCCTTCCACATTGTAGACATATCATATCCTGGAAGGTCTGTTGAATAAAGATCGAATGCTTTTACGATTTTTTCAGCACGTTCTTTATCATAGCAAGCTGGAACTACATATACGTTGTCCTGTGCCAATGTACCGTATTTTCCATCTCCGTTTGGTCCGAGTGGGAAACATACAAAGCCCCAGTCATCCTGCATTTCAGCAATGTTATTAACACGATATTCCTGGTCAACCTGGAAAGCAGCTTCGCCATTGATGAATGAAGCATACATCCAGTCCCAGTTTGAACCCTCTGGCTGTGGTTTTTCATATGCCTGCTTAAGTCTTGCAGCCCATGTCAAAGCTTCAAGAGTTTTGTCGTTGCCGATATTATTGTAATATTTGCCGTTTTCATCTTTGCCAATATAGCTTCCGCCGTTAGACATAGCAGCAAGGTAACAGAATTCTGTAGAAAGGTTAACCATACCGTAAGTATCGAATACACCATCGTTATCGATATCACGTGTTGTCTTTTTCAACATTTCTTCAAATGTTTCCCAAGTCCATTTGTTTTCTTTCTGCAAGTCATAAATTGTTTCAGGATCAATACCTGCTTCTTTCAAAAGACGTTTGTTGAAGAAAACACCGCCGCGTGGCTCTGGAGCAAGTGCGCGCATACCATAGAAGTGGCCGTTTTTGCCTGTAACTTCCATAGTTGCTCTATCCCATTTTGGATCAGACCAGTCAACAGAAGTAATAGTTGACAAATCATAGAACAAGTTGCCTTTCAAACCTGTTGTAATTGAACGAGCATCAATAACGAAAACATAGTTTTCATCTCCGCCTGTTGTACAGAAGTTTGCAACTGTCTGTGGATGAGCATTCCAGCTGCTGATACCATAAGAATCGATATCAACATTATATGCACTCTTCAAGAATTTATGGAATTTCTTTGTTTCTTCATCCATTGGACTCTGTGGTTCAGCATTATCAACACCATCAGCTGGAGACCAGAAATCACCAATCATGATTTTCATGCCTTCAAAGTCATAAACTTTCTTTGTTGCAGGATCTTTTTCGAGTTTTACACTCTTATATTCCTTGTACAAAGCCTTTTCTTCATCTGTCAAGTTCTTTTTGTTTCCACAAGAAACGAAAAGACCTGCAAGCCCAATAAAAAGAACAACTTTTAATGCTCTTTTAACCATTTTTTTGCCTCCTTAATATATTTCCTCAATAATTGAGAAAACAAGCGAAATGTTTTCAGCATTCCGCAAATAGCCTTATTAACTGCATTTTCAAAAAATGCCATTCGATTTTAAATCGCTGAAACATAACGAATTAAAACACATTTTTAAGAGCAGACACCAGAAAATAAAATATTCAGCATCTGCTTTGTCATCTGAAATATTAGATTAACATTAAAATCAGTTTTTGTAAAATCTTAATTTCAGAGACATTTTATAGAACAGCTAAAAACCTCAGCTGCCTTTTGATTACATCTTTACACCAGTTGATGTAAGACTTTCAACGAACAGATTCTGTGCAAACAGATACAAAATCAGCAGCGGAATCAATGTAATCAATACACCGGTTGCAATAATTGCATTTGTATAACCTATTGATACAGTCGCCATTCCGTATGCATTCTGCATGTACTGAGCAAAACGGTCGCCTACACTTGCAACCTGTGTAGACAAAAGCTTAATCTTTCCAAGAAACAAATCTGTATAGAAAGAGTCTGTCCATTGCCATACAAACGAAAACAAGAAGCATGAAGTCAAAATCGGTTTTGCACCCGGAATCATAATACGAATAAATGTAGCAAGTGGTCCACATCCATCAACATATGCAGCTTCTTCAAGCTCAAACGGGAACGACATGAAATACTGACGGATCATGTAAATATAAAGCCCGTTTTTCAGTCCCATACATGTAAAGCACATCATCAGATAAGGCAGCATTGAACCGCGCAAATTGAAAGTATGCCCAAAGACGTTAAAGAACCTGAAATGCAAAAACAGCGAAGTTGAAATTGTCTGCGGAGGAATGACAATTACAAGAATTACACAGAAAAACCAGAACCGTTTCAACGGAAACTGAAAGCGTGAAAAACCATAACCAACAAGAGAACACATGAAAACCTGAATTACAGAAACCAGTGCAGAAACCCATAAACTGTTAATCAGAGAGGTTTTATAATCCATGATTGATGCAGCAATGCGGTAATTTGATGTAGAAAAATTCTTTGGAAGAACAATAATAGTTGTATCATATAAGTCTTTTTCTGCCATAAAGCTTATGGAAATTTTGTTCAAAATTGGCTGCAGAATCAAAAAGCACATGCCAAAAAGCAAAATTGCCCTGAAAGTTGCAAGCGCATATTTTTTAATAGTTTCTCTAAGCAAAATGCCGTCAGAAGCTTCATTTCTAGCCCAAAAGTCTTTTGTATTAGTCATAGTTATATACCACCTTAGAAATAATCAGAGAAGTCAGACCAATCATAGCCATAACCACAACAAAATAAATCCATGCCAAAGCAGAACTAAATCCGTAGTTAAGCTGACCAACCATGATGTCATTTATCTTCTGCATAACCGCATTGTCTGTTTTTGTAAAGAAGTCAACAATTGTATAAACCCAGCATACAAGAAGAAGCGGACTTACCATTGGAACTGTTATTTTCCAAAGACGTTCCCAGCTTGTGCATCCTTCCATGTCAGCAGCTTCATACATACTTGGCGAAATGTTCTGAAGACCAGAAAGGAAGATGATAATCTGAATACCAGAAGCCATCGCAACATCATAAATCGAATCAATAATTTCAAAAAGTGTCTTGAAAATCTTGCCGCTTACACCGTTTACGCCGCCTGTATTAGAAACAAGTATTTCTTCAAGAACAGTCGTAATTGTGTTTGAGCTGCCCTGCTCTTCAATTGTTGCTTTAAGCTGAGCAAGAAGCACGTTGTTGTACTCAAGACCAACAAGAACACCAGAAGAAAGAATAACGCAAAGAAAGAAAATTGAACGTACAAGAGCGCGACCTTTGAACTTCTGGTTGAGAAGCAATGCAACAAAGAAACTGAAAACTATTGTTGCAAGCGAACGATAAAACATTGTAGCAATTGAAGTTAAAAGCAGACGATTAAATTCAGGATCAATCGTAAAAGCTCTTATATAGTTTCCATAATTATTCCATTCCAATGCAAAACCTTTTGTAGACACATCTACATTTGAAAGGCTCATTGAAAGCGACTGATACAATGGTTTTATCATAAAAAAGATAAAACCTATGATAAACGGACAAATAAAAGCATATCCAAGCCGTGCACGGTGGCGCGTAAGCCCTATCTTTTTCTTTTTCTTTTCAAACAGCATTAACGAGCCTCCATTATTTTGTAATCACGTGCAGGAATTTTTACGCCGTCCGGTGTAACAAAATCGACATATCCAAAATTGACAACAACAGCATTTCCGTTATCAAAAGTTGTAACAGTTACATCATCATCAATAAATTCATGTTTTTCAATTCTGGCGTTACAAACACGACCAATTTCTGAATTATAACGTGAATAAATTTCCTGCATTTTATTCTGCCAGTTTGCAAAGTTTGCAGAATAATATTCTGTAAATTTTGTTTCCTGCAGGCGCTGTTCAGATTCTGCAATAAATGTAAAAGCAAGACCGGCACCACTTTCTGCCGCTTCAAGAATATTCTGCTGAATTTCTCCGGCAATATTAACAGACGCACCTGTAAACGTTACGTTTCCATGCAATGCAATCTGATAAAATGGAACATGCTTATCAAGAATTGCATAATCGTTGCCGTGAAAAATAACATTTGTTACACAATCAGCATCTTTTACAGCATAAACATTGCCTTTATTAATCATCAAACCAAGCCCGAAATCTTTGATTTCTTTAAAAGTCTCAACCTGAAGATTTTTTACTTCAGCACGGCTTACTTTCTGCTTCGGGTTATAGTCTGCAGAAAGCTGGCTGCCATTATCACGGAATGAAACACCGTCAAAGCCATATGCAGCAGCATTTGAACTCAAATTCAAAGCAGCAGTTTTACTCAAATTTGGTTTCAGCAAATAATAATACTCTTCTGTATCAAGTTTTCCATACCAGATTGGTGAATATTCACTTAATTCGCAGACTTCGCTGCTTGCAAAACGAGCAGAATGACTGAAATGATTAAAACCATCGCTTGAATTTGGCAAAAATGCATATTGAACCTGACCGTCAAGATAAACCTTTGCATTACATGATTTTGTTTCATCAACCATTTTTTTGAATGCAGATTTTCCACCAAGCTGAGAAATCAATTTAAATTTCTGCAAAGATCTTTGCTTTACGCCGCTGTTAATAAATCCAGTAAGTTTTACATAACATGAAGGCATATTCATTGAATCAATTGATTTAATCATATCAGAAGCCTGGCTGTATGATGTAAGCGCATAAGGCAGATTTTTTGGCATACCGAAAATCTGCTGCACTTTCGAAATTGCACCAATAATTTCAATTGCAACCGGCACAGCTTTGTTTTCAGCTTTTGCAGAATCACCAAAAAGATAATTCCGATAATCTTTTGCCATTTCAGCATAAGTATTCGAATCAACAAAAGAATAAACCTGTTCAATACATTCACCGGCAGGCAAAGAACGTTCATAAGCATACTGCGTGTTAATGTTTCGCGAAGACGGTTCATATTTTTCGCCATGTATAAGCTTATATTCTGCAAATACATAGTTGTAGCTGCCAAGTTTTCCTGCAACATCTGCCGAAACAGCACCATATTCAGCACCTTTCTGCATTATTGAAATAAAGCTTGAATCGCCAGAAGAAACACCAAAAACAGGGAATGCAGAGCTTGTTTCTGTCATAACTGCATCACGGTCTGTTCCATAGTCCCAGCCGTAAACATCGCAATAATATGCATTCTGCCGCGTTTTTCCATTATTAAAATTAATTATGCTTCCGCCGCCTTCCGGCACAAACAAAAAGCCTTTGTCATCTTTTCCGCCGGCACCAAAATAAGGCAGCACAGACAGACGGATAATCGGAAAATCTTTTTTATAAGAAATTTTATCAAAAGGAACCTGAACAACAAGATTTTTGCCGTCAAGCTTATAAGTTATAGAAACATTAAAACCTGGAACATTTTTAACCTTTCCGCCGGCATACATAACGATGTCACGGTCATAATCTTCTCTTGTGTAACCGATTTTAGCAAAAAGCTTTTCGTTCTTTTCTTTCATAAAAGTCTGCAGCGGGTCGCGGATGACATAAACAGCTTCGTCTTTAAGCATTGGGTACTGCTGCAAAAGCAGGTTTTTATCATCTGAAGCAAGAAGATTTCCAAGTTCAAGTTTGCGGTAATTCTGCTTTATAGTGCGCTGCTCGGTTGAAGACATTTTTTCAAGATAAGAATTCATGTCTTTTTCAGTCAAAGCCATTGGATAAACATAAACACGTTCAATATCACCAATACTATAATCAATCGTAATTTCATCGCCTGCTTGCTTTATTCTATATGCTTCTTTCGAAACAGAATAATTATAAAAATCATACGATGTATCAACTCCGTTTATAGTTGAATATTTCAACAAAAACGGAGAACGCATATTATCTTTTTCTTTTTGCAGAGCCTTTGGATCATTCTGAGCATCAACAGGGTTTGAGTACCAGACATGACCAGTAGATTTCTGTGTAACTGAAAAAACAGTTGTATCAGGATCTAATTCTAAGCGCAGATGTTCATTTTCAAGCACATACTTTTCAGGCTGTCCTTCTTTTAAATATTCAAATCTTTCAAGAACAGTTTCTGTAACTTTACTTACCTGAGCAAGACGAATACCAATATATGCAATAAAACCGGCAACAAGCAGCCAGAACACAAGTCCAATCCAAAATTTTGCAGTTGGTTTTGGAAAGCTTATTTTGCTGAGCAGTGACGGCCTGGAATTCTGTTCATTTATATTTTTCATTTTTAGTTTCTCCTATTTTTACGCCGTCAATTCAATCTGAACATAATTTCTTTTCCGAGCGAAACAAAATACGAAACGCCCTGAGAAATCATACTGAAGAAAAGCAACATTATGAAAATAAAGACAAGCATGCCAAAAACAGTCATGACAAGAAACAAAAGTGTCTTGCCTGCACTATACGCATGAATCATCATCATTGCCATAAAAATCAGCATAATGCACCAAAGAAATGAAACGTCATTGAAAACAGTCAAAAATGTTCCTTCTTCCAAGGTAACAAAATTGCTCAATATAATCATTGGAATCTGAATCAATGGATATGGAGTAAGTGCATAAGCCGACCCCATGTAAATGTCTTTCAAATGACCTTTTCCATCAAAAAGAGTTGTTACACCCCAGTTGCAGATGCAGAAAATAGCCAAAGGAAGCAGAATCGTTGCACATTCCATAAAAACATTTACTTCTTCCCAGTTTACCTTAATTGACAGAAAACTTGTAAAACGAAGTTTCCAGATATGAGTAAGCAAAGTCATCAAAACAATGAAATTTGCTGCAGATAAGGAACCGCGTTTTGCATGAATTAAATCCCAGAAACCATCAGCCGGATGGAAAATTACATAAAAGGCATAACGCAGAGTCTTGAAAAAATGATCATAAGTCTGTTTTTGCCCAAGCTTACTTATTCGTCTAGTTACAAAATTCATTCAGCCTCAAGCTCCTTTTTAATTTTTAAAAATCTTTTTACACATATAACAACAACAAAAACAGCTGCCGCTATAAAAACAACATATCCGATGTTTGCTTCAATAACTTCTTTTCTGTAATACATAAACGCCTTTGAATAATCTTTTCTGTCGCGTTTAAGCTTGAAATATGTCATTGCATCTTTATAACGTTCCTGTCTGAGATAAGCTTTTCCAAGACCGATATAAGCCAGATCGTAGTTGCCGTTCAAATCAAGAACACGCTGCCATGTTTCTGCAGCTTCATCATAATCGCCGCGGGCATACTGTTCCGTTGCATCATAAATGTTGTTTCCGAATTCTGTCGGTGTATAGACAGTCAAAGCACAGCTTTGAGAATCAAGCACAAACAAATCTCTTCCACAATGTTCAATTGCTACAGGAAGTCTAAAATAACCTTCAATGTTGCCCTTGCCGCCAAAAGCAAAAAGCAGATATCCCTGATTATTATACCCAAAAATGCGGCCGCGCATTTCATCAATAACTACATAAACTTCGTTGTCAAGAACTGTAATGTCTGCAAATTTAGACGGTCCCCTGATGCCGGCTGCATTACCCCATTCAACGTCACCAATTGGAGGAACATTTGCATTTTTTACAAGAATATCTTTTCCAAGTGCATTTAAACGGCGGATTGGTTTTGCCATATCACTTTTCAAATCCCATTCAAGGAATGTTTTTATTGTGGCAAAAATAAAGCCTTCGCTGTCAAGATATGCATTTGAATATTCAGTCGGAACAAATGATTCCATCTGTTCACGCTGCTTTTTTGTTGAAAACAATTTCCACAAATAATCAGTCCATTTAAAAACTACATCACTTGCACCATAAAAACCTGTAAAAGTTCCATCATTTTCATATTTAATAAAACCTTTGTTAACGTTTCTTGCAAGAACATAAGGACGGCCTTTTTCGTCTGCAACAACTTTTTCAGGAAGGAAGTTTTTGCCTTTTTCATAGGTCGGGTCTTTCGGTTCAACAAAACTTGTAACATAATTCAAGTCTGCATCAAGTTTTAAAACACGACCGTTGTTTGTGTCTGCAATAAAGAACGAACCGTCTTTATTTACAAAAACATCACTTGGATTAGAAAAAGTTGTTACCATTTCCGGATCATCTGAATTGAAACGGTCGATAACACGCACAAGCGACAAAGTTTTGTTATCGTTATAATAAAGCTCAATAATACGGTTATTGCCAGAATCTACAACAAAAACACGGCGGTCAACACAAAACAGACCTGCAGGATTTTTCAGCATTGTGTCAAGACCGAGACTGCTTCCATACAAGACATCTGAAACACGGTATGTATCAGGGGAACGTTCGATTTTATCCCAATAGTCATAAACATAGCTGTCATTTTTGGCAAACAAAGCCACAGCACACAAAAAGAACACAATATAGAATATATTTTTTTTCATAAACTAGTCCTTCAAGCCTGATGTAGCCATAGTTTCAAGAATCTGGCTCTGTGAGAAAACAAAGAAAAGAATCGGCACAGCCATCATTACAACGATAACTGCAGCTGTCGGTCCCTGTCGGGCAACACCACCAAGCTGAATCTGCTGCAACGCATATCCTAACATTTTTTTGTTTTCAGAATAAATTACGTTTGAAGCAAGATTATTCCACAAACTGTTAATGGAGAAAATTGAAATTGTAAGCCATGCAGGACGAACATTCGGCATTACAAGGCCTATAAATATTTTCCATTCATTTGCACCATCAATCTTTGCAGCTTCAATAACAGACATCGGAAAACTTTCCATAAACTGTTTCATCAAAAACAGCCCCATTGGTGCAGCAAAAGCCGGAAGAATTAAAGCCCAGTAAGTATCAACGATATGAAGACGGCACATAATCAAATAACTTGGAATGCCAGTTACGTAACCTGTAAACATAAGGGCTGTTACTACAAGCTTAAAAAATGCATTTCCCAATGGAAATCTATATTTTGCAAGAACATAAGCTGCCATAGAGGCAATAATTACATGACCGAAAGTGCCCACGACAGTTATAAAAAGTGTGTTATAGACATATCTTGAAAACGGCACCCAAGACTGACTCATGATAACCAACAAATCTGAAAAGTTATCAGTTGTCGGATTTCTAGGAAAAACCGTAGGCGGAAATTTTAACAATTCATCCAATGGTTTAAACGATTGACAGATAGAAAAAAACAAAGGGAAAACCATTATAAGAGAAAATAAAAAAACAAAGAAATAAACACCGATATCTCCGCCAAGAGAACGATTTGGCTTTCGGCGCTTTATTTTATAATGATGAATAACTGGAGTTGTCTCAGCTGCATAATTCTTTTTCATATTCAAACACCATCCTACTTACCAACTCTATTCAAGAGAGCCTGAATTATCTTGTTACAGATAATCATTGCAAGAAACAATACAGTTGCAATAGAAGAAGCATAGCCCATTTCAAAACGGACATAACCATAGTCAAACAAGTGCGTAACAACAGTACGCGCCGCATAGTCAGTACTTGGGAAACCGGCAAGAGCCCTTGGAACATCACAGACGTTAAAAGCTGCTGTAATAGACATAACCGCACCAAAAAGAAGCATTGGTTTCATGCTTGGAAGCGTAATAAACCAAAGTTCCTGCCAGCGGTTCTGGATACCGTCTATATAACCTGCTTCATACATTGACTGGTCAATGCCTTTAAGACCGGCAACAAAAGACAAAAAGCCTGCACCTAAACTCATCCACAATATGATAGGAATAAGGACTTTCATTACATTATGCGGATCTGTAAAAAACAGAATCGGCTGATTAATAAAGCCCCATTTTATAAGCCAGCCGTTTACCCAGCCTTGTGAGTCGTCTTTAAAAATTGTTGCAAAAATCAAGAAAGCATTGCCCGCAATTGAAGGAGCATAACAGAAAAGAACAACAACTGCACGAACCCATTTTGGAAGCTCATTTATAAGCCATGCAAAAAGAAACGCCATTATATAACCGACAGGTCCTGTAATGATAGCTATTAAAAATGTTTTTTGAACTGCAGTCTGAAAAACTTCGTCCTGCAAAAACAAATTAATATAATTGCGCAAACCAATAAATGACGGTTTTTCAAGAATATTATAATTTGTAAAACTATAATAAATTGAATTAATAATTGGCAAAATTGTAAATGCAAAAAACAAAACTGCATAAGGCAGCAGAAACAGATAGCACACTTTCATAACTTTGGCATTGTGCCATGCATCAGAAAGCTGCATGAGACGTTTTGCTTTATATTTTTTCCATAAGCTGCTCATTATTATTCCTCCGTTGGCAGATTGAATTCCTGCCGCTTTCGGGTCAATTCTTCATTAATTTTGCGTGCATAATCAATAAGCACTTCACCTGGATCATCTTTTTCATTGATTACTTTT
>JAZQNK010000115.1:0-19205 GCA_045627325.1 Treponemataceae bacterium | reverse complement strand
TTATTTTTTCAGCCTGAAAACATAATGCTGCACGGCTGAAATGATAATTCTGTAAGCCTGAGAATATAATTCTGCAAGACTGAAATCATTATTATTTCATACTGAAATCATTATTCTGCACGGCTGAAAAGACTATTCTGAAAGCCTGAAAAAATCATTCTGAAAGGCTGAGAATAATATACTGCTCACGTGAAAAGTTTTTTTGATGCATCAAAAAGAATTGTTCCTGCTGTGTCGCGAAGGGCTATCGGCTGGCGCCGATAGCGGCGAGATGTGTAAAGATTGTCATGCCGAATTTAGTTCGGCATCTCAAGAGTGGATAAGATTTGTACATTGATGAGACCCCGAACCAAGTTCGGGATGACCGGCTATTCGCTGACGCGAATAGCGGATAGTTTTCTGGCGAAAATTATCATAACTTGTACAAGTTAACGGTTTGAATCAGTTAAAAAGAACTTGTTCCAAATGATGCCGCGAAGAATAATTCCAAATAATGTGAATCAGCTGCAGTTTCCAAAGGCTGCCGAAAGCCTTTGGTCGTGGCCAAGGAAGAAGGGTTCTAGGGAGGAAACTAGCGGCCTTCGAACTTTGAGCTAGTGTCCTCCCTAGAAAAGTTTCAACGGTTTCAACCGTTAAAAAAATCCAATTTTTTTTTTAGTTTTAGGTTTGTTTTGATAGTCTGCCGGTTGCTTGTAGAATTATGCTGCCTTTTGCAGTTATTGAACTTTTACGGAAGTTCAGTTACCTGTACATCGATTGAAACGGAAATGTTGTATGTTTTGCCGTTGATTGCCGTAACGGTTTTTGAAACTTCGTAATCGCCGATGATAAATTTTACGGTATGTTCGCCTGCTGAAACTGTTATTGGTTCTGCACCCCATGATGCAGGCGATCCGTCTATAAAGACAGAAGCATTGTCTGGTGCTGTAATTGACAAAGACGGTGCAGTATCGCGCAGCAGAATTTCCAGTTTTGTTGTTTTTGCCTGTTCAATTGCAAATGTTCTTACTTCCGTGCGGTAATTTTCTGAAGTTACTGCAAGGTAATGCATGCCTGCGCTTAAAAGCATTGATTTTTTATAGTCAGTAACAGGTTTTTCATCTATAAAAACTGCAATTCCTTTGTGATCTTCATCTGGATAGACGATTGATAAATCAAAAATTCCTTCGTCTGAAAGCAGCGGTTTTACAGAAATTTCAAATTCAAGTTCTTCAATGTTTTCAGGCAGAATCTTTGTAATTGGCTGAAGCCGCAAGAATATTGTATTGCCCTGCACGATAGAGTAGGGCATCAAAGTTGCATACGGTGTTTCTTCTATAGAATGGTTTTCGCTGAATGGAACCTGCAGAACCATGCTGAGCCGGGCCGGCAGTGTGTTGATATATGCGCGTTTTCCGTTATAGTCAAAAGTGTTTTCGTCTGGTTCCTGCTGGATATTTGTGTAAAAAGAAAAACCCATGCAGTGTTTATAAACAAGCATGTCAGAAGGAATCTTGAATTCAAGTTCAATTCCTTTTAAAAACTGACTTTCTTCAGGCAGTGTAATTGCAAGTACGTCGTCAAAGCCTAAAAATTTTGTCTGTGTGGCAACTTCTTTCTGCATGTCAATAACATGAGTGCGTCTTACACGGAATGTTTCTGCATTGGCTTTATTTGTAAATACTGAAAATAAAACCAGTGCTGCACATAGCAGGCATTTTTTTGAGACAAGGTGGAATGTATGCTGTCTAAAGCTTTGAGTGAAAATCGTTCTCATTTTATCTGCTGCTTATTGTTTAAAGAACAGTGAATTCGGCGGTCTTTGAGCTTTGCCTGCAATTCGCATTTCAAAATGCAGGTGCGGACCTGTTGACCAGCCTGTTGTTCCTACTTTTCCAATTTTATTTCCTTTTTCTACATGCATGCCTTGTTTTACATCAATTGAGCTTAAATGTGCATAAAGGCTCTGTGTGTTGTTATCATGTTTTAGTACAATGTAATTGCCATAAACTTCATCTGTTCCTGTTATTTCAACAAGACCGCCTCTTGCTGCAAGCACTGGTGTTCCAATTGGTGCTGCAAGGTCAACACCCTGATGAAATTTCTCTTTGCCTGTTATCGGGCTTATTCTTTGACCGTATGATGATGTGAGCACGCCCTGCGGCAGTGGCGAAGAAAGTGCCGTGTCTAAATAAAATGCACGCTCTGTCGGTTCAAAATGTGCTCCGCACAGGAAAAAGAATTTTTCATTGTTAATAGTGTAACATGGGGTTTCACTTTCTATAAAGTCTTTTTTTGAAAGAATGTGCTCTAAAGTTGTTTCTGGGCGTGTTGATATGAACAGCCCCGGCACAGTTGGCAAAAGAATTGTAACACCTTCAAGCATTGCATCTGAAGAAGCAAATCTGTTTAGTGTTGCAATTGTTTCCTGCGGAATATTACATCTGGCAGAAACTGTCATTATTGTGTCGCCCTTTATGCCTGTATATGAATAAATTCCAAGAAACGGGTTGTTTCCCTGTGCAATAAGCTTGTAAGTCTGTTCAACATCCTGCATGTACTGCTTAAACATAGGGTTTCTTGACTGAAGTTCATCTATGTGAGGATAGTTAAAAGCAGAAGTTGCATTTGCATGTGCAAAGCATGGAAGATGAATGATAAAAAATGTAAAAAAACAGAATTTAATAAAAAAATCAGATTTTTTCTCTGTCTTTTTGATTAAAATTTGTTTTTGTTGTGCCAAATGCAAGAATTCCATAAAGTAATACCGTAATAATAATGGAACTAAACGAAGCAATCAGCTTTTCTTTATAAAGGAACGCTAGTGCAGCTGCCAAACCCGCAGCAACAATAATAAATTTTGCTGTGTTTTTGATGGTTTGCTGCAGGAGCATACGTTTTTGTTCTGCTGTGCCTGCAATTTTAATTCTATTTCTTAATCGGTAAAAAAACAGAATAACAAAAGCAATAACGCACGTATAAATGACAATTATGCTGTATTGTTTTGGAAAAACAACAGCTGCCTTCCATAAAGGAAAAACAACTATGAAAGCTGCAGATGCACAAAGGCAGAGAAGCAGTAGTATTTTGAATAAAACTGAAATAACCGTGGCATAACCACGAAGGACGTTACGGATCATTGCACAAAAAAATGACCGAAGCAAATGCTTCGGTCGTGTTAAACAAAAAGTTAGCCTTCTACGATTGCAGAAGTTGGACATGCTGCTGCACATGCACCACAGCTAGCGCAAGCGCCAGCATCGATTTCGCGTTTTCCGTTCTGTTCGCTGATTGCTCCAACTGGGCATTCACCCTCGCAAGCACCACAGTTTACACAAGCGTCTGTTACTTTATAAGCCATTGTAAAACCTCTCTTAGAGTAGTATTATTGGGAGCATATCATAGAATCTGTCTAAATACAAGACAAATATCTTTAAAACTTCTAGTTTTTGTAGAAAAGGTTTTCAAAATTGAAAATCTTAATATAAAAGCCTGTTCTAAAAATTAATTTTTTAGGACTGTTTAAAATCATTTGAATTCCGGGGGAAAATATGAAAACTATGACAAAAAAAGAAATTGCTGCAATGATTGACCATACTCAGTTAAAAGCTGCTGCAACAGAAGATGATATTTTAAAACTTTGCAACGAAGCTGCAGAACATGGTTTTGCTTCTGTCTGTGTCAATCCTTATTGGGTTCCTTTTGCTTTTTCAAAGTTGAACGGCACCGGCGTAAAAGTCTGCACTGTAATCGGTTTTCCTCTTGGGGCAAATGCTTCTGCAATAAAAGCAGAAGAAGCAAAACATGCCGTTCTTCAAGGTGCACAGGAAGTTGACATGGTGATTAATGTGGGCCTTGCAAAAGCTCACAATTATAAAGCTGTTGAAGAAGATATTGCCGCTGTCGTAAAAGCTGCACATGATGCAGAAAGAACACAAGGCTATAAAGCAATTGTAAAAGTAATTATTGAAACATGTTATCTTACAGACGAAGAAAAAACAGCTGCCTGCATTGCTGCAAAAAAAGCCGGTGCAGATTTTGTCAAAACTTCAACAGGTTTTGGCACACCAGCCAAAAATCCAGACGGAACGGCTGTGCCAAACGGAGCAACTGTGCATGATGTTGAACTTATGAGAAAAGCAGTTGATACAGCAGAACCGCTTGATAGACACGTCTGCGTAAAAGCTTCGGGTGGCATTCGCGATGCAGAAACTGCACTTGCAATGGTTGCAGCTGGTGCAGACCGCCTTGGCGTTTCAGCTGGCATTGCAATTGTAAATGGAATTAAATGAAAATATTATTGCCGGCTCTGAATTTTTAGCCGGATGATTTGTAAAAAAGACAAAAAAAGTGCTGTCTAAACTTCGGTTGTCTATGGAACTTGTTCTGACTTATGTCTGACATGTTCTTTTAGGCGTTTCTTTTAGACAGCACCTTCCAAACGGAAAATATGATGTTGCTGCAAAATCTTGCACACCTTATGCAGTTGCAACAAGTGGTTTTGCTTCAACTTTTGTCAAATATCCGGTTCGCACACAGGTTTCAAACAGCTCTTTAGACATGAATTCATTTATGATTTCATTATAGCCGTCTTTGTCACGAACGATTCTGATGACAAAACCCTCATCTGTCTCTCTCAAAAGTGTTATAAAATCGTTCGATCCGTTCAGTGTACGCAATGAATAAGTTTCCACATCGGCCTCCTTTTGGGTGTTTGTACAGACTCCCACCTCACAAACACATTTAGAATTTCGGCATTATAAAAATTGACTTAAGCTTTTTCACTAATATTTTCATGGTTTTGATAAAACTGGAATCATGCTATAATTATGGAAGGTTCGGGCTTTTGACTGGTTCTAAAATTTTGTTTTAGAAATAATCCTGAAAAAGAAGGTGACATGTTCGGTCTTTTTAAGAAAAAACAGAAACAAACTGAATATAATCTTGTAAGCAAGACTTTTTATTCTGTTGAAGTTGGAATCCTTGACAATTATTTTCCTTTGGTTGCAGACATTCATTCACATATGATTGGTGTTTATGATAATGAACGATGTTATGTTCAGTATTATTTTGACGGCCTTATGCCTGTTGCTGCAATTCTTTGGATTGATGACTGGAAAAGCAGCCTTTCTGAAGAAGACAGACTTGAAATTTTTACATTGCTTGATGTTCCGGCAACAAAAAGCGCACATATCCTGGCTTTTGAGGTTAATTCATTTCTGCATAATAAAGGTTACGGCAGGGCAGTTTTAAAAGATTTTGTTTCAGACAAAGATTTTGTGGCACTCAGCGCAATTGATGGTTCGCAAGGTTTTTATAAAAAATGCGGTTTTGATGTAGACCGCCTTTCTAATTATTATTTTTATATGAAAAACAATAAGCCGAAACAATGGAATGATTTGTTAAAATGACCAGCTGAAAAATGTGCTTTTCTGTTTTTGACAATTACCTTAAAATGAACGAAACACTATTTGACATTAGCTTGTTTTTTTGATATATTGCTTTGCGTTGGGATTGTAGCTCATCTGGATAGAGCAACTGCCTTCTAAGCAGTAGGTAGGGGGTTCGAGTCCCTCCAGTCCCGAAAAACATATTTTGTATCTTGCTTGCTTAATCCCGGCATTTTGTCGGGATTTTTTTTGCTCTTTTGAAATTTGAAAAATTTGCAGAAAAGGATAGAATGTTTTAAACTCTAAAACGAGAAAAAGGTGCAGGATTTATGTTTGAAAGAATAAATGTTAAACAGCTGAACAGTCACATATATCTGCTTGATGACCATGGTGAAGCGACTGGTTATCTTGTTGTGGGACAAGAAAAAGCATTAGTTATTGATACGATGAACGGGCTTGAAGATGTTCATGCAGTTGTGCAGGGCATTACAAAACTGCCGGTTCAGGTTGTAAACACGCATGGGCATTGCGACCATATTTTTGGCAACATTTATTTTGACAAAGCTTTTATGAATCCGGTTGATAATGAACTTGCACTTGAACATATGAAACGACCTGAGTTTTTGGAAATCTGTAAAACTCACGGGAGGACAATGGTGCCATTTGTTCCATTGCATGACGGCGAAACAATTGATATCGGCGGATTGACTTTTAAGGTTATTGCATTGCCTGGTCACACCCCAGGCGGAATCTGCCTTTTATTAAAAGAAGACCGCATTCTTTTTACAGGCGACAGCATAAACCATCATCTGTGGATGCAGCTTGATGAATGTCTGCCTCTTGACGAATTTTTGAAAAATCTTGAAAACATTTTGTATGTTGCAGATGAAGCTGACTTAATTCTTCATGGTCATGCACAGGATTTTGACGATATAAGCTTGTATTTTCAGCTAAAAGACGGAATAAAAGATTTGATTCTGACAAAAGGTGAGGGCGATGAAACTTTTGATTATGGCTATAAATGGCTTACAGGCAGGTGCAGACAGCATCCCTTCGGCGACGGAAACAGTGTGATTTGTTACTAATGTTTCGGTTTCGCATTTGGATTAGTGCTGCAAATTTGGGCGAATTCTGCGAAACCTGCCAGTGTGCGCTTTGCGCAAACTGATAAAGGTTGGTGTGAAATGTTGCTTGCTTTTAAGCTTTAAGACTAATCAAAATTAAGCTGCTGTTCTTGTTCTTTTTGATTATTATCCTTTAATTTTTCCCTATAATATAAATCTAAATCATATGTGCTTAATGGAATCTTTATATCAGGGAGAATAAAATCTGCTTCTGTTATTACTTTTCGCTTTTCTTTATATTTCCAGGAACCATTTCTATAATAAATAGTATATATAAACTCTTTTCCAATGTATTTCTCCTTTGGAACCAATGACATTGATTCTGTATTGAAGTCAAAAAATCCACAGCCATACGGTGTTATGAATTCTATGCCTGTTTCTGTTGCATTATAAAAAAGGATATCAGAAATAAATTCACTTTCAATATTTTTTCTGTCTTTCATTTTGTATATACTATAGCCAAAAAAATTAAAATTTCTGCGATACTCATATGAAACGATTCTATCCAAAAAATCGTATGAAGAGTATCTTTTTTTTAATTTTCCAAAATTTTCAGCATTTTCTGCCTCATAATACTTTCCGTCATCTTTCAACTCAAGATAAAACTTTTTAACTTTATTAGATTTATATCTATTTTCATAAACATCTAATAATAAAATATCCAGCATCACCCCCTTTTCGTATATTTCCCAATCCGAAGCATAACACTTTAAAAGATATCCTTCCTCTTTTAATGAACCTTTTACAGAAAAAACTTCTTTTTCGTTTTTCAGAATAATATCAGGAAAAATCCATAAAGCACAGTAATTTGGAAGTTGAGATCGATAGTTTTTATCTCCTGATTCCCTAGAAATTCCCATTTCGTAATTAGGAAAACACTCTACCTGATTACAAGATTCTGCATCGATATAAAATGCATAATGAGAAACGTCCATTTGAATCCTATAAAGACTTTGTTTCCCATTATTTTTTACAGTGAATTCATGATGAGGGCGTTTAGCTCCATAACAAGTGTTTATTCCAGATTCTGCATATGTAAAAAAACAGTTTAACAGGCAAGCAAAAATGAATATGAATTTCTTATTAAGCATAGCATAAACCTTATCTTGTATGATTTACATCAAATATAAGACAGAATCAAAGAAAAATCTACTTTTTAAGTTTGGGCAGTCTTTAACGCAAAAAAATGCAATTTCCGCCGTTAGCAAATGCGAATTACGGTTTCGCGTTTGGGTTTTCGCTTTTGACTTTGCTGCTTTAGGCGCAAGTCTATCTGCGTAAGCCGATAGCCGTACATTATATTAAATCTCTATTACAAAACTGCAACGATTCATTTTAGTTTGATCTTGATTGGTTAGTCAATCATTTTTTCATACTGAGAACATTATTAGACTCACCTGAAAAGATTATTTGATATATCAGAAAAAAAATAAAAAAAATTAAAAAAATATATATCATATGTAGGAACATTGTGATATTATCCTTGTTAATCTCTTTATATAGGTCAGGTGCTGCCGATATGTTTAACCGCGAGGAATTTATTTCAAATTCAGATTGGAACCGATTTCTTGATTTTTCTAAAGATTTAGAAACTCCGAACATTGTAGTAAATCTTAGAACGATAAAGAAAAACTTTATTCAGCTAAAGGGTTCTTTTCCTTATGCGCATATTTATTATGCAGTAAAAGCAAATCCAGGAATTCCTGTTCTTAAACTGCTTGATTCTCTTGGTTCAAATTTTGATATTGCATCAAGATATGAATTGGACAAAGTGCTTTCGCTTGGCATTACACCGGATCGAATTTCTTTTGGAAATACAATAAAAAAAGCACGTGACATTAAATACTTTTATGATAACGGCATAAGAATGTTTGCAACAGATTCAAAGGAAGATTTGAAAATGATTGCAAAAAATGCACCTGGTTCGCGTGTTTTTGTTCGCATTCTTGTTGAAAATTCTGTTACTGCCGACTGGCCGCTTTCGCGCAAATTTGGCTGCCACCCGGACATGGCTTATGACCTGCTTGTTCTTGCACGTGACCTCGGACTTACACCATATGGAATCAGTTTCCATGTAGGAAGCCAGCAGCGTGATATTGGTCAATGGAATGATTCAATTGCAAAGACAAAATATCTTTTTGAATCTCTTGAAGATGAAGAAGGCATCCGTCTTTCAATGATTAATATGGGCGGTGGTTTTCCTGCTCATTATGTTCAGCCGACAAATGAGCTTTCAGAATATGCTTCTGAAATTACAAGATATTTGCATGATGACTTTGGTGATGATATTCCAATGATTATTCTTGAACCAGGCCGTTCTCTTGTTGCAGATTCTGGCATTTTGACATCTGAAGTTGTGCTTATTTCACGGAAAAACAACACGGCACTTGAACGCTGGGTTTATATTGATGCCGGAAAATTCAACGGTCTTATTGAAACAATTGATGAATCAATAAAATATCCGATTATAACTAGCAAAGACGGTGGAAAAGAAGGGCTTACAATTATTGCAGGTCCGACATGCGACAGCATGGACATTATATACGAAAATGAAAAGTACAAGCTGCCGATTGATTTGAAGCAGGGTGATAAAATATACTGGCTTTCTACTGGTGCTTATACTTCAACTTATGCAAGCGTTGAATTTAATGGTTTTCCGCCTATTAAAACATATTTTATGGGCGAAGACGAGCCAGAAGAAGATTCAGAATAAAACTTGCACCCATTTCTAAAAACTTTTTAGAAGTGTATTTTTTAATTTTGAAAACCCCGGCATTTGAGACGGGGTTTCTTTGTTTTTTAAGGGATGTTGAATGATGAATGCTTTGATTTTTGATGTAGACGGAACAATCTGGGACACGACGCCGGTTGTAGAAAAAGCATGGAATGCTGCTCTTGATGAATGTTCTTTAAGCTATGCGCATGTTACGGCAGACAGGCTGAAATCTTTGTTCGGTCTGCCAATGGACGTAATTATCCAGAATATTCTGCCGGACGAGCCTGAAGAAATAAGGCAGAAATTTAAGCCTTTGTGTTACAGTTACGAAGAATCTTTTCTTGAAAAAGAATCCGGCAGGCTTTATCCCAGAATGAAAGAAACGATTGAAGCTTTATCAAAAAAGCATGAACTTTTTGTCGTAAGCAATTGTCAGAGCGGATATATTGAATTGATGCTGCGCAAAACTGGAATGGAAAGTTTCTTCAAGGATTTTACCTGTTACGGCGATACAAATCTTTTAAAAGATGAAAATATCAATCTTATAATAAAGCGGAACAGCCTTGAATCTGCTGTTTACATTGGAGACACGCAAAGCGATGCAGATGCGTGCAAAAAAGCCGGTGTGCCGATTGTATATGCGGCTTATGGTTTTGGCAGAATAAAAGAGCCGGATTACGTTATAAAAACACCGGAAGACTTAATGAATCTTTTTTGAACACGCGCCTGTTATTTTCTTTAAAAACTTTGCTTGTTTTCAGTTTTTATTGTTCAAATCTGCTTCGTTTTTATCAGACTGAACTTTCTGATTTGTCTGTGCTTCATCGGTGTCATTGCTGTTTTCGGTGTTGTCTTCGTCTTTTTCAGCTGCTGCGGTTGTTCCAAGCAGAATTGAAACAGGTTTCAAGACGTCAACATTTTCGCAGATAATTTTAATAACCACCATAAGAGGCACGGCAATGACCATGCCTGAAAAGCCCCAGATCCAGCCCCAGATTGACAAAGCAACGATGATTATAAATGGACTTAATCCAAGATTTTCACCTTGAATTTTTGGTTCGATGATATTTCCCAAAAGAAAATTTGTTCCAATCATAATAATCGAAATTATTATACAAGGCATTAAAGACGGCCAGAACTGCAGCACAGAAAAAACAATTGTAAGTACACATGAAATAATTGAACCGATTGTCGGAATGAAATTCATTACAAAAGCAATAAATGCCCAGATTACAGGAAAGTCAATCTGTGTGCAAAGACAGCCGACGTAAATGATAATTCCAGTTAAAAGAGAAACGTAAAATTTTACAGAAACATATTTTGTTACTTGATTGATGATGTTTGAAATCATTGCACGGATTTTGCTTGGCATTACGTCAGCAAATGCAAATTCAATTTTTGAATTGAAATTACGGAATTCGGCCATAAAGAAAAGACAGAAAAGCATTGTCATCATAAAATCTTTTATTACAGAAAAAAGTTTTGTAGAAAAAGAAATGGCAAAATCCTGAACAAAAGAACGTACGCCTTCCTGCATCCATAAGTTTGTAAAAAGACTCAGCTCTTCATCAAATGGCAGTTCCATCATTGCGGCAATAGCTTCATAAACCGAAAGAAATCGCTGTTCATATTTTGGGTAATGTTCAATAATTGTACGCAGGCTTGAAATTAAAATTGTTCCAACAAAAAGAACAACAAGGATGAGCGCCAGCAGGACAAGCAGAATACAGCAGATGTTCGGAATTTTCAGTTTTTTGTTAAGGAATGTTACAAGCGGAACAAGCACAAAAGAAAGAAGAATTGCAATTACAATTGGAATAAGCACTTTTGCTGCTACTTTCATGAGCGTAAGTGCAACAGCAATTGAAAGAAAAAGCATCAATATAAAATTTGCTGCGGCAAAACGTCTTGGTGTTTTCAAAATAAGCTCCTGATTCAAAAGAATTTGCTTAATGGAAACTCTAAAAAGTGCAGTTTTAGAGCTGTCTTTAACAAAGAGGCTTCTCCAAAACAGGAAAAGCCTCTTATTTAGTTTATAAATTTTAACTAATGCTTTGCTTGTCTTAGTTTTTTGGTTTGATTACATCAAAGCCGCAGAATGGAACAAGTGCAGGTGGTACTGTAATTGAACCGTCTGCATTCTGATAGTTTTCCATAACGGCAACCATTGCACGGGAAACAGCAACAGCTGTTCCGTTCAGCATGTGTACATATTTATTTTTGCCGTCATCGTCCTTGTAACGAACGTTCAGGCGGCGTGCCTGGAAGTCTGTACAGTTAGAAGTTGATGTAACTTCGCCCCATTCACCACCGTTTCTGCCTGGCATCCATGCTTCGAGGTCCCATTTGCGATAAGCCGGTGCGCCAAGGTCGCCTGTACATGTATCAACAACACGGAATGGAATTCCAAGACCTGTAAAGATTTCTTCTTCGATAAGGCGAAGGTCTTCGTGAATTTTGTCTGAATCTTCAGGCAGACAGTAAACAAACATTTCAAGCTTTGTAAACTGGTGTACACGATAAAGACCTTTTGAGAATTGGCCTGCAGCACCTGCTTCTTTTCTGAAACAGTGTGAAAGACCGCAGTATTTGAGCGGCAGTTTGTCTTTTGAAAGAATTTCGCCTGAGTGATATCCACCGAGCGTAATTTCTGCTGTAGCAACAAGACAAGTTCCGTCGCCTTCAAGGTTGTACACGTTAGATTCGTTGCCGCGCGGGTTAAAACCAATGCCTGTAAGGATTTCTTCTCTTGCAACGTCTGGTGTTATAAATGGAGTAAAGCCGTGTTTTCTCAAAATGTTGAGCGCGTACATAACAAGTGCCTGCTCAAGGAAAACTGCTTCATTTTTAAGATAATAAAACTTTGGACCAGAAACTTTTGTTGCTGCGTCAAAGTCAATTAAATCAAGTGCCTGACCGAGCTGAACATGGTCTTTTGGTTCAAAATCAAACTGGCGTACTGTGCCAACTTTTTTGACTTCAAGATTTTCTGAATCAACTGCTCCAACTGGCGCATCTGGATGTGCCATGTTTGGAATCTGGCGACCGGCTGTTTCAAGTGCTGCTTCAAGTTCAGCAACTTTCTTTTCCATGTCGGCAATTTCAGCTTTAATTGCTTTGCCTTCTTCAATCAATTTGGCGCGTGTATCTGCGTCAAGTTTTCCTTTCATTGCAGCTGCGTTTTCGTTGCGCTTTGCCTGCATGTTCTGCAAAGAGGTTACCATTGCGGTGCGTTTGTCAAACAAATCAACAACAAGATCGGCATCCGCTTTCATATTTCTAGCGGTAATATTTGCTTTTACGGCATCAATGTTTTCTTTGATAAATCTGTAGTCTAACATAATGAAAATATTATAGCTTTTTGATTGTTTTTATGGAAGTACTTGACACGTTTTGTAGGATTTTAAAGTCATTCTCTGAAAAATTTTACAGTTGGAATTTAAATTTTGTGGATAAAATTAATAATTTGAGTACAATATATATATGCGTAAAATTAATGTTCGAAAATTCACTTTTATTGGTGCAGAAAATTTAGCAGCTGTTTTCAAAAGAAACATAATGCTCTGTGCCGGGGTGCTGTCTGTGATTTTTATTTCAATTTTTTCATCTTGTTCTTCTGCAAAATTTTCAAGCCAGAAAACTCAGATTCAATTAAAAGGAAACCCTACGACAGGTTATACATGGGTTTTTGAAATTGAAGATGAATCAATTGTCAGTGTAACAGGGCAAAGCAAATATCTTGGCAAAAAAGGCATGGTCGGTGCGCCAAGCCTTTTTACGTACACTGTTCATTCACTTAAACCTGGCAGAACGATGCTCAAATTTGAATATAAACGCCCCTGGGAAGAAAAAGAACCTGAAGAAACCTGCATTTATGAAGTTACAGTAGCTGAAAATGGCAAAATCATTTTGAACGAGTCTGACTGACAGTTTTGAAAGAGTGTAAAAGCCTGCTGAAGACTTCGCAATTAGAGAATATATATAGAAGAAACTGGTGAAGATGGAAAACTTTGCGTAAAACTTAGCAGTTACGTAAAAAGCGGTGATGCAAAAAAATTTTTTTAACTAACTATTTATAGAAGAAAGTTTGTTTGTGAAAGTGCCGCTTGTTAAAATCTTTCAGCACAGTTTTTTGGGGCTGTGCTGGTGTTTTTAAAAGCATAAAGCATGTGTGTTTATGTCCACACAAAAACAAGTCTGTCAGCTGAAAACACCCTAAAACAATAAAAAAACGCATGTGCTGCCAGAAGAAAATAAAAAAAGAAAATAATTCTGTTCATCTGCATAAAAATGATATACAATGTGAAAGAATTCATGATATTATTGTTGCTGCGCAAAATAAAATTATTTCTTTTTATTTTTTCAATCAGAATGAAGCAGACTGAATAATAAGAAATAATTGACTGATAAAATGAACATGTAAAAGACATTTTGCGGGTAACATATACGAGAAAAATATCTCAGTAATTTTATGGAGGTTTCCAATGAAAAAGATCATGACTTTTCTTTTTATTCTTTTTTTGAGTACTGCATTGTTTGCTTTGGATGGTGTAGTTACTGCAACAGAAGGCAAGGTAGAAATCCTTAAAAACGATGTTTGGGTAATTGTCAAAAAAGGAGATCTTGTTCCTGAAGGTAGTACTATCAATACAGGTTTTAAAGCAAGCTGTACTATCAAATTAGGCGGTTCTGTAATTGAAATCAGACAGTTGTCAAGAGTTGTTTTAGAGCAGCTCGAAGAACAGGAAAACACTGTTGTAACAAAGCTTTATCTTGATGCAGGTTCTTTGAGAAATGATGTTAAACCGCTTAAAAATAAAGCAAATGATTATAAAGTTCAGACTGCAGCAGTTACAAGTTCTGTACGTGGTACACAGTTCGAAGTTTGGTCTAATGGAAATGTATCTGTCTATGAAGGCAAAGTTGAAGTAGAAGATAAAGCATATCATGAAATCAAAATGATTACAGCCGGTGAGAATTACATTTATCGGGATAGAGAATTACCTGATTTGGATCCTGGTCAAAATGGATCGCATACCAATTCAGATAATGCAACTTATATGAGTACACAGTATTCACCTAGCAGCCAGATAAATTTGGAATAGTGCAGAAAAGGGGTTTTTGAACCCCTTTTTTTTATGTGTTTGAAAGTTCAATGTCTGTTTTCAAAGAAAGCATAACGTCCTGCGCCTGTGTATGTTGATTTGTGCGATAAGTTTTTTATATGACGGAATTTGATATAAAGTTTGTGTTTTGCTCATTTCTGTAATATTTAATTTAACGTGTGCGCTTACGCGCACGGCGAAGCAAAGTCGACAACGGAATAAGCCCGCTACGGTTTTATACAATGTTATGGTGACAGGCCGCTGGCCTGCTTTTTAGGAAGAAAAATATGATTGAAAAAATAATTGCTATTTTTAGAAAAAATAATTTTAATATCTGTATTGGAAAAGTATATGAAAATCTTCCTCTAATTACAGCGAACTTTTATTTTACAAATTCAATAAAAAAGATACCAAATAAAAATTTCATTGGATTACCAACTACTACGATTAGAAGGTTAATGTTTGCAGTCCGTTTATTAAAAGAAAATAAAAAAACAGAAGTTAGAATATTTGATGGGGAATATGTTTTAATTCTACTAAAAAGAAATAATGATATTTATGTATATTATCAATGGAAATATTTAATAAATAAAATTAATGATAATTTTATAGAAATGAATAGAAGATCGGAAAAAATGAAATTATTTTATAGGGGAGAGTATTTAGACTTTGTAAAAAAAGTATATAAAATTTCATTGGATGTAAAAGAAAAATTTGAAAAATATGGTATACGTTCAGATGCAGAAATTGAATTATATCAACAAATTCCGGTATTAGAAAAATATATAAAAAAAATAGAAAAATTACAAAAGAGTGATAAAATTTAAAAGTAATTCTTATGGCAAAAATATAAGAATTATAATAATATTGCCATAACACAGTTTTACGACCTGCGGTCGTTTGCATGAATGGAAATTATTATATAGTGCGCTTACGCGCACGGCGAATACGCCCTGAGGTCGTTTGCTGGAATAAATAACGGTTCAATTTTTATTAAGGAAGAAAATAAATGAAAAAAAACTTACTAATTGCTGCTGCATCAGCAGCTGTCTTTTTTATTTTTCTCTCATCATGCACAAAAAATGCTGCTACGGATAAAGCAGGCGAATCTGTTAAGCTTCAATCTGACAGTGCAGAAGTTGTGTCACAGTCATTGTTTAAAACAAATGAAACAATTCTTAATGTTATAAGCGATAATGAGCTTTTAAATAAAATATATTTGCAGACAGATTTTTATTATTGTGCTGAAACAAATCAGCTGATGCTTATAAAAATTGACAGTACAAACAAAGGCATAATAAATGAAAATTTTCAGGAAGAAAAATTGAATCTTTACACAATTATTTATGCTCTTAATGCAGACGGAAAATTGATGCAAAAAGAATCTGCATGTACGCCAATTGAAAGCATAAAAAGTTTCAAAAGCGTTTATGAAAAACTGCAGAAAAGTTTTGAATTCAGCGAAAACGGCGCAATGACATATATCGATTCTCACGGAAAAAGATTTGAAAAATATAATGTCGGAATTGCCGATGATGAGCAGCTTTATTCAGAATTAAAAAAGCTTTTTCAGAACCGATTTGATCTATATCTTGGAAGTTATCATTCTGATAAATACAACAAAGATTATAGACTGGTTAAAGATGGAAATAAATACACGCTGGAAGTTCAAGACGAAAATAATAATGTCGTCAAGGATTTTTATGAATTCGACACAAAAGCAAGTTTGCTCGGTACAGAAGGAAAATACTATATAAGTATCGATAAAGAACGCGACTCATTTCAAATTACAGAATATGTAGATTATTCGCTCTATCCTGATTTTGATGAAATGACAAACAGTGACGAATACGAAGATATTATTAAACAGGAAGCAGTTACGTTTAAATTATCAGACAGAAGATAATTTAGAAAGCTTTGCCGTGTAACCGCTGAAAAGGCGATGCAAAAATAGTTGTCTAAAAAGAATTGTCATGCCGAATTTAGTTCGGCATCTATACTATATATAGCGTATAGATCCTGAACTAAATTCAGGATGACACTATGAATTAAACTATTTAATCAACCCCTTTTCCTGTCTGCATAAAATTTTACGCTGTTTTCTTTATTATTCCGCTGCATTCAATTTCAACATGTCTTGTAATGATTATGTCATCTACCGAAATATCATAAATCTCAGCCAGAACAATTAAATTGTCGACTGTTGGAATGTCACGGCCTTTTTCCCAGTTGTAAATTGCCTGTGGTGAAGTAAAGTTAAAAATGCTTTGAAGCTGGCGGACTGTGTAGCCGGCCTTGATTCTGCATGCTTTTATGTTTTGTGCAGTTGCTGCAACATCTATTACTGGTTTATTAATTTTACACATACGTTTCTCCTTAATTTTGGAAGCTAACGCATATGTACAAAGAAGGGCGTTAGGCTTCCTTTCTGTTAATCACAAAAGTAGTCTGACATTTGGTGCCAGTCTGGGTAATGTCTTTATGCATTTCATGGGCACGATGGTTCATATTAATCATTCCATGAGGAACATTGACCAGATTAATTAGCGATGTACGTCGTGAAACTGCTCGCATTGTCAGTTCCTCCTGAAAAAATTAAAAGTGCCGGAATGCAACGCATTCTTTTTGCAAGCACTACTTTTGCGTTTTCAAAAAAGAAACGCTTTTGTTTAATGTTGTATGTAATATACCAAAAATGATTTTTTTTGTCATTAAAGCTGTGCTTTAATTTGGGAAATTTTTAATTTTTTTACATTGATTTTATAATGCATGTTATAAAGTCATATGTGCAGCAATAAAATTTGGTTTTCTCCAAAATCTCTATAAAATCTCTACTTGTTTATACGTAAAACTTGACTTATAATAAAACTTTATTAAAAGTTATTTATTTGCGGGGGATAGTAATTGTCATTTTTCGAAAATTTTTCGGAACAGTTTTATCGATGTTTTATAAAAGAAGACAGGTACAGGCTTTTGCTGAGCGGCATTGGCGTAACATTGAAAGTTTCGCTTTTTGCAGTTGCTCTTGGTGTTGTTATCGGGTTCCTTATTGCTGTCTGCAATCTTTCAAAGAAAAAGGGGCTGCGCGTTATTGGCGGCATCTATACTGACGTTATTCGTGGAACACCGTCTGTTACCCAGCTGATGATTATTTACTTTGTAGTTTTTGCGTCTGTTCACTGGGAAAAATGGGTGATTGCTGCAATTGCATTCGGCATTAATTCTGGTGCTTATGTTTCTGAAATTATTCGTGCAGGAATCCTTTCAATTGACCGCGGTCAGACAGAAGCCGGCCGTTCACTTGGGTTAAATAGCCGCCAGACAATGTTAAAAATTGTTCTTCCGCAGGCAATTAAAAATATTTTTCCTGCTCTTTGCAATGAATTCATTGTTTTAATAAAAGAAACTGCCATTGTCGGTTATGTCGGACTTGTAGATATTCAAAAAGCCGGCGATTTTATTAAGAGTGCTACTTTTTCTGCTTTTATGCCGCTTATCGCGACAGCAGTTATCTATTATATCATTATAAAAATCTTGAATATCGGCCTGCACTACATTGAAAAGCGCCTGCGCCAGTCAGAAATTCGCTAGGAGTATAAAATGATTAAAGTAAAGAATTTGCATAAAACTTTTGGCGATCTTCAGGTTATAAAAGGAATTGATGAGCATATAAAACCAGGCGAAGTTGTAGCAGTTATTGGTCCATCCGGTTCGGGCAAAAGCACATTTTTGCGCTGTTTAAATCTTCTTGAAGATGTAACAGAAGGCGAAATTTATGTTGATGACGAACTTATTAATTCGCCGGATGCAGACATTAATCTTATCCGGCAGAAAATGGGAATGGTTTTTCAGCAGTTTAATCTGTTTCCTCATCTTAAAATAATTGATAACATAACACTTGCTCCTGTAATGCTCAAAAAAATGACAAAGAAAGAAGCTGAAGCAAAGGCATTTGAACTGCTTGAGCGTGTAGGATTGAGCGAAAAAGCAATGAGCTATCCTGCAAGTCTTTCGGGCGGTCAAAAGCAGCGTGTCGCAATTGCCCGTGCGCTTGCCATGAACCCCGAAATTATGCTTTTTGACGAGCCGACTTCTGCTCTTGACCCCGAAATGGTCGGTGAAGTTTTGGACGTAATAAAAGACCTTGCACATAGCGGCATGACAATGGTTATTGTTACACACGAAATGGGTTTTGCAAAAGAAGTTGCTTCTCGCGTTCTCTTTTTTGATCAGGGCATCATTATGGAAAACGGAACACCAGAACAGGTGTTTGAACATCCGCAGAATGAAAGAACTAAACTTTTCTTGAGCAAGGTTCTTTAATTTCTGGGCTTTTCTAAAAATTAGAAATGCCTTTTATATTAGTCTGAATTTTTTTTAAGGAGATAAAAAAAATGAAAAAAATTACAAAATTAGTTGCTGCTTTAGTTTTTGCTGCAATAGCTTTGACAGGCTGCAGTAAAAAGAATGCTAATTCAAACACAATCAAATTTGGCACAAATGCAGAATTTCCACCATTTGAATTTATTGCAGCAAAAGGTGTAATTGATACTTTTGACGGTATTGATATGGCAATTGCAAAAAAAATTGGTGATGACAATGGCATGAAAGTTCAGATTGAAAACATCGAATTTGACTCATTGCTTATTGCTTTGCAGAACGGTCAGCTTGATGCTGTAATTGCCGGCATGACAGTAACAGATGAGAGAAAACTTTCTGTTGATTTTTCAACACCTTATTATTCTGCTACTCAGGTTATTATCGTAAAAGAAGGTTCTTCGATTAAATCTGCTGCAGATCTTGACGGAAAACTTACTGCAGTTGTTCAGGGCTATACAGGTGAAACTTGTATCAATGAATTAGGCTATAAATATGAATCTTTTAAAAAAGG
>JAZQNK010000114.1:0-2028 GCA_045627325.1 Treponemataceae bacterium | reverse complement strand
GCTACGATCCGACTTCCTGTTACAGAACCTTACAGCGTAAAAAACACTGTTTTCAATTATTCAGGCGGAGATTCATGGAAAAATGCTGGACAGTGGATTGACTGGGAAATGGATGTCCCTGAATCTGGCTGGTACACAATTTCAATTCAGGCTCGTCAGCTTTATCAGCGTGGTTATGTTGCATGCCGCTCGTTATACATTGACGGAAAAATTCCTTTTGACGGCGTTAAAGCCATAGAGTTTGGTTACAGTTCTGACTGGAATCTTGTAACTCTTTCTGATAAAGAAAAAACACCTTATCAGTTTTATCTTGAAAAGGGCAAGCATGCTGTCAGAATGGAAGTTACTCTTGGCTTGATTGGTCCTGTAATTAATCAGCTTGAAGATTCTGTTTTCAGATTGAATTTAATTTATAGAACTATTCTTGTCTTGACAGGCACTCAGCCTGATGCTTTCCGTGATTATGAAATTGACAAAGCTTATCCTGATGAAGTTGAAGCAATGGGACTTGAAGCAAAACGTCTTTATAAAATGGTTGATGATTTTGTAAAAATTACAGGCCAGAAATCAGACAAAATTGCTTCGGCGCAGACTCTTGCTGTTCAGCTTGAAGAATTCCATAAAAATCCTCATAAGATAGCAAAGACCTTTCAGAACTTTAAAGATAATATTACGTCCATGGGTTCTTCAATTTTGAGCCTTACTGAATCTAAGCTTGATGTTGACTTTATTCAATTGGATGCTGTATGTGATGGTTTTGTTCCTTCTGCACCAAAAGCAAATTTTGCAAACAAAGCAAAACATGAAGCTGTTTCTTTTATAACATCGTTTATTGTTGATTCAACAATGCTTGGTGATGTTTATGACAAAGATGATGAGCATTTAATTGAAGTATGGAATGTTACAGGCCGTGACCAGAGTACAATTTTGAAAAACATGATAGATGACAGTTTTTCTCCAGAAACAGGAATTAAAGTAAATGTCAAGAATATTAACATTGATGCACTTTTGACTGCCGTCGTTTCTGGCAATGGTCCTGATGTTGTTATTTCCAGTGATTATACAAAACCTGTTGATTATGCTTTGCGTCATTCAAATGTAAACTTAATGCAGTTTGAAGACTGTAAGGATGTGCTAAAAGAATTTACTCATAGTGCATATGAAGCTTATGAATATGATGGTGGGCTTTATGCATTGCCAGAGACTATATCTTTTAACCTTCTTTTTTACCGCAAGGATATACTTGAACAGCTTGGAGTTGAAATTCCAAAAACATGGGATGATTTGATTTCTTTGCTGCCGACGCTTCAAGGTAATAAACTTAATGTCGCTCTTCCATATCCAAACATTCAGTTTCCGGATATGACGACATTTTATTCAATGATTTATCAGAATGGTGGAAATATTTATAACGAAAAGGGAACACGTACTGTTATTGACAGTGAAACAGGTGTTTCTGCATTCAAAATGTATACAAGCTTTTTTAACAGCTATGGTCTTGATACAATCTATGATTTTGTAAGCCGTTTCCGTTCTGGTGAATTCCCAATTGGTATTGCAAATTACAGCAATTACAATACACTTGCTGTTTCTGCGCCTGAAATTCATGGTTTATGGGATTTTACATATATTCCAGGAACAATGAAAATAGATGCTGACGGCAATGAATATCTTGACCGTACGACAACTGCAAATGGTGTCTGCTGCATGATGATTAATAAAGAAAAGGCTGATGGCAGTGAAAAGGATGCTGCAAAAGAAGCTTCTCGCCGTCAAGATTCATGGAAATTTATGAAATGGTGGGTTTCATCTGATACACAGGTACGGTTCGGCCGCGAAATCGAAGCTCTGCTTGGAACTTCTGCACGTTATGCTACTGCAAATGTTGAAGCATTGAAGCAGCTTTCATGGAGTTCTGCACAGTTAAAAGTTTTGCTTACATCTATAGAAGAATCTCGTGGCGTGCCTGAAGTTGCCGGTGGTTATTATACAAATCGCCATATGGTTAACGGTATGCGAAAAGTAATC
>JAZQNK010000113.1:0-34321 GCA_045627325.1 Treponemataceae bacterium | reverse complement strand
CAAGGTTCTTGCAACTCGCACTGCTTTTGGGTCAAAATCGATTGCAAAAACTTTATTTACAACATAATCCGTACATTCAGCAGGTTTCTGCTCCAAAGTAAAAAGATGACTTCTCGTAAGTCCTTTTCTTTCCAAAATCTTCTGCCAAACATAGAAAATCGTATGGACAGGAAAACCACAGCTGCCAGCAGCAGTATCAATCATTGTCTCATCTTCTTTTGGATTGAGCATTCGGACACACATATCAATTACATAGCGTGGTGTAAAATACTGTCCTTTTTCGCCTTTTGAACTTTTGTTAATGAGATATTCAAAGGCTTCATCAACGACTTCAAGATTTGAATTGAAAAGTTTTACATCCTGCAAACTTGAAACACAAACCGAAAGATGGGATGGAGTTAAATTTATTTTATCTGATGCTTCAAAAATTCCAGACCATTTTCCTTTTGCATTTTCAAAAAGCGACTGCATATTTTCTTTCAATTCAGTTTCTGTGTAGCCATAATTTCTGAATTCAAGAGTTCTGTCCTTTTTGCGTCCGCTTTCCATTTCATCAAAAAGTTTTGTAAAAATGAGTTTGAAAACTTCTTCAAACACATCAACACCAGCATTTGCAAGAACTTCATCTTCCATTTCGAGAATCAAATCTTTAAGGCTTTTTCGTTCATTTACAAGTTTGTCTTTTTGAACAAGGTCTTCAAGAGTCCATCTTTTAGTCAAAATCTCAGAAAGTTTTTGAGTTGATTTTGGAATATTCGGAATATCTTCAAAATAATTAGGATCTTTTCTATTGTAATAAGAAATCTGACTTCCATTAGTCCAAATTCCAATAGGAGCGCCTGTTGCGTTACAATAGCTTTTCAGCTGTTCCTTTCCGTCCTTTAATTTTGGCTTTTTTAGTTCAACAATAATATACGGAACTGTCGGACGGTCTTTATCAAAAATGACAATATCAGCTCTTTTTTCTTCCCGTCCAAATTTTACAGGGTATTCAAGCTGAATTCTGTCTGTACCATATTCATATTCATTTATAAGAGTGTCTAAATAAAGCTGTCTTACACATTCTTCTGGAGTAAGTTTTATTTCTTTATCACGAATAAGGCATTTTACATAATAAAGTTCTTTTCCATTTTTATCTGTTTTAACTGAAATCGAATTTTCCAAAGCAAAAATCTGTTCTTGCTTAAACTGGTCTAATTTAAATTCTGTGTCTTTTAATATTTTTGAAACTGAAACTACCATTTATATTCTCCTAATGATTTATATTATAGTTAATAATTTATTTACTGCTATTTACTTAGTTAAAATTTTTTATTTGTTTCCCGGCATCTATTCCGCAAAATCAACATTTTTTCAAGTTTTCGGAACAGGTTTTTGTTTTCATTCCGCATTTTTGATTTTTTTTCATTTTTGCGGAATAGAAATTATCTAAACTCTTACCCTCTGCCGCACAACCAATCAAGTGCGTAAATCTGACGGATTCCATCATGAGAAATTTCATTCGATTCATCCAGCGTAATCAAAAACTTGGGATAAGAATCTTTTATTGCCTTCAGTGGCTTTAATTCTCTGTTCAAGGTTTCTTCATTTGTAGCAGAAAGTGAAACTTGATAATACTCTGGAAGTCCGTTTTTTATTGCCACAAAATCTACTTCCATATCGCCAAATTTTCCCACATAAACTTCATAGCCTCGGCGCAGTAATTCAAGATAGACAATGTTTTCGAGGATAAAACCTTCGTTGCCTGTTTTGTTTCCCAGCATAAAATAATGAAGGCCTGTATCAACAGCGTAATATTTTTCAAGGCTTTTTAAAAATTCTTTGCCTTTTATGTCGTAGCGGGTTGCTTTATAAAAAAGATAACTTTCTGTAAGGGCAGTATAGCAGTTTTCTACAGTGGCACTGGCAGTTTTTCTTCCTCCAGAGGTCAGTGTGTCACTTATTTTTTTACAGGAAGTCAAATTGCCGATGTTTGAAAGACTGTATTTTGTGATTTTTTCAAGAACATCTGAGTCGCTGATTTTTTTACGCTGAAGAATATCTTTCAAAACAATTGTTGAATATATTCCACGCAGATAATCCCTTATCATTTCTTTATCATTCAGAATATTTGGAACATAAGGAAAACCACCAAACTGAACAAACTGGTTATAGGCTTTTCTGTCGGCTTCTATTTTATTTCCTGAAATTTCAGAACACAATTCACAATATTCAGGAAAAGAAAGTGGCAGCATTTTTATTTCAATATAACGACCGCTTAAAAGTGTGGCAATTTCGCCAGAAAGCATGTAGGCATTTGAACCCGTAAGATAAATATCTACGTTATCTTTGAGGAATAAACTGTTTATTGCTTTTTCAAAGTCTGAAACCATCTGAATTTCATCAAGAAAAATATAGTTCATTTTTTGGGGAACGAGATTTTCTGTAATTTGTTTGTAAAGTTCGTGGTAATCATAGAGGTGCTCGTTTTCGATTGCATCAAGATTGATAGACTGAATGCATTCTTGTGGAATTCCTTGAGAAAGAAGCGTTTTTTGAAAAACTTGAAGCAAAGTTGATTTTCCACATCTTCTAACACCTGTTACAACTTTGATAATTTTTTTATTTTGCCATTTAAGCAATATCTGGTGAAATTCTTTTCTTATAAGCATATTGATATTTTATAGTTATTTACATAAAAAGTAAAGTTTTTTATTTACAAGTTAAAAACTTTATAAAATCTGATATATTTTAATCTATAAGTTAAAAAGTATCAATTTTGTCTTTTTATTACATCCGGTCTATTCCGCAAAATCAATATTTTTTCAAGTTTTCAGAATGAAAAAAACGCCAGTCATAAAATCAGCGGGGCGTTGCATCATCAAAGACGCATTTATCTTTAGAACTTTGCCCACTGTTACATTTTTTCAATGTGTTATATATTTGGCAACATGAACAACCAAAAAAGTTTATTAAGCGGATATATTTTAGCTGCAGTTACAATTTTTTTCTGGGGAATTACTTTTGTCTGCACAAAAACACTTTTAAAAGATTTTTCTGCACTGGAAATTTTGTTTTACAGGTTTCTGGCAGCTTATATAAGCTTGTGGTGCATGCGCCCCAAATTTATAAAAATTGATAAAAAAGACAACATTATTTTTGCCTTGTCTGGTCTTTCGGGTGTTGTTGTCTATCAATTTGCAGAAAACATTTCAACTATTTTTACAACAGCTTCAAATGTCAGTGTCATCGTCAGCATCTGCCCTTTGTTTACGGCAATTACAGCACAGATTTTTTTAAAAGAAAAACACGTAACTTCATGGTTTATTGCAGGCTTTATAATTTCACTTTTGGGCGTTGTTTTAGTCAGCTTTAATGGAAATGCAACACTACACATAAGCCCAAAAGGCGATCTGCTTGCACTTTGTTCTGCAATCAGCTGGGGCTTTTATTCACTTTTAATTTCTATCATCAACAAAAAAAATTATGACCCAATCTGTGCTACACGGCGAATCTTTTTCTTTGCAGTAATGCTGATGATTCCACTTGTACTTGCAGGTTATGCTGTAAATACAACCGGCATTACCGGCGACCTTGCAAAATCCATGGCAGTCACTTTTGACAGTTCAGTTAATATAGCCCGTTTTTCAAAACCGATGAACATACTTTTTCTGCTGTTTTTGGGTGTTGTAGCAAGCGGCTTTTGTTTCAGTGCATGGAATAAAGCATGCAGAATTGTTGGAACTGTAAAAATCAGCTGCGAGCTTTATTTGATTCCGGTTGTAACCATAATCTGCGCATATTTTGCACTTGGCGAAAAAATTACAGTCATGGGCGCAGCCGGAGCATTAGTCACCATTGCAGGTCTGTTCATCAGTGGCAAAACATCAAATAAAACAAACTGAACATTTCAGATATTCAGCTTTTATCAAATGGAACACCAGTAATATTTCATGCTGGTGTTCCAAAAACATTTCATCCGGCAAGAACAAGATTTTCCATGACGTTGCCTTTATCAAATCTTGCAATATTTTCCAAAGTTGTTTCTGCAATTGCATTTAAAGCTTCTTCTGTCAAAAAAGCCTGATGGCTTGTAATAATTACGTTTGGAAAAGTCAAAAGACGTGCAAGAATATCATCATCCAGAATTTCATCAGACCAATCTGTAAAGAAAAATGCGCTTTCTTCTTCATAAACATCAAGAGCGGCACCAGCTATTTTTTTAAGCTTAAGTGCATTTATCAATGACATTGTATCAATAAGCGCACCACGACTTGTATTGACCAAAATACAATTGCGCTTCAACAGATTTATGCTTGCAGAATTAATAATATGCTTTGTCTGTTCTGTAAGCGGACAATGCAAAGTAATTATATCGCTGTTTTTCAAAACTTCCTGCAACGGATAATATTTCAGATTATATTTATCTGCCCACGAAAAATCCTGATAAATATCATAAAGCATTACATTGCAGCCGAAATTCTGCAAAATCAATGCAACAATTTTGCCGATTTTGCCAGTTCCAATTATTCCAACTGTTTTCTGGTAAAGTTCTTTGCCGACAAGTCCTTCAAGCGAAAAATTTGCACCACGTGTCCTAATATAAGCCTGCGGCAGCTTCCTCAAAAGAGAAAGCATAAGACCAATTGCATGTTCGGCTGTTGCATGCGGCGAATAAGAAGGAACACGCACAACAGAAATTCCGTTTCGTGTTGCACTGCCTAAATCAACGTTGTTAAATCCAGAGCAACGCAATGCAATTATTTTAACTTTGCAGTCACTCAATTTTTTGATAACTTTTTGATTAACAACGTCATTAACAAAAACACAGACAGCATCAAACCCTTTGGCTGTAAGATAAGTGTCTTCATTCAAATGAAAATCAAAAAAAGTAATGTCAAAATTGAAACCCTTGTTTACTTCTTCAAAAACCCGCTTTTCATATTTATGCGTGTCATAAAATGCAATTTTCATCTGTCTGCTCCTATTTTTTCTGTTTTCCACAATTTATGCAGATTGCAAAATTCATACGCTGCAGTAACTTTTTCACCTGTAATTACAACAAAATCAGCTTTCGGCGTGTCTCCCGGGTGCAGAAATTTCTGCTGAAGTCCACGTGTCGTCTCAAGCAAAATCCATTCAATGTAATGTTCATTTGTCATAGGATGAAGTTCTGAGCCAACTGTTACCGTTACAAGAGAACCATCAACTCTAATTACAGGCACATGCTTTTCAAAAGCTCCGTCTGTTGCGCAGGGTATTAATTCAGACATTTCTTCACCACAACAAATTGTTGGAACAGAAGTTTCCTTCACAATTACGATGATTTTTCCGCAATGTTTACAGTAATAAAATTTTAGTTTCATAAGTTTCTCCTTGTGATTTTTGGCAATCACAAGGAGAAAATAATACAAAACAGATGTGAATAGCCCGTCAAAAAGCAGTCAAAAACAGTCAAATATGATTTTTTAAAGATGCACAGACAAAATATGCACTGAAAACGAACAAAATATCTAAATGTGCAATAGAAAACAAGACCACAAATGGAATCTGTTGTTAAAAAAATCAATAGGTATCAGCAATCATGCCAAAAGCAGAACTTTATAAATTGATGCAATTTCATCGGAATAACAATCGTAAATAATCCGGCAGATTTGACAATTACTGAAATTGTCAAATCTTACATACGACAGCCTCATGTTTTTTTTATTTAGCTCAAGGACAGCAAATCATTCTTTATTTAATGACAGTAATTTCTTCTAATTTAACTTTAGTAACATTTTCAAATTCAAAAGTTTCGTCTAAGTAATATTCAGGCTCATAATTAAAATCACCTTCCGGCATGTCCATTACATACTTTAACAGTTTACCATTTTCAAAGCTGAATTTGTATACAGTTCCACCGCCAGGTAAAAATGTATGAACTTTAAATAAGTCACCTTGTGTTACAGTGCCACAAGATTCTTGTTCAATGCCAATAATCGGCATAGAGTCTAAGATTTTATATAAATGACCGCCAAAATCAGTTTCATAATTTTTGAATACAAGATATAAGGTTCCAGATGGATAAAAACTTTCTCCAGGAATATGATAATTTATCCCAACAAGGTCAAAACAGGCGGTTCCATTATAAATATTGTTTATGTCTTCTGAATTCTGTATATTTTTTTTTTGAATAATCTCTAAATCAGAATTTGTTGTTTCTTTTTCAGTAATACTTTCAGATATGGTTTCAATTTTTTCATGTATATTATTCTCTTTTGAACACGATATTAAACATATTGAACTTACAAGAAATATAATAAAAATTTTTTTCATACTTTTTTCCTCCGTTGCCATTGGCAATCCACATAACATTGTTTTAAACCGCAGGCAGCTCGACTGCCTGTCGGGGTTTGAAAATTTCAATTTTTTCAGAAAAGCAACTTTATGGTTCAAGTTCAATAACGTTTAAATAACCGCCAAAAACCCAGCCAGCTTTGTCTTCTGTGTTTACGTAATACCAGTATGCGGTTATTCCATCAATTGTTTCTGTAAACTTTGATCTCATTGAAACCGCAATCTGAGTTCCGTCTTCTAATTGAGCAGAAACAATACCCTTTACAGAAGGAATCTGACGCAGATTAATTTTTGAACCGTCTTTTACACTTATGGCACCAATTCCATCAAATGAATCATAATCATCTTCATTGAACATGCCTGTTACCTGACTGTAAACAGAATGAATGTATTCATGAATTTCGCTGCTTGTATCTAAGTCTTCGGCACTTGTAATAAGTGCTTTCTGCATTTCTTCATCTTTCAGCGTCTGTACCTTGTCGACAATCTGAACACCTTTCAAATCATTTTCATTCTTGCTGACAGTTTCAGCAAAAACATATCTTGTGCGGACTGTCCATGAATCTGCAGACCAATATTTTACTTCTGTAAATTTTATGCCGGCAACATCTTCTGTTTTTCCCGCAACAACAATAGAAGCCTGCTCTAACCGAGCATTTCTAAAAGTGGAAATAGAAGGATTAGAAAAAATTGCCGTATCTTTTAAGATAACGCAGGCTTTTTTGCCTGAAGCAACTTTTGCAACTTCATTTTCAGAAGCATAATATGTTTTATTATTATAATTTACCTTATAAAACTTTACATTCTCTGTTTTTTCTTTTGAAGTAATTAAAGTCAAAGAAACAACATCATCATCTTCAAGAGCAAGTGTTGTTCCGGCTGGAATTTCCAAAGCCCACTCTACACCACCGTTGCCTTTATCTTCACGCAGCGGGCCTGAATCACGAAGCATGATGACAGAATTATTTTCTGCAAACACAGAAAAAACAAAACATGATATAAAAACAGATAAAATTAACTTTTTCATAAATTAAAATCCTCCGTTGCTGTTTTCATAATCTTCATAAGCTCTATTTACATCAAACATTACTTCTTCAGAAATCTTAAAAACTCTGTTTTCATCTTTTAAAAATTTGAAGAAATATTCATCGCCAGGTTTTCCAACTTTGCTTGCATTCTGACCAATTTTCCATGCATCAAGCATTTTTTCTACAATTTCGTCTGCAATTTCTACTTTTGTGTCTTTGTCAAACTTACGCAGTGTTTTTACGAGTTCCATTCCAACAGCATCTGTTGTTACAGTTGTATCCAAAAAATATGCATCTTTACCAAAAGGATTTCCGTTATATATTTTTGCATGAACAAAACCATCAAGTTTTTCGTCATTTATAACAATAACAGCACCATCTTCCAATTTCGTTTTTGTAATGCTTATTCCATCTGGTGTTGAATATGCATAAGAATCTTCAAAAACAACAGCTGTTTTTACAAAACCATCTTTTGCAACAAAAATGTCACGGGTCCAAAACTCTGCGCCAAAAGCTTCTGCTTCGTCTTTTGACTCGCCATACAAAACATGAATAAAATTCATAGATTCTTCTGTACCGTTAGAAAGATGTCTGACGGCTATTTTCTGTTCAACAGCACCAGTTTCATCTTCAAAAATCCAGATTTTATCTCCAGATTCAGCTTCCTGCACAGCATACATCTTGCCATCATCGCGCATTTCGTATAAATCCCAACCCGAATATAAAAGCGCACCAGCCTGATAAGTTTGTACTTTCTTTTCTTCTACAACAACCGGCACTTCATTTTCAGCAGCATTTTTATCGTTTTTGCAGCCACTAAAAACAAATGCGGCAATAACAAAAAAAGCCATTAAAACTTTTTTCATCAACATCCTCCTGATTTACAAGTAAACAATTGTGCATCTATAAAAATGCAGTTTTTAAGAATTTACTTGTATTTAATATTATCACAATTAAAAATGAATTTAAATAACAGACAGACACTAAATCATTTTACATAAACTTTAAAATCAACAGAAAATCTGACTGTGAGCCGCACAGAAGCAAAATCTTTAATTTGCTGCACATGCAGCTGCACACAATCATTTACACGCAGAAAAATCACAGGCTGTTTGCAAAGAAAACAAAAGCAAGTTATTTTAAAACGAGCAAAACATTTGCCAGAGATTTTATTTTTTATATCTATTAAAAACTTCTTCTGGAGATTTTCCTTTTTCTGCTGCCTGAATCATTTCAATAAGTATTTTTTCTTCTTTAGAAATTTTAATTGAATTTTGTGTTATAGATTCATCTGGAAAATAACAGATTGCAGAACTAAAAAAATCATTTAACGAAGCATCTTTAAATACATAATTATTTTTAGCATAAAATGCATTTCGGAATAAACGCAATTCATCTTTACTGGAAGACTTTATATATTCTATTAAATTTTCATAATTACTGTGATTATAATCATCTTGTAATTCGTCAGATACTATATTTGCAGCAGTTATAAACTGATAAATATAACTTTGCGCAGAATTAACTTTTTTATCATCACTATAAATGCTTGGCAATGTTGGTGCACCAGAAACACCGCCACAACCATTGAAAAAACTATTGCAAATTATCGAATAGTCAGAATCACATTCTTTTGTTGAATAATATATGCTGCCCGATTTTAAGAAAAATGAATTACCATTTTGTTTCCCTTTTCCAACTAATTTTGCACCTTCTCTATCAAATGAAATAATATCATTATAAAGAGAAACAACTATCTCTTCTGTATAACTATCAGATACATTCCAATTTTTTATAAAATAATTTGAAATCTCACAATAATGTGTTCCAGAAATTTCATGGCCACTATGTTCTATAATATATTTAATTTTAAAACGCCCTGAAGGAACAACCATCTTAAACAAATATTTATCACCTTCTTGATAAACATCTTTAACAGTTTTTACAAGCTTTTCATTAATATATACAGAAATACAATCTTCTTTTAAACTTCTTGATGTTATATCTAAAAAGTTTATATATACAAAAGTACTTTCTGCCGATTCTTTTATATTTTCAACATCAAGAATTACTTCACTTTTGAAATCCTTTTTACTACTTTTAGAAATATTTATAGTTTTCTTTTGAAGAATAAAAGAATCTTTACAAAAATCATCAGGGTAAATCAAATTACAAGGTGTTGAAAATCCTTGAGCAAAACAAAAGCTACCTATCGCAATTAAAATAAAAACTATAATAATTTTTCTTTTCATTTATTCTGTCCTCAGTTGCCTATCGGGCAATCCACATAACATGCACTTAAACTGCAGCGGGTTCAACCCGCTGTCGGCTTTGAAAACTGGTGTTATGCTATTTTACTTTTCCAACGAGAAAGTTTCTCCGTCTATAAAAACCTCTTCTGGAATTTTCTTATTAATCTCTATTATATTATTTTTATTTAAATCTTCAAAAATTATTTTATTATTATTTATTACTATTTTGTCTGACTGTATACCGCCGTATATTCCAATTACATTTTCGTTTTTTATAAATACTAAACGATGAGTCATTCGTCTTGAAGAGTGGATATTCCATAACAAATTTGTTTTATAAATTTTTATATTATCTATTGTTCCAATATAAATGACAGAAAGAAGGACATCATCTTTTTCCAGCGGAAAATAACTACTGTTATAATTGTTTAATATTTTTTTTACAAAATAATCTGATTCAATTGCATTAATTATAAAATCTTTATCTTTTGTTGTTTCATAAAGTCTTATTGTTTCACCATATAATCTTGCAACATTTTTTCCTTGTTCATCAAATTCATTACAATCAAGATATATTTCAAGATAATCATTATTAAATACAATCCAGCCAAAAGCTCTATTGTTCCATCCATCAACAAATGAAAACTCATATTTTCCATTATTTAATTTTAAATTGATTTCATTTGAAATAACTTGAGAAAATGGAGTGACAGTATGAAATAATTCAGCTTTAATTTCTGTGCCTGATTTTTCTTTTAATTTAAGTTCATAAATTGAATTACCTAAATTTTCAGTTGCAGATTCCCATTTTTTAATTGCAGAGTATTTTTTAATATATTCTGAACAAAATAGAGTTGAACTAAACAATATTAATAATATTATTAAAAACCTTCTTTTCATTTTTCCAAGCGACGAAGTCGCTTACTCCTTAAACCCACGCCAGTGGCGTGTGAGCATAACAGGGTTTTAAACCGCAAACGGCTTGACCGTTTGTCGGCTTTGAAAACTGTGTTATGCTATTATTTATTTTCTTTTACAACATCTAGTCTCAAAGCTTCTTTAATGAATAAATCATCTACTTTTTTCCTGTTTTCTGTATCAAGGAATTCTTCAATATATCCGCCCCAAATCCAGAAATAATGACCTATATCTTCTGGACCTCCCCAAATTCCAATTCTATACCACGGAGATTTAATTCCATCTATTTCATCTTCAGTAACAGTTTTTAAAGTTACTGTACAATTTTTACCAGCTAGCAAATATGGCACTGAAGTATCTTTATTTTCGCTTACGTTATATTCATTTTTTATCCAATCGTACTCACATATTTCATATGAGAATTTTCCTACTTCTGCAGTTATTGAGGGAGCCATTCTTAACTTCATTGTTTCTTTTGAATATGCATCATATTTATCTAATTTAATTACCTTTATACCTTCAAATTCATATTCTTCATTTACAGGACTTGGATTAGTCATATCTGCAAATATAGAGTTTTCATTTCTTATACAACCACAATAAGCTAATGATTTATAATTTGAATCATACGTAAAAACTTGATTTTTTTTATTTGGAAAAATTTTATTTAATAAATACGTATATATTTCACTTTCGTATTTTATTTCTTCAGGATAATTAATAAATATTTTATTATTTTCAACTTTGTAAGTTCCATATGCAAATGGTCCTCCTTTAAAGTGAAAACCCAATGAGTAATTTTCTTTATTTAAATGCAAAGAAATTCTTGAGATAAAATCATCAGCAGGAACATCATCATAAATTGATAAATCTATAATCCATTTATCAGAAAGTGTTTTTTCCGTTTTTATTTCATTATTTTCTAAAACTTGGTCTTTTTGTAATTCTACTTCTTTTGTAATTTTATTCATTTCATCATTTTTTTTTGTACATGAAATAATTATAAAAAAACACAAAAAAAGACTTATCTTATAAAAAAAAATTCTATTCATTCTTTCTCCTTACCACGCAAATAGCGTGTGAGCATAACATTGTTTTAAACCGCAGCGGGCTTGTATCGCTGTCGGCTTTGCTTCGCCGTGCGCGCAAGCGCACACGTTAAATGCTTTTTCTTACAGAACACGAACAAAGTTCGTAAAACTGTGTTATAACGGTTTGCATTATATCACAAACAAAAACAGATTAATCCCAGTCAGCTACATTTGGCCATGGCAGCGGTGTTCCTGGTCCGTCATATAAATTTTGAACATATTGACCATAAAAATAACCTTCTGTTTCGTTTAGCAAACGAACTTTTATCCATGTATAAGTCTTACCGTCAATTGTCTGCCTTACACCAGAATCTTCAAGTATTCTAAAACCTGTTTTTATTGGGTATGTTCCAAGACTTTCTGTGTCTGTTCCAGGACCTTTTCGTAAACGGATACGGTCGTCGTTTAGGATACCGAAATATTTTAAGTAATTACGTGATACTACAAGTTCAATATCTTCTTTAGAATCTGGATTATATTCACATTTACCATAATTTTTCCATTCTGGACCAACTAATGAATAAAGTTCTCCATAATTTCCAAAACACCATGAATAAGGTTTTCTCAAATTTTCATTATACCAAGGAACCGTAATTTCCAATTCTACATATCCAGATGGAGTAATTATTTCAAAAGAATTTTGTTGCTCTTCTTCCGATTGACGATATGAAACCAAATGTCCACTTCTTAATCTTGCAAAGTATTCTCTTTCGCATGACCATAAAAAACCGTTTTTTAAAAGGTGATTATTATCAATAGAAAAATTACCTTTTTGATTTGATAACCATTCATTTAATTTTTCAGGAGCAATGACAATTGTATTATTATTTTCTGTTAATTCTATACCTACAAATTGTTTTAATTTTGTATCTTCATAAACAATTCCTTTATTTACAGGATAATACCTTGCACAAGAATCTCTATCTAAATTAAACTTGTTAACTAATGATGAACCTCTAAAATCATCAACCAAACTAACTGTATTTTCTTTTATAATACTGAACGTACCTTTTTTCTTGGATACATTAATTCCATTAATATTTTGACCAGATAAATTACAATCATATGCATATTGAAAAACTTTGATTGATTCTTTCGAAAAGTTATTATTAGCAAAAGAAAGACAAAAACTGTTATTTCTTTCAATATAGCAATATCTTAATTCTCCTTTTTCATTAATAAATGGACCTATAGCATATTTTATACCATCATCAACAATATGAAATGGAGCATAAATACTATTACTATTCATTTTTCCAAGAATATTTTTATCTAATTCAATTTTTTCTGTGGCAAATAAAAAGTTTGATAAAATACAAAATATAAAAATGATAATCTTTTTGTTCATTTTAATCTCCTTATGGTCCATGATTTACTACTTAATTCTATTTTTTTTCTGGCTTCACTTAACCATATCACAAACGTATAAGCATATCATTATTTCAATCCGAAAACCTGTCCGACTGTTTTGTCGGCTTTGCTTCGCTGTACGCGCGAGCGCACACGTTAAACCATTAAAAAACAAGCCGAAAGAGTTCTTTCATTTAATCTGCTTTAATTTTGTACAAAACTGTGTATTTTTAAATCATCTAAAATAAAGATCTTTAATTAAAGCTTCTTTTGGATTATCTATTTTAATAACCAGAACAACATCTGGATTATTCAGTATTAAATCTGTCTCTTTGTTATGCATTAATGTAAAATGCTTTACATAAGATTGATTATTAAATGAATATTCATAATCAATGCCAAACCTGTCTTTGTCATCAATAAAATATACACAACTTGAATGAACTTCAACATAATCGTTTTCAAAAGATTTAAAATACAGATATTTCTTAATACAAAATATTAAGGAAAATAAAATTAAAACAATTTCAAAAATGCCCATTCCGATATCAACTCTTTCCAGTTCACCATATGCTTTACGAAGAATTGGTTCCAGGTTGAACATTCTAATTTGTTCAGGTGCATATATATACGACAATAAAAAACCAATAGAAATAACTGACAAAATGCAAAATATGAAAAGTAAAAAATCATTTTTTACACATTTTATAAAACTTACTTTCATTTATTTAAATTTTTCCTTTGACCGAAATTTATTTTAATTCGAACAGCTCGTCAACAGTGGAATTAATTGACAGTCCATAAGCAAGTTGTGTATTTAACAGTTTCTTTGTGTTTCCTCAAACGAAAAGCAGCGTCATTAAATTTCATGCATCAAGAAAAAAATCAAAATCGTCTTTTTCAATACCGTCAGAACCTGCTTTTTCAGATGAAAATTCTATCTTTGGATTTTTATCTTTCATAAAACTGAAAAAACATCTCATGTCATTATTATGCGGACAATATTTGATAATGGCTTTTTGGACACCTTCTTCATAACCGAATTCCGGCAGTCCAATATAATTGATTATAAATTCATCGATGCTGCTTTTATATCTGTAAGCCTTATAATGAACAACGCTTACTATCTTTTTATATTCAATGCAATCTATATTTTCGTATGCTACAGAAAAAGAAGAATCATCATATTCTAATTTCCAGGAAAGACTTCTGTACAAATAATAAATAGCCATAATAAACAAAACTACAAAACATAAAACAACGGCGGGATTAATCTCTTTTTCGTTTATTATTTCTACTTTTTCATTCACAATAGCAAAATCAATTGATTCAGTTAAGAAAGCACCATTGCAAATAAAAAATATTGTAATGAAAATAAATGCTGACAGCAAAACAGCACTAAAAATAATTCCGACTTTATTTTTAACGGTTTCCATATTTTCCATCCTGCTTTTATTATTTTATCTGTTTTATTCTGCTTTTTTTGACCAAAAATACTTTTGCGGAAATATCCATCAAAGCTTTGTCATTGTACGAATCTGTGTAAAAACAATCTATCAAACTTTCACCATATTTTTCACGGAAACTTTTCACTTTGTTTTCGCCAAAATTCAAATAAACAACACGGCCTGTTTCAGCATCAAACTCTGAACATATCAAATTCGAAGTTCCAAGTACATTTTGAACGCCTTCAATCAAAAAAGACGGTCCTGCCGTTATAATGACATCATCTTCTGTGACTGTTTTGAGTAATTCAATGTTCAAATTCTTTTGATGTTTTTGCCAGAACTCTGCTACAAGCTTTGCAGTTTCTGCTTTTTCTTTAATGACAGATTTCATAAATGCATTTATCTCATCTTCAATTTTTTCTCTGCTTATAAGGCAAAGCTTATATTTTAAAAGTCCCCAAAATATGCGCGGAAGCCATAAAATTATCTTTTTGTTCTTTTTCATCATGAAAAGTGCAAAATCAACGGAACTTTCTCCGAAGTAAAGCGTATTATCAAAATCAAATGCTTTCATTGCTGTCCTCTTTTTCAATTTTTTCTTTAAGCTCTTTTCCAAGTTCCTGCACACGATTCTTTACATTTGTCATAAATTCAGTCTGGCTCTCTGAAAGAAACGCATTGAGTCTTTTGTCTGCACCAGTGTGATAAAAGGCAACTTCTGGAATATTTTTAAGCGGAGACAAATCTTCTGCCGTAATTTTTACACCCACCAAACGAAGATTCTTCAATTTTTTAAGCGGTTCAAGAAAATGCAGGTCTGAAATAACTGCATTATTGCTAATTACAAGCTCTTCAAGTTCCGTAAGCTGAGCAAGCGGCGACCAGTCCACAATCGTTTTGCCGGCTCCAGTTTCAAACCAGAGATGCTTCAAAGTCTTTTTTAATGCTGCAATGCCGGAAATATCAGAAAGCTTTTTCAAATACAAAAGGCGCAGTTCTTCAAGATTTGCAAGTTCGCAGAATGCAGAACAGTCCGGCATTGTTCCAAACTGCAAATGCATTTTCTTAACGCAAGGATGATTTTTCATTTCTGCCCAGAATGCAGGATAATCTTTGCACCCTGCGACAAGTACTGTATCATTTTTTATTAGATATTCACTTTCCATTTTGCCGGTTCCTTAAAAACATAAAATTACAGATTTTCTACATAACAATTGAAAAAATCCATTGCATGATAAATCTTTATATCTTGAAAATCTGTCAGTTTGTGCTTTCGATATTCCTGTATTCCATTTTCATCTGCATAAGAATGATTGATGACTTCTTCGACATCTGAAAAATCATAACCGGAAGGAAGTTCAAAAAACGAAAAACTAAACGACGTGCCAAAGTTAAAACATTTGCCGTCTTTCATTTTCAAAACGAATCCTGTCCAGCTCATCAAAGTTTCGCCTTTTATCTGCTCAAGCAGTTCTTTTGGCATGGCATTTCTGCTTTCTTCAATTTTTTCAATATCTGATGAATTGACGATATTTTTATTGATAAAAAACGATTTTGTTAAATCTTTAACACCAATCTTTTTTTCATCCAGCCGTTTTTCAAATAAATCAATGAGAGCATCTGCATTTGAAAAAACAACACACGGAATATAAACCCCGTTTTTGAGATAAACTGCCGTCCTGTATTCATTTCCGCATACAGAGTTTTTATGAGGCGTAATGTTTTTTTTTAAATATTCAACAATTTCAAGTTTTTTCATTCTGTCACCTCTCCTGACACAAATATCTGCACAATTTTTTATACAGGCTTTTCTTTCAGAATGAAATCTGTCAGACAAAAATTCCAGTCTTCATCGTTAAATTTCAAAATTTCATTTATGCACGAAAGAATCAAATCATTCGGTTTTTTCAGCATCTTTACAATTTCTTTTGCAACCGGCCAGTTTATGTCGCGGCACCATGTCAATAAACCGTAGCAGAGTTTTCTGTCATTTTCAATGTCAGACCTTTTGATTTTTAAGAGCCTTTCTTTATTAAATTTGTTTCCGGGAAGCAAATCTGCATATTTTTTATCATGCTTCAGTTCAGAAAGCAGGCATTCTGTAAATTTTTCAAAATAATCTGGTGCAGGTGTTTCCGCCGTTATATATCCAAAGTCGCAGCCTAAAAAGCCAGCCATTTCTTGAAACAGAGAATCGCATTTTGTTTCGTCTTCTGTTGATAAGCCAAAAACTGTAAAACCATCTTTCGTATAAAAAATTTCTGAATATAAACCGTTTACCGTACTTTTCCAGTAAACAACATGACTAACATTCGCATTTGTTTCGCAATAAGACAATAATTCATCTGCTTTTGCAAAAACTTTTTCGGGGTTTTCAGAATATTGCGGAATTTCGTATTCTGAAGCCGTTTCTTTATAAGTGCCAAGAAACCTTTTGTTAAAAGCAGTTATTTCTGCTTTTTTGCGGGTATTTTTAATTATGTATATGTCAAAAAAATCACTCATATAAATTTTCCGTTTTTGCACACCAGCTGCAATAAATTTGCTTCTACACCCTTTCGCAAGTGCAGACGGTTAAACAATTGTTTACCGTTAAAACGCCTTGTATTTTCTTTATTGCAGAAGATGCCGGCGGAATAAAACACGCAGTATCAATATTTTGGCTTTCAATTTTGCCAAGGTTTGTAATGCTGAAACCCGAACAGTTTTTGTAGCCCAATATAGAATCGCCTGCAAATTTTGCAGTTTTACTGTTAAAAAGCTCTTTTGAAGATGCAAAAGCCGCATCAATAATTTGGGCATTAAGATTTGCATAAAATTGAAGAATCAAATACAAATCTTTCATATTGTTTCTTTTTTTTAATACAAGATTGTGAATATTTTTTGCATTGCCAAACAGACCGCTTTTATCTGCTTTATAATTAATGCTGAAAGCCGAAGAAAAATTGCCAAGCGAACCGGCTTTGTAACATGGCAAAGTGTTTCTTAAATCGCATGCAACTATTACTTTTGAAATATCATTTTCTAAAAACATCTCTGCAAGCAGATAATCATTTACAGTAACATTATTTACTCTACATTTTTCCAAGATTTCTGCAAATTTCTGTCCTTCAATTTTATTAAAAGAATAATTTAAGTGTTCTTTAGGCAAACTCGAATTAACAAGAGAAAGATATTCACTGTAAGCAAGGCTGTTTTTCTCTTTTGCCCAGCTTTTGTTAAGCTTTTTTACAAGCAAACGGCTGACCAACGGCAATCTTGAATTTACCGGCAGGTCATCTATAGTTATCAGATGCTCAAAAACAAAATCAATACTTTTTCCAGTACAATAACAGTCAGCAAACTGTTCAACCAGCTGCAAGCCACCTTTTCCGTCCGCCAGCAAATGGTGAAAAACAAAAAGTACACACATTTTTTCTTTAAATTTCCACGCAAAAAGCCTTAAAAAGCCATGCTGAAAAAGATCCCATTCAAAGCAAGTCTGGCGATTATATTCTGCAATAATTTTGCTGTCATTCATACCGCAAATTTCGTCCGGCATAACTGACAGCTGAATTTTTGAAGTTTCAGAAACTTTATAGAAATATTTATCTGTTTTCTGTTCAAAACCTAAAGTTGAACGCAAAAAAGGATGCGACTGTGCTAATTTTTCTGCAGTGTTTTTAATTCTTGTTTCGTCTAAAGTGTCGTTAATAACGCAGCTTATGCCAAAACACATATTTGGACACATTAAATGGCATCGTTCTGTAAAAATATATTCCATTTTTAAAGTTTTCTCCGCTTTTTATCCAACCCTGCTTATTCTGTAACCAACGTAAATGTTTGCTGCGTTCTTTTCACAAGTTTTTTTATTTTTTGCACGGCTTACAATTGCATCAATTTAAACCAGGTGTTTTTATTATAGTAAACCGCACTTCATTTAGCAATTTTCATTTAAAAACGGAACGTCCTGTAGTTTTTTATGGCTTATGGAAATCCGGTCACCGCAATCTATAAACTGGGTTTCAAATTCTTTGTTTTCGCGCAGAAATGTTACGTATTTTCTGATTTTTTTTACGAGCATGACAGTATTGCGGTTGCATTTTAACTTGGGGTCATCGACCATGCCATGAAACGATAGATTGTCACTGACGATAACTCCGTCCGGTGCAAGACTGCGCTTATATTTTTCAAAAAATTTTATGTACTGGGCTTTTGCTGCATCAATAAAAATCAAGTCGAACATTTCCGAAGTTTCAAAATTGAGTGCATCTTCTAAAAAAATTGAAATGCGTTTTTCTAAGCCGAATTCTTTTATATTTTGAACAGCCCGTTCATATCGTTCTTTATCTATTTCAACTGTCGTTACAAAAATGTCATCTGAAACTTGAGCAAATCGAATTGCCGAATAGCCAATTGCAGAACCAATTTCCAAAATCTTTTTGATGTTGTGCATTTTTATATAATTGCAGATATATTCAATGCCTTCGTCTTTCATAATGGGCACTGCATGATTTTTTGCATATTCTTTTATTGGCGCTAATGTCTGCATGCACATTTTATAGCATGTTAAAGATTTTTTTTCGATATCTTTTAATTTTTCAAATGCATAAAAGCAACTTGATGACAGAATTTTTAAGACAAACATCAACCAGTTTATCAGACTGAAAATATCAGCTTTTCTTTATAAATATCGTTTTGCACAATAATGCACACCGCATAAAAAAACACCTTTCAGTTGAATTGAAACATTCAATCGAAAGGTGTTTTTGGTTTTATAAAAGAAAAAGCAGAACAGCTTTATAAAAGCTGCAGGTTCTGCAAATTTCTTTAAATATTAACGTTTTCTTCGTCAAAACGAGACAAAACTTTGCGCACTTTTGCGCCCAAAGCAGACACAAGCTCTTTATCTTCCATTGATTCTTCTGCCATATTTTGCAGGCACACCATTGCATCGCAAATTTCTTTTGGAGAAGGCTTTTCTTCCTCGTCCTGTTTTTCAGACTCTTCAGCTTCTTCTGTTTCTTTGTCTTCTGAATCATCTGTTTCTTTGATGACTCTTACAACTTCTACAGTCTGATCAAACAGCCCCGGAGAACTTTTCAGTTTATTAATAACATATTCAAGCAGAACACGTTCTTCGCTTGACAGGAACAGTGACTTTTTAGGCTGCGGCAAATAATTGCACAAACCGCGCATGTAAGAAAACATATCTGCAATTGAAACCTGCTCTGGTGATCTCCTTTCAATACTTGTTTCACGAAGCTTTTCCAAAGCTTTTCTGATTGCAGCCCTCAATTCGCGGCGTTTTTTTGCACCAGCTGATTCTTCAATTTCTTCACCGGTTTCTTCAGCTTTTGCTTCTTCAATTTCTGGCGGTGCATCTTCAGCAAGTTGCATAAACTTGCTGTCAATTGCCTGATTTAAAGCTGCATCAAGAGCAAGATTGTCTGCCGTAAAATCCTTTTTTTCTTTATTCAAGTTTGGCAGAGGCGGCAAAGGAGGAAAATCTGATTTTGGCGGTGTATACGGCTGCTGCGGCTGTGGCGGCGGCATATACTGCGGCTGCTGCGGCGGATAATACTGTGGAGGAGGTGGCGGCGGATACGGCTGATTAGAAGCCGGCCGCTGAGGCTCATTGCTAAGTTCGCAAACTTCTTCAGATTCCATTACATCGTTTGGTTTTCTGCCTGAAGAACCAGACGGAGTAAACGGATTGTATGTTTCTTCTTCTGCAGCAGGATCTACATCAATAGGAACATCGTCTTCTTTGCCTAATACAAGAGAATCAAAATCATCTTCGTTTTTATAAAAGTCTTCATCCGAAACATCAAAATCAATTGGAGAAGGTTCGTTTTCAGATTCATCTTCTCTAAGCGCATCAAGGCCATCGCTGCCAAGAAGCAGTTCATCAGGGAATTCTTCTGAATCGACATCTTCTTCTACTTCAAAAGATTCAACATTATCAATTGGAGCTTCATCAATTTCTTCTTCCGGTTCTTTTTCAATCAAATCAGACAACGGCAAAACATCGTCGTCTTCTTCAAGCATCTGAACATTTTTTTCAACATCTTCGTTTTCAGCAAAATTTCCAGCAGAATCTTCTTCATAAGCTGTCAATGCTTCACCAAGATTTGTTAAATCTGCACCGCTGCTTGATTTGTTCAAAATGTTCTGGAAAAGTTCAGTAATTTCTTCATTTTCCGGGTACTGTTTATGAACACGAGTTACAGCCGAAAGCAATGCCGGATTGTCCGGGTCAAGAGACTGTGCTTTTTTGAAAACCTTTACGGCATTTTCAAGTTCACCAAGTTCGCCATAAAGCAAACCAAGATAAATCCATGCTTCGCAATCTTCAGACTCAGCAGAAAGATAATAACGCATTTGAAGTTCAGCTGCTTCAAAATTGCCAAGTTCATACAAGTGGCGGGCTGCATCAAATCTGTATTTTATATTTTCAGGCTTTATTTTTATTGCCTTTTCAAAACAATGCAGTGCTTTTGTGTCATCACCGCTTATAACGAAATATTCACCAAGCAAAGCCAAAGCATCTGGATTATCCGGCTCTTTGTCGAGAACAACTCTGAGTCGTTTGGCAACTTCCTGATATTTTTTCATACTCATCAAAAGCTGAGCACATTGCAAAGCAAGTTTTGGATCGCCCGGGCGCATAAGTTCCATCTGTAAAAGAAGGTCGTATGCATTCTGGTGTTTATCAAGCTTTTCAAGAACTGTAATTTTTCCACTGAGGGCTTTTATGTTATTTTTGTCCAAAGCCAAAGCTTCATCATATTCAGCATCAGCTTCTTCACAGCGGCCACGATGCAAAAGCAAATCTGCCAATGCAGTGTGCAGCTCTGAATTTCTGTATTTCAAGCTGATTGCCTGACGCAAAGTCTGTTCTGCATCATCGTCTTTACCGCAAATATGCTGAACATGTGCAAGACTCATCATTGCTTCAATCCAACCCGGCTTTTTGCGGAGTGTATTTACATATGCGTCAATTGCTTCTTCGTATCTGCCTAAAGCTTCGTAACTGACAGCTGAGTTAAACTGAATGATCGGATGGTTTGCATCAATGCGCAAAGCACGGTTGAAAAGTTCAAGTGCTTTTTCGTGATTATTCTGCAACGCATAAATGCAACCTAAATGGTTATGCGCAAGAACGTCATTTGGTGCTTTTGCAAGAACCTTGTCAAAACAGTCTATGGCATCGTCATATTTTTCCATTGCCTTGTATGTCTGACCAAGGTTGTAATAAATGGCAACAGGGTTTTCATCAAGGTCAAAAGCTTTTTTTAAGATGTCTACAGAATCTTGATAGCGGCCTAGACGACGATAAATACTGCCGATGCTGTCAATTGCAGCAAAATTCTGCTCGTCAAGTTCAAGTACACGGCTGAAATATTTCAATGCTTCTTCGTCTTTGCCGTAACCGACATAAACTTTTCCAAGCTCAGCAATAATTTCAATATTGTCGGGATCCTGTGCTTTGCATTCTTCCAGAAGTTTTATGGCTAAATCATAATCATGCGAAAAATACGCATCTCTTGCACGAAGCAATTGAGAATCAAAATTTGTACTCATTTTACTTTCCTCAGCGGACGAGCATAAACTTCTTTCGAAAGCACTCCCACAATGCGTTCATCTAAAGATGAATAAGCAGCAACCGCAAAATAATAAATATTTCCATTTTTCAAACCGGTAAGACGATAATTCAAAACATCACCGACATTAATTGGAGAAGCACCTTCAACAGCAACACTTCCCAGATATTCCCCCGGATGTTCGCCATAATAAATTATATATCCGCCTACAGAAAAATCGACAGAAGCAGCCCACGACAAATCGACAGTTCCGTTTCCCGCAGAAGCCTTTAGCGTTGTCGGTGGCAGAGGTGGCGTTGTTTCAACATAAGACAATACAATTTCTGAAACAGACGGAGTTTCCATTCCTTTTCCGTCCGGGAAAAGATCAGCTGCAACCTGAAAGTATTTTCCGCTTACACCACGTATCTGTTCTCCGGGTGTAACCGAAATCCACTGAGGATATTCATCTGTCCATTCGTAAAAATTGTCTCCGCCGCGCACATAAAATGCAACATCTGTCTCTCTTGGTGTTGAATAAATTGCACGAAGGTCTGTTACCGTAGAATTGAATCCACTTGATTCAAGCGGCATGGATTCAAACCGGCCGCCTTTTCTTGCGTAAAAATCTTGAGTTATTGCGGCATGAGATGTGCGCGAAATGCAGATTTCGTCAATTAAGCCGCTGTATTTTGTACAAATTTCAATGTCAGCAGGAACACCAAGGCGGGCATTAAAAACTTCGCCAGATTCACGCTGTGTAGAAGTTACATATCTTACAGCCTGAATCTTTCCGTCGATTCTATATTCTATTAAACCAGTTTCGTCATCATAAGAAATCTGATGACGTGCCCATTTTTGAGGAATTATGCTGTCTGAACTTGTAATGATAACTTCTGATTCAACTTTGTTGCCAGAACCAAAAATATTGTTAAAAACCCACTCGACATGATTGTTAAAGAATGAAGCACGAATATCCTGATAAAGTGGAATTGCACCAACATTGCGTGAAGAACGCCAGCTGAAGAACTGTTCACCGCTTTCAGCAAGCGAAGGACAAAGCCAGAATTCAATGACAAAAGAACCAGTAAGACCGGCTCCGCCAAAAATCGAATTTTTTGAACCATGCAGGCGAAGACCAATTTCTTTGCCACGACTCAAACCGGCCGCATTGCCCATTACAGTTTTACCGCTGATATCCAGATTATTCATGGCAACCGAATAATTGCCGGAAGCATCTGTTACAGTTCCGTCTTCAAAAGAAATAAGCAAATCTGTATCATCAGTTACTCTATGTTCGTCATTTGAGAGCAAAACAGATTCATAACCGAAACGTCCAGTTCCAAATTCAACAGAATCCATTACAGAAAGATTCGGCCAGCCGTTTTTTCCACCAACAGTAATTGTCTTTGTCTGTGCAATAACATTTTCTGTGCCACAAACTAGTAGACAAACCATAACAAAAAAGAGTATGTGTTTCTTAAGCATTTTTTTTACCAAAGGCTTTTCTAACGCCGGAAGTTTAGAAAGCCGCCTTAAAGATTTATAACATGACCGATGCAGAATTAAACCGCAAACAGCTCCATGAAACCGCATTAAAAGCTCCGAAAAGCAGCGGAGTTTATCTCTGGCGAAACGCAGAATCAACAATCATCTACGTTGGCAAAGCAAAGAACCTCAAAAACCGTCTTTCATCCTATTTTGCCGGCAACAAGGATATCAAGACAAGAATTCTCGTTTCTAAAGCCCGTTCAATCGAGTATATCACTACTTCTAATGAATACGAAGCTCTCCTTCTTGAAAATACGCTAATAAAGCAGCATAACCCGCGATATAACATCTGCCTTAAAGACGGAAAATCATATCCGGTTCTGCGCATTACAAACGAAGACTTCCCTAAAATATTCAAAACCCGCCGCATTGTACAGGATGGTTCTCAATATTTCGGACCATTTCCAAATGTAGGCGCTCTTGATGCTTTTATCGAAAGCCTTTATCGTCAATATAAAATCCGCCACTGCAAAAAGTTTCAAAAACGAAAAAGCCCATGCTTATATTATCACATCGGCCAGTGCGCAGCTCCCTGCTGTGGAAAAATTTCTAAAGAGAACTATATACAATTTATCGAAGAAATTGAATCAATACTTGAGAGCGAAGATGAAACACAGATAAAAAACCTCGAAATTAAAATGAAAGAAGCCGCAAAGCTTCTGCAGTTTGAAAAAGCAGCCCGTCTTCGGGACGGAATAGCCGCAATTCAAACGTTGCGAAAACAGAACGCCGTAGAAGATTTTGACCCCGAATCAAGAGATTATATAGCAAGCCACAGCGAAGGTCCACTTATAACATTCTGCGTACTCAAAATGCGCGGCGGCAAGCTTATTGCAAAAGATTGTTACCGCACAAAAACATTAAATGAAGACAGCGAAACAACAAGCGAATTCTTACGTGCATATTACACCGAAAAAGACCAGATTCCGCCGCACATATTTGTATCGAATGAAGAAAATCTTGAACTTACGCAGCAGTTTTTTGCAGAAGTTCTTGGCGCTTCAACAGAAATAAGCACTGTAAAACCAGGCTCACCAAGCGAAAAGCGTAATCTTGCCGCATTAGAAATGGCACGTCAAAATGCAAAAGAAGACATAATCAGGCGAATGCGCGAACGCGGCGACATTCCTGCAATGGAAGAACTTATGCACGTGCTCAACTTGCCGTGCCTGCCGGTGCGCATAGAAGGTTTTGATATTGCACATATCGGCGGCAAATTTCCAGTTGCAAGCCTTATAAGCTTTTACAACGGCAACCCGGACAAAAAAAATTACCGCTACTTCAGGCTTAAAACAACAGACGGAATTATCGACGATTTTGCTTCAATGCAGGAAGCGACCCGCCGCCGATATTCAAGACTTCTGCGTGAACAGGCAGAAATGCCTGATTTAATTATGATTGACGGCGGCATCGGACAGGTAAATGCAGTTCAAGCTGTTCTTGACGAACTCAATTTGGACATTCCGATTGTAGGTCTTGCAGAAAAATTCGAAGATTTGTACTTACCGCACAACAGCACACCGATAAAACTGCCGAAACGGAGCGAAGCATTAAGACTTCTGCAGCGTGTCCGCGATGAAACGCACCGTTTTGCCACTTCAAAAAATCAGGCTCTGCGCACAAAGGCAAACACAACACTGCAGTTTGAAGCACTGCCAAACGTTGGAAAAGTACGTGCGGCATCTCTGCTTGAAAAGTTTAAATCAATTGATGAACTTGCAGTTGCAGAACCGGAAGCAGTCTATAATGCTGCAAAATGTTCCATTGAACAGGCAAAAGATATAATTGACAGCGCAAAAACACTAAGCAAAGAACATCCGCCAGTGTTAAAAGATAAGACACACGCACTTGAAAATAAAGCCAAACACACAACAGAAAACCAACACCTTGCAGACCTTGCAAAAGCAGCCCTGGGCTTTGATAAAGAAAAACCGGAAACTTGAACTTTATTGCGCTAACAAATGCTAATTGTCAAAAAAACTTTATTTGTCTTTTGTGAGTTTTTGGGTGAAGGATTATCATTAATTATTAATCAAATCGATTATTTATGATAAACTAAAAATATGGAAAAACTGTCTGCGAACTTTTTGCTAGAGTTATTCTTCCAATATTTCCTTTACATTTCTTATTATTTCCAAATTATAGACTGGAGTAAACTGAAGGACTAATGCTTCTTGTATTTTCAATATTGACGTTTCTTGGGATTTGTTATATTCGTAAAGAATTTTTCTCATACTGTACCTTCGATGATGAAACCGGAATAGAATTTTCTTCTGGTTTTTCTAAAGCTAAAAAGATTCCTGTATCTTCACTTCTATCATTTATGTCAACTACAACGGGGACAACAATTAATTACAAAGATGTAACAGATGATACAGAAAAAATCAAATCTATTACTGTTCCTGCTGATTTTAAGAATATAAAATCTTTAAACGAATGGCTTAAATCTCATACAAATAATATGTTAACAGAGGAATTAACACAATCTATTGAAAAATTTAATGAATCTCATTCTGAACTTTCAGATGAAGAAAAAATCAAACATCTTAAAAAGCTGCATTTGATTGCAAAAATCTTAAAATGGTGCGGTGCAATAATTGCTGTTTCTTTTTATATTTTCAGTCTTTTAGATAGGAACTTCATGAAGATTGGTTTTATTATTTGTGCAGCATATCCTGTTTTGTTGTTTTTGATTATGCGTTTTTCAAATGGAGAATTTCGGTTTGATAAAAAAACTACTGATATATATCCAGACATTCTTTCTCCTTTTTGTTTTTGTTCTGTAGCTCTTTTTATGCAGACTATTACTTATTCAGAACTGGTATATAGTTTTCTAAAACAATTTTTGGTTTCAATCCTTGTTACGCAAGTTATGTTCTTTTTATATTATATTTGTGCATGTAGTGATGAAAAAAAAGAAAGAAAAACACTCATAGGTGTTTTTCTTATTATATTCTTTTATGGATTTGGATTTTCTGAATCAGCAAATATTATGTTTGACAAATCTGAACCTGTTTCTTACGAAGTTACTGTCATAAATCAACGTATATCAAAGGGAAAATATACAGATTATTACCTAAAAGTTGCACCATGGATTGATGGGAAAAAAAATCAAAAAGAAATTTCAGTTGATAGCTTCTTGTATTCGGAAGTCGAAACCGGCGATACGGTCAAAATTAAATTGTACAAAGGTTTTCTAAGTATTCCTTGGTTTGAAACAACAGTAAACACAAATTAATAAAAAAGGTGCTGACTAAAAAGTCATGCCAAATTTTGTTCGGCATCTCAAAAGTGGATAAGACTTGTACATTGATGAAATCCTTCAGCTTCCGCCGATAGTTTCGAGATTTTGTTTTCGCAAATTTGTCAGTTTTTGCGTAAGCAAAAATCTGACCGCTATCGGCGTTAGCCGATAGCCTTTCGCCGAATCAAACCAAAGTATGTGAACCAGTTAATGCGAAAACCCTGAGTAGAGGTTCTGTTCTCCCCTAAAATAAAATTCAAATGCTTTCAAGCATTAAAAAAAACATTTTTTTCATAAAACTGACCAATTTTTTAAAAATTTTTAGAATAGATATGTAAACACTTTTTCAAGGAGTTTACCTACTATGAAAAACATTATTACACAAAAATCATTTGACGATTTAAAATGTTCAGACAATTTCATGTTTGCAAAAATCATGGAAGACCCGGAGCTTTGTAAAGCAGTTCTTGAAACTCTGCTGGACATAAAAATTGACCGGCTGTCTTACCCAGAGCCTGAAAAAACAATGCAGGCAGGTCCTGACGCAAAAGCGATTCGCCTCGACGTGCACACAAGCGACACAAACCGCGACTTTGACATTGAAATTCAAACGACACTCTACAAAGAACTAAGGCAAAGATGCCGCTATTACCAAAGCCTTATGGACGTGGACTATCTGCAAAAAGGACATTTTTATTCTGAATTAAAACAGAATTATGTGATTTTTATCTGCCTTGATGATTTATTCGGCAAAGGTCTGCCTGTCTACACATTTGAGAACATCTGTAACGAAGATAACAAGCTGAAGCTTGAAGACAAAACCTACAAACTGTTTTATAATTGCTCTAAATGGGAAGAAATAAAGAAACAGGATAAATCTTCTTTGTTGAAGTTCTTCCTGACAGATGAAGCAGATTCAGACCTTTGCACAAAACTAAAAGATAAGGAGCGGAAAATAAAAATGACAGAACGAGCCAGAAAAGAATACATGGATTACTGCATGATTGTTAATTCCGCTGAAGAACGCGGTCGCACTGAAGCAAAACTTGAAGCTGCAAGAAAATCAATCATAAATGGAAAACTAGATTTAATTGATATTGCAGATATTCTAGATCTTTCTCTTGAAACAGTGCAACACCTTGCAGAAGAAATAAAAACAGAAACAGTTTCGCATTTGGCTGGTGCTACAAATTTGGGTTGAATCTGGCACAAGACTATCCGCTGTGCGGATAGCTGCCATTTTGCGTGTGTACATCTACTATACTTTGTACAACTAGTGCGCGGCTATCGGCTAATGCCGATAGCTTCGAGTTTGCTACCGCAAAATCGTATAGCTTATACAAGAGAACAGTATAAACCAGTTAAAATATTTTATGTAAAACCATTGTCGTGAAGAATAAAAACCAACTTATGTGGTCACTCCAGTTTTCCAAAGGGTGTGAGGTAGATTGTAATTGCAAGTGACCTCTATTCGTTGGTGCGACAAGTTACCTGATTTAATCTTTTGTGAGTTTTTGGCAATGATTCCAAAGGAGGGCAACGCATTCACTTTCGGTTAATGCGCTTACCAAGATTCAGTTCTTGTCCCCATATTAACAGACAGATTTTTTTTATTCTGCCCTTTCTGCAAGTTCTTCCCAGCGGGCTGTTTTCTGGTCGATTAATGCTGAAATTTCGTTATAGCGCTTTGTTTTTTCGGCGGCAGCTCCGTCTTTGGCAAATTCTGTGCTTGCAAACAGGCTTTCTAAAGATGCTTTTTCTTCTTCAAGAGCTGCAATTTCGTCTAAAAGCCCGTCAAACTCGACTTTTTCTTTATACGAAAGTTTTTTCGGCTTGTCCGTCTTTTTTTCAGGCTTTTTTTCGGCTTCTGCTTTTTTCTGCACTGCGCTGTTTTTTTCAGTTTCTTCTATATATTCGCGATAATCTGCATAACCGCCTGCAAAATAATTTATGTTGCCTTTACCGTCAAAAACAAACAGAAAATCCGTAATATTGTCCAGAAAAGCCCTGTCATGCGAAACTACGAGAATACAGCCGCCAAAATCTTTCAGGAAATCTTCAAGAATGCTGATTGTTTCAATGTCAAAATCATTTGTCGGCTCGTCAAAAAGCAGAAAATTAGGCGAATCTGCCAGAATCTGAATAAGCTGAAGGCGGCGGAGTTCTCCGCCTGAAAGGAACGAAAGCTGCTGGTTAAACATTTCGCGCGGAAAGAGGAATTTTTCAAGGAACTGCTCAATTGAGCATGTCGTTCCGTCTTTAAGGTTGACGTGCTGGCGCTGCCCACGCATATATTCAAGCACGGTCAAATCTCGGTTTATAAAACGCGCGGTCTGGTCAAAATAGCCAAATGCCGTATTAACGCTTGTATCTATCTCGCCAGAATCTGCTTTTATTCTTGCACTGACTAAATCAAGAAATGTTGATTTTCCTGAACCGTTTGGTCCGATAATTCCAATGCGTTCGCCTTTTGTAAACTCATATGAAAACGGTGCAATTATTGTTTTTCCGTCATAAGACTTGCAGACATTTTTAAGGTTCAGCACTTTTCCGCCGAGCCGTTTACCTTGTACAGAAAAACCTTCCATGTGTTCCTGCTGTTCATGACGTTCTGCAAGCATTGCTTCAATGCGGGCTTTTCTGTGGTTGTCTTTTGTAGACCTTGCTTTCGGCCCGCGTTTCAGCCATTCAAGTTCAACAGAAAGAATTGATTCTCTTTTTGCATCGTGCCGGGCTTCTTCTTCTGCACGTTCCTTGCGGCGACGAAGATATGTTGTAAAGTTTCCTTCATATTTATTTATGCGGCGTCTGTCAATGTCGAGCATGACATTACAGACACGGTCAAGAAAATAGCGGTCGTGCGTTACAAGCACAAAACTACCCTGAAAAGACAGAAGGTGTTTTTCAAGCCATTCAATTGTTTCAATGTCCAGATGGTTCGTCGGTTCGTCCAAAAGCAGCAGGTTCGAAGAAGCCGCAAAAGTTCTGGCTATTGCAGCTTTTTTTACCATGCCGCCCGACATTGTGCACATTTTCTGGTCAAGGCCGCGGCCTGTTCCGCACACACCAAGTTCCGTCAAAAACGATTCATAAGTGTGCTCAACTGCAAAACCGTTTTTTTCTTCCATCTGATGAGTAAGCTGGTCAAATTTTCTGTGAAGTGAATCTGGTGCATTTTTATTGGCCGAAATTTCATTGAGGCATTTATTGTATTCGCCGACAAGTGACAGAAGCGGGTCAAAACCTTTGTACAAAAATGACTTTAACGTGTCCTGTTCGTCAAACTGCGGGCGCTGTTCAAGCACGCTTATCGTTATGCTTTTATTAATTGCAATCGTCCCTGAATCGGGCGCCGTTTCACCTAAAATAAGACGAAGGAATGTAGATTTCCCAGAACCGTTCGGTCCGACAAACCCGATTTTTTCACCGGAATCAATGCCAAGACTTACATCTGAAAACAGCGGCACTTCTTTTACATTTTTTGAAAGATTATCTATTGAAACCAAATTCATAATAATTTTGAAAACTCCGTCTTATAAGAGGCTCAAGCTTAACGCACTTTTTAGTGCAGTGCACAGCTTTTGTGTACTGCACATTTCAATGCGTTTTAAGATTCTGCAAAAGAACCTGTATAAAGCTGGTAGTATTTGCCTTTCTGGGCAATAAGTTCATCGTGGCTGCCGCTTTCAATAATTCTGCCATGTTCAAGAACAAGAATTTTATCAGCATTTCTTACTGTTGAAAGTCTGTGTGCAATAACAAAAACAGTACGTCCCTGCATAAGGCTGTCCATGCCTTTTTCAATAAGCGCTTCTGTTCGTGTATCAATTGAACTTGTTGCTTCGTCAAGAATAAGCACCGGTGGATTTGCAACAGCTGCACGCGCAATTGCAAGGAGCTGGCGCTGTCCCTGGCTTAAACTTTCGCCGTCGCCGGTAATTACAGTGTCATAGCCCTGGTGCAGATGACGAATAAAATAATCTGCATTTGCAAGTTTTGCAGCAGATTCAACTTCGTTTAAAGACGCATCAAGCTTGCCAAAACGAATATTGTCTGCAATTGAACCTGTAAAAAGGTGCGTATCCTGCAGAACCATTCCAAGAGAACGGCGCAGATCTGCTTTTTTTATCTTGTTGATGTTTATGCCGTCAAACCGAATCTTTGAACCGCCTTCAACATCTGTTGATGCATCATAGAAGCGGTTGATAAGGTTTGTTATTGTTGTTTTGCCAGAACCTGTTGAACCGACAAGCGCAATTTTCTGCCCCGGAAGAGCAGTCATTGTAATTTCGTGCAGAACAGTTTTTTCTTTTTCATAACCAAAAGTTACATTTTCAAACTGAACTTCGCCTTTTAAAGGAACATATGTTACTGTGTTGTCATGGTGCGGATGTTTCCATGCCCATTGTCCAGTCGGCAAAAATGCTTCTGTAATCGTGCCATCGCTCAAAATATTTGCATTAACCAGCGTTACATAACCAGAATCAACTTCGCCTTCTTCATCAATTACGGCAAAAACACGCTCTGCACCAGCAAGTGCATTCAAAATGCCGTTAAACATCTGCGCCATCTGCGTAATCGGGTTTTTAAAGCTTCTTGAATATTCAAGGAACGATGCAATGCTGCCCAAATCCATTTTGCCGGCAATTATGAGCATTACACCGGCAATTGCTGTAATTGCATAGCTTATGTGTCCCATGTTATTCATAAGAGGACCTAAAATATTTGCAAGAGTGTTTGCTCTTGTTCCGGCACTGCAAAGCCTGTCATTCAAAACATCAAAGTCATTTTTTGAAATATTTTCCCTGCAGAATACTTTTACGACTTTCTGTCCTTCAATCATTTCTTCAATAAAGCCGTTTACATTACCGATTGCTTCCTGCTGTTCACGGAAAGCCTTGGCAGAATGTTTGCCGACAAATCCTGTTACGGCAATCATTGCAGCAACTGTAACAATGACCAGCAGCGTCAGCACAGGACTAATGGAAAGCATCATTATAAAACAAGCCACAACAGTCAGTGTTGAAGAAAACAGCTGCGGAATTGCCTGGCTGAGCATGTCGCGGATTGTATCAATATCGTTTGTAAAGCGGCTCATAAGCTCGCCGTGCGTATGTGCATCAAAATAGCGCAGCGGAAGTTTTTCGAGCTGCTCAAAAAGTTCCGTGCGGATTCTGTACAGAGTCTTTGATGAAATATGCAGCATTATGCGGTTGTTTACCCATGCAGCAAATGAACCTGCAACAAAAATGCAGGCCATAAAACTCAGCATTGAAATAAACCCTGAAAGATCCGGCGATTCTTTTCCAATAAATGGAATGATATAATCATTTAAAAGCGGGCGCAGAAAATATGAACTTGCAATACTTGCGCCAGACGAAATGAGAATGCTTAAAAATACAAAAATGAAAAGCAATTTATAAGAAACAAGATATTTAAGCAGTCTTTTTATTGTTTTTTTTGCGTTTTTCGGTTTTTGCATCGGGCGGCCGCGTCCGCCTGGACCTCTTCCTGGACCTGGCATTATAAAGCCTCCTTTTTAGCAGCATTGTCTGCTTCTTTTTCAGCAGAATCTCCGGCACCGTCAAAGTCGCTGCCTTTCTGCTGAGATTCAAATACTTCGCGATAAATCTCATTTGAAGAACAAAGTTCTTCGTGTGAACCAGAACCGGAAACCCGGCCTTCTTCAATTACAAAGATTCTGTCTGCTTCTTTTACAGAAGTTATGCGCTGTGCAATAATAATTTTGGTCGTATCCGGCAATGTATTTTTCATGCCGGCTCTTATTGCGGCATCTGTTGCCGTATCAACGGCGCTTGTTGAATCATCAAGAATGAGAATCTTTGGCTTTTTAAGCAGCGCACGCGCAATGCAAAGCCGCTGCTTTTGTCCGCCCGAAAGATTTACACCGCCCTGCCCTAAATCTGTGTCGTAGCCTTTTGGAAACGACATAATAAAATCGTGGGCACAGGCCGTGCGGCATGCAGCTTCTATCTCTTCGTCTGTTGCTTCTGGTGAGCCCCAGCGCAAATTGTCGCGGATTGTTCCAGAAAAAAGGACGTTTTTCTGCAGAACCATAGCAACACTGTTCCGCAGCACATCAAGATTATAAGATTTTACATCTCTGCCACCAACAAGCACGGAACCAGACAAAGTATCATAAAGCCGTGGAATAAGCTGAACTATCGTAGATTTTGAAGAACCGGTTCCGCCGATGATTCCGATTGTTTCACCGCTTTTAATTGAAATGTTTATGTCGTGAAGAACTGCATTCTTTTCTGTTTTATCATAGCTGAAAGAAACATTTCTGAATTCAATTGAACCGTCTTTTGGTTCCTCGATAGCTTCACTTAATGAATCAACAGGGTTTGTAACATCAGGTTCTTCGTCAAGCACTTCAATAATACGTCCAATGCTTGCTTTTGAAATTACGAGCATGATGAAAATCATTGAAAACATCATCAATGATGAAAGAATCTGAACCATATAAGTAATAAAGCTGATAAGTTCACCAGTCAGCATTTTCCCGTTGATAATCAGATTGCCGCCAAACCAATAAAGCAGAATCAACGCAATATACATTACAAGCGTCATAAGCGGCATATTCAGAATTACAATTTTTTCTGCCCGCACCTGTGCATTTCTAACTGCGTCTGCAACATCGTTAAACTTTACTTTTTCGTTGTCTTCGCGCACAAAAGCTTTTACAGCCCGAATGCCGATAAGGTTTTCCTGCACTTTTGCATTCAGCTTGTCATAATTTTTCATCATAATCTGAAAACGCGGATGCGCTGTTTTCATTATGAAAACCATTGGAATGGCAATTAACGGAATGCAGAACAAAAAGACAAGCGAAAGCTTTGCATTTACATATGTTGCCATAATGATGGCGCTTATAAACATAAATGGTGAACGCACGCACATGCGTACAATCATCTGAAAAGTGTTCTGTGCATTCGTAACATCAGAAGTAAGCCTGGTGACTAAAGACGCCGTGCTGAATTTATCAACATTTGAAAAAGAAAAATCCTGAACTTTGCCAAAAAGACGGCGGCGCAGGTTTCTTGCAAAACCAAGTGAAGAAACTGCTGCAAAACGTCCTGCAACGACACCAAAACCAAGCGAAAGCAAAGCTGCACAGACCATAAGACAGCCTGTTTTGACAACATAGGCTGCATCACGGTTTGCAATGCCAACATCAATAATCCGCGCCATAATAAACGGAATTAATACTTCAAGAAGCACTTCTCCCATAATTGTTACAGGCGCCAGAACAGCGCTAACTTTATATTTGCGCTCAAGCCCTAATAAAAGTTTTTTCAAAGTAGACATGTTTTTAATATATCTAGATTCAGACTAAATTTCAATTTGACAAGACTTTAAGTGATATTTATAACAGATTTTTATGTTTTAACGCTTGGAAGCGTTTGAACTTTATTTTGAGGAAGACACCAGCTCAGAGTCCCGGTTTCGTTTGCACGAAACCTTCGAGTTTATGCTTCGCCTAAACTCGCGGCAAATTTGCTGCAAGTTTTGTGTTAACAAAACTTGTTAAG
>JAZQNK010000112.1:0-6518 GCA_045627325.1 Treponemataceae bacterium | reverse complement strand
CGACATGGCTACGATCCGACTTTGTAAAAACTGAATAGTGTGAAAGAATCTGTTTTCTGTGCTGACATTGGAACTTCTTCGCTTAAAGGTGCATTGATTAGCCCGGACGGAGAAGTTCTTGCATTTGCACGAATTCGTTTTGACGGCATGTCCGTGCCAGACTGCTGGTTGAGCGCATTAAAAAATGCACTCGACCAGATGCGCACCATTTCTCAAGAAGCTTCAATAAATTCAATCTGCATTTCGGGCAACGGGCCGACCATTGTTTCAGACAGTTTCATTCATTTGTGGAACAGTCCGAACGGAACGCCAGAAGAAAACGAAGAATACAGCAGAATTTCCGGCAGAAGCCTCTTTCTGCCGCGTCTTATCTATTATAAAGAACATTTTCCAAAACAATGGGAAGCTTCGCAATATGTTTTTTCGGGACCTGAATATTTAATCTATAAACTTACAGGCTCAGCCGTAACAATCCTGCCGGAAGCAAGATTTGAAGCTGCATACTGGAACGAAACACAGCTTGAAAAATGCGGAATTTCAAAAGTGAAACTTCCTCCATTTGTAAAACCAGCTTTTTGTGCAGGAAACATTACAGACAAAATTGCAGAGTTTCTTGAACTTTCGCATAAGACAAAAGTTTACTGCGGTTCACCAGATTTTGTTGCTGCATTGATTGGAACGGCAACATTAAAAGAAGGGCGTCTTTGCGACAGAGCCGGTTCAAGCGAGGGTTTAAACTTCTGTGTTAAAAAAACTGTAACAGACAGCAGAATCCGCTTTCTTCCTTCCATTATAAGCGATTTATGGAATGCATCTTTTCTTCTGCCAGATTCAGGCGCCAGGTTTGCAAAATTCAAGAAAAATTCTGAATATAAAAATATATCACCGGCAGAAACTGTTGAAGCTCTGCTGAAAAAACAGACCTCTGAAGGTTTCAAATTGATTTATGAAATTGCAGAAGAACTAAAAACCGGCATAAAACTGCTTGAAAAAGCAACTGGTCTTTCAATTGATTCAATGCGCATTACAGGCGGTCAGACACATAACAACCCGTGGAATCAATTTAAAGCAGATGTTCTTGGCATAAAACTTGAAACAACAAGACTGCTTGACGCCGAACTTATGGGAGATGCAATTACAGCTTTTGCCGGCATGGGCGTTTTCTCTTCGATCGAAGAAGGTGCAGAAACACTTGTAAAACCTGCAAAGATTTTTGAACCGCAGACACATTTTTAAGGTTTTAAAATGAAAGTCTATCACATTCCGCCGTCAACAAAAGCAATTCTTTTTGACATAGATTCAACACTTTACACAAATTCGTTTTATGCACACGAACAGGTTGACGTGCAGCTAAGATATTTTGCAGAACAAAAAGGCTGGCCGTACGACGAAGCAAAAGCAAAAATTGATGCATACAGACAGGAATGGGCACAGACACACAACGGCGCCAAAACAAGTTTTGGCAATACACTTGTTGCATTCGGTGTTCCAATAGAAGAAAGCATAAAATGGCGCGAAACGCTCATCAACCCTGCAGATTATCTTGAATATGACCAGAAACTTGTAGAAACAATGAAAATACTGTCAGAAAATTTCAAGATTGCAGCAGTAACAAACAATCCGCTAAAACCGGCAAAAAAAACTCTCGACGTGCTCGGTGTTTCAGATTTTTTCAGCTGCATCGTTGCACTGGACACTTGCTGCGTGTCAAAACCGCACAAAGCGCCGTATGAATGTGCTGCAAAGTCTTTAGATGTTCCTTTTGAAAAATGCATTTCGGTTGGCGACAGATACGACATTGATTTAGCAGTTCCGCTTTCTATGGGCATGGGCGCAATTCTTGTAAGCGGCGTAAAAGACGTCTATGAACTGCCAGTCATTCTAAAAAAAGCACAGCCATAAAAACTGTTTTTTTAAGTCTTGTACAAAAAAGGGACGTCCAAAAAGATTGAATTCTATGTCATTCCGGACTTGCCCCGGAATCTAACATACTATATGTAGCGTAGATGCTGAAATAAATTCAGCATGACAAAACTTATTAGTCATCCCCTTTTATAAACTTACGCCCCATACGCGATTCGAACGCACGACCTGTTGCTTAGGAGGCAACCGCTCTATCCAGCTGAGCTAATGGAGCAAAACACTGCAAAAACAATGTACAAGAAGATTATCATAAAATCAAACTAAATGGAACCTCTAAAAAGATTCAAGCCTGCTGAATTTTCAATTGCACAGCAAAAAAACGTTCTGCAGCACCAGTCAAAATGCTGGTTAAAAAATTCTGGTGCAGAAATTCAACTAAAAAAATATTTTTACAAAAAAAAGCTAGTTTTTTTATCTTGTTTTGGATATGTTCAAGTTATGACAAAAGATTTAACACAGGGCAAGCCTTTTAATCTTATTCTTGGCTTTTCAGTGCCTTTGCTTTTTGGTTATCTGTTCCAGCAGTTTTATAACATTGTTGATACTGTAATCGTCGGAAAATTTCTCGGCAAAGAAGCACTTGCTGCGGTCGGTTCAACAGGTTCCGTAAACTTTCTGATTATCGGCTTCTGCATGGGCGTATGCAGCGGCTTTGCAATTCCGGTTGCAAACAAATTTGGTGCAAAAGACTTTAAAACCATGCGACAGCTTATTGCATGTTCAGCTGAACTTTCGGCAGTTTTTTCAATTGCATTTGCAATTCTTACAGTTTTATTCTGCAAACCTCTGCTTATATTAATGCAGACACCGTCAAATATCCTTGATTATGCTTCAAACTACATACGAATAATTTTTGCAGGCATTCCAATTGTGTTTTTGTATAACATTCTTGCAGGAATTCTTCGTTCTGTCGGCGACAGCCGCACTCCGCTTTTATTTCTTGTAATTTCTTCGGTGCTGAACATTGCGCTTGACCTGCTTTTTATTCTTGTTTTTAAACTTGGCGTTGAAGGCGCAGCTTATGCAACACTGCTTGCACAATTGATTTCAGGTTTAAGCTGTCTTATATATATAGCAAAAAAATTCGAGATTCTTCACTTAACAAAAGACGACTGGAAAATCCGTCCGCAGCTTTTTCCAAAATTGATAAGAACAGGCTTTCCGATGGGGCTGCAATATTCAATAACCGCAATCGGCAGCGTAATTCTGCAGACTTCTGTAAATACGCTTGGTTCAGATGCAGTTGCAGCAATTACAGCCGGCGCAAAAACACACATTTTTTTCTGCTGCCCGTTTGACGCGCTTGGTTCCACAATGGCAACATGGGCCGGGCAAAATGCAGGAGCCGGCAAACTGCCGCGCATAAAAAAAGGGCTTTTTCAAAGCAGTTTAATCGGTCTTGTTTATTCTGCGGCTGCTTTTTTTGTGCTTTATTTCTTCGGAAAATATTTTGGTCTTTTATTTTTAAGCGCAGAAGAAACCGAAATTCTTTCAATGGTTCATTTTTTCTTAATTTCAAATGCCCTGTTCTATTTTCCGCTTACGCTCGTAAATGTCATCCGTTTTTGCATTCAGGGAATGGGTTACAGCAGGCTGGCTGTTCTTGCAGGGCTTTTTGAACTTATCGGAAGAGCGCTCATTGCAATCGGCTTTGTGCCAAAGTTTGGGTTCAAGGCTGCATGCTTTGCCTCGCCTACTGCATGGATTTTAGCAGATATTTTCTTGATTATTGCATTTTTTGCTTGCTACAAAAACCTTGAAAAAAAAGAACTTATTTTCCGCGCCGGTTTTGATGAAACAAGACCGGAGTTCTAAAAATAGTTTTGCATGAACCGCCGGACCAAAACAGCTCCAGACAGTTTATGCTTCGCTTAAAACTTCGGCACCGCGTTCCATTGCGGTTAAACCGGTGCGCACTAATTCCATAATGCCAAAAGGTTCAAGCAGCCGAATAAGACTTGCAATTTTGTCTTCGCTTCCGGTTGCTTCTATTACAAGAGAATCAATGCCGACATCAACAATATGTGCACGGAAAATATTTGCAGTTTCAATTACAACGCCACGGCGTTCACCAGAAACGGCAACTTTTATAAGGGCAAGTTCACGGAGTACTGTTTCAGACGGGTCGCAGTGTTTTATTGAAATTACTTCGACGAGTTTAGAAAGCTGTTTTTCAATCTGTTCCAGAGTTGATTCATCGCCACGCACAACAATCGTCATTCTAGACTGGTCATGGTTATATGTTTCTCCAACAGTCAAACTGTCAATGTTATAGCCGCGGCGGCTGAACAGCCCTGTTACACGACTTAAAACACCGGCATGGTTTTCAACCAGCACAGATAAAACAAATCGCTTCATTTTCTTCTCCGTTTATTACGATTTTGCGCACGAATCAACGCATAAAAACGAACGAACCCCGATGCAGAGCATCGAGGTATCGTTTCTCATAAAGTATCGCAGTCGAGTTCCGCTACACTTTTCAATGTATCGCCTGAACTTATCAGCAATTATTTATTCTGTTCCAAGTTCCACGAAACTGTACGCAAAATGTCTCCAAATACACCGGCAGCTGTTACGCCAGCGCCTGCACCATAACCGCGTACTGTAAGCGGAATCGGCTGATAGCGTTCGGTGTAGAATACAAATGCGTTTTCACCGCCGCGTACGCCGTACAATGGGTTTTCCTGATTAACTTCAAGCATGCCGACAGAAACTTTGCCGTCTTTAATTGAAGCACCCATGCGCAGAACCTTTCCTTCTTTTTTAAGGTCAGCAATTTTTTTAGCAAAATAATCGTCAACCTGTGGCAGTCTTTTCAGGAATTCTTCAACAGTTCCGCTTGTATCAAAACTTTCTGGGAAAACTTTGTTCATTGTAATGTTTTCAAGCTCAATTTCCATGCCGCTTTCACGTGCAATAATCAAAGCTTTGCGTGCAACGTCCATGCCGTTCAAGTCGTCACGAGGATCTGGCTCAGTGTAACGCAGTTCTTTAGCTTCCATTACAGCCTTGCTGAAAGAAACGCCTTCGTCCAATTTTCCAAAAATGTAAGAAAGAGAGCCAGACATAATTCCGTTAAACTCTGTGAGTTTGTCGCCAGATTTGAACAGGTTCTGCAAAGTATCAATAATAGGCAAACCGGCACCAACGTTTGTTTCGTACAAGAAGCGGCGGTGCATTTTGTTTGCCGTGTCGCGCAAATCCTTGTAGAACTTCATGTTCATGCTGTTTGCACGTTTGTTTGGCGTTGCAATGCTCATACCGGCATTAAGAAGGTCCAGATAGCGTTCTGGAAGATCGTAACTTGCTGTACAGTCAACAAATACAGGGTTAAGCGGCTTAACGCGTTTAACAAATGCAATAATTTCGTCAACATTTTTGTCAGAAGTTGAAAATTTAACCGGTGGATTTTTCATGATTTCGCGCCAGTTAGAAAGGTCAATGCCTTCTTCGTTCATGTACATGCCGTCAATTGTGGTAATGCACATAACTTTAATGTCAACATTCTGTGCCAAAAGCTTAGCGTGCTGGTCACGAATCTGGTCAATAAGAGTACCGCCGATTGTGCCGGCACCAAATGCAAATACTTCAATAGACTGGGCTGTGTTAAAGCAGAAACGGTGTGCAATGCGCACTGCTGTGTCGCCGTCTTTTCCGTTAATTACAACGGAAATTGAACGTTCGCTTGAACCCTGAGCAATTGCAAGAATGTTAATATCCTGCGAAGCAAGCGAATCAAGGAAAGTTCCGGCAATTCCGCGTTTGTGTTTCATTCCGTCGCCGACAATTGAAACAATTGCACAGTTTTCCTGCAGTTCAATTAAATTGATGATATTTTCACGAAGTTCAAGTTCAAATTCTGCGCTCAAAATTTCCTGAACAGTGCGTGCATCGCTCTGGTTTACACAGAAGCTGATTGTATATTCTGAACTTGACTGTGTAATCAAAAGCATTGAAATGCCTGCACGGGAAACAGCAGCAAAAATTCTTGCAGCCATGCCAGACTTGCCTTTCATGCCGCTGCCAGAAACACTGATAATTGCCGTATTTTTAAGGCACGAAATGCCGCGGATTGGACCACTTGATTCAAAACTTCCGCTCGTAATGCGTGTTCCACGGCTTGAAGGATTCATACTGTTCAAGCTCCATGCTTCAATGCCTTTTGCTGCAAGCGGTGCAAGTGTCTTTGGATGCAGAACTTTTGAGCCAAAGAAAGAAAGTTCCATTGCTTCTTCATAGCTCATGTCATTAACCATAATTGCATCTTTTACAATGCGCGGGTCTGCTGTATAAATACCGTCAACATCTGTCCAGAATTCAACTTTTTTAGAACCAAGCCCAACGCCAACCAGTGCTGCAGAAAAATCTGAACCGTTGCGACCCAAAAGTCCCATTGAACCGTCTTTATAAGAGCAGATAAAGCCAGGGAAAAGCAGAATGCGTGCATCTTTTCCAACTTTGCCGTCACGCACAAGCGAAAAAGCTTCCATTGTGCGGAGCATGTCAGGGTCACCCTGTGCCTGGTTTCCGGTTGTAAAAATATATTTGCGCGAATCTAAAAGACAGACAGCCAGACCTTTTGCCTTAAGAACAGC
>JAZQNK010000111.1:0-4550 GCA_045627325.1 Treponemataceae bacterium | reverse complement strand
CGCTCCCTATACTCGCCCTGCGAACACAGCGTCAGCATATATGTATCAATATCACTTGCCGTTATGACAGGCGACAGATGACAAGCCCTTGCAAGCAAAAGCAGTGAATAAACTTCTTCTCCAGAAGAAGATGCCGCACACCAGATTTTAAACTGCTGCGAACCATTTCTGGCAGTCCACTCTGGAAAAATTTTGTCCTTTAACAAAGCAAACTGTTTTTCTTCCCTAAAAAAGTAGGTCTCATTAACAGTCGATTCGTTAACAAGAAACGCAAGCTCATCAGTATCATTTTCAATAAGACGCATATAGTCCGTTACAGACATTTCAATGGCGTCTAATCTTTTTTCAACATACAGACGAATTCCATCGCGGTGGCTTACACGTGGAATAATGCCGGTATGCTGCGTTACAAATAAAATAATCTGCTCAAAATCAAAATCACTTATGCGCATACTAACCTTCCAATGAATGGAGAATAATCTGCGAAATTTCTCCACGAGGCCGTACAACAGACGCACCACCAACTTCGATTGCAGCAGCCGGCATTCCAAACACAGCACAAGTCGATTCATCTTCAACTATTGTAAAACCACCGGCATCTTTAATTGCCTTGCAGCCGTCTGCGCCGTCCCTGCCCATGCCAGTCAAAAGCGTTGCAATGCAGCTTTCTCCATAATGCTCGGCTGCACTAAAAAACAGCTTGTCAACAGCCGGGCGCAAAAACCGCACTGGAACATCATCCGTCAAAGCAATAACTGGTTCACCACTGCTCCTTACATAATCAATAACAAGGTGCTTGTCAGCAGGCGCCATATAAACAACGCCAGCTTTTGCAGTTTCGCCGTCTTCTGCGAGTTTTACAGTGATGTTTGAACAGGTACTGTTGAACCATTCAACCATCTTGACATCTGCACCAATTTCTATATGCTGCACGTAAAGCACAGGCAAAGGAAAATCGCGTCCCAAACCGCTGATTACTTTCTGTACGGCAGTCGGTCCACCGGTAGAAGCACCTATGCAAAGTATCTGATAAGGATTAGAAGAAATATGTTCTTCATCCTGATGCTTTGCAGTTTTTGTAATTTTAGTTTTGTCAAAACCGATTACAACATGATTAGATGCACGTCTTATCTCTGCAATGAACGGTTCAAAAAAAGCGCTGTTCATTGATGACAAATCCGGTTTTTTGACAAAACTTACAGCACCTGCTTTTTTTGCCTCTTCTTCTTTGAAACTGTCTTCCGAAAAAATAAGCACCGGAATCCAAAGTTCTTTTGCAAGAATACGCGTTGCGCTTATTCCATCAAGTTCAGGCATATCCGTATCAAGAATAACCAGATCGGGTTTTAAGGTTTTTGCACTGTCTATTGCTTTGCGTCCGTTTGAAACAGATGCAACTATTTCAATATCAGCTTCTTTCTGCAAATTCTGTTCCAGCATTGCACGGATGACAGCAGAATCATCTACAATGATAATTCTCATAAAAGCGCTCCGGCAAAGAATTTTCTTATAAGCAGATCAGGTGCAATCAGCAGCTGTTTTTGTCTTCCTTCAGGAAAACGTACAGCTTCAATTCCACAGGCATTCATTCTGGTGCGTATGCTCAAAGGCATAAGCCTCAGCTCACTGCACAAAATCGGTTCGTTTTGAATTTCGCCATTTACAGAAAGAGCAAGAAAACCAGAAGCAGGAAACGCAGTATTCGTATAATCTGAAATTGACACACACACATCACTTTCAAAATCCTGCATCCGCAGGACAAGAATAACACCAGATTCAAGACGGCGCTTACATTTGAATTCCTCCTCAAAGAGGCGCGTCAAATGAATGTGAGGCAATGTTTCACGGTTATAGTACACATTAGGAGCATCATCCTGAATATGCTGATAAAAACCTGCAACAATATATTCATTTGGTATCAAAAAATCGACACCATCATAAGCAATGCAAGTAAACTGTCTAGGCGCTTCCAAGGTCATTCCTTAAACGCAGCTCGAAAGCTGCAGCATTTATCACCGGAATCTCGGTGTGGTTATATTCTACAGTACCACTGTAAAAACTATTTTCAGAATTTTCAGAAGACAGCATATGAACATCTGTCTTTCTTGATTCATGGAAAAACAGAATATCTGTTATGCGCAGACAAAGCTGATCGTCTTCTCTGTTCAAAACAAGGAAAAGTGACACAGCATCTTTCTGCGGAACCTTTTTTACTCCGGGGAAAGCAGTAGCTGTATTTTCAGTTTCGTCCTGTTCATCTTTTGTATCTATAACAGGTCTGTCGAGAAGCTGCAAAGGATTTATAACAGTGCATGGATCTCCACGTCTGTTTATGACACCATCAACATACGACGGCAGAAACGGCAGATGATAAACGGCAACATCGCGAATAATTTCACCTACTTCATTTGAAGCAATTGCAAAACGTTCCGATCCCATCGAGAAAATGAGCCACATGACCGTTTCTTCTGCGACAACATCAACCTGCTCATTTGTGTTTTTGTTCATTTCTTGAATAATCTGTTCATTCATTAGCTTCTGCCACCTGTTCATTAAGCTTATTTGCAATTTCTTTAAGCTGCTCTGCTGAAGAAGAAACACTTTCAGTTGCAGATGTAAAATTTTCAACACCAGCAGCAATCTGTTTTAATGTTACAAGAATCTGTCCAGAAGCAGCTGTCTGCTGCTGGATGATATTTGTAATCTCATTAGCCGAATCCGAAGTAATTTCAGCTGCAGCCCTGATACTTTCAAAGTTTGCTTCGAGTTCATGCGCCCTTTCGCATCCTTCATTAATTTTTTCTGTTCCGCTTTCACTTGCAAGAATCAAAACGTCAGAAGAATGCTGAATTTCTGTAATGCGCTCTTTTATTTCTTTTGTTCCGTCAATAATGCCATCTGCAAGACGGCGGATTTCTGATGCAACAATATGGAAATTTTTGCCTGCTTCACCTGCGCTGGCAGCTTCAAGCTCTGCATTAAACGCAATGATTTTAGCCTGGTCTGCAACACTGTTGATAAGCGTAACGATATCCCAGATGTTATCGATTTTTTCGCTCAAAGCCTTAATGCCGTTTATAGTCTGTGTATTTGCTTCAAAAATTTCGTTCAGCTTATTAACGTTGTCAATCAAAGTTTTGCCGCCGATTTCAACATCAGCTGACGTTTTTTTGGCAACATCTGCAACGTCATTGATTTTTGAAGCAATATTTTCTGAAAGGTTATTGGAATCTTCCATTGTTGCAACAATCTCTTTTACTGCGGCGCTCTGGTCTTGAGAAGTTGCAGCAGTTTCACGTGCAGACACAACAAGATTCTGTGTAGCTTCAAACATGCTGGAACCAAGCTGCTGTTCGTTTTCGCGCATTTTGAAATATTTGATTACTGCAACATAAATACAGGCGCCAACCAGAATAAACGCAATAATGACAATAAAATAAATTACAACACCAATTCCAGTATACAAAAGCTTGTTATTGCCTTCTTTATAGGCAAAGATATTCCAGCCGAGATCTTCAACATGTGCCATATAATAAAGCGAATCTGAAGTTGAATATTTTTCAACAGGCTTTCTCTGCTTGCTGTCAAGCACTTTTGTAATAAATTCGTTTAGCTGCGGCTTTAGAACATCCTGAATGAGCGTTTTATTTTCAATAAGGCTCACGTCTTCGGCACCAACAATCTCTCTTTCATCATTGAAAATATAAAGGCCAATCAGCGGATTCTTGCCTTCATAAATAGATTTTGTAAAGACAGAAAGTGGAATTCCTGTGCCGACAAGCCCGATGACTTTTCTGGTTGCAGCATCTCTTACAGGCACATTGACCCAAAGGTTTATGCTTTTGAGTTCCGGGTTATAATTGATGTTAAAATTATATTTTTCAGATTCCTTTAAATTTAAAACAAGATTTGCCCAGTAATTCTCTGGAAGTTTTGAATCTACAATGTAATTTGTTCCGTCTGTTGACCAAAAGTGCATGTTACTGTAGCTCATATAAAATGTTGAACCAGAAAGAAGAGAACTTGCATACGATTTCATTTCTTCATCCATCAAAGCCTTTGCTTCAGGGTCATCAGGATTTTTGCAGAAATTTAAAGTGGCAACAGATTTTGCCATTTGCAAAGATAATTTAACTTCAGACTGCAGGTCGCTCATAAAAATGCGCTGTGTCTGTTTGCAGAACAAATCAAGTGTTTCATCAGCAGATTTTAAGAAAAACTGTTTTGCAACAGTTCCATAAATAATTGAAACAATAACAATAAGGGCAACCGTTGTTCCAAAAATTATTAATCTGGCTTTATTTACAGCACCCATGTTTTTTTTATTTTCCGAAATATCTTCTTTTGGCATAAAACCTCCATGTACTCCACTTCAAAAGAATTTTCTAATAACAATATATAAGATATTCTATCACGAGAATTCAAAATGTGCTGAAATTTTTAAAGATTTTAAAGATTTTTAACACTTTGAAGGATTTTTTTTTGACACTTGAAATAAGGGAAAGGACAACCCCCTACCCAGGGTTTTCGCAGAAGTTTAATCACATACT
>JAZQNK010000110.1:0-25151 GCA_045627325.1 Treponemataceae bacterium | reverse complement strand
ATTGAACCCGTCGGCGCGAATAAAAAGCAACTATAAAGGCTGCTGCGCACACAGCAATTATTCCAAATATGCAGAAAACAAGCGTAATAATTTTACGTTTTTTTGAAACAACATTGCCTTGTTTTTCATTTTTTCTGTTTTTCATATGCAGCACAAAGCCAATAATGCCTAAAATCAACCCGACAACAATATTAAACAAAACAATAAGAAATAAAATGTCCACAATTAAAATTGAAATAAACGCCATTTCGTTTTCCTATGCTTTTTAAGGTCAGATAAAACACACAGCACAATTTTTTTATAAATTAATGACAATAATAATCCAATATGTTCCGCAAATCTTCTTTAGAGTCGCCGTTTGCCAGTGCTTTTCGTTCATAAAGCAAAATCTGTTCATTATTATTTTCAAGATTATAAATAACATACAGCAAATGTATCGGTGAAATAAAATTGCCTTTCAGATTAAGGCTTTTTTCCGCATATTCTTTTGCCTTGTCATAATTGCCGTCTTCAAAAAACACATATGCCAAATTGCAATACGCATCATGATTTTTTGGATCTGTATGAAGTGCAAGTTCACCTGTCTTATATGCCTGTTCATATTGACCTATGTATCTGTAACAATCAATTAAATTAGAAAAAACCAAAGAATCTGCAAGTCCGGCATTTACCATTGATTCATAAATTCCAACCGCTTTTTTCTGCTGCCCGTCATCTGTATAAGTTAAAGCAAGAAAAACATTTACAGCATATTTTTCGTTTCTGGTGCTGCAGGCATCAAGCAGAAACAGCAGTTTTTTTAATGCTTTTTCGTATTTATTGACATTATAATAGTAAATTGCCTTTAGAAAACATTTTTGATTTTTTTTATCATCTTCAAACGAATCTTTTATAATATCTGCATAAAATTTCTTATAAAAATTTAAAGAAGAAGACGGCTCTGCCTTTTTATAGAACATTCTGTAAAATGCTGCAAAATATGTAAGTGCAAGCAAAAGTAATTTAAAATTGTATTTTTCAGCAAATTCTTTATTAAAAATCAATCCATAAATGATAAGCCCGATAAAAATAAAGGAACCGATTATGTAAGCTATACCCAGTTTTTTTCTATTGTTCATACTGTTTACTATACTTTTTTATTACAGAAAAATAAAGCAGAATATTCAGCAGCATTCCTATAAAAAACCGAAGGCTCAGTCTTTGTTTCCTGCATTTTTTATAAAATTGCAAAACTTCAGCACTGCATAAATAATAAGGAACGGCGAAATAAGATAAAAACCTTTATTCAAAAACAAGATGTCCTTTAATTTTGCACCAGCCATTAAGTCTTTTATGCAAAAATAAACGCCTGCGGTTCCAGTTGACAAAAACAGCAGGTTTGAAACAAACAGTGCTGCAATGCTCCATGGTTCTGCTTTTTTTGTTCTTTCATTTTGCTTTTCAGCTGCTTCTTTTATGACCTGCTTTCCTTTTTCTGTTGCAGAAAGTTCACTTATTCTTTTTTCTTCAGTTTTTCTTCTTTTTGAAATTTCTTTTGATATAATTGAAGATATATAATAAGCCACAATTATCATCAGCAAAAAAAGAACTGCATATATCAAAATCAACTTCATGGATTTTTCCTTTTAATCAGCCGAATGCTTTGCATATAAAGACTTAGATGTCAATGTATATTTACAAGAGGGATATCTGGAACAACCATAGAATTGACCATATTTACCATCACGCAATATTAAATTTGAATGACATTTCGGACAAATTAAATTTTCTTTTTCTTTTTCGCGAAGTAAATTTCTTTCATTAACCTCTGAAATATGTTTTTTCAAATTTTCTTTGCTATTAATATTATTAGAATTAACAGTAGTAAAAATTAAATTCATCTGTTGTTCTGTCAGATTTTTTGCTATTGAAGTATCAAGAATAAATTGTACTAATTGATTTTTATATAAAACTGGTGTATTAGCTGAAATTTCTTTTAGCTCACCACTTCCAGCAAAGACAATAACTGAAAAAAAGGAAATGTTTTCAATATTAGACAGCAATTTTTTAAGAGCTTTTATATGTGCATTATTCTGCTTTATTGGATTATAGAATTTATACTTTCTTGAATAATTTACAGAAGTCCAATATTCTTGATTTTCATTACCAAAAATCCATCCACTATAAGTTTTGGTCTCTATTACAAAAATTCCTGAACATGAAATCACAATATGATCAATTTGTAATGTTTTATCATCTATTTTAATTAAAATATCATTTAGTATTTTAAAAGAAGTGCTGTCTAATTTTTTTAATTTTTTAATTACTCTTCGCTCGCCTGCTTTTCCAATTCTACAAAAGAAATTTATTCTGAGTACACAAATTATAAAAATAATAAATACAAAAGCAATTATATAAAAAACAAAAAACATATCTTCCACAATTCATTAGTTTATCACAAGCTTTTGTTTTTGTTATATAATTTTCTTTACCAATTTTCCGTATTTTATTTTTGCAAGATTATCATTTTGAAATTAACAGGACTTTAACCAGCAAAAATCACGGAATAAAGCCTGCTTCTTCTGAATACTTACTTTTCTTTATAGACAAGACGTGCACTGATGTATACACAGAAGTGGCATGTTACAGCGAGCGCTTCAATGAGCCAATGTACGAGAGCGTTATCAAGATTCATCTTGGAGCCAATGCCGCTCAGTACGGTTGAAAGCAGAAAGGAAACAATGACTAGTATCATCGGAACTACCTTCTTTTTTCTGAGTGACTCAACACTGATAAAGATGTAGATGCAAACCATACCGACAAGACCGACAATGTTTGCAACGATAACTTTCTTGAAAGCAGGATTGATAAGTGCAATCAAAAAAGGCAGATAAATCGTCATGACAACCAACAGAAAATACAGAACATAATTCTTTGTTTCCCATTTTCTGTCTTTCAAAGATTTAATCAGTGTAGTTCCGGCAATGAAGAAACCGACATTTACCATGCAGACAATTTCTGACGGCATAATCCAGTCGTGAAATTTAAGGCCGACAATACATTTGCCCGTCGGAATAAAGAAACCGCCAAAAAGCGACATGACGGCACCAAATGTCAGAACGACAGCATCCTCTTTTGAAAGTTTACTTTTGATTGTTTTCAAAAGGAATGTAAAGAGCAGAGTAAAGGCGATTGGATTACCATAATCCAACAGTCCGAGCCAAAGTGAAAATTCATTCATTGTGAAACCTCCAAAAATTGCGGAATTATTATGCTTTCAGTGCATATCGAGCATCGAGATGCGGCTGTTCAAAGCAAAATGCTTTTAAAAAACTAATTTTTCAAACAAAGCTTGATTTTATCAAATTCTTCTGCCAGTTTTTCTATTGAAACTGAATTATCAAAATATTCGCTGTCAAAGCCCTGCACTGTTATTGTCCCGATAAAAGTTTCAACATCATATTCACCAAGAGATTCATCAAGATACAAGAATGCAATGCTGTTATAGACATTTTCTTCGTTTTTATTAAAACCTTTGCAAAACAGCACAATGCCGGCTTTTTCAGGGTTTTCATCTTTTATAAACATAAATTTAATGTCAGCAGGCAAAAGTTCTTTTTCGCCAATCTTTATTGAATTTTCAATTTTGCGGCGCGGCCTGAACTTGATGATGTTCCATTCCTTAAAAGCTGGTTTTTCAGAATATAGTTTTTCAACAGCAGAAAAAGCAGACAATATTCCATCTGCACTTATTATAAAATCTCTTCTGCCCTCTTTTATTGAACTAATTTCAAAAGTCAAATCTGAATTGATTTTGTGCAAATGACTTTGTATTTCATCAAAAATCTTTTCCTGTTCGTTTTCAAAACTGAAAATTCGTAAAGAATTTTTGCAGAACCATTTCCAGAACTTTTTTTCATTTGAAGTTTTACTAAAACATGACAAAATTTTCATGCACTCACCGCTCTTTTTTATGTCTTTTATTTTGCAAGCTCAAGATTTGCATATATCAGCATGGCTGTTATAAAAAAATATACGATACAGCCAAAAATAAATAATCCGGGATTTTCTTGAAAAGTCACTTTATGGGATTTTATATGAACTTCTCTTTTTATAAAGATTTCAGGCAATGTAACCAAAATAAAACCGCATGTAAGAAAAAAGAACCCGACAGTATATCTTTTTACAAAAATAAAAAAAGCAATGGAAATAAAACATAAATAAGCCATTATGTGAAACAAAGAACATAAACATTCTTTAAAATCATATTCTTCGGTTTCATCAGAGTGCTTTAACATTGCCCAGAGCAAAAACATTAAAACTGCAATTAATAATACAGAAGACACAATGTCTCTTATTACAGTATTATTTCTCTCTGCATATGGAATTACATCATGCCCTTTTCCAATAATTACTGGAATTTTCTGTCCGACAGCATATTTTTTATTAAAATAATTTCCAAAAGAATCTGAAAGCTTCTTATGCACAAGAAAATCTCCAGTATGAATTTCTGAATCTTTTTCGTATGAAATTTCTACATAATAATTTGATTTTTTTCTATGTGTTACGCTTTTTATTGTTGCCATAACATATTCGTTATTATTGACCATAACATAATCATTATAAGTCTGTTTAACTGCAAAAAATAACAAAACAATCAAAAATGCAGAGATAAGGATGTTTAGCAAAGCCGATTCAATTTTTTTTATTACATACAGGTTCATTTTATATTTTTTCCAAAAACACACTTAAAATTAATGCATCTGCAGGTTTTAAAAACTGCTTAAACCCTTTTCTGCATGTGAACGTATCAATTCTTCTATGCATTTAAAAGTTTCATCACTGATGTCGTGTTCCATTTTGCATGCATCTTCTGCAGCAGTTTTTTCTGAAACACCGATTTTCTGCAGCAAGTTTGACAGAACTGTGTGCCGTTTATAAATTCTTTCTGCAATTTCTTTTCCTTTTTCTTCAAGAAAAATGCGCTGGTTTTCGTCAATGCGGATATATTCCTGCTTTTCAAGATTGTGAACGGTAACACTTACAGAAGGTCGCGAAAAATGCATTGCACGTGCAATATCAATTGATCTTACATCGCCTTGCTTTGACAAAACCAGAATTGTTTCAAGATACATCTCTGCTGATTCGCTTATTTTCACTTTTATCTCCTGCAATTTTCTGTGTTCTTTTAATGTAACATAAAAAAGCCAATAAATCCAATTACAGGTTCATAAACTTCAAAAAAAAGCTGTTTTTCATCTTGTTCAGGCACTTTTCTGCAAGAGACATTTCATTTTTTTTATAAAATTTGATAAAAACTGCTTTTTTATCTTTGTTTATGTTTCAAAATATTATATAATCGCCTTCGCAAAACGGCTTGCGGAGACATCTAAAAGTATTTTTGCTGTTTTCAGCAATGACCCAATTTTAGAGCTTCTGCCGTGCAGTAAGGTCAACAAAATGAAATCATTCAAGACTAATAAGACCATATTAAAATATATTGGAATTTCCGCCTTTTTCTTTTTGATTGCGGGTTTTACTTTATGGGCAATTTTTGCAACAAACAAAAACTGTTCGCTTACAGAGCTTATTATAGACATAAAAGAAGCAGACACAAAATATATGATTCTAGCTTTTGCAGCAATGCTTGGCTTTATTTTATTCGAAGGTCTTTCTTTATCAATTTTAGTCAAGTTTTTAGGCTATAAAACCAGTTTTTTCAGCGGAAGCATTTATTCTGCAGCGGACATTTTCTGTTCTGCTGTTACACCTTCTGCATCAGGCGGACAGCCTGCAAGTGCATTTTTTATGATAAAAGACGGAATTTCAAAAACGCAGACAACTGTAATTCTTTTGACAAATCTTGTCATGTACAGTTTAAGCCTTGTCATCTGCGGTCTTTTCACATTCATCTTTAATTTTTCAGTTTTTCTTGCATACGAAACACTTGCAAAAGTGCTTATAATCATCGGTTCTGTGGTTATGCTTTTGCTTTGCAGTGCGTTCATTTTATTTTTGACAAAAGAAAAGCTTATTTACGGCTTTCTTTTGTTTTTCATCAACATTTTGAGCAGAATTAAGATTTTCAAAAAAACAGACAGACTTACGGCACGGCTTGATTCTATCGTTGAAAAATACAACATGTGTTCAAGCGTTATTAAAGGAAAAAAGCGCATTATTTCAGGCATTTTTATTTTCAATCTTCTGCAAAGACTGTCGCACACAATGGTTACAGTTTTTATTTATCTTGCACTTGGCGGAAATGTTTCAAATATTTTTGATGTCGGCTCAATTCAGCTTCTTACTTCACTTGGCGCAAACAGTTTTCCAATTCCAGGCGGAATCGGCGTAACAGATTATCTTCTTATTGAAGGCTTTAAATCAATTAAAGACGTTGATGTTGCAGCACATCTTGCATTGCTTAGCCGCGGAGTCTCGTTTTATAGTTGTATTATTTTTAGTCTTATAATACTATTAAGTGGATGCATAGTGAATTGCATTAGGAAGAACAAGGAATAATTATGCTTGGAGTTTATGATTATACTGTAATATTAACTTATCTTTCGGCTGCGTCTGCTGTTACAGGAATTTATATAACACAGCTTGGTTCCGGGCACCCTTACACTGGTTGTCTTTTTTTGATGCTTTGTGGTTTTTTAGATGCCTTTGACGGAAAGGTTGCACGCACAAAAAAGAACAGAACAGACTTTGAATGCAAATTCGGAATTCAGATAGATTCTCTTACAGATTTGCTTGCTTTTGGCGTGCTGCCGGCATGCATTGCAAGTTCTTTGCTGCAGAACATGGACGTAATCAACTTTTTCAATCATCAGATTACAAAGCCGCTTGCAGCAAACATCTTTACTGTTTTTTATTATTTATCAACGGCTTTATATGTTCTTGCAGCCCTTATCCGGCTTGCACATTTCAATGTTGTTGAAGAAGAAAGACAGGCTCAGGAAACATGCAACAGAACATTTTATCAGGGTGTGCCTGTAACAACTTCTGCAATTCTCTTTCCGTTTATTCTGCTTGTTCAATATTTAACAGAAGTTGACATTTCTGCAATTTATTTTGTCGGCATTTCAATTCTGGGGCTGCTTTTTATTATTGACATAAAGATTCCAAAATTAAAGACAAAACAGATAATCGTAATGAGCATTTTTGCTCTTTTTGCAACTTTGCTTATTTTAACTAAAGTAATTGTCAGAGGTTAATTTTGGACGCACCGGAATTAGCCCCGATTGAAGAAGACGCAAAAAGCCTTAATTTTCTGTATAAAACCAAAACCGGCAGATTTTTCTTAAAATTATTGACTGCTCCGTGGGTTTCAAAAACTGCCGGTGCGTTTTTGTCGTGTCCGCTTTCAAAGTTTTTAATTAAGGGCTTTGTCAAAAAAAACGGAATTAACCTCGACGAATATCAAAAATGCAGATATTCAGATTTTAATGCTTTTTTCTCAAGACAGATTCTTAGCGAGCTGCGCCCGCTTGATTTAGAACAATCTCATTTAATGAGCCCATGCGACGGCCTTTTAAGCATTTACAAAATCAATGAAAACTCGATTTTCCCTGTAAAGCAAAGCAGATATTCTGCTGCAGATTTGCTGAAAGACGAACAGCTTGCAGCTGCTTTTGACGGCGGTCTTTGCTTTGTTTTTCGCCTTTGCGTAAATCATTACCACCGCTATGCATTCTGCGAAACTGGCACAATTCTGCAGCACACCAAAATTCAAGGCAAACTGCACACAGTGCGCCCGATTGCACTGCGCACATGCCCAGTTTTCTGCGAAAACGCACGGGAATATGACGTTATTGAAACAGAAAATCTTGGAACAATCGTTCAAATGGAAGTTGGCGCAATGCTGGTCGGCAAAATTGACAACATAAAGACTTCTGGTTTTGTTGAGCGCGGTGCCGAAAAAGGCAGATTTCTTTACGGCGGTTCTACAATCATTGTGCTTACACAAAAAGACAAAGTTCATGTTCCACAGGAATATCTTGACGCCGCCCAAAACGACTGCGAAATAAAAATAAAACTCGGCATGCAGATTGCAGAGCGTGCATAAAGCAGCTCTTTTGCCTGCTGCTTTACTGACTTATATCAACAACAGTAGAAATTTAAATATGGTTCAAAACTTGTATATTCATGCTGTGCTGTTTTAATCTGCTGTCTAAGATGATATTTTAAAACAAGATTCCAATAAATCTCTGTAAACCGAGAAGCAATCTGTTCGTAAGAAAGAAACATCGTTTCTAAATCAACATTAAAAAACATTGTCCAAAATCGATTTAAAAAACGCATATTTATAACTTGTTGTGTGCTGAGAATTACCACTTGAAAGTGCCCTGTTCACAATAGAGATTACATCCGGTTCCAAAAGGCTTTTAAATGGAACATCATTGCTTTCTGAATTATAACGTGTCTGCGACATAGAAAGATTATAGAATGAATAATGTGTAGATTGACAAGCGCATCACGAACTTTATTAGGGATATCTTCCATAAGCTTCTTTGAATCGGCAACGCCACAAACAGAACCGTCATCACGCTTACCAATATAAAGCACACCGCCCTGCGCATTTGCAAATCCGCAAATCCATTTGAGATATTCATCACGCCATGATTCTTTGTATTCAATTAACTGGGATTCGGACATTATATTTTCCTCATAATGATAGGTACAATTTTACCATCTGTTAGCACTTTCTTTCTTTCATTTATATGAACTGCAAGCGATAAATAAATTATTGCTTCCCGAACATAATGCAACAATTTTTTGATTTTTCTTTTAAATTCATCAATAGTTATTTGATATGCAAAAGCATCGTAGCACTCTACTTCTACAGGATTATTTTTAAATTGTGTAATTTTTACATACCTATGTTCCAAACAATTCCTTAAATCTGCCAATTTTTGGGCATCTTCATCAGTCAAACTTAAGTATTCCAAGTCATAAGAATAAAAATCCTTACTTAAATAATATAGTCCACGCAAGGGATTGTTTGTTAAATTTTCTATTTTTGTCTTTATATGCGCTTTGTTTTTTTGTTTTTCCTCATACCATATAGTATTAAACGATATGCTTCTTTCTGTATGATTGAGTTCAAAATACCCATTTATAAAAAAAGCAATTTTATCAAGTGTTGAATACAAATTTTTATATGCATTTCGCAATAACTCATATTTATACCCATATAAAGTATAATCTAAAGTATCAAACAACAAATTATCTTTATCAGAAAAATCTTTGTCATAATCATCCTCTTGCTGTAAATATGAATAATACATATAACGAGCAGAAACATACTGTTGTTTTATTTCATTAAAAAGACCGTGGAATTTTGGCGGTTCATATATTGAAGTCGTTATATTAGGTAAATGAATTATATCGTGAGCAGCAAAACTATCATAATAAATATCATTCAGAGGATTTAAAAATAAAGAATTCTTCAACGCCCATTTTCTATATTGCATTTCTTGCCGCGAAATACCTTCAAAATAATTCGGGAACTGTTTTTCATTTTTCAATGATTCGGCAGAGAAATGTGACTCCAACATTTCTTTATACGATATAAACTGCAATTTTGCTTCTGTATATACATCAACTGATTCTATTGATTTGCTTAAAAAAAAATAAGCTTTTTGTGAAATTAAGAATGCATGACTATTGTCATATAAACTCTTTGCATATTCTACTAACCCAACCCCCAAGTTTCCCTGAGCCATTCCAAAATTTGGAGAAATATCAAGGGCTTTTTGCCAAGAATTTATTGCATATATAATTCTACCTGATTCTGAAAACATGTTTCCCAAATTGGTATAGCTTTGCATAAATATATCGTTTTGCAATTTTTTATCAGAGCAATTTACTTTTATGCATTTTCGGTAAGATTTTATCGCATTGATATGCTCTGTGTTGTTATAGAACCATAAACTAATTCCCCTATGATTACGAAGGTTATCAAGATATGAGTAAGCGTTTCCAAGATTATAATATAAAATTAATTCAGAAATAGAATTTATTTTTTCATCAATTAATAACTGATTTATTTCATCAATAGACTTTTGTAGAGTTGATTCATCCTTTTCATCGAAAGCAGTATCAATTTGCTTACTTATTGCATTCAGCATAAGTCCATCAATTCTCATTCTTATCCCCAGTTTCATTACAAATCACTTTTTGTATTACACATAATGTCGTAACAAACACTTCCAGCATTTTTTGGCCTCGAAATAGTGGGGCAAGTTCTCTTGATACACCAAGACTTACATATGGATCATCTTTTGAAGCATCGCCTAAATGTGCATCAACTTGGCGCATATCATAAATGCCAAATAATGGGGACATAATCTGTTTAGCTATAGATTCTTCCACATCGAGTTTTTGAATCAAGAAATTCTGCAAAGTTTTTAAGGATCCCCATTTCTCACCATCTGGAATAGTCAGTAATTTTTGAACTTCCTTTGCACAAATAGCATCAGCTGTTAATCTTGCTAAATCTTTTGCGAGATTGTAAAATTCATCTTCAGATAGACTTCTAAAACGATGAATTTTCGGCAATAAATTATCTATTTCTTTTTGCTTTCTGAATAGATAGGTATTAAATGCTTTTCGGAATAATTCATTTAATCTATAGTATTCGATTGGTAAAAACTCTTCTGCTGCTTGAGTAGAGGCTGGATTTGCATCAACTTGAGACATGAGCAGTTCTTTTGAAACACCGCCATCAGGAGCAATATTATATCCAGACCATATAATCTGTTGCCAAATGGGTAGGCGTGCTATATCTTCTGCATAGACTGTTATAAAACCTTTTTCATTGACACCAAAATGTATATAATAACCTTCACTACAGCTAATACTTCCAGTTTCTTTTGTGTACCATTTTAAGCAACCGTCTCTTTTTTCTAAAAGGCTATTCATTACTTCAGGGGTAAACCAAAGCCATCTTCCTTCGTCTTTTAATTGATTTGCCGTTTTTACTGTTCCACTTGCATCTATCTTAAAGAATGGATAATTTTGTGGTTCATCCCCTCTAACTCTAACACTGATTGCTCCTGGAAGAATTAATTCATTATTCCAAACTTCGCCGAGAACTCCAAAGACTTTTTCTCCTGTTCGTAAAGGTACAACCTTACTTTCACCTGATATATTGTCTTCTGTAGGAAGCCCCATTACAGGAACATCGTCATCTTTATCAATATCAGTTCTATTTACATGCACAACAAATGCTTCACTTCCAAAAGGATTTCCTGTACTACTCGTTTCAAAAATTCGTCCTTTCCAATAACCTTTTTCTAAAGAAACAGATTCATGTTCATTAGACCAGCCAAAAGTTGGTTTGTAGGATAAATATTTTTCGTGTTTTTGATACCAAGTAATCACTAATCCCATATCACGCGCACAGAGATAATCCTTTAAGAATTCATTCTTTATTTCTATTTTCCTTGGATTTCCTTTTTCATCGCGTAATAAGTGAACAACCTCTGTATAGTCTTCATCTGGACAAATCCAAATATCACCATCACGATATAATTTTAATGCTATAACAATATCCTGATTTAAATCCCAAACTTCTGGCAAATTATGTCCAATTCTTTGAATTATAACAGGAAAGACGCCTTCTATATCGTAGTACTCTTTGAAAAGTATATCACACGAAATGTATTTACCATTCTCTACAAAAGAACTTGATTCATGATGATGTCCTAAATTACCCCAGTTTAACAGATTTGCTTTATCAAAATCACATTTGTTTATAAAAACACTTTTTAGAGAAATTATGTCTTCTGTAAAATTTGGGTGAAAATAGTCACCTTCTTTTTTTCTCGAAAATTCATATAAAGGAACCCAAACAGAATTATTATACTTTTTCGTTTGAATTTTCTTCATTTCTATCCAATCTTTTAGTTCTTTTTCCATACTATTAAAACTTTCCATATCTCTACATCTCCTTCACCTTGCTCTAAATAAACTCAACCCTAAGCTGTCTTTTCTTCAATGTTTTTATCACCAACCAATGAAACCATATACTTAAATTCTGTACTTGAGATGTGTAACAACTCCAATATTTGAGAATCTATATTCTTCTCAAAATCAATTATGTGATTCGTATTAGTATAATCCATTAAATCTGGCACAAACATTCCAAGCGATGACAAAGCTTCATCGGACATAAGGAAAGCGTATCGAACAAAAACAGAATTCGCATATTTAAAGAAATTTTTAGCCTCTTCTTCTGTATCAAAAGCTTTTAACGCAACTTTCGAGCGTCCAAATGCACTATGATTATCAATAATTTCAATTTGATTATCTCTACCATGTTGTCCGCCGCCATGTGCACTGGAGACAACAACCTGCCACTTTTCAATATAATTATTATTCTGTTTTATTGTATCTTTATTAACAACAAACCAACAGCTTCTGCCTGCTGACCCAGCCTTATCATTAGTCAATAGTTTTATTTCATTTTCAAAATTAATTTTATCACCAGTTTTATAAGGTCTAGCCTTGATATAATTTTTTTCAATAAAATCGCTTTCTATTCCAAACAATGTGCGAGAAAAGATTCCCTCATTCAAATATTTTAAATCATATTTGGTCACAAAACGCTTTAATTTGTTTACAATAACAATGTCTCTAGGATTCAGAACTAGTAATTCTTCTTTTGGGGATTCAAATTTAAGTTTTTCAATCACATCGTTTTTACGATATTCAAATTCAAAAATATTATCTTTTTTTGTGCTATTGGTTATGACAATAGAAATTCCATCATCAATTTCCGTATCAGTAAAAAGTTCTGTCGCATCAGGATGAAAGATAAGTTTTTTTAGTCTTATATCATTTATAAGATCATAACCAAATTTTTTGCAACCTTTTCCTGAACGATGAATCCATCTTACAGCAGGAAATATTAATGCAGAAGCTTTTACAGAATTTTCAACAGCAAAAATATCAAAATGTTGGAATATATTGGTTCGGGGATTCTGTCCGCTTTTTGAGTTCTTATTTTCCGTTTCTGCCTGATACGGTGGATTACCAATTATTGCATCAAAATTCATATCTTTAAGCTCCTTGAGGATTTCTTCATTTTTTGTTGTGTCTATCAAATCATACGATGTAAAGTCAGAATAAATATGCTCTACAGGAAGACCTAAAAGTTTATAAAACTTCCTTGTACATTCATAGGTTACGCTCGATGTCGGAATGCTGTACACATTATTCTTTATTCTGCTACCATATTTCTGTAAAAGCGCATTTGCAAATTCCCCGGTCTTTGAGGCAATATCAAGGAATTTGTCGCTTGCGCAAATGTCATCCGGCAGATTGTTCACAAGTTCCATTGCGACATTATCCGGCGTTACTACTTCCGAAACAGAAAGACGTGACATTTTCTTTAACGCTATTCCAATTTTATCCGGGCTAATTTCTTTTCCAAGCTGGTTGATGTTTTGAATTTTGTCTTCAAGATAAGAAAGAATCTGCGGATTGATTTTGTCACGGACAAGTTTTAATTCTTTTACGTTAATCTGAAGGTTCTTTCCAATGCGTTTTCCGTCTGTATCATTTTCGATATTGAGAATTATATCTGAAACGCTCTTTTCATCTTTTTCAGAAATAAAGGCAAAAAGCAAGAGCTTAAAATAATAACCTTGCAGCTTGCTTGCCAATGCTTTTGCATCACCTTCCTCAGTCTGCACATTATCTTTTTTCTCTGCATTTTGAGACTCTGAATCTCCATCCGTTTGTGTTTCTGGCGTATCAATATCATCGCCGTCGTCTTCTGAGCCGTAAGCTGACACATCAAACTTAATGCCTTTTGCTGTAACTTCAGGCTGTTTTTCAATTATTGAACGAATTGCTTCATCTTCAAAAATCCGCTGGTCAATTTCTATATCGAAAGTTTCATCCATCATGCTCTTGTTGGCATTGTAATTGCGGATTGTATCAACAATATCTTGCGCTTCTACCATGCCTAGCTTTGAATGATTCATAAAAATGATTGGCGCAATATCAAGTTCTCTTTTTAATTTTGCATCCAGAACTTCATTTCCTCTTTCAGATTTATTTATATTCGCTATAAGAGACTTTTTGTGCTGCAATGTGTACATTCTGACAGGATCAAAATCAACAAGAATAGTCTGTGGCTTCATGTCTTGCTTGATGATTTTGCCGTCCTCGCTTTTTATAGTCTTAACATACTGACTTTGCAAACGGAAAACTGCCTGGTCATAATCTTGAGGACTAGATGTGTTACGCAGGAAAATCATTGTATCCCATTCTTTGACGGTACTTCCGGTGAGCATTTTTCCTACCGTCAAAGAAATTGTCTTTTTTCCTTCTGATTCATACTTTTCGATTTTTTCTTTGACACGGGCGGCATAATCAGGCTTATTCATTATTTTTTCTGAATCAAAACCTGCAATATTTATAATTTCGTAATCATTCAGATTATTAAAACGCTCAGCCTTTAAAAGATTTTCCATTGCATCACAGGATGCGCAATATGGAAGAACCATGACGATATGGCGGCACATTGAGCCTTTTTTGATTTTGTCATAATTCAAGAAACTGAAAATATTTTCATCTTCTTTGCTTCCGTCAATCGCACGGAGCAAATCCAAAACTTCATCTTTATATTTGAGCTGATTGTGTTTTTCATCTGCCTTTGATGTTGATTCAGGACTAAACAGTTCATCCAAATCATAGGCATAGCCGTTATTTTTTAAGTCTGCCAGTTTTGCTTTGGCTGATTCATTCAGATTAAAGGCAAAGCGAATCATCTGAGGAAAACCATAATAAGGATTTTCCCATTCGTCTTTTTCAATGTTTTCCTTATCCCACTTTTCTTTTTCGTTAATAATGTCGCTGTATTGAACCATTCCGACAATATCATCACTTTCAAATTCGTTATCCAAAAGGATTCTGTAAGGAGTTCCAGAAAGATGAAGCTTTACTTTTGGAGAAAAGACTTTTATCTGATTTTCAAGGTCATCAAAAGATTCGTCATAGCCCTTTTTCTCTGTTGTTCCAAGAACTTTTCCGAATTCTTCTGCCCTTGCTCCAAAATGAGTTTCATCTATAATGAGCAAATCAAGTTTTTTCTGACTGTTTAAGTTGAATAAATCGGCATGGCGAGTTTTTATATCTTCTCCAAGCAAATCCTGCATGGTAAGAAAAACAACTACAGAATGGCCCTCTGCAAGTTTTTCTGAAATGACGGCGGGATTTCTTGACATTGAATCTGAGTCAACAAATTCAAAGCCGTCTAGTATTTTTGGACGCTGAACATTTTCTTTCCATTCCAGACGAACTGCTGTCTTTCCGCAAACAACAACAGCCAGCTTTGCTTTCATAGCTTTTGCGCAACAAAGAGATGTAAAAGACTTTCCAAAACGCATGACTGCGAACATCAGCAAATTGTTGCGACCTTTTTTGACTGCATTTGAAAAACTCTCTATGACAGCTTTCTGATTTTCTCGCGGTTTCCAATCCGCATCACGCTTAAAATCAAAATCGCCTAAAGGTAAATTATCCTCCGCATCATAAAAAGCATATCTGTTATCTTGCTGCTCAAATGACTTTTGAATGTCAGCTATAGCAGCCTCAACATTTTCTTTTTTTGCATCCTTGAAAAATTCATTTGAAAGATAAATGTTTTGAGAAATGTCGCCTTTTTCAATCCGTCGGAATCCATTCTGAATCAAAAAATCATGCACAGAATAATCGCGGAAATAAGTATTATCATCAACCTTTGCAATATGCTCGTATTTTTTAATCAAGTCGGAATAGATTTTTCTCCATTCATCAAGACGAACTTCTACAGGGCGGTAAGTATCACCGACTTTCAAAAAATTGGGAACAGTGTTCGTCTCAAAAGCGTAGATGTATGGGTCAACACGACCTCGAATAAGTGAGTCCAAGTTTATATCGTCAGTCATTCTTCTCTCCATTTTTCTTCAACATATCAACGAAGCGTAAAGTTTTATTATCCTTCCAGTCACGGATTTTGCAATAAATTCCGTTGTGTCTGAAATAAGATTTTTCGCCATAGCCAAGCTTGCAGCCTTCACATGGTTTTGAAATCACGTGACTTTCAAATAAATCTTCCTCTATAATTTCTTTCGTACAACAGGAATTCGGTATAACAAACTTCAAGCCGTCCATCTGCCAGATATTCCATGCTATTACTTTTGCAAAACCGACTAAATCTTGAGTTTCAAGTTTTTCATGGAACTTTGCTTCATAGTGCTCTGCGACATCAAAAAGAAGATTTTCTCGTGCAATAAGAATATTGTCACCCTGCCATTCAAATCCGTAAGAACTTTGCACGGCAACAGTTGCCCATTTTAGCCAATCTTCGCGACCATCAGTATTCTCAGCAACAACGCGAAGTTTTCTGTCTAAAAGACCTATTCTATTTGGAACCTCGATATACTCACCAGTAACAGTGTCATAACGACTCGCAAGATAAGGAGCTTCACCGCAAGTTATTTCCAGCCGGTTTGAATTGACATAATCCTGCCAACTTTTGCCTTTTTCGTCTGAAAATTGAATTTTTTCTTTTGTTGCTTCCCATGAGTGTTCTTTTTCTATATTAAAAACACCTTTACGGTCAAACCAAACTTCATCAATTAAATTATTTTGAAGATTACATACCCAGCTTGGAGTAAAAACTTCTGCTTTCTGGCGAATTCTTTGTTGCTGCTCTGTTTTGCTTTTTGCAACCCTCGGACGGATAATGCTTCCATGATGACCTGTTATCAAGTCGATTTTTATTTGTTGGTCTGCATTATATTTTTCACCATACTTTCTGTAATTATCTGTTGCCCAAATGATATTCTTGCCTGTAGTTTTGTCTTTCAAAAGAATCGCAAGTAATTCTGAATCTATTTTGAGAATTTTGTTTTCTTTAATGTCTACATTCAGTTCTGTACTCATACGTTGATTCATTATACAACATATCTTTCTTTTTTTGACAGACTAGTTTTGCTTTATTATATCAATTACCATGTCATTTACCGTGACAAGCTTAGTCACGGTTTATAACAAGCATAGACATGATTCATTTGTAAAATTTGCAAGAATTTTCGCAATTAGGTACAGAAAAAACAACTTTTGCATAGATATTAATTTGCAACCCAAAAATAAAGGAGCAAATTAATATGGAAGATACCACAACATTTAAGCCATTTGACGAGCTTGTCTGTTCTGACAACTTCATGTTCGCAAAAGTTATGGAAGACCCGAAACTTTGTAAGCGGGTGCTTGAAACGCTGCTCGACATCAAGATTGAGCGGCTGTCTTACCCGGAAGGCGAAAAGACGATTCAAGTTGCGCCGGATGCTAAGGCTGTACGCCTTGATGTGCATACCGCCGATACTCACCGCGACTTCGACATTGAAATTCAGACCACGCTTTACAAAGAGCTTCGTCAGCGCAGCCGCTATTATCAGGACATGATGGACGTAGATTATCTTAAGAAAGGTCACACCTATTCAGAGTTAAAAGAAAACTTTGTGATTTTCATCTGCCTTGAAGATTTGTTCGGACAAGGCTTGCCAATCTATACATTTGAAAATATCTGCAACGAAGATAACGCTGTAAAGCTTGCAGACAAAACGTATAAAGTGTTTTATAATTGTTCCAAGTGGAAAGACGTAACGCAGCAACAAAAATCACAGCTGCTTAGATTCTTTCTCACCGATGAGGGCGACACAGACCTCTGCTCAAAACTTAAGGAAAAGGAGCAGCGAATAAAAATGACTGAACGCGAAAGAAAAGAATATATGGACTATTGCATTCTCGCTGATTCCCTAAAAGAACAAGGAATTGCCATCGGCGAAAAACGCGCAAAGCTTGAAGCGGCGCGGAATATGCTGATGAAAAATAAATTTCTTCAGGAAGATATAGCCGATTGTACCGGTCTTTCCCTAGAAACTGTGCAGCAACTTACCGAAGAACTGAAAGCCGCAGCTGCTAATTAGCTTTATTTCGGCTCCTTTGCCCATCTCTTGCGGTAAACTGCATTGACGGCACGTTTCATATAATGTTCTTCCGGCATTATCTCATTGTACTTCGGATTGTATCTTGCAGTCCAGCTGTCAAACATCAGGTATTTGGAAGGAATGTCGGTCCACGGTTCAAGCCCCCCCCCCTGCCAAAATCTAAAGCATGCTGAACTTTAAGCGATTTAAGAAAGTCTACTATTATAGAACAATAGCAAACCCTCATTAATTCGCTTTCTTTTATTTCAAGTTTTGCATAAAAATCATGAATACATTATTCTAAATTCCTGAATTCTGCTCCGCATTGTGAGCATACATAAATGCAAATCATGCCTCTTGAACCCCATTCGATTCTTGAAAAATTTAAAAAGCCAAAGCAGAAAGCTCCGTCTATTTGATTGTGTGTCATTCCTAAAAGATTATACATATTGATTCTCCTGCACAGTTAGAATATAGAGTATTTCTATCATTCAGTTTCATTCTCCACCATTAAAGTAAATGAAACAGTTTATTATTTACCTTCTTTTTTTAAGTCTCTCCAAGGCTTTAATTGCATCTTCGTATTTATTTTCTGCAGATTTTTTGTACCAGTTTTTTGCTTTTGTCAAATCCTTTTCAACACCTTCTCCATTTTCATACATAACACCAATCATATATCGCGCTTCTCTTTGTACTAATGATATATTCCTTGCTGATTTTTTATACCATTCAAAAGCTTTTATATAATCTTGTTTCACACCTTTGCCGTAATAATACATATTACCAAGTCTATATTGTGCTTCATAGTTTACCAAAAAATATGGATATTCATTTTCTGCTAGTTTTTTATACAATTCAAAAGCTTTTGTAAAATCTTGTTCTGTGCCTTTGCCGTCTTCATACATACGACCGAGCAAACATTTAGCCTCATCATTTCCATGTTTTGATGCTTTTTCACACCATTCAAAAGCTTTTACATAATCTTGTTCTACACCTTGACCATTATAGAGCATGTAACCAAGACTGGATTGTGCCTGCGAATTTCCTTGTTCTGCTGCTTTGACATACAATTCAAATGCTTTTAAATAATCTTGTTTTACACCTCGACCAATATAGTACAAAGTGGCAAGACTTTCTTGTGCTAAATCATAATTTTGTTCTGCAGATTTTTGGTACCATTTAACGGCTTTTTCATAATTTGGTTCTAATTTACACAGTGTACCATTAAGATTAGGCTCAAAAATCTTAGAACCAATAGAATACTTAAGACCTAGGTCATATTGAATTATTGAATCTCCTTGTTCTGCAGCTTTTTCAAAATAATCAAATGCTTTTACATACTTTTCTTCGAAGTAATAGTAATTAGCAATCATATATAATACATCAACATTTCGTTCTAAATCATCAATTCTTTTCTTTGCTTCGGTGTTGCCTTGCTGAGCCGCTTTTTCATACAACTCAATTGCTTTTGCATAATTTCCTTTATCTATATCATAATAATCCATAAGTTCCATATATCTTATTCTATCATAATCTTTTTTATCGAAAACAGTTTTATTGAATTCTGCTTTAGCATCAGAAAAGTTTTTGTTCGCAATTTCTTCGTGCATGTAACCAAGTTCATATTGTGCTTGGACATTACCTTGTTTAGCAAAGTCGAGAAGTTTCTTCATGGCATTAGAATGAGCTTCTTTTGCTGCTTTTATATAATATTCGATTGATTTTGAATAATCTTGTCCTATGCCTTTGCCATCAGAGTACATATTACCAAGATTATATTGCGCACAAGTATTACCTTGTTCTGCTGCTTTTTCATACCATCCAAATGCTTTCTCATAATCTTGATCTATGCCAACTCCATTATAATACATATTACCAAGTTTATACTGAGCATCCACATTTCCTTGAATTGCTGCTTTTTTATACCATTCAAATGCTTGTAGATAATCAGGCGTAGAACAATTATAATACTTATCACCTAGTTTGCATTGTATTGCTGCATCTCCTTGTTCGTATGTCTTCTTAAGTATTTCTTTTCCAAAAAAATTTTCTATTACATGAAGAGATGAGTCATTTCCCTGTTCAACTGCTTTTTTTAACAATTCGAGTGTTTTTTCAGAATTTTTATTTACACCTTCGCCGTAATAGTACATCATTGATAAATTATGTGTTGCATGGGCATCGCCTTGTTCAGAAGCTTTTTCAAACCATTTAATTGCTTCTTTTATATTTTTCTTTTGATTATTATCCATTCCTTTTAATGGCTCATCAAAATCTGCATAATATTGATACATACATGCCAATGGATAATAAACTTCTGTATCTTCGTTTTCTGCCATTTTTTTGAAAAATTTAAATGCTTTTTCATCACTTTGAGTAACACCCTTGCCATAATAGTACATCCAAGCTAATTTATTATCAGCATCAACCAATCCTTGATTAGAAGCTTTTTCGTACCATTCAAAAGCTTTCTTGTAATTTTTTCTTACACCTGTTCCTGTTTCATATCTAAGGCCCAAATTATATTGTGCAATAGCATCGCCTTGTTCTGCTTCTTTTAACAATTCCTCTGTAGTTTTTCCCACATCCATAAAATCATTCTCCGCATCAATAAAAATATTTATACACACAGTGTACCATTACATTTTGAAAAACCGTGAAATTAATTAATCATTTTTCATGATTCAATATCATCGCCAGATAGGCTCTACCCGATCGAGCCACTCATAAGTTTCGCCGAAAATATTATACTTGGGGTTGTATTTAACCTTGGTCCAATTGTCTTCCATTGTATATTTGTATGGATTTGAGGCACGTGATTCTACAAAAACCAGCTTGTCTCTGCTGTATATACGTATAAAAAGATGGTGAAAGCCTGTCTCTGTGTTATAATTTCTGACAATGCAACATTCAAGCCTTCTGCTAGGAAATTTTCTATCCCAGCACATTTTGAAAGTGCATGCATAATCTATACAATTGACTTCATCATCATCATTTATATCTCTTACATAAGTCTTTGTCATTTTCATTACTTCTACAATTTCTTTATTCAATTCCGGTGGCATAGGTCTAATGTATGAACTTGTATTTCTTGTCGGCTTTTCTTGTGGTTCAGAAACACATTCCGGCACAGAAATAGAATAAAAAACTGAAATAATGACAAATATACTCAAGAAGCTAATCATCAGTATTGCAAAAAAACGTCTGTTCATCAGTTTGCTATAGTTATCATGCTTTTCCATATAATTCCTCCTAAAGAGCTAACTATATGAAGCATAAAGCTAAATGATCAGCTAATGGTCAACTGACAGGCGACTTTTGCAATTTTTAAATTGTGTCATTCAGAGATTCGTCTGGTTTGTGTCCAATGCGGCGTTTTATTCTTTTGATTTGAGAATCGAGATTCTTTTGAGATAGATTTGTGTTGCTGAATTTCTCAAGAAGCTCTTCATCAGATAATTCATGTTTTGATTCAAGACCATATTTTGCTTTTATTACTTTTTTTTCATAAGTAGTGAATGAGCTGAGAATATCATTGATGTCTTCTTGATTCGGTGTAAAATATTTTTCCAGTTTTTTCTTATCAGCGGAAAAATCTATTGCATCATATTTTTGTAATACAGTCCGTATTACTAAAAAAGCTGCATTAGAATAAATTTCTATAATGCTCTCCATTGAAATGTTGAGCTTTTCGCTGACTTCTTTACGTGTTTGAGGAGAATTTCCATCTAAACCGTGCAACATAGTAAGAACATCCTGCTCAAATGGTGGCAACATAGGTAATATTAATTGCAATCCTTTTTCATACGGCGTCATTAATCATCCTCAGTTTTTGCCAAAGCCTTAAAGAATACTTCGTTTGTAATTCCGTAAATACGTTCGTTCCAATCAAACAGATTGTAGTTCTGCTCTGACAAAAGACTTTTTATTTCTGCATCTTTTTTGTCGCGTTCAGAAAAAGCATATCCGGCACATTGAAGCAAATCTTCGGTTTCATTCAAAGTGAGTTTCAGTCCGAGTGCAAGCTGAAGTACTGTATCTTTATGAGGGCGGGAGTTTGCATTTTTTATTTTGATTTTTGAGAAAGTCTGTTTTGAAATCCCTGCTGATTTATAAATATCCGGCTCTTTATTATTCGGAAAGCGTTCAAAGTATTTCCGCATATACCAGTAAAAACGTTCGCAAAACGGCTGATGCTCTTGTGGTATTTCATCCTTACGATTTCTTTCTGATTCAGGCAGCTTTGACTTCATTCGATCAATAAACAATTCTTGGAATGTGCGTGAATCGAATTCTTTTGCATAATCTTCGAAAGTTTTTCCGCTTTTGTCTTTTGCATTTCTGTCTGCGCCATTTTGCATTAGAATTGTCAGCACCTTTGGATTGTTTTTGCTTGCTGCATACATCAATGCTGTGATACCGAGTTCATCTGCCTTATTGACATCAACTCCATAGGCGATTAATTGTGCTACCGCTTTTTCTGAACCAGAATAGCAGGCAACCATCAATGGTGTTATTCCCCAAAGGTGGTCATCATCTAGATTACATTTATAATCCACACATATATGAATAGCATCCGGATTATTTGCTATACATGCAAAAATCATAGCAAGAAACGACATACCAACTTTATCTTCCGCATGATTTAAAAGAACAACCAATGTATCTACATGCCCTTTCTTTATGCTTTCAAGAAGGGCCTGTGTATATTCGTTTTCTGGTACATTCCGAGATTTTAAGATTAATTGGATGATATAATAAAAATTATTTTTAGCAGCAATGATGAAAGCTGAATCTTGATTTATATCTTTTGCCGTAGTATCAGCCCCTGCATTGATAAGGCATTTAACCATTGCATTTCTTAGTTTTCTATTTGCTTCTGAAATATATGATTCAGTGCTTTGAGCTGCAACAATCAGGGGTGTTCGCCCCATTTTGTCAGAATAATTTACATCTGCGCCATGTTTTATCAATTCTGTTGCAACTACCCATTGTTTTTTAAAAATGCTGTACATTAATATAGATTGACCATAATAATTCACGGCATTAACATTTGCCCCTGCCTGAATTAATGAACGAAAAATTTCATGGCAATATCCATTTATTGATTTCAGCAAAACGGTTGAACCGGTAATATCTCTTTTTTCAAGTTCAATATTTTTTTCAGAAAGAAGAAGCTTCGCTGAATAAACAGAATTCTTGAATGTTGTATACATCAGCGGAGTCTGTCCGTTAGCATCTGTTGCATTTATGTTTGCACCAAGCGAGATAAGCATCTTTGTAGTATCGCAGGCATCCACATAACAGGCAAACATTAACGGTGTTACTCCGTTGCCTATGCATTGTTCAATATCAAATCCAGCATCGATGTACGCTTTAACCTCATTGCTCTTTTTTTCGCGTATAGAGTAGAAGATTTTTTTAATACTAGCTTTTTCATCATCACTTGTAAGCTTTTCAAGAAAGACAATATAAGGTGTTTCAGATTTGCTTTCTAAAAAATTAAGAATTGCAAACCCTAAATCTGTTGAAAAGGTCATTGACCATGTTGCACCAATAGCTGTCATTTTTTCTCGGACATTTTTTGCAAGTACAGGGTTTTCATTAAAATCTTCCGCTCTCGGAATGCGGCAGCCCAAACTCTTAAGTTTCTCTGAAATAATGGTAAAATCATTTGTCATAAGATATACATAATCTTTACCTGCAACTCTAAGAGATACATGTTTTTCAAGCACAAGTTCATTTTCAGATTTCTTTGATGTGTCGAATTTTAATGGCATAATAATCTCCGCATGAATAAAATATTACCACACAATCGCGGTTAATTGTGATTATAATTTAATCATGCCAGAGACAGGTCAACTGACCGGCGACTTTTTAGTTTTTCAAACATTGCAACAAACACGTTACAAGCCTATCCACAGATCGTGGCAAGCTTAGTAACGATTCATTTGTAAAATTTTCAAGAATTCCCGCGAAAAAGTACAAAAAAATCAAAATTATTTTGATAGTATTTGTATGGAACAAGTTAGAAACAAAAAACAACGACAGAATCTTCTGCGCTCCAAAATTGCAAAGTTTTGTCTCTTTGATGATGATTTCATGTCAAAAGTTTTTGAGGACGACAAAGATGCGACAGAATATCTCTTGCACACGATTTTGCAACGGAGCGATTTGGAAGTCATTGAATCCAAGGGGCAAGTGCCTGTAAAGAATCTGCTAGGCCGATCCGTCAGGCTAGACATCAAGGCCAAAGACAAGAACGGAAAACTTTATAACATCGAAGTTCAGCGCGATGACAAAGGCGCATCTGCTAAAAGGGCACGGCACAACAGCGCAATTTTATCAATATTCTTCTGTGTCATATCTGGTGTTTCAAATTTTGTTTTATTCATTTAATCATCTCCTCTAACTTCTTAATTTCAGCTTTAATTTCAATCTGTCGATTGAACTGTTTACGTCCCATTACTGATCTACAACAGTAGAAATTTAAATATGGTTCAAAACGCGCACGGACAAGCTCAAGATTAAGCCATCTACAACAGTAGAAATTTAAATATGGTTCAAAACTTCTCGAGAAGTAGACAACTTGGTATATCTACAACAGTAGAAATTTAAATATGGTTCAAAACGTTTTGACCGCGCGCCATTTTTCCGTATCTACAACAGTAGAAATTTAAATATGGTTCAAAACATCCGAAGAAGACTCAGAAGTGATATATCTACAACAGTAGAAATTTAAATATGGTTCAAAACTTGTCAAAGTCCGGGTCGCGCGTTCCATCTACAACAGTAGAAATTTAAATATGGTTCAAAACAGTTGCTGAAGTCTGAAGAACCTCGGTATCTACAACAGTAGAAATTTAAATATGGTTCAAAACTTTCGTGCTTGCCTTTCATGATGTATATCTACAACAGTAGAAATTTAAATATGGTTCAAAACAGACTGGAGGGAAGAATAAGAAGACCAATCTACAACAGTAGAAATTTAAATATGGTTCAAAACTGACACAAAATAATTGTGTAAGTTTTCATCTACAACAGTAGAAATTTAAATATGGTTCAAAACTCAGTTTTGCTTTTATAACTTGCTGTATCTACAACAGTAGAAATTTAAATATGGTTCAAAACAGTTTATTTTTCCTACAGAAACATTCATCTACAACAGTAGAAATTTAAATA
>JAZQNK010000109.1:0-20547 GCA_045627325.1 Treponemataceae bacterium | reverse complement strand
ATAGCCGGGCACGACCAAAGGGCGCCACGCCCTTTGGAATCCTGGATTATTCACATTTTTTGAGTTAGTGCTTCGCGACATCAGTTGGAGCAATTTTTTTTAACTGGTTCAAGCCGTTACTTGTACAAGTTCCACGAGTTTACATCAGAAAACTTCTTGCCAGGGTGATGTATTTCCATAGTTGAAACTATATGTATGTGTAATACCATAATCATCTGTCCATACTGCCCGTGAATCTGGAGTAACAATTCTATTTGTATTTTCATACGTAATACTATTAGGATCTTTATGGAAACGAAGAGTAATTCTATAGCCATCTTCACCGTCAAATGCCAGATTACCTATATATGAAACACTTGCTGGAATATCTAATTCTGTTATACCTGTGTAATTTATAGAAAATACTCCTAAATACTGAACATTATTAAGATTTATCGTCGTAAGATTTGCACAATGATCAAATGCACAATCCCTTATCACTATCACGCTATCTGGTATATTCACTTCTGCTAAGGCTGTGCAATTCATAAATGCTTTGTCTTCAATTCTCTCAATGCCTTCTGGAATCACCACTTTTACTAAATGTGTTGCTGCATTTGCTATGTCGGCATGATCAACACCAAATAACAAGCTAGGCAATGTTGTTAAATCCCCTTCTTCTCGCGTAATTTTTACTTCTTCAATTACTTTTCTAATGCCATCTGTACTGCTGAATGCATTGCTAGAAACGCCGATTGGCACTGTTGCTTTTGTTAATGATGTGCAGCCGTCAAACGCCGTTGAGGCGAGCGTTGTAACACTTGGTGGAATGACTATAGAGGTTAAGCCGGTATTTTTAAATGCATTTTCTCCAATTGTTGTAACACTTGACGGAATATTTATAGAGGTTAAGCTGTTACAATCTGAAAATGCTCCATCTTTGATTGCTGTTACGCCATTTGGAATGGTAACAGATTGCAAAGCTGCACAGTCTGTAAATACATATTCGCCAAGATTTTGAATATTTGCTGGAATAGCTACAGATGTTATAGCTGTATTCTGAAATGCATAATCTCCAATTGTAGTAACACTATTTGGAATGTTTATTGATGTTAATGCTATACAATTCTGAAATGCCTGTTCACCTATGGATGTTACTCCGTTTGGAATGTTTATGGTGGTTAATTTTGGACAATTAGAAAATCCCTCTGTACCAATTGACACAAGGCTTTGTGGCAATGTTACACTTTCCAAATTTGGAAGATCATCAAAAGAATACTCATCAATTGTAGTTATGCCTCGTGGCAGTATTATACCGGTTAATCCAGCATGGTTGTCATTGTCTATTATATCAGAATCCCAAGTTGTTGGATCAGAAGTACCCAATACAGCATCTGACAAATCAAGTGCAACTCTTGAACTGTTGTCTATTTCTATATTTGTAATTGGTCCGTCGGCAGCTGTTATTTTGATTGTTTCGCCGTTTACAGACGGGTCAATATAGAGAGTTCCATTATCAACAAAATATTTTGGTGTTACAGGTGCTGCTTCTAGTGTTGTGCCTTCGCCAAAGCCTATCAATGTGCCGTCTGCAGCAACTGTTGCTCCGTTTATGTTCCATGCAGTAATCGGAAAATCAATAGGCTCTCCGTTTATAGTTACAGGTGTTTCCGTTGTTGTAATTTTGCTCATTGGAAAACCGTCGCTTGCATAGAAATATTCAGGCGTTCCGGAAGTTGAATCACTTGGATAAAGATAAGTTCCGTCTGCTGCGGTAAGGGTTATTTCATAAGGGTGTTTTAAAGTGCGGCCGCGGTCTGTTACAACATATTTTGCAACCCTGCTGCTTCCGTCTGCTGCTACAAGTGGAATATCAACCGTGCCTGTTATGTTTTCATTTCCCAAAACATCAAGCAAATCTTGTGCAGAGTAATAATTTTGACCTTTGTATGTATAATATTGAACGCCAAGGCTTGTTCCGCCGGTCAGCACAATTGTTGCATTTGGTGTAGCCCCCCCCGTTACTACTAGAAGCATTTCCACTTGCGCCGGCTCCTCCCCAGCTGCCACCGCCACCGCCATTGTGCGGACCGCTGTTTGGGTCATATAAACTTGCACCGCCGCCTCCACCGCCACTACCGCAGGCAGTGCAGACTGCAAGAATCAAAAATACTGTAAAACAGAACAGATAAAAACGATTATCCCTTTTCATTTTGAATATCCAAAAAAAAATAAAAGTCAAAAATGCAAATTAAAACAGAACAATTATTATATAAAGCACAAGTATTTGTAAAGTAAATTTTTGCGCTTGAAAGCGCATGAACTTTAGCGCTTGAGAAGCGCTGGAACTGATAAGGGAAAGGACAAACCTCTACTCAGAAGCGAGGTTTTTCCTTTCCCTTAAATCCTATCCTTTTCCGGCACTGTCCAAGGGCTCCAAGCCCTTTGGAATCCTGGATTTGTACATTATTTGAATACTTGCACAAGTTTTACTAGTTTGCGAAAGCGGACTGTGTTAAATGTTGTTTTTCATATATTTTCAGCAGAATTAAATCAACCGACTGATTATATGAAAAACATCTGAAACGCACAAAATCCTGCTGATGCAGAGCATTAAGATTTTTATACAGAATTTGCAGTTTTGAATGCAATTGTGGTTTTATTCAACTTTTAATAAAGATGCAACTCTTCCGTCAACTGTATAAACCCTGTCAGAATTTTTCACGTCAATCAGTGCATTTATTCCATTATAAAAATTGTAATAATAAGTTCCAGGTGGAAGAGGCAGGTCTATTTCATAAATTCCAGGTGAAACTTCTGCGAGTTCATACATATATGAATCCCAGTTGTTAAAAGTTCCGCCGAGTCTGATTTTTTGACCGCTTTCGCCATAATATACAAAACGTACATAACCGTTGTCCTGTTTTTCTGTAACTGGCGCCAGTTTTTCAACTTCGATAATTGAAAGCATTGAATTTGTTGATTTGTCGAAATATCGTTCTTTATTCAACGGGTCTGTTGTCCACAAACCGTCAATTACAAGCTTATAAGAAACTTTTTCAAGGTTTTTGGGATATGCAGTTATATAGAAAAGAACAGAATCAACTGGCTTGCCGTCGTCTGTTTCGTAATGCGAAAGTCTCTTGAATGGATGAATTATGCGGAAATTTTCGTAATCGAAGGCAATGCCTACAAAACGTGCAGATTTGTCGGCCGTAAAAATAAGATAGCCGTCTCGTACATATGGTGCACAAGGCTGTTCAATATCGTCAATTATTTTAGACAGTGCATAATCTGCAATGTCTTTTTGTGTTGTTGGTTTTATGCTTTTATCGGCTGCAAAAACATTGAATGAGATAACAAACAATAGAAAGAAAAAAATCTTTTTTTTCATGCATTCCGGCCTTTTTCAAAAAATCTAATAAAGTGAATCTCAAAAACAGTATTTGGATTATTATTTTTAAAATAAAATTTGCGCTTCCAAAGTTACCGCTGATAGTTTTCTAGAGATACTCTTTATACATCGGCAATTAAGCATAAAACATAAATTAAAAAAGATAAAGTGTCTCTTTATCAGGTATTTTGTTTTGGACTGATGTGCCAGCTTTGTTTCATGCTGGTTTTGAATCGTTAAAATTAAAGGGCTAAAACATTATTTTTTTAAGCTGTTCTAAAAATTTGATTTTAAGGGGGAAGTTTCAAAAAATTATATTTCTTAAAAATAGTTTGTATTGAAAAATATGCTTTATTTTACAGAAAAAATGCGCTATCATTTTATCCATGAAACACTTTAAAATTTTTACAGCAATGCTGTTTTTTTGTGCAGGCTGTGGCTTTTTGTTTGCAACAGGTGCACAAGACACTTCTCTAAAAGAGATTAAACGGAAACTTGGTACGGAATCTTCTTCAACAGAAGCTTCAAAGTCATCTAAATCAACTGCATCGTCTTCAAATACAGCCGCATCAACAGCGTCAAATGATGCAACTGTTTTGCGATATGGATTTTCTAACGATGATGCAGTTCAGGCGTTAAAAGCAGCTTTAAATGAAGGTGCAAAAACTGCTTCGTCACTGCTTTCAAAAGAAGATGCTTATTACAAAAATCCTCTTTATTACATTGATTTGCCGGAAGAAACAGAAAAGCTTGTTGCAACTGTTTCGAAACTGCCAAACGGAAAAAAGAACATTGAAAATGTAATTTTACGTTTGAACAGAACGGCAGAATCTTGTGCAGCAGAGATTGTTCCTGTTTTTGTTGAAGCAATTACAGGAATGACAGTCGGCGATGGTGTAGCAATTGTTACAGGCAAAGACAATGCTGCAACAGAATATCTTAAGAAAAAGACTTATGACCAGCTTGTTTCGCTTTATAAACCAAAAGTTTCTGCTGCGCTGGATCAGAAACTTGTCGGCAATATGTCTGCAACTGAAGCATGGGATAAACTTATTTCTACATATAATAAAGCCGGTGGAACAGCAAATAAAGTAACTTCTGTTTTTGGCAAAGAAGCTATAAAAGAAATTGATATTGACCTTGCTGAATATGCGACAACAAAAGCACTTGATGCAGTTTTCTTGAAAATTGCTGATGAAGAAGCTGAAATTCGAGATAATCCACTTGAATATTCATCTGAAATTATCCGCAAGGTTTTTGGTTCAAGAAAATAAAACACTGAACATTGTGAGTGTCTGAAATTCTTCAGAATTCTTGTTAAATAAAAGCGGAGCAGTTTTAAAATTGTTCCGCTTTTTTGTTTAAAATGCGCTGTGCCTAATTTTTTATTCGATATTCAACCCAGCGGATTTTCTTTTTTTGAACTGCTTCTTTTAACGAACGTTCTCTTGCGGAAATTTGTGAATTATTTGATTTTACTTCAATAAAAAGAATTTCTTCTACACTGTTGTGGTCTTCAAGCCCGGAAAATGCAATAAAATCAATTGGTTTGCCTAAAAAACGGCAGTCTGACGGATTACATGGAAAATCAGGCAGAAACGGTGCAAGCTGTTCTATTAGCTGTCCGTTCAAAACAGAGCGTGAACGTTTGATGGCGTCATTTCTTGCTTCATCGATTAAAGCTTCCTGTCTTTTCTGTGCTTCAAGCGTTCCAATTTTTTTGCCAATATAAAAACAAAAATAAAGCATCAATATCAAAAAAAGCAAAATTGCAAAAGCAATGAAAAAAATTCCAATTTTTGTTGTAGCCAAAAGCGCATTAAAATTGTTTAATGCTGTGTTTGTTACATTTTCAACATTCATATGTTCAGCTTACCGCTTTTTGGGTTGGCAAACAAGCTTTCTTAACTGGCTTTGGTTTTCTTCCGATAAAAAGCGAGAGTATGATTCGTGCAGAATATTTCATTTTTTTATTTTGTGGCTATAAAATGCGATATTCGGCTGTGATTTTTTTTAGAACAATGAGCAGGTGCTTTGCGCATGTAGTTTATGCGTGCATTCTCAAGTTTTAAATTTTCGCCATTCCGGCTTGTACCGGTGCGGTGCTTTACAGGAGTTTTTATGAAAAACGTATTTAGAAGAGCAAAAAAAACAGCTTGTACATTTTTATTTATGTTTGCTGCAGTCATGTTGCTTTCAGCAGAAAAATTCACTTTCAAATATGGAGAAGGCGACAATTACAGGGTTCTTTCATCTGTTCATGAAAATGTATATTTTAACGGACTTTTCAGCCATCATGCTGAAATTATCAACCGTATTTCTGTAAAAGTTTCTTCTGTCGACGATGATGGGGCAAACCATGAAGCCGTTTTTATGACGTCTGAATCATCTTCTGACAGATCCGGTATACCGGTTTTTTCATGGGGTGAAGAGTATCACAGTGTTTTTAAACGAAATAAATTTGGTAAATATGAGATTGGTGATGAATATTTCATGCCGGTTGTAAGAGATGTTCCGATCTTCCCAGATAAAGACTTGCAGCCAGGTGATACATGGACAGCCGATGGAGAAGAAGCCCATGATTTGAGACGTGGTTTTGATCTTGAAACGCCTTTTAAAGTTCCTTTTACTGTTAAATATACTTATGTTGGACCAGAAAAGGTTAATGGCAAAGTGCTTCATAAAATTCTTGCTAAATATACAATGAATTTTGTGAATAAACAGCGTCCTGTTGATGTGTCACTTGATTATCCATATAACACGATGGGATTTTCTAATCAGACTATATATTGGAATGCTGAAAACGGTGCAATTGAATTTTATGATGAAGAATTCCGTATCGTAATTGAAACCATAAGCGGAATAACTGCTGTTTTTGAGGGAACAGCGCATGCAGAAGTTGCAGATTTGGTACGCATGAAACCAGAAATTGTTGTTACAGAAGTTGAAAACAAATTGAAAGACCTTGGCATTGATAATACACAGGTTTCTGCAACAGAAAAAGGAATTACAATCAGTATCGAAAACATTCAGTTTAAAGCCGATTCAGCTGTCCTTCAGGAAAGCGAAAAGCGCAAGCTTGAAAAAATTGCAAAAATTCTTGAGGCATATCCTGACAACGATTTGCTTGTTTCCGGACACACGGCACTTGCTGGTTCTGCTGAATCAAGACAGCAGCTGTCTGAAGAACGAGCACAGGCTGTTGCTGCATATCTAGTTGAGCTTGGCGTAAAAGATGCATATCACATTTTCTCAAAAGGTTTTGGTGCAGAACAGCCGATTGCAGAAAACAGAACAGAAGCAGGTCGTGCAAGAAACAGACGTGTAGAAATAACAATTTTGAATCAATAAAGACGTTTTTGCTTTGGCAGAAAATTATCAAAAGACCGCTAAAAATAATTTCTAGCGGTCTTTTTTATTTCAAATCACAGCGAACCATTTCCTCTATGATTTCTTTAAATGGCTTTTTTGCTTTCCATCCGAGGTCTTTGTAGATTAACGAAGAATCTCCGACTAAAGGAATTTCTTCGCCGGGACGGATAAAAGATTCATTGATTTTTAAATATTTGTGATAATCTAAGTCGACAACATTAAACGCAATTTTTAATAAATCTTCTACAGTGTGTAAAATTCCTGTTGAAATAACATAATCTTTTGGAACTTTATTCTGCAGCATAAGATACATTGCCTGTACATATTCAGGAGCATATCCCCAGTCACGTTTTGCCTGGATATTTCCAAGTTCAATAAAATCTTGTTTGCCATGAACAATATCTGCAACCGCAGATGTTACTTTTCTTGTTACAAATGTCCTTCCTCGTCTTGGTGATTCATGATTATATGTAAAACCTGTACAGGCAAAAAGGTTAAAACGTTCTCTGTAGTTTTTTATAAGTGAATGGCTTGATAATTTTGATATTCCATATACAGAACGTGGATTGTATGTTGTTTTTTCTGATTGTGGGTATTCTGTTGCGTTTCCAAATATTTCACTTGAGCCTGCAAAGTAAATGTGGCAAGACGGACATATTTCCAAAACGCTTAAAAGTATATTATGTGTAGTTGTAAAATTATTCATCATTATCGATAAATCATCTTCAACAGAAAAGCTTACGAAACTTGATGCTGCCAAATGGTAGCATTCATCTGGTTTTATTTCATTAAATAGCTTATAAACAGAAAGGCTGTTATCAAGCTGGCATGTTACAATTTTTATTCGATTAAGAAGATGGGCAATATTTTCCATCTTTTGGGAATTTTCAATACTTGCCCTTCTTACGACTCCGTAGACTTCATAACCTTTTGACAATAATAATTCTGCCAGATATGAACCATCTTGGCCATTTATTCCTGTAATTAGGGCTTTCTTCACAATTTACTCCAAAATAGATTTATAAATTTTCATAGTTTCTTCTGCTGTCTTTTCCCATGAAAATTTTTTTAAAATCTCTTTTCCTTTTGATATAATCTCTTGTCTGAATGATAAATCTTTTAGCAATTTATCACAACATTCTGTTAATTGCTGCTTGTTTTTAGGGTCAAAATATAAGGCTCCATTATCCGCAACTTCTCTAAAACAAGAAGCGTCTGCCAGAATGGCAGGACATTCAGCAGAAAATGCTTCTAAAATTGGGATTCCGAATCCTTCGTAATAAGAAGGAAAAATAAAAGCAATTGCATTATGGTACAGCCAATACATTTCATTATTATCTTTGAAAAAGTGATGAATTACTTGAGTGGATAGACCAAGTTCTTTTATTAATTCTGATTCCCAGTCTGTAAAGTTTGAACCGGTACAGACAATTTTTACGTCAGAATTTGTTTTTAAAAAGTCTGATAAAGAAAGCAGCATAAAATAAAAGTTTTTATAATCATTTCTGTTTCCTGTAAAAAGAAAATATTTTCCGAATTGATTTTTTTCCTGCTGATTTTTTTCAAGAATTGAATCTCCAAGATATACGACATCAATTTTATTTTCTGGAATTTTCATGATGTCAATAATATCTTGTTTTGTATTCTCTGAAATAGCGATAATTTTACTTGCTTTTTCTGCAAGAAGTTGTTTGTTTCTTATAGTGTTAATATCCAAAAGCATTTCTGGAAATTTTTCATGAATCATATCATAAATTGTTAAAACGAAAGGCTTTTCCCCGATATAATCTAGAAAATATGGATCATAATAAGTTGTGTGAAATATATCAAAATCTTGTTGCTTGAGGGCTTGTATAGTTCTTTGGCGATTTGTCATAAAATCTTTGTGGAAAACTTTATTTCGTAAACTCCAAAGTTTTCTTTTGCCTCGAAACTGCATCGACGGTAGAAAATTTTCATATAAATATTTTAATTCAGAATTATTCAATTCTGTCAAAGGTTCTTCTTTCAGATAAATATTTTTTGAATAAGTTAATGGCAGTTCATAATTAATGTCAAATTTTTTTAATCTTGAGATTATTTCGACGAAATACCGGGAAACTCCTCCAGTCTTTTGCATATCAAAAATCTGACTGTCGTAAAGTATTTTCATAAAAGGTTTGTCCTTATTGTTTCAATTTAGGGTTGGTATAATAATCACAAAAAAAAATATTTCTTGTTGTTCAGATAATATTCAAAATTTGGATAAATACATATAAATTAAATATTAGTGCTTTTATTGAGAACATTATAGATGTATTCTCTGGTTTTCTTATAAAGGTTAGCTTATTTTTAGTTCAAAATAAAAAAAATGCCAAGACCCATGAAGGTTTTTATTCTGCTGTTGCTTCTTCTGCAGGTGCTTCTGCCGGAGTTTCTGTATTTTCAGTTTTTTCAGCTGGCTGTACAACTGGTTTACTCTTCTTTTTGGTTACTTTCTTTGGCTTTTTTTGATAGTTTACGATATAAGCAATCAAATCAAGATATGCTATTACAAAAATAGTGCATAAAATAACGCGAAAATCTGTGAAAACACCCTGTATTACGTCTTGAACTTCAGTAAAATTCATATCATAATTATCGGATAAATTATAATTTTTCTTTATGGACACACAATGATTGGTATCATCGATTACAATGCAGGTAACATTAAAAGCGTAGAAATGGCGCTTGAATCAATGGCTATTCCATATATTCTTGGAAAAAAGCCTGAAGATTTGAAAAATGTAGACAGACTTATTTTTCCGGGAGTTGGTGATGCGGCTTATGCAATGAAGCAGCTGAAATCAACTGGTTTTGATATGTTTTTAAAAGAACATGCACAGGCACAGACTCCTATCATGGGCATCTGTCTTGGTTCTCAGATTATTTTTGAACATTCTGAAGAAGGGGACACTGATTGCCTGGGTCTTGTTCCCGGAAAAATCACTCATTTTAAAAATATTTTTGACAGAGAAGGCATTCCTACCGATGGTTTAAAAATTCCTCATATGGGCTGGAATGACATTCATTGCAGGGAAGAGCAGATTTTCAAAGGAATTACAGATGGAACAGCTTTTTATTTTGTACATTCTTATGTAATTGAACCTGCTGTCTGGAATGATGTGCGTGCATTCTGTGAGTATGGCATAAAAGTTCCAGCTGTTATCCGGCATGGTTCAATTGTAGCCTGCCAGTTCCATCCGGAAAAATCTGGTGAACCAGGCTTGCGTCTGTTAAAAAACTTCTGTGTTGCTCAGGGAGATGACTAATGTTAAAAAAGCGTATAATTGTTTGCCTTGATGTAAAAGATGGGCGCACGACAAAAGGTGTGCAGTTTTTAAATAATGTTGATGTCGGTGACCCTGTCGAAATGGCAGCCGAGTATTATCGTCAGGGCGTTGATGAACTTGTTTTCTATGACATCATTGCTTCTGCAAGAGGCCGCGGTCCAATACTTGATTTGATTCATCGCGTTGCTTCTCAAGTTTTTATTCCGTTTTGTGTAGGCGGCGGCATTGGGTCTCTTGACGATATTCGTTCAACAATTCTTGCCGGAGCTGAAAAAATCAGCTTGAATTCACAGGCTGTAAAAAATCCGTCTTTGATTACAGAAGGTGCCCGTGTTTTTGGCAACCAGTGCATTGTGCTTGGCATGGATGCAAAAAAAGATCCGGCTTGTCCAAGTGGTTATCGTGTTTATATTAACGGAGGCCGTGTAAAAACGGATCTTGATGCAAAAGAGTGGGCTGTTCGCGCTGTTGAACTTGGTGCCGGCGAAATTGTCTTAAACTCAATGGATGCCGACGGAACAAGAGCCGGTTATGAACTTACTCTTACAAAAATGATTGCAGATGCTGTAAGTGTCCCTGTTGTGGCTTCTGGCGGTGGCGGAACAACAGCACATCTTGCTGATGTGCTTACAAAAGGCAAAGCTGATGCAGCTTTGATTGCATCAATGGTTCATTCTGGAGATTATACAATTGAAGGAATTAAAAAAGACCTTGATGCACAGAATATTCCTGTTCGCCGTCTTTATACAGAAATTAATTAGAAACAAAAAGCTGTTTGTCTTGCAGTGCACCCCTAAAGTTGACCAAATAAAGTTCAATTTTAGGAGGTGCATTTTTTTATTCGTGCGGAGGGTTTAATATCCGACGTTTGCGTCGTAACAAGGGGATTAAACCCGACTGCAACCACTTATTAAGAACAACATATCTCGCTGCTTGCGGCGAGTTTGTTGATTTTGCGTACTGTTTATGATCAAAATAACATCTGCAGGCAGCCGTTTCATGCCGGAGGCAGAACCCAAGCCTCCGTATAAAGGTGCAAAACATATGCTTCCAGAGATGATTCTTGAAGACAGAGAAAACCTTGTGCAGAGGATAAGAGAAATGTATGACGAACTGCCTGCAAAACCCGTCCTTTAAGAAAATGAAAATTTTTGTGAGTAAATTGAACTTGACAAAGTTGCAGTCTCGGTGCATAGCGTTCGGATTTTTTTGTTAAAGGTTTTGCAGTCGGAATTCGTTTGCGTAAAGGAATGCCATAGTCTGTCGATGCAGTTTTTTTTGAGATTGAAACTTATCTGACACACTCCAAAAAACGTAGCTGTTTTGAAACTATTCTTTATAATTATTCAGACATGTAATAAAATATGATTTATGAACCGCATTGTGACTTTCCGGTCAATGACAGCAACACCTTTTTCTTGTAACAGAGCATATCAGGAATTTCTGCCGTGCCCAGCTCTGTCGCCTTACATACACTGTTTCTGGGGCAGTGTTGAGCCGTATGTTATGGAAGTTTCTGAACATGCAGAAACTTCTGACCTTGTTGTGCCGGACTTGTGTGCTGACATAATTTACGACATTGACTATAGCACAAACACAATTTCGGGCAATTTCTGTGCAGTAAATGATGAAAGTTTTTGTTCGGGTTCCAGTTTTGCAGGCGGACATGAAGTAAGCATGTTCGGCATCCGTTTTTTTGCGTGGAGCGTTTACAAATTTGCAGAAGATTCTCTTCTTGGCACTGTAAACGGGTATTACGATGTGCGTGCACATTTTGCATGGCTTGATAAGCTTCTTCGCCCGAGGCTTTTTGAGCTTACTACATTGAAGAGCAAAATCGATTTTGTTCAGAAAATTCTTTGTGAAAGACTTGAACGGATAAGAGTGCATGAAAATCTTGACTGCTGTATAAATGACATACTCATGCGGAACGGCTGCATTGAAATAACGGAACTTGCACAAAACAGCACAATGAGTGTCCGGCAGCTTGAGAGGATATTTTCTGAATATGCTGCACTTAGTCCAAAAAAGTTCTGTTCGATTGTACGTTATCAGAATCTCTGGAAAGATATTCTTTCAGATAAGAAATTTAATGTGCTTGATGCCGTTGACAAATACGGCTATGCAGACCAGCCGCATCTTCTGCACGAATTCAAGCATTATCATACGATGAATATCAAAGAAGCTTTGCAGCTTGCAAAACATGATGTCGCATTTTTACAAGAAAGAAAAAATCTTGTCTGATAAAATCAAAACAGAATGAAACATTTTTTTTACCGGAGCTGATTATGAAATTTGAATGTACACTGCTTTCTGTGAGTGACATGGAAAAGTCTCTGAAATTTTACAAAGAGATTTTTAATCAGGATGTCGCAGTTGATTTAGGCTGGAATAAAACACTTACATGCGGGCTTGTGCTTCAGGAAAACTTTGAAAAGATTGCATATTTTTCGCGTGATAAAATTATTTCTCGTTCACATAACATGGAAATTTATTTTGACACAGAAGATTTTGATTCTTTTCTTGCACTTTTGGAAAAACACCCTGAAGTTGAACTTCTGCATGAAGCAAAAACTTTTCCGTGGCTCCAGCGGGGAATACGTATTTTCGATCCGGATGGACATATTATCGAAATAGGCGAGAGCATGATAAGCGTAGGTTCAAGATTGTTTGCAGAAGGCAAATCTGTAGATGAAGTAACGGAGCTTACACAACATCCGAAAGAAATCGTTGAAGAATGGTTTATGCAGTATAAGAAAAACCTTTTATCTTTATGCGGAACAGACTGTTCGTCATGCTACTGCTTCGGCAAAATGTGTTCAGGCTGCAATGCACACAAAGGCAAAGTGTTCCATTCTCCTGACGGTTGTGCAATCTATGAATGCTGCAAAACAAAAGAACATTTAAAAGACTGCGGAAAATGTCCGAAAGTTCCATGCGATGTCTGGAAAAAAACTCGTGACCCGAAGTTTTCCGATGAAGAATTTGAAAAAAATATTGCAGAACGTCTTGCAAATCTTGGAGGCGGACAAAAATGATGAACGGCACAAAAGAGCTTGCAGAGTTTGTACACGACCAGCTTGATGAACTTGGCAGAGACGTCAGAAGTATTCCGATGATGGGTGGATATATTTTTTATTATCGCGAAAGAATTTTCGGCGGAATATACGAAGACGGGTTTATGGTCAAAATAACATCTGTAAGCAGCCGTTACATGCCGGAGGCACAACCAAAGTCTCCGTATGAAGGTGCAAAGCCAATGCTTCCGGTGACGATTCTTGAAGACAGAGAAAAACTTGTGCAGATGGTAAAAGAAATGTATGACGAACTGCCTGCACGCAAAGCCCGTTCTTCAAGGAAATGAATTTTCTGCTGATTATAAATTACAGCAAGCAGTTCTATATTGTTGCCTTAGTCTGCTATGTAGCGGGCGCGGCTTGTTGAAGTTTCAAAAACATCAACGGCATAAAGCGGTGCGGCTGGAAGCTCCTGTTTTATTTTTTCAAAAATGTATTGTGCAATTCGTTCTGCACTTGGGTTCTGGTCAAAGATGAATTTGCCTTCTTCAACCAGGTCATTTAAATTTGAATGATCCAGTTTTTCTAATACTTTACGAAGCGTGCCTTTTAATATGCCAAAATCAACAAGCATTCCGCCTTCATTCAGGTTTGCTCCTCGTGCATGTGCGTAAACTTTATAATTGTGTCCATGCAGATTTTCACATTTTCCATGATAATCGCGCAAAAAATGCGCAGCAGCAAATTCTGCTTCAACTCTTATTTCAAACATAAGCAAAGCATATCATGTATTCCTATAAAAAGCACTTGATTTATGCAAAAATAAATCGGCAGTTCACAAAAAAGGGCCGGCTTTAAATTGAAAATTGAAAAGCCAGCCTTTTAATATTTAATCAAATTTTTATGCTAATCAGCGGTTACTGTAATTATTTTTAATCCAGTTTGCATATTCTCCGCTTTGAACATGTGCAATCCATTCAGGGTTGTTAAGGTACCATTTGACTGTGTTCAGCAGACCTTCTTCAAATGTATGTGACTGTTTCCAGCCAAGTTCTGTTTTTAACTTGTTACAGTTGATTGCATAGCGGCGGTCATGGCCTGGTCTGTCTTGAACCCATTTGATTGTTTCCTTGATTTTGGCAGAATCCTTTTTGGTTTCTGCAGCTACAAGTTCAATGAGCTTTTCTAGAAGCTTTATATTTTCCCATTCATTTTCGCCGCCGATGTTATATTTTTCGCCGGTTTTGCCTTTGTTCATTATTGTCCAGACTGCGCTGTTGTGGTCTTCTACGTAAAGCCAGTCCCTTATGTTTTTGCCGTCGCCGTAAACCGGCAGCGGTTTTCCGTTAATCATGTTGAGAATCATCAATGGAATGAGTTTTTCTGGAAACTGAAACGGACCGTAATTATTTGAACAGTTAGAAAGTGTTGTCGGCAGACCGTATGTATGTGAATATGCACTTACAAGATGATCACTTGAAGCTTTGCTTGAAGAATATGGACTTCTAGGATCGTAAGGTGTCGTTTCTTCAAAATAGCCTGTTTCGCCAAGTGAACCGTAAACTTCGTCTGTGCTTATATGGTGAAAAAGCACATCGTCTCGGATTGTTCCATCTTGCTTTTTCCAGAAATTCCTTGCAGTTTCAAGCAGATTAAAAGTGCCTAAAACGTTTGTTTTTACAAATGCTTCTGGTCCTAAAATTGAGCGGTCAACATGAGATTCTGCTGCAAAATGTACGACTGTATCAATGTCATAATTTTTGAAAATTCGTTGAACTGCATCTTTGTCTGTAATGTCTGCATGTTCAAAAATATATCTTGCGTTATTTTTGCAGGAAGAAATGCCGTATTTTGCTTCGATGTCTTTTAGGCTTTCAAGATTGCCTGCATATGTCAATGCATCAAGATTGATTATTCTGCCTGAAAAATCTGTTTTATTAAAAATATAATGAATAAAGTTTGCACCGATAAAACCGGCTCCACCTGTTACAAGAATATTTGTTAATGCTCGTTTCATGTTTTTAGCCTACCATAAAGAGAGTTGTTTTGAAAGTCTTTTCCGTTTAAAATAAAAAACCGCAACCGGGTAAAGGAGTGAACCAGTTGCGGGCTTCATCAAAAATAACATTTATATCTTTCTTGCTTGCAAATACACTAAAATAAACATCATCGAAATAAAAGGTTACAAAAAAATTTATATTTTTTTGAAAAAAATTGATTTTTTTGGAGTTTTTTATAGCAGAAGTGTGCCGTCGGCATTTTTTTGCTGTGTTTCAATGCGTTTTAATCGTTCTTTATCAAGGCTTATAGAAAGATTTTTTTCGTTAGACGGCAAAACTGTGCCTTTGGGTGCATTTTTTGCACGGCGCAGATGCTTTACCTGTGTGTAATACAGGTCGCCTTTGCCGGCTTTTCGACCTTTTGAATAAAAAAGTGCAAGATTGCCTGCGTCTAAAAGTGTGTCTAGTGGCACAGATTTTCCGTTTTGATTTTTGATAAAAACATAACCGCCCGGCCAGTCTCTTGCATGAAGCCACCAGTCCTGTCCTTTTACATGATGCCGCAGCAGTTCATCGTTTTCTGCAGCTGTGCGCCCAACCAGAATATGCCAGCCGTTTATTACAAAATCCAAGCCCGGATGTTTTTTTTCAATCTGCTGTCGCGGTGTGTTTTGTTTATGCAGTTTCTGCTGTATTATCAGCGGATTTTTTTCTGCTTTCAGTTCTTCATAATCAGCAGCAAGTTTTGCAAGCTCAGATTTTGATGCTTTTATGTCATATTCTAGTTCTTCAAGCCCTGAAACTGCTTTTTTGTATTTTTCGTAAAAGACCTGTGCATTTTCCTGTGCTTTTTTCTTGGGGTCAATGCTTATTTTTACAGTTGCGCCAGAATCATAATCTTGGCATTCAATGAAATTTTGACCTTTTGACGAAGCTTCTTCAATAAGATAACCGTATGTAAGCAGCAGATCGCCCTGGTGTTTCCATTGTTCGGCATTTAAAAAAATCTTGCGTTTTGCTTCTAGCCGTTCAATTGCATTCTGCAGTTTTGAAAATTTCGAATTAAACTGCTTTTCAGCCTGTTGCAGAAGAGATGCTCTTGAAAGGGAATCTGCATGTTCTGTGTACCAGAGTTCAACTTTACGGTTGAATGAAAGATTTTCTGAATTTTCAAGTTCTGCAAATGTGCGCACTTCAAAAATTTTCTGCGGTTTTGCATTATTTGTGTTGTCTTCAATTGTTTTTAGTTCTGGTTTATAAAAACCGCCTGTAATTTCATCTTTTTTGGGGCGTCTGAAAAATACATCAAGAATGAGTTCTTTTTCATCTTTGTTTTTTTCCAGTGGATTTGTTACAATTATATTTGCCGCATTGCTCCAAAGCCGGATGTACATATTAAAAAATTCTTCGCCGTGCGAAAGCTCAAATTTAACGATTCGTTCCTGACCGAGCTGTTTTGCACTGTTTATGCGGGCACCTTTTATTTTTGAACGGAGAAATTCCATGAACCGAAGCGGTTTGTCGTTTCGGGGAATCTTTTTTTGTGTTGTGTGCAGCCTGCATGCGCCTGGGGCAAGACAGACAAGTATTGTCTGCGATTCGCCTTGTCCATACAGATAAAAAGCAATGCTGTCGAATGTCGGCTGCACAATTTGCTGTATAAAAGTGCCTTCAAGTGTAAGTTCTTGAAGCACTGCATCAATTTCTTTGCAATTTAATGACATATTTTAATGATAGTTTATTTTATTCTTTTAATAAAGGTTAAGGCGGGCTTATTTTCCTCCGATGATAAAACGAGGAAGTACTAAAATCTATTTGAAGCTTTTCTAGTGAATGCTTTTGAAAGCTTTAAATAATTAAAAGTGCTTTTGGACAAGAGTGTGCACTGCAAAAGTCGCGTTTTGCCTTGTTATTTCGTTTTTTAAGGGATAAAATCAGATAGTATGCCCGGATTAAAGCAGTTAAAGAAATTTGTTAACAATCTACAGTCGTTAGGTAATGAAGCCACCGTTCGCGCAGCTCGTGGAGAAAAAATTCACTCATTGCCTTTCCCTGAAAATGCAAAAGAAGAAGATGACTCTGAAGATTTTCTCTATGGTTTGCCTGTTGCAGAAAAGGATGACGTTTCTGCTGAAAATGCAGGTGATTCTGCAGCTGCTGATAATGGTGTTTCTTCGACACCAACAACTGAAGATGGCGAAATAGATATAGATGCTCTTTTGAATTCCAATATAGATGGTTCTGTTGATACAAGCAATTCTGTTCCAGAATCGTCTGAAGCTGAACCTTCGCCGGCACCTGCAGAAGCAAATGCTTTTGAAAATCTGCCTGATTTTGGAGATTTGCCTGATGTGAATGAAGAGCCTGTCGTAGAAGCTTTTGATTCTTCTGCAAATACAGCAGGCAGTACATCAACAGATGGCTTTGAAATGCCGGATTTTGGAAGCATGAGCGATGACACGTCTGGTACAGCCGATGCAGGCAGTACATCAACAGATGACTTTGAAATGCCGGACTTTGGAAGCATGGGCGATGACACGCCTGGTACAGCCGATGCAGACAGTACATCAACAGATGACTTTGAAATGCCGGACTTTGGAAGCATGGGCGATGACACGTCTGGTGCAGCCGATGCAGGCAGTGCATCAACAGATGACTTTGAAATGCCTGATTTTGGAAGCATGAGCGATGACACGTCTAGTACAGCTGATGCAGCCGGTTCATCATCAGACGATTTTGACCTTCCTGATTTTGGTGATGATTTCTCTGCAGGTGGTGAACCTGCAAAGACTGATACAACAGAAAAAGCTTCTGACTCTTCTGCAGACAAAGATTCTGCCGGTTCAGATTTTTCTTTAGATTCAAATTCGCTTGACCTTCCTGATTTTGATCTTGATGACAAACTGGATTCAAACAAGGGGTTGGATGAAACTCCTGAAGTAAATATGAATCTTAATAACGAAGCAGGTTTTGAAATGCCAGCTGCAGATAATAAACCTGCTGAGGAACCGTCGGCAGATGATGCTCCTTCTGGCTTTAAACTTGAAGGTTTTGATACAGAACCTGAACCTGAAGCAGCTTCAGATGAAGCTGATGATTTCAGTATTCCAGGATTTTCTGATGTTACTGAAGTTGTTGCTCCTGTAAAGAAAAAGCAATCAACTGAAAGTGAAGAAGAGGACATTGTCGACGGACAGTTCTCAAATGATGAATATCAGAAATTTATAGAGAATTTAAATTATTATCCACTGAATCTTCGTGTTGAAATTGAAAAACTTCTTATCGAAGATCAGTTTACAGAAGAAGAGAATGTAAAGCTTGTCCGCATGGTCATCAAAAAGACCCCTGTTCGTCAGCTTGCAAATCATGTCGGCAAGATGATTGACAAGGTTATTGATGTTCCGAGAAATTACGAAAAACGAACGGCTGCACAATACGAAGCTTATAAGCAGACAACGGAATATCAGCTTAAAAACAGAATTATTCCATTTATTGCGGTTTGTCTGTTTATTTTTGTTCTTGCTGCTTCAACACTCTTCCTTGGAAAGACTTTTGTGTACGATCCTGTTCGTGCAGAACTGCTTTATAAAGAAGGTTATACTCTTCTTGAAGGTGAATATTACCCTCTGTCAGAAGAGAAATTTATTGCAGCTACAGATTTTAAGAAGAAAAAGAGCTGGTTCTTTAAATATGCACAGGGTTATCGCGAAAAGAGACAATATGAACGTGCAAGCCAGATGTATGAATGGATATTGTTCTTCTTCCCAAAAGATAAACGCGGTGGTCTTGAATATGCAGAAATGAAACTGTATGACGAGTTTAAATATTCAGAAGCAGAAGAGATTGTCCGCCGAAAGGTTCTTGACAGATTTATTAATGATCCGGATGGAATGCTGCTTCTTGGCGATATTTATCTTGAATGGGCTTGCAATGAAGACCCTGAAAAATTTGAGCTTGCCCGTGCACAATATGAAACAGTGCTTGATTTGTACGGTCAGTCAGATCCGTATCTTGCAAAGATGCTTAAATATTATATCCGTACAGATAACTTGCGCGAAGTTTTGCCGCTCAAGAATCATTTCTATCCGGATAAAAAACTTGGACCAAAGAAGATTCAGGCTTTGAGTGCACCTGATATTCTTGAATTGAGCAGCTATTTGCTCGACAAGCTTTATGGTGAATTGACTCCGGCAGAAGAATATCTTCGTGCTTACATTGAAGATGTCCGTGCTTTGCTTGAACGTACAATTGTTGCAGATCCGACTGTGCCGGAAGCATATTATAATTACGCACGTTATTTCATTTATACTGCGGATATTTCTAAGGCGCAAAGCCAGCTTGAATATGCTCTTGATGTTTTTGCAAAAGCAAAAACTAAAACAAAGAGCCGCATACTTAAAAATATTGATACGTATCGATTGCTTGGTGAATTGTATACGGATCAGCAGGAATATTTGAAGTCTGAAGAAATTTATGTAAAAGGAATTTCGCTTTTTGAAGCAGAAAAAGATGCAAGCAGTCTTGAAGCTGGCAAAGAAATAGGTCTTTTGTATGCTGACATGGCAGATCTTGACTATTTTATATCTGGCGACAATGACAATGCATTGCGTAACTATCTTCATGCTGTTGAATATGATAATGACACTTCTTCTATACGTTATCGTATTGGTTATATACAGTACGGCAAGAAGAATTACATTGATGCATTAGCTTCGTTTATTGCTTCAGCAGAAGAAAACGGTACAGATTTGCATCTGCTTCTTTCTCTTGCAAATACTTTGTCTTTGCGAGACGATAATTTCGCTGCACAAGGTTATTATCAGCGTTTTGTTGATGTGTTTGCTAAATATAAAGCCCAGAAAGGACTTCTTTTCCCGCAGGTTCAGGCTGAAGATGCTGATCTCGTTGAGAATTATATGAAAGCAACTAACAATTTCGGTGTAACGCTTGGCAAGCTTTCGTTCCGTACAGGCGACAGTAACCAAAATGCTCTTGCAATGGTTTATATGGCAGAATCAATGCGTGCATGGGATGCACTTACAAGAAATCAGCAGACAATGGTTCGTCTTCCTGGCAGTAATCTTGCTGAACAGAATATAAAATATGTAACTCATAATATTCCAGAATATGAGCCAGCTATATATACTGATATTTCAAAAACTTTGACCGATAAGGAACGTTTGTAAAATGCAGGATATACAATACGGAATTATATTAAAACAGCGTCTTAACAGCATCTTAAAGGAATTATTCAGAAAAACCATTCACATATGTTCAAGTATAATTCCATTGCTGCTTGGATATGCATATTATCCTGTAATCTGCGGATTGGTTTTTGCATTATTTTTCTATTCCTTTGCAGAAACCTTACGATTAAAGGGATATACAATACCACTTGTTTCAAAAATAACAGAAACAGCAGCCCGCAAACGGGATGAAAACAAGTTCGTACTGGGACCTGTAACATTGGTTAT
>JAZQNK010000108.1:0-4269 GCA_045627325.1 Treponemataceae bacterium | reverse complement strand
AGACTGATATGCGGTTCAAACGTAAAATACGCAACATCTCCAAGGTGCTGTTTATTTCCTTTTTCAATGTAGATTCTGTCATCTTTTTTTGTGACGATTGAATGACCAAGGTTGCCCATAAAATCCAAATTGATATATCCGCTTTTTTGGATAAAGTCGTTCATGTAAAAATAAAGTTCTTCAAAAGTTGTCTGTGGAGTTACAAATTGCAACATCTGGCGGTGAAGCATTTTTTCCATTTCTACGCCGCGTTTCCATTCAGGGTTTGCAATTTCGTCATCAGCAACTACAGTTCCATTTTGAACAACCAAAGTACGTGCATAATCTCCCCAGATGTTATTGTTCTGCGGACTTAAATCTATGGTGATAATATCGTTTTGGGCAATAATTCTGTCACTTGTTTTATACTGAGTTCCCGAAATAGAAACTGTAGTTTCATCGCCCGCAAAAACAAAAGCGCCGACATCCCAGTACCAGAAAGAATCTGCGCCGAGTTCCAGAAGTTTTTTTTCGCAAAGCTCACGGACTTCTTTAAGAGTCATTCCTGCATGAATATTTTGTCGTGCAAATTGAATTGTATCTTTTGCAGTTTGCTGGATTTGTGCGTATGTCATTTTTTGCTCACTGTATTACATCTTTGATTTCATTGCATACATACGTTTATCAGACAGCTGCACAACATCATCCTGATTTCCATCTGGCACTTCAGTATTGTAAGCAACGCCATATGCTGCAGCAAGAAAATAGATTTTATCTTCTTTATTTATATCTGCAAGATTAATTTCGTAATCTTTTAATGCTTTTTCAATTTGTTCTGCTTTTGGATCAGCATATAAAATATAAAATTCATCGCCGCCAACACGGGCAACAACATCGGCATTTTTAAAAGAACCAGTTAATACAGTTGCAAAATCTCTAAGCATTGCATCGCCGGTTTGGTGACCGTATTTATCATTATTTTGTTTAAGATGATTTACATCAAAATTGATGATTGCATAATTTCTGCCAGCTTTAATAAGTTCGCTGATGGTTCTGAATAATTTTTCTCGGTTTGAAAGTTTTGTAAGAGGATCTGTAAAAGCAAGGTTTATTAATGTAGCCTGTTCAATTTTGAAAGACATATTTTTATACATACTCAAACCAAAGCTAAAAAGCATACTGATAATAAGGAACAGACTGCCTATACATGAAATTCCAACAAGATTAACAAAAACAGGATTAATATACTTTCCTAAATTAAAAAATGCGATGTCTATGGCAGCAGTAATTGCAAGCAGGATAATTCCAATAAGAAGAATATTTTCTTCAATTTTTATTCTTTTCATCTGCAGATAAATGCTTGAAAAAATAAAGAAAGAAACTGTAATTAAAATAAGCATATGATATGCAGTAAGAATAACTGGAAAATGTAAAATGTTTACGAAATGCAAAACAAGCGTAACTGCAATCAACAGCACATTACAAACCAAGAGGATTCTAAGCGGGAAAAAAAGAAACTTATGTTCCTCTTTTCGAAGTTTATATATGTACAAAATAATTGGCATTGGTGCAGCGTACAGTGTAAAGTATTCAATCCACATATTTAGAATACGGTTATCAGAAACTAAATTGATTATTCCTTTATTGCAGATAATCCAAAGCCCAATTAAAGCAGAAAAAATTCCTGTATAGATAAGAAGCGTAATGTCATTATCAAAAATATTAAGAAGCACTGCAGTAATAATAATGCAGACACCAAACACAAACAAAAACGCACCAATACAAATATAAGAAAGGTTATCTGAAATAAAATATTTAAAAGCAGAAGAAGCTTCTGAAATTACTGGAACAGTAAAGTTAGACTGCGATTTAGGTTCATTGAATTTTACGACAATGCGGAGATTTTTATTTCCAATGTCAGAAGGAAGCTGAACCCAATTATAACCGGATTCAAGCATTTTTCCTTTTTTCATGGTTTCATTGCCATATTCATAAACTAAATTGTCATCTGAATAAATTTCAAATGCACCATGATAAATTACAAGCATCATTACAGGACTTGTAAAAGTGCAGTCTGGAACACACCTTGAAAGTGTAATGACATCACCTTTATTGGCAGCTTTAAATTGAAAATTTTCCAGATTTACATTTAAATATTCAGTTCCATTAATATCAACAGACCAGTCATCAGTAAGTTTTATTGAATCAAAATAAGCATTTCGATTATTGATTTTGTCAGTTATAAAAAAAGTAACAAACAAAACAAAAAGAATAATTGTTCCGACTTTAATATATTTATAAGGTTTTATTTCAGACATACTCTATCCAAGTCTTCTATAATTGAGATTATAATCTACATTTTTGATTTTGCAAATTATACTTGTAGAATCTTCTTTAAAAATTACAATTTTAAAAGCACCGCAAATTGATGACAAATAAGATTTTGGGGTATCTAAAAAGAATTGTCATGCCGAATTTAGTTCGGCATCTATGCTATATATAGCGTACAGATTCTGAACTAAATTCGGCATGACTATATTTTTTAGTTACACACATCAATTTATAAAATATGCTATAATTGCTTCTATTATGAAAAAGAAAAACAAAAAATATCTGTTAATTGCCTTGATTTTTGCAGCATGCTTATTTTTTGCATGCTGTGCACAGCATAAAGCACCAGAAGGAAACTGGGAAACAGCTGTGCTTATAAAAGACGGCATCAAGCAGAATGTAATGAAATCAAACATTGAATTCTTGCAGCAGGACAAAACTTTAAGATTAAAAGGTTGTGCAGGCATAAATCTTTATCGTGCAAAAGCAAAAGTTAAAGGCAAATCTTTTAATGCGTTTGACATGGAAAACACAGGCTTTATGGGCAAAATTTCAGAAATGGAATTTGAAGACATGTTTTTTGACGTGCTGATGAATTCAGATTCTTATAAAATAAAGGACGACACTCTTTATATTTATGCTTCTTCAAGAAACATGGAACTGCAGCTAAAACGCAAATAAAACAGGCTGCCCTGCTCTCTTTACGTTAAAACAAATCGAGAGTGCTGTCTAAATAGATTTTTTCCCTTACATTAAGCTGAAACTCAGGCTTTGTCATATAATAGAGCAGAAACTCAAGAATTATGGCACTGCCTAAGCTTCGCCCTTCAATTTTAAAATTAGAAAACCCCATCGGAAGATAAACATTCTGAATGTCGTTTATGCCTATAAAAAGCGGATTCTGCATCGCCTTAGAAAAGCGGTATCCCTCGTTTCCGTCTTGAGCAGCACAGACATGGTCAATGCAGCTTTCGCCAAGATTTTTGCGGCTCACGTTTTCGTAGCAAAGCTTCCGTTCGCTGCAGTCTGGCGCACAGCATTCGTTGCACAAAAACTCAACTTTATTTTTTTCAGGTTCTGTAAGGCTGTTCAGTTTTTCAAAACTTTTGTTCAACCTGAAATCAGGCACAACATACTCAAATTCGCTCCGCTTAAGTTCGCCTGCAAAATCATCAAAACCGGTTAAAACTTTTGTCGTTGAAGAAACAAAATAAAGATTCGGATAGTGCGCTTTTATATAATCCAGAAGCAGGTCTGAATGAACGATTACGCCGTTTTTAATTTTTGCGCTTTTTTCAAACATTGCACAAAGCGCATTGCATTTTTTGTCTGCAAGGTGCTCCGTTTTTAAAAGTGAATTGCTGAAAGTAAGGCGCGCCGAAATGTTATATTCATTCATCAAATCAAGCACATCTTCGGGGTTGTTGTCGCCAAAGCCGACGCGGCCGCCGCCCCAGAGACAATCCGCAGGCGCACCATAGACAGAACCGATATCGCACCAGTCATAAAAATATTCCCTGTGCTCAAAGAAAACCGGCAGAAAAGCGCGGTAAAATTCATAAAACTCGAACAACCCCGGCAGATGATAATGTGCAGAAAGAGATTTTCTCATGGTTGTCATACTACAATATTTCTGCAAAAATTTGTTGGTTTTATCCGTCATATTTTACAGTTTTGGTTTTGCCTACTTCATAATTATCTGATTTCTCAACAATATATTCCTTTTCTGAATTTGAATTAATCTTAATCAAATAATTTTTCAATTTCCGGCAAAATTAATTTATCTGCAGGCAGCCAGTCTGCTAAGCATAAAATTTTCTTGGTGAGTTAGTATATTTCTTTACAAAGAAATAATTTGCGGTTTTTGATGATGGAATCATGAAGTTCGATTTTGTTCATGAGTTTATCATAGAGGAAAAGAGGAATTGATGCAGCAGGAGGGAGAAGTCTCTCCCTCGC
>JAZQNK010000107.1:0-29784 GCA_045627325.1 Treponemataceae bacterium | reverse complement strand
CCCGCTGGGTTCAGCTGTTTTACGTAAATCTGTCACCCCGAACTTGGTTCGGGGTCTCATCAATGTACAAATCTTATCCACTCTTGAGATGCCGAACTAAATTCGGCATGACAATCTTTACACATCTCGCCGCTATCGGCGTCAGCCGATAACCGCGTACCAAGCAGAGATGTTTTGTGAAAGCAAAACTTCAAGTTACGAAATTACACGATGTAATTTCTTAACACGCAAGCTGGCAAATGCAAAAAATATTCTTTCTTCACCCTATGGAATAAATTGCATGTTTATGTCATACTATGTTTTAATAGTGTAAGCATTTGCTTTTATGCTTTTTTTGGAGGAATATTTTGTACGAAGCAGTCGATCCTAAAGTTGGTTTCCCTGAACAGGAAGAAAAAATCCTTAAATTCTGGGAAGAGAATGATATTTTCAAAAAATCTATTTCGCAGAGAGAAGGTTGTCCTGAATATGTATTTTATGACGGCCCTCCATTTGCAACTGGTCTGCCTCATTTTGGTCACTTTTTGCCAAGTACTATAAAAGACATTATTCCTCGTTATCAGACGATGAAAGGCAAAAAAGTTGAGCGCCGTTTCGGCTGGGACTGTCATGGTCTGCCTGTTGAAAACCTTATTGAAAAAGAACTTGGCCTCAATTCAAAAACTGATATTGAAAAATATGGCGTAGACAAATTTAACGAAGCCTGCCGTTCAAGCGTTTTGCGCTATACAAAAGAGTGGCAGGAAACTATTACACGTCTTGGCCGCTGGGTTGATTTTGAGCATGACTACAAGACAATGAACCCTGATTATATGGAATCAATCTGGTGGGTTTTCAAAAGTTTGTGGGATAAAGGCCTTATTTATGAAGGTCATTACATCCTGCCGACTTGTCCACGCTGTGCAACACCGCTTTCTAACCATGAGCTTGCACAGGGCGGTTATAAAGATGTTCACGATCCTGCAATTACAATCCGCTTCAAAGTAAAAGAAGCTGGTCCAAAAGCCAAAGACCCTGATATGGCAAACGGCTGTACATATCTTCTGGCATGGACAACAACTCCATGGACATTGCCTTCAAATCTCGGTTTGACAATGGGTCCGGATATTGATTATGTAAAAGTTCATGACGGAGAAGAATATTATATTCTTGCAGAAAGCCGTCTTGGCGCATATTACAAAGATCCTGCAGCATGCGAAATTGTCTGGAAGAAGAAGGGTGCTGAACTTATTGATACACGTTACGAACCGCTTTTCCCGTATTTTGCAAATTTGTACAATCCAAATGACGGCAAAGACGGCACAGAACCGCATAATGGTGCTTTCCGTGTATTTAATGCAGACTTTGTTTCAACAGAAGACGGAACTGGTATCGTTCATACAGCACCTGGCTTTGGTGAAGACGATAATAAAGTATTTAAAGGTTCTGGCATTCCTACGATTTGTCCTGTTGACAACGAATGTAAATTTACAGCAGAAGTTCCTGATTATCAGGGTCGGTTTGTAAAAGAATGCGATAAAGATGTAATGGACCGTCTTAAAAAAGAAGGAAAGCTTGTTAAGAGAGATCAGATTCTTCATGCTTATCCTTTCTGCTGGCGCTGTTCAAGCCCGCTGATTTATCGTGCTGTCGGCAGCTGGTTTGTCCGTGTTGAAAAAATCAGGGATGAAATTGTTGCCGTAAACCAGAAAATTACATGGCAGCCGGATCATTTGAAAAACGGTCGTTTCGGCAAATGGCTTGAAGGTGCACGTGACTGGGCAATCAGCCGCAACCGCTATTGGGGCAATCCGATTCCTGTATGGCAGTGCCCAGATTGTGGCGAATCTGTTTGTGTCGGCAGCAGAAAAGAGCTTGAAGAGCTTTCTGGTACATATCCAGAAGATTTGCATAAACATTTTGTAGATAAAATTACAATTCCATGTAAATGCGGCGGCACAATGAAGCGCATTCCAGAAGTTCTTGACTGCTGGTTTGAGTCTGGTTCTATGCCTTATGCACAGCAGCATTATCCTTTTGAAAACAAAGAATATTTTGAAAAGCATTTCCCTGCTAATTTCATTTCAGAAGGTCTTGACCAGACACGCGGCTGGTTTTATACATTGACAGTTCTTGCTGCAGCTCTTTTTGACAGACCTGCATTTGAAAATGTTGTCGTAAACGGTCTTGTTCTTGCTTCTGACGGCAAAAAAATGTCAAAGAGCCTTAGAAACTATACAGACCCTGCGCTTGTAATCAAGCAGTTTGGTGCAGATGCTCTGCGTCTTTTCTTGATGCACAGTGCGGCTGTAAAAGCAGATGACCTTAAATACAGCGATGACGGCGTACGTGACATTCTTAAAGGAATCCTTATTCCTCTGTGGAACAGTTACAGTTTCTTCATTACTTATGCAAACATTGATAATGTTCAGTGCGAAGGCAAATATTTTAACTGCGGCAAATCTGCTGCACTTCCAGATAATCCTCTTGACCGCTGGATTTTGTCTGTTACGCAGAAAATGGTTGAAGACACCACAAATGCAATGGAAGCTTATGATTTGAGCCGTGCAATTGATCCGATTGTTTCATTTATTGATCAGATGAACAACTGGTATATCCGCCGAAGCCGCCGCCGTTTCTGGAAAAGCGAAAATGACAGCGACAAGCACGAAGCATATGAAACTCTGTATGCAGCGTTAAAGACTTTTGCTCTTGTTGCTGCTCCGGTTATTCCGTTTATTACAGAAAACATCTGGCAGAATCTTCGTCTTGAAAAAGATGCACTTTCTGTTCATCTTGCAGATTATCCTGTTTATAACGAATCAATGCGCGATAAGGCTCTTGAATTCAAGATGGATACAGTTCAGAAAGCTGTTTCAATGGGTCGCAGCCTCCGCTATCAGTATAACTTAAAGATTCGCCAGCCTCTCAAGAGTGTTGAGCTTGTAACACGCGATGTTGAAGAAAAACGTGTTCTTCTTGAAATGGAAGATTCTATCCGTGACGAATTGAACGTTAAGAAAGTTGTTTTCCACGAAAAAGAATATGAGCTTGTTGAATACAAGGCAAAGGCAAACTTTAGAACTCTTGGAAAAGAACTTGGTCCTCTTATGAAGGCCGCTTCTGTAAAGATTGCTGCTCTTGATGCTGATGTAATTCAGTCTATTATTGACGGTTCTGTAATTTCAATTGATGTTGAAGGCAAGGCTGTCGATTTGAACACAGATAAGATTATTATTGAACGCATCGAAAAGGCTAATTTGAAAGTTCTCAACGAAGGCACTTTGACTGTTGCGCTTGATACAGAAATTACAGAAGACTTGCAGCTTGAAGGTTATGCCCGCGACTTTATCCGTGGTGTTCAGAATCTTAGAAAAGAGTCTGGCCTTGAAGTTACAGACAGAATTGAATTGACAGCCGGTGGTTCTGCAACATTAAAGAAAGCTTTTGATATGTTTGCTGAATTTATTGCAAACGAAACTCTTGCTGTAAAAACTGTCTGGGACGAAAAATGTGCCGGAACAGAAATTGCTGCCGGTGAAGAAATCTGGAAAGCGATGGTGAAACGTGCATAAAATGAAACTGAATAGACTTTTTGCTTCTTTATGTGCTGCTGCTTTTGCATGCATTATTTGTACAGGCTGTTCATCGACTAAAAAAACTGAACAGCCGAAAGCAGAAACAGAACAGCCGAAGATTCGCATTGCGCATCCTTACGAGTTTTTTGATTTTGACAAAGACTTGTATTTGACTTTTTCTGTTGAAGGCAACGAAACATTGCTGCAGGCTTTAGTTAAAAAGCTTGCACCAAAAATGACAGATTTTGCATTAAAGCAGCTTATTGACAAGACAGATAATTTTTATCTTGCAAGTACTCTTGATTTTCTTGCAGTAGAAGGTCAAAGTCCTTTATTTCAGTTTGTTGCAACAGGTTCTTTCCCTGAATCTTATAATTCAATGCTCTTTACACCTTCAAATGGTTTTAGAGAAGTGCAGGAAGAACAGGCAGAAAAGATTTACAACTATTATTACAATAATAATGCAAGGTTTTATATAGACATTCCGCTTGCAGGTTATTGTTTTGCTGATACAGAATATCTGTCTGGCATGCTGCTTGCACAGGAAAAAACACGTGCAGGCGAAGTTTATAAGCCTGACTGGCCTCAGTCTGTTTATACAAAGATGTTCATGCCGCAGAATAGTGAATCTATTGACTGGTATCTGGCTTCTACAGAAACTGCTGTAAAAATGCTTCTTGGTGCAAATGTAAAGCTGCCTTTGGATTATGCTTTTGGTTCAATGGTTCGTGTTAAAGACCAGCCGAAAAACGGAATGCTTTATTCTCTTGATGCAACTCTTGAGATGTCTGATAAGAGATTTGTAAGACCGAATGTGCTTGTTTTGAATAAGCTTGTTCAGTCTTTAGATAAAGGTAAACCAAATAGAGAAAATGCTGTTTCTGTAATTGGCGGCAGCGATAAACAGATTGAAATTAAAAATCTTGTTGTTGATCTTTCAAATCTGATAAATAAATTTGAACCGAAGATGACTGACAAGAAAAACTGATAATTGCAGTTTTAGGGCAGTCATTTGAAAATTCAATATTTACGATGAAACCGCTTGCTATGTTGTGCGAGCGGTTTTTTTGAGTTTTTCAATAGGAGAAAGTCTATGTCAAATAAGGTTATTCTCAAAGCAGAATCATTGGATGGATATCTTACTTCAAAGGATCAGTCTTATCTTGATGAAATGTATATGCTTTATGCAAAAGCACAGGACTCTTTTAAGATTTTATCATCAGATGCAGGTTCATCTGTGCTAAAAGATGAAGAACGCAAAGTTATTGAAGTTTATGATGAAATTGGTCACTTGATGCAGAAAATCTGTCATGAAGTGCCGGAGTTAAAAGTTTATTCATTTGAAACAGAAGAAAGTGCTCATGCAGAAGCTTCCCGTGTTATTGCAAAGCTTCGCGATTCGAGAACAAGCCACAATGATTTTATGTATTATTCTCAGCGGGCATATGAAATGCTTTTTAATTTAGCATATACAGGTCCTCATGCAGAAAGCAAAAATCATCTGGTTGTAAAAACTCCTGTTACAATTCCTGTTCAGCAGTATGCTGTTCATAAAATTCCAAACATAGACAATGAAATTGAAAATTCTGTAATGTGCGTCATGCTGCGCGGTGCTTTGCTGCCTTCGATGATTATGTCAAAAGAAATTGAAGAATATTCATCTCATGGCTATGTAACGCCTTTTGCATTATTTAAAATCAAACGTGACGAATCAAAGCATGAAAATGATATGGAATATGTTCTTGATCTTGATAATTCATTTTTTAGCTTTGAACAGCTTGACGGCAAAGATTTGATTTTTGCAGATCCGATGAATGCAACGGGTGGTTCTCTTGTAACAGTCGTTAAATATCTTATTGAAAACGGCGTAAAACCGAAGTCTATACGTTTCTTTAATGTAATTGCTGCATTAAAAGGCGCACTTCGAGTTGTAAGGGCTTTGGACAGCTGTTCGGTTTATACTTTGTGGCTTGATCCTGTTTTGAATAATTCTGCTTATATTCTGCCTGGTTTGGGCGATGCAGGCGACAGGCTTAATGGCTGCGACACAGCTGAATCTCCGAGAAATATAATTCAGCTTATTGCAGATTATGGTTCTAATATTGCAGGTCTTTATCGTTCACAGCTTAGAAAAATTGAACAGACTGTTTTAGGAAAACTTTAATGCATAGAAAAATCTGTACATTTGCCATAATTATTTTTTCTCTTTGCTTTGCTGAAATCTGTCATGCAATTCCATTTGAGAGAAGCGTAAGAAAAGAAAACGAGTGTGCAGAATATGCTGCAATTGCAGATGCTTATTATGAAAGCAAAAATTATAAAAAAGCATCTGAATATTACGATAAAGCAAGAAAAGCTCCAAAGTACTATGATGCAATGACATATAAGCTTGCATGTTCTAAAGCTTTATGTAGAGAGTTTCCCGAAGCAAAAGCGCTTTTTGCAGAACTTCTTGAAAAAGCACCAGAAAACAGAACATTAAAAGAATCTTTGGCTTATACGACAGTAATGTCTGGAAATGTTGCCGAAGGTGCAGCTTTATATGAAAGTCTTTTGCTTGATAATCCAGAAGATGGAAATATTTATAAAAATTATGCAAAAGTTCTTATTGCTTCTGATAAATTAGATGAAGCAGAAAGTATCGTTGAAAAATACGAAAAGCTTTTTGGAAATGATGAAGCTCTTGAAAATATAAAAAACAGAATTAAAAGCAAAAAGAATTCTGATGAAAATGAGCCTGCGCCTGTGGAATCTTCAACTGCTGAAAATGAAACTTCGAAAGACACAAAAGAAGCAGAAACTGGTGCAGAGAATAAAGAAAATCAGACTCAAAACAACAAAGATACAAAAACAGATTCATTAAACAGCCAGAATACAAAAGAAGATGAAGATGATTCACCGTCTTTTGATGATATTCCAGATTTTACAGACTTTGATTAAAATTATATTCAAAAAAAATGCACCGCATAAACTGAAATTTCAATTTATTGGTGCATTTTCTTTGCTGTGTTTTTGTGTAGATGATTAAAAATAATCAATAATTGCTTACGTTTGTTTTTTTGAGCTCTTCTGTTAAGAACTGCTTGTAGCGTTCTGCATTTACTCTGAAAGCAACAATTGGAAGTTCCGGTTCTTCAAGCGCTTTGCTTACGGCTTCAATTGATTCTTTTACAAGACGAATGCCTTGTACAAGGCGCATAGTTCGTGTTGAAATGCCGATTACAAGCTGGTTAGAAAGATTAAAGCTTGCAATAACCTGTTTCAAATCCTGATAAAGCCGTTCGCTTATTGAAAGTGTTTTGTTTAAATCTACGGACGGAAGAACACAAATGTAGCTGTCATCGCCAAATTCAAAAAGCAGGTCGCGGTATTTGAATGTATCAATAAGAACAGACGCAATCTCTTTTGCGCATGGGTGATTATGCGGAATGTTTACTGTGCGAATCTGAATAAGTGAAAGTTCCTGTTCAGAAGACGCAGCTCGTGTAAGTTCTGCATCAAGTCTTGTTTCAAGATAAGATTCCCAGCTTAAACCTGTTGCCGGAGAAAAAAGACCGATTGGATCAATTGTTTTGACCTCATCTTTGGGTTTTACAGATTTTGGCTGAATTCTCTGCGGCATTGAATAATCTGCCTGTGTTCCGCTTTTTTCTGCAATATTTACAGTATCGTTTGCATAAGTTGTGGTTGGTGCAGCAGATTTTACACGTCCTGGTCTTTTTGCAAAAAAGAGAAGAATTAGAGAAATAAAAGTGCCGGCTGCAATTATGCAGAAACTGTAAAATGCATAATTAAAAATAGAACTTGGTTTTAATAAATAAACAGCTGCCTGCACTTCAGTGTTTGTAGTGTCATTATATGGAATGTCTGTAGAGCGGACAATCAATGCAGGCGAAGTAACAAAAATTTCCGGGCTTGCTGATGAAGCCGAAATGTATTTAGATGAAAGTGGATATGCAAAATATGTGTTTCTGTCGCTTTTGATTGTAACTGCTGCGATATATTCGTTTTTCTGAATTATTTCCCTTAATTTTTCAAGATATGCTGGAGAAAGATAGGGTTCATTTGAAATTTCATAATTCATGTCTGCCAGAAAGCTTCTGAATTGTGCATCTGCAACTGGAGCTGCTTTTTGATAATCTCCTGCTATGTTTATGGCAAAATAGAAAATGCCCAAAGCAAAAATAAAAATTATTAATATTGAAAAAACAACTGATGTTTTGTTGTTCATAAAAACTCCAAATGGACTCTTACTGATTATACAGCTTTCGTTATTTGTCTGCCAATTTACAGGCATATTCAGCTACTGCTGAAAGCGAGCCTGAAGAACTTTTATAAAGTCCCATGCGCTCACACCACGCTGCAAGGGGCAAAAGCGAAGATGTAACCGCAGACTCATGGTTTTTGTCATAATTTTTAAATGAATGCAATAACCATGTTTTAAAATCGGCAAAATTGAACGACTTATAAAGTGTTTTGCTAAAAAAAATTGGAACAAATTTGCAGTCTGAAGAAGAACTATTTTTATAAATATCAATAAGGTTGTTGCTTATTGATTTAGATACTTTTAAATTATACGGGCAGTTTTCAAAATATTTTTGCAAAGCAAGCGCATATCTTTCGAGCACTTCAGTTGTAACAGTATTATTTCCTTTTTGAATAACAGGAGTTCTGAACATTAGTGCGTTAAAAGCTGTTTCTTTTGTGTTTATTCTTGTCGAATCGTTTTCAAAAGTCGGATCAAGATATGAACCTTTTGCATATGCTTTTGAATTTGTGTATGCAAAATCTGCACCATAGATTTCAATTTCTTTGAAACCGCTTTTTACTGCAAAGTCTACTGCAGCTATTGTTACTGTTCCAGATGTTGTGTCAATTGATGGTGGAAAATATTCTCCTTGTTTTTCTGCATACATTTTTGCAAGACTGCACAAAGGATGATTTGAAGCGATAAATTGCAGTTTATTGCCATTTTTTTGTGCTTTTTCTGCAATTGCAGGGTGTGCGCACAAATCAACAACAAACAACGTTTCTCTATCTGGAAATTTATCAATAAAATGTCTGTAAGAAATATTTTGACCGTCAATCGTCAAAACTGCATCTGCAACAATGTTGTAATTAAGCATAATGCGCCATGCTGTGTCTGTTGCAATTATAAAAAGGTTATTTCTTCGTTTTTGTATTGATTCAATGTCTTGGTCAAGGCTTGGACCTGCGCCAATAATTGCTGCTGTTTTTTCAGAAGGAAGCTTCCCGCTGTCTGCAATGCATGTCGACATTGTTTTCAGGTTGCGCATTATGTTGCGCTGCCAGATTTTGGCAAAATGCGCCTGCACTGAATAGTCTGCACTTATTTTGTCCAGACATCTTTTTAAAACTGCGTGGATTTCATGTTCTGCTTCAATATTGAATTGTGCCCACGGCCTTAAAGACAAATAAGAAAAATTTCCATTAAGCTGCGGAATGTACAGATTAGAAAAAGTTTCTTCAAGAGTTGAAGTAGTGCAGAATGAAAAATTATCGGCATTTAAAAAATCACATAAATCGAATTGATTGAATAAAGTTGAAATTGATTCTGCATTTTTTTCGACAATAAGAAAATGTATGTTTGAATTATTCAATGCTTTTTTTAAATGCAAGCCATTTGCAAGACCTGCAATTACAATAAACTGTTTTTGTGCAAAATCAATGTCTTTTAAAAAATTATCTGAATCTCTTGCAGGATTATATACAGAAAATAAAGCTTTTTTGTCTTTTAAAACCGGCACAAAATCGCCTGTTTTTGCAGCAACAGGTTCATCATAGCATGAAAGCTGAATGTCAGAAGATTTTTCAACTGAATCTGCTAAATTAATGTCTTTATTTTTAAGCGCTTTTAAATTTTTACTGAATGTTTCGTTCATAACGTTTAATTATTCCTTCAAGTTCGCCTAAATTGTCTGATAAGTTTTTGTACATTTTTTCTGTCATGCATTCATTGCGCTGCGAAAGAAAAAGAAAGTCACCTAATGATAAAGCCTTAAACCAAAGTTCAAGTTCAATAGGTGTGTCTTTTAATTTTATCTGATTATTATAAAAGTCATCAATTTTAATTTTTAATGATGCAAAGTAACTTTTAATTTTTTCTATGCGCTTTTCAACTGGCAGTAATTTCTGAAAGTCAGAAGGTTGTTCTTCTGTTATTGTTTCCTGTTTCAGCAGAAAAGAGTCAAAACTATCTGTATCGATATCTTGAATGTTTACAAGTGGTTTGCTGAATGGACAATTTTTGCCAAAGACTCTTTTGATTCTGCTGGAAACATTGCTTGGTCTTGTCGAAAACCAGTTGCGGTAAATTTTTAATGATTCATTTTCAAAAGAACCTGCGGCAGCTCTCGATTCAAGGTTAGATAGCCTTGTATCATAAATGCATTTGTCCTGTTCAAGTTCATTTGGCTGTGTGTGTTGAAAACCTTTTGAAGAACACAAATCTAAGCCGCAAAAGAAAATATCGTTGTCTGTCAGAGTTAATGCAAGTTCCAGTGCTGTTCCGCTTACAGTACCGTTTCTTTCTGCTTTAAGTGGAACAATCCCAGCTTGTTCCAAAAGCAAAGCTTCTATTCCGTCTTGATATGACAGCGGAATTATATTTGAAGATTGAAGCATTTTATTTGAAAGATATGCTTCTGAACTTAAAAAAAGCTTTATGCCGCTATTGGATGCTAGTTTTTTTAGATGTTCTTGTGCATACCAGCCGCCGTCTGTTGAAATTATGGCATCTGGCTTTATTTGATTTTCTAAAAGCGGCAATGTTGAAGAAGAAGCTGCCAGAAGATAAAATCTGTCTCTTTGTTTTTTTAAAACAGGCAGCGCTTGTTTAAGACTTGGTCCAGAGGCTGTTATAACAATTGGTTTTGAAGTTTTTAGATTTTGTGCTTTAACTGCATTTGTCAAAAAAATGGCAAATTTTAATGCATTTTTGTTCCATCTTTTATTAAAATACATTCTTGTGCCAAGCACATCTCTTGAAAGAGAAAGATATTCTTTTATTTCTTTCCATACAGATGCATATTCATCGGAAAAAGCATTTTCGGACGGTTTCCATGAAAGAAAAAGAAGCGAACCTGTCTGTTCTTCTCCGAAAAAATTGAATAATTCATCTTTTAACGAACCTTTTTGATAGTAAAAAATTTTGTCCCATAAATTGTCTGTTTTTTTAAAGTCTTTGCAATATCTGACTGCACACAAAGTTGAATCTGGAAAACGCTCTTTTAGAAAGCTTGCTGCATAAGATAATGCAGGTTCAGTTACAATAATAGAGGAGGGGACAAATTGTGTTTCTATTGCTGAAACAAAACGTTCTGCTTCTTTTTGTGGATTATAATTTGAATGAAGTGCAATATTATCTTTTATGCATATTTCAGCGCCATTTTTGGCTGTTGAAAAAGTTATCATGTCAATTCTCCGCAGCTGAAATAAACCTGTAAAAGTTTTCAGTATCTTTTGCAATTCCTGCATTTGAAATAATCAATTTTTCGAGAATTGGCTCTTCAAAAAAAGGTTTTAATTGGAAAAATATCTTTTCTTTATAAAGTTCTATGTTTGTTTTAAAATGACTGAAAGAAATAATTTTAATGCACTCGTTTGAAACTCTTACGCATATGCTTGTTTCTTCCATTGCTTTTTTTAACTCTGAAAATAAAAAGTATGTCATTATAAAAGAATCTGCTCTTGTGTTATGTATTATTAATTCATCAATAAAGCAATGAAGATTAATGGAAATCATGTTTCCTTTTAAATCATCAGATAGACAATGCTCAAAAATATCATCTTTATCATCAATTAATCTGTCTGTTTCTTCTATGTTTTTTGCTTCAATGTATTTTTCTGTTATTATTTTTAGAATGTCTTCAAAAAACTGCCAGTTATCGTCGATTGAATCCAGAATATGGTCTGTTACAAGTTCATGTGTGTTTGGCTGTGTAGCAATTACAATGCAATTTGAAATTTTCCCAATCTGGCAGAATTTAAAATTGAGCATTTTAATATTTTCACGGTCTTCAAGAGAAAAAAGCTGTAGAAATGATTCAAGATTTGAGGCTGTCTGCTGATACCATGTATTTTCTTCTGGAATTTCACCTATTGAGCCTAGCCAGAAATTTTTTGAAGATTCACTCTGAAGGGTAGTCTCAAAATTATAACCATGGTTGAAAACCAGATAGTATTTATTGTTGAATGGAACAAAAAGACCGAATTGTAAAACTCCATGACCATTTAGCATTTCATGGAGTTTATTAAATGGAACTGAAAATAATTGTGTATTGCTGTCTGTGTAAACAGAAAAAGTACAGCAGAATTTTTCTGCTGTACTTATTTGATTTTGTTTATCAAGATATGAAATACCAGTACTTAACAAACCCATAAATCAAGAAATACCCAACTCCTTGAAAAGCTTCTTGTATGTTTCAAAATAGCTTGACTGAGCAAATTCTTCGATTTTTTCATCTGGAAGATTTTCAAGCAGCTGATCCATATAAATGAGAACTGCTTTAATTTCATCTTTCAAATCTTTCTGGTCTGTTTCTGCAAACTGTTCAGCCTTTTTGCGGACAGATTCTATATCGTCTGCTGCAGCAGCTTCATCTGCAGATTCTTCTTTCCATTGATCACCTTCAAATACTGCATCTGTTGGTGTTTCATCAACTTCTGAGAAAGGTCCAGTTTCTTCTTCGTTGCTGAGTGTAATTTCTTCTGTTTCTTCAACAGGTGCATCTTGAGAATCTGCATCAACCATTTCTGGAACAACTTCTGATCCTGCATCAGCAGTTTCTTCTGTTGGATTATCATAAATCTCTTCTGGATTTGGTTCTTCTTCAAGATATTTTAATGTGTCATTCGAAATTGACTCTTCTGTTTCTGGTTCTGTAGATTCAACAAAATTGTCTTCAGAATCAACAACAAGATCATCAACTTTTGGAACATTGATTTCTTCTTCAGGCATATCTGAAAGTGCCTGTACATCAACTTCAAGGTCTCCTGGTTCTTCAAGATTTTCACCTTCAAAATCCATTGTCGGAGCAGTTGTAACATCATCAATAATTCCGCTCTGTGAATCGCCTTCTGCAGTATTATCAACATATTCTTCTGTAAAATCTGCAGTATTCAAGATATTTGTTAATTCATCACCAGAAAGTGCAATTGTTTCGTTTTCAACATCGCCGTCAAAGAAACCTGTTGATTCAGAAGATGTTGTGCTTGGTTCTTCTACAAGTTCCGGTTCTTCTTCAAGAACTGGTTCGTTATCAACGTCAATTGAAGTTTGTTCGTCAGCTACATCATCATTCTGTGAACTAAATGTTCCGTGACGAACATTTGAAAGTTCTTGTTTAAGTTGAGAAATCTCGGAACGGAGCATGGACAACTCGTTAGATATTTCCTTAAGAACAGCTTCTGAAATATTTGATGTTTGTTCAGGTACTCCTTTTGCAGATTGGTTTGTCATACCTGAATCTTGTAATGTTTCATCAAAATCCATGTTGTGCTCATCCTCCTTGTTTTCAGTATACTCTGATTTATCGGCAATATCAAGCAGATTATTATCAGTTTTGTTTTCATCAGCCTCTGGAGCATCTGCAAAGGCGTTAGAAATAATAGAATTATATAATGAAGAATCTGAGATTTCACATTTCTCATCAGAAGAATCGGAATCAGCAATATCTGCATTAATTTCTTCTTCAGAGATATCTGTTTTTTCTTCTATGTCTGTTGTAATATCGTCAAATGATGGCAAATTGTTATCAGAAATATCATTTGATGCTGTAATGTCGTCAAATGCCGGTGTCTGTTCTTCTGTTGTTTCAAAAGCAGCTTCAGACAGGTTTTCATTAATATCGGCTGTTTCAAAATTGCCACTTTCACTGTCTTGAATATCAAGATTGTCTTCTTCTGCAATTTTATCAGCTAAAGCCGCAGCATCAACATAATCTTCATCATCTTCAGAAAGAGAAGAAATTTCTATATGTTCGTCTGAAGCAGGTTCGTTTTCAGCAGTTTCTTCAGTGTTGTCCAAATCTGGAAGTTCCGGTTCATCAAGAGAATCATCTATTTCTAAAGAAGTATCAAAAGCTTCATTACTCTCGCTGTCTTTAATATCAAGATTGTCTTCTTCTGCAAGTTTGTCAGCTAAAGCTGCAGCGTCTACAAAATTTTCATCATCTTCAGAAAGAGAAGGAATTTCTATATGCTCGTCAGAAACAGGTTCATCTTCGGCAGTTTCTTCAATATTATCCAAATCTGGAAGTTCCGGTTCATCAAGAGAATCATCTATTTCTAAAGAAGTGTCGAAATTTTCACCGCTTTCACTGGTCTGAATATCAAGATTGTCATCTTCTGCAAGTTTATCAGCCAAAGCTGCAGCGTCTGCAAAATCTTCATCATCTTCAGAAAGAGAAGAAATTTCTATATGCTCGTCTGAAACAGGTTCATCTTCAGCAGTTTCTTCAATGTTGTCCAAATCAGGAAGTTCCGGTTCATCAAGAGAATCATCTATTTCTAAAGAAGTGTCAAAAGTTTCATTGTTTTCGCTGTCTTGAATATCAAGATTGTCTTCTTCTGCAAGGTTGTCAGCTAAAGCTGAAACATCTGCAAAATTTTCATCATCTTCAGAAAGAGAAGGAATTTCTATATGCTCGTTTGAAACAGGTTCATCTTCAGCAGTTTCTTCAATGTCGTCCAAATCTGGAAGGGTAGGCTCGTCCAAAGAGTCATCTATCTCCAAAGATGTGTCAAAAGATTCATCTTCGATTGCCGGCATGTCAAAACTGTCTGTTTCTGCGGTATCAGAATTGTCAGCAGAAAGACTTGCATTGTCTTCAGATAAAGGCGGAATATCTTCTGAAATGATATTGTCATTCTCATCTGAACTGTTTTCAGCAGCTGTGTCTGAAGGCATGTCTTCGATAATTGGAATATCAAAAGCATCATTTGGTTCTTCAATCAAAGCTTCTGTTTCTGCGTTTGGCTGAACGTCTTCATCGTTGATGTCAATGTCAAAATTGTCTTTCATAGTCTGCTCTTCTGTTTGAGTAGTTGGACTTAACTCTTCATCTGCTGATGAAGAGTCCTTAAAAGGGGGCATGCCTTCTTTTGAGGAACTTACCTCATTTGACGTGTCTCCAATATTTTCTGCATCTGCAAAAAGATTTTCATAAAAATCATCATTTTCAGATTTTTCCAAAGCTGCTTTTCTTGGAGTATTTTCATCTTCTGAATTAGAAATGAATGCAACATTACTGTTGCCGTTTGTTTCGGTTCCATAAAGAGGAATAGACTCTGAAGCTTCAAAATCATCTGTATTTTCTACAGTTGGTGCTTTTGTTGTGTTTGCATCTTCCTGTGAAACAGTAATGTTATAGTCAACCTGTTGAGTTGGTCTTCTTTCGTTTTTCTTTTCTGCTTCTGTATTTGGACCGCTGTCAGATGAAAGGAAATCATCAAATTCTGTAACTTCGTCAAATTCTGCTGTTGATGCAGATGAATTTTGAGAAGCTGGTTTCGATTCATCTTGAATGGCAGCAAACATATCATCAAAATTGTCTTCTTCAACCGGTGTGTCAGAATCAGAAGAATCGCCGAACATTTCATCAAAATTGCTTTCATCTTCAATTCTGTCACTGGCATCTGTCTGTACGTCAGAAACAAACTGGTCATCAAATTCAAGATCTATATCAACAGGGTCTTCATTCAGCAAATCCGATTTTTCTTCGGAACTGGCTCCAAATTCTGCATTCAAATCACTTAAGAAATCGTCTGTTACATCAGAACTATCACCTGAACTAAGTCCAAATTCACTTGAAACATCAACTTCGCCGTCGCTGCTCATAAAATCATCAAGTGAAAGTTCAACTTCACCTTCTTCAGTCTGTGGAGCTTCATTATTTTCTGGGGCAGCGCTTGATGTGTTGTCTGTCATGCTTTCAATTGAAGGAGCATCAAATTGTTCAACTGTTTCTGTATCAAATTCAGGCAGAATATCTGCTTCGCTTTGTGCTGAATCATCGGCTGCAGAAGATTCTGCTGTTTCTGAAGAAGTAAACATGCTGTCAAAATCGTCTTCAACTTCAACATTTGGTTCTTCAGTGTCTGCTGCAGAAATTTCTTCAGAAAGAGAAATATCATCTTTTGCATTTTCAAATGAATCTGCATCAATTCCGCTGTTTTCATTTTGTTCTGCATCTGGCAGGTCAAAAGATGGTTCTGTATTTTCGTCTTGAGAATCTGCAATTCCAAAATTTTCTGTTTCTGGTGTTGAACCAAAATCTGGCAGATCAAAATTATCTTCTGTTAATTCTATTTTTTCATTGCCAGCTGTTTCTGTAGAAATATCTTCGATATTTTCAAAAGGAATGTCTGATTCTGTTTTTTCAATTTCGTCAAAACTTGAATCATCCGTTAAGTCGATAAAATCAGAAGATTCTTCGTTTTTCGCTTCTGCATTATTTTCCGAATCCATTAAAGAAGGTTCAATTTCAAGGTTTGTTGGTTCTTCAAGCGGCGGTTCTGAAATATTGTCTACGGAAGGGTAGTTGAAATCTGGTGCATCATCAAGCGGTTCCCAGTTTTCTGCAGAATCTTCTTCTTGAAAATCTTGAAATGCTGCAGGATTTTCGTGTGAAACAGGTGCTGTAAAAGATGTCTGTTCATTTTTATCTGAAGTGTCTGTTTCTTCTATAAAAGTGTCTGTTTCAATAGCCGGTTCGCTTGCAAGGTCATCAAAATTATCGAAAGACTGTTCAGTTGAATCAAAAGCTTCAATGCTTTGATCTTCAGCTGCCGGTTCAATGTTTTCTGATGTATCTGATTCTGCCGGTGTGTCAGAAAAGTCTATTGTATCTGGATCAGGTAAATCTGAAATGAATGATGTTGAATCAAGTTCATCTATTGAATTTAATGTATTGTCGGCTTCTGGAAAAATAGAGTCGTTTTGAGAATTATCACTTGATGGTGTTTCAATAACATCTTCAGGGGCTTTTTTGACCCAAATGCCAAACTGTTCAATTTCTTTGGCGTCAGAATCAAAATCATCTTGCATGTCAAAAGCCATGAAAAACTCCGTAAAAAAAATTGTGCCCTTTATTATAGCATTAAAGTTGCTTATTTGGAGAAAAAATCTGAAAAAAATGTATTTTTTTTCTTATGAATTTCAGATTTTTTGCCAGAGCCGTTGATTCTCTGCAATTTTTTGCAGAATAACCTTAGTAGATTTTTCGGCAGAAATCTCAAATTTGCCCACTTACTTTTAAAAATCAGGCTGCTTTTGTAAGATGTTTTGCTTTTTTTTGAAAAATCCGTTTATTCTGCGGTGCAAATATATAGAAGAAAATTTATGCAAAATACGATATGACGTATCTGGAGATTTTAGATAAAACCTTGAAAAAACTGCTTGTGTTTTATTAGAAATGTCAATTAATAAAGACTGTTCAAAAAAAGATTTTTTTTACCTTCAAAAAACATGGAGAAAAACGCACTTTCTGCCGTTATTAGTCTTATGACACGTATGAAAGTTTTAGTGGCTGTGTTTTTTGGCACGCTTGTCTATGTGTTTACTTCTGTCGGTTTTGGACCTGAGGGGTTTTGGGCAGTTTCTCAACTGGAAGAACAAAAACAGATGATAACGGCTAATTTGCAATCAATTCAGCAAATTAACGATGGGCTTAAGATTGAATTTCAGGGATTAAGAGTTGACCCTGATGTGATTGCTGCCTATGCGAAAAAATTAGGCTATAAGAAAGAGAATGAAAAGTTAATACGCCTGCAGGGGTTGTCTTCGCCTACGGAATTTATTCCGGAGATTGGAACTCCTATGATTTTGGGAAAAATCAATTATGTTCCTGAATGGCTTTGCAAGGCTTCTGGTTTGTGCATTTTCTGTTTTTTTATGGCGATTTTTGCCATGCAGGATCTGCGCAAAAAATTGCAGCAGAAACGTACTGTAAATTATTATTATGAAAATACTCAAAGAGTGTTCTGATTCATCAGAACGTGTCGCTGAATGCATAAAGCGTGGCGACACTGTAATTATTCCAACTGATACGATTTATGGTTTTTCTTCCATTGTTGGTGACGGCGGCAAAAAAATTCGGCTTATAAAAGGCAGGGAAGAGACAAAACCTTTTATTGAACTTGTTGATTCAGTTGAATCAGCTGTTGCAATAAGTGCTGTAGAAATTCCTTCAAAAATTTTAAATATATGGCCAGGTCCGCTTACTGTAATTGTGCCAAGAAAGGCTGAACTTGGCGGCGGCACTGTTGCCTTGCGCTGTCCTGGTGATGAATGGCTTAGAAAAGTTATAAAGCTTTCTGGTGCAGGCATTTATTCAACAAGCGTAAACCGTTCTGGAACGCCGCCACTTTATAAAATCGATGAAATCTTAAACGAGTTTGAAAAAGATGTGGCTCTTATTGTCTGCGATGGCGACAAACCTGCAGGCTTGCCTTCGACTCTTATTGATATTACTTCTGGAACAATAAAGGTTTTACGACAGGGTTCTGTAAAAATCTAATTATTTCCAGTCATATTTTTCCCAGTCGTCATAAAGTTTTCTGCTGTCACATGCATATTCAATGAGTTTTTCTTTTGAAGCAGATTGTGCCAATATACGGACGATTTTCTGTGAAAAAGAATATAAATCATTTGTAAGCGTGCATAATTTTTCAAAATTGAAAATATCATCTTTTGAATAATCTATCTTTATGTTTGTGTTGTATCTCTGGTCTGCAAGATATGTTGCAAGTCCTTCGCCCATTATGAATGAATCTGGCGGACATATCTGATTGTTGCAGACATGCACGAATTCGTGAATGATGATTTTCTGAAAATCATCAACTGAATCGTTTTTATGCATGTTTGTTTTTTTGTATTCATCATATGAAAGAAGAAAAATGTTTGGACCATCTGCACAGCCGACTATATAGTCTTCGTATTTTTGACCTTTGCTTTCTATAAAAATTTTCCAGTCTTCAAGTGTTGAAAAAATCTTAATATTTATATGTGAATCGAGTTTTTTAATGTTCCAGAAATTCAAAATTCGCTGAAAATGTGAAGCAAGTGTCTGATTTATTGTTTCTACAAGATTCTGGCTTTTTTCGTTATATTCAATTGAATATAAGTCTGTGCTAAATGTCGTGGAAAATTCATTTGAAAATGCAGAAAGCGAGAGAAAGAACAAAATTGCAGCTGCAAAATGCAATTTGAAATTTTTTGCTGCCATATTTTAATCCTGTAAAGTTTTTAAATTGAAGTCTAACCATCAAGTTTTGAACGGAATTCACGCTGTAATTCTCGATGAACATCCCGTTCTTTTATATCTGCACGTTTGTCAAACATTTTTTTGCCTTTACAAATTCCAAGATTGACTTTCACGCGTCCGTCTTTAAAATAAAAATCAAGCGGAATAAGTGTATAGCCTTTTTCAGTAACTTTTCTTTCAAGGCGTTTAATTTCTTCGCGATGAAGCAATAATTTTTTTGGTCTGTCCGGATCATGATTGAAGATTGACGAAAAAGGATTTTCTGAAATATGCAGGTTTTTAACCCATACTTCGTGATTTATGATTTCTGCAAATGCATCTGGAAAAGAAATGCTGCTGTCGCGAAAAGACTTAATTTCTGTGCCTTTCAGTTCGATTCCGCATTCGATAGATTCTTCAATTGTATAATTAAAGCGCGCTTTTTTGTTTTGCGCGATAGGTTTTGTGCCTTTTTGCTTCATGTGCCGAGTATAACATTTTGAAATGCTTTTCTCAAGGCGGTTTTTTGCGAAGTTTTTTATCATTTAGTTTTGCCTGAATTTTCATGCGTAAAATCTAATCTGTGTGCGGTTTGTGCAGTGTTTTTACCACTTGTTTTTTATGCTTTTCTTGTGATATCTTCTATATATGTCATCTAGTTTAGTTGGTCTTGAATATTCATATTTTATAAAGCAGCAGCGCCGTAAAAATGCGTTTTTTCTGTTTGTTTTTATCCTCATTCTTTTTCTGGCTTGCACTTTATGCCAGAAATTCTTGATTTTTCCTGTTTCTGTTTCTTCTGAATCTATGCAGCCATGCATTAATGCTGGTGACATAATTTTTGTTACGCCACTTGCTTCTGAAAAGCCAAAAGGTAAGAGTGTTCCAGTTCTTTCTTCTTTGGTTCATTGCATTGATTTAAAACGTGGTGATATTGTTTTTGTTTCTCCTGATTATGAAGCAAAAAAGAGTCTGCCACATAAAATTGCTGATGCCGTATGCAGATTTGTTACTTTTCAGCATTATTCTCCATTTGAAAAAGCGCATTTAGTTGCAGAATCAGCAAATGTGCGGCGTCTTGTCGGTTTTCCGGGCGACACAATCTATATGAAAGACTGCGTACTTTATGTAAAACCAAAAGACCAGAATTATGCTTTGACAGAATTTGAGCTTTCTGAACTTCAATATGATATTTTGATTGAAGGCACTGATGCGTCATGGAGCCGCGAATTTGGTTTTCCTGGAGAACTTGAAACAATCGTTTTAAAAGACGATGAATATTTTGTGCTGGCAGATGACCGTTCTCATGGTGTCGATTCAAGATATTATGGTGCTGTTCATGGACGAAACATAAAAGGCAAGCTTATTTTGCGTTATTGGCCGTTAAACAGCATTTCAGTTTTTTAGCATTTATGGCGCCATTTTCGCTTTATATTCATATTCCATTCTGCAAATCTAAATGTGCTTACTGCGATTTTTTTTCTGTTGCGAGCAGCAAATTAATTAAAGACAGTTATATTGAAAAACTGCTTGAAGAAGCTGAAAAGCGAGCTGTTCAATTTGGTGTTTCTGAATGGAAAACAATTTATATTGGTGGTGGAACGCCGAGTCTTTTAAAAGCAGATCAGATAGAAAATCTTTTATCAAATTTATTAAAAATACGTCCAGTTTCGCATAACGGCGAAATTACGTTTGAATGCAATCCAGATGACATTACAGAAGAACTGTTGATGACGCTAAAAAAGAGTGGTGTAAACCGACTTTCGATTGGCTTGCAGTCTATGAATGAAGCTTCGCTTAAGCTTGTAAACCGCCGTGCCGGTCGTGCAGAAAATCTTAATGCAATTGAATTAATTAACAGATTTTGGGTTGAAAAAGAAAAAATTTTTGACCTTGAACCAAATGGCGAAAAATCAACAAAAAGCCGGCGTTTTTCAGTTGATTTAATCTGCGGGCTGCCTTTAGAAACAAAGACGAGCTTTTTTGAAGGTTTGAAAATTGTGCTTGATTGCGGTGCTGACCATGTTTCACTTTATTCCCTTACATTAGAAGAAAATACAGCATTATTTGATGCAGTTGAAAATGGCACTGTTGAACTGCCTGTCACAGAAGAAACAGATGGATGGTGGATTGATGCTTGTGAACTGCTTGAAAAAAGCGGTTTTAAACAATACGAAGTTTCGAATTTTGCAAAAGAAGGCTGTTTTAGCAGGCATAACATGACGTACTGGCGGATGGAACCGTATATAGGAATTGGTGCCGGTGCAACTGGTACTGTAAAAAATCTGCGCTACACGAACACTTCTGATATTGAACATTGGATAAAAGACTTTGCTGATGAAAAGGAAAACCTTTCAACTGAAACGAAAAAATTTGAATATTTGATGATGGGGTTCAGAACTTTTGAAGGTGTTGATGAAGACGAATTTGAAAGGCGTTTCGGTGAAAAAATAGAAAATTCGATTGAGCCTGTTTTTTCAAAATGGCTCAATCGTGGTCTTGCTGTTAAAAATGGAAAAAAAATTGCTTTGAATAAAAAAGGCCTTTTATTGTTAAATGCCTTTTTAGAAGAAATTCTTGAAAATTTCAAGATTAGCTGAATTTTTCAATATAAAAACAATCTTTAAAATGTAAAAAGCTTGAACTGTTTATTTGCATAGATGAAATTTTTACTTGTTATGTAAATTCTACGAACTGTAAACTACAAGTTTAATGATTTTTATTGACATCTTGATTATATTTTGACAATTTAATAGAACCATTGCAAAAAATCAAATTAGACACGCTGTTGTTATATTTAAAGATATATAGTCATTATTTAAGGATTTGTTATGATAGATTACAAAAGAAAATTGCTTAAAATTTTTATTCCGATTATGCTCAGCAACTTGATTTCGCAGCTGCAGATGGTAATTGACCGCATTTTTCTTGGGCGAATGAATATTCTTTATATGAGTGCCGTTGGAAATGCCATGAGCCCTGTCTGGACAACCATGAGTTTTGTCTTTGCGCTTTCAATGGGTGCTTCAATTTTAATCAGTCAGTCTATCGGTGCTGGTGATGAATCTAAAAGTCATGAATATGCTGCAAGTTTAATCAAATTTCACAACGTAATTCCTTTGCTGTTATTCTTTTTCTGGATGTTTGCAAGTCCGCTTGTATTTAAATTGATGGGCGTCGGCGAAAGTGTATTTGATTTATGTGTGGCTTATACAAGAATTTACGCTCCTGTATTTTTAATTATAGGGCTTGGTGCCGGATATTCTGTTGTATTTCAGACTTCAAATTACACAAAACCGCTTGTTACTTACGGAATTATCCGCTCGGCATTAAACGTTCTGCTTGATTATGTTTTGATTTTTGGTAAATTTGGTTTTCCACGCATGGAAATTTATGGTGCAGCTCTTGGAACTACAATTGCAGAATATGCCGGTGCAGTTTATTTGTTATGGGTTGTCATTACAAAGAAAGACAAATTCAAAACAAACCCAAGTTTTAAAGAAATCATAAAAGCAAAAGCTGAGCCTTATTTGCATTCAATTAAACTTGGCGTAAATGCCGCTTTGGAAGATCTTTTGTGGAATCTTGGTAATTTGATGATTATCAGAATCTTAAACACAATTGATGAAAGGGCAGCTGGAATTTATTCAATGGTATTTACTGTTGAAGTAATTTTTGTTGTTATAATTGGTGCTTTGGGAAGTGGAACAATGACATTAACAGGCGAAGCAACTGGTGCACGCGATTTGCCTTTATACCGCAAAATTGCTGGAACTGCCATGTTTTGGGCTAATGCTGTGTCTGCATTTGCTTTAATATTTGTCTGCATTTTCCCGCGCCTGACTTTAAGCCTTTTTACAACCGACAGCGAAGTTATTGAAATGTCTGTTGTTTTTATTATTCTTGTAATGATCAATCTTTTCGGAAAATCTGGAAACATAATAATTGGAAACACAATCCGAGGTTATGGTGATACAAAGTGGATGTTATTTACACAGTCGATTGGAACAGTCGGTGTTGTAGCGATTGCATCTTTGTTCGTTTTTGTTTTCAAAATGGGAATGCTTGGTGTTTTTGTGGCAGTTATTGTCGATGAAGCTTTACGTGCCGTTGTAAATGTTATACGCTTCTTAAGAATCAGATTTTAGGAGTAACAATGAAACACATTTATATTGCGCGGCACGGACTTACGGACTGGAATCTTGTGCCAAAAGTGCAGGGGCAGACAGATATTCCGTTAAACGAAGGCGGCTTAAAACAGGCTCATGCACTTGCAGAATATATAAAAGAACAGAATATTCACTTTGATAAAATTTTGCATTCGCATTTGTGCCGTGCTGCAGTTACAGCTAAAATCATTGCAGAATTAAACAATATTCCTATGCAGGTTGAACCGCGCCTTGCTGAACAGAATTTTGGCAAGTGGGAAGGATGGGCATGTCCGAAAAATGACAAATCGTTTCATCTGGCAAAGCAGCAGTTTGCAGATAATTATGAAGGCGGCGAAAGTATGCTTCGTCTTGCGCACCGTGTTTATAGTCTGCTTGATGAACTTAAAGCAATGCCAAAAGATGAAACATATCTTCTTGTAACTCATGGCGGAATTGCCCGCTCTATTCATTCCTATTTTTATGATATGACAAATGAAGAATATTCTAGTTTTCAGATGCGCAATTGCGAAATAAAAGAGTATGTTTTTTAGAGGCTCTATAAAAAATTGATGCAGCTGTTTTTTTGAGGAGGCTGGCATGACAAAAATACAGGAAATTCTGTTTCGTCATCAGGATGAAAAATACGGCAATTTTATGGCAAAGCTGATTCCAACATTACCGCGCGAGAATATAATTGGAATTCGTTCTCCGGAATTCAAAAAAATTATAAAGGAAGTTCATGCAGACGCAGAAGATGAAATTCCGGCTTTTTTAGAAACGCTTCCACACAAATATCAGGAAGAAAATTATCTTCAGAATATATTGCTTTCTGAAATTAAAGATTTTAACCAGTTTATAATTGCATTTGAAAAATATCTTCCATATATAAATAACTGGGCTGTAAGTGACGGAATCAATCCGAAAGTGCTTCAGAAAAATCATGAACGCCTTATTCCATATATTTCAAAATGGATTAAAAGTGATGCGCCATATACAAAACGTGTAGCAATGCTTTTCATCATGAAATATTTTCTGGAAGATGATTTTAAAACAGAATATCTTGACTGGGCCGCAGAAATCCGCAGTGAAGAATATTATGTAAATATGATGACAGCCTGGCTTTTTGCAGAAGCACTTGCAAAACAATGGAACAGTGCCATCACCTATATTCAGCAGAATAAACTTGATGTCTGGACACATAACAAAGCAATTCAAAAAGCACGTGAAAGTTTTAGAATTGCAGACGAACAAAAAGAATACTTAAAAGGATTAAAACGAAAATAAGTGCGCAAATGCTTTTTTGCTAAAAAAATCATTCTCTGGCTGTTTGTGGGTTACTTGCAAAAAATACATTTTTTCTTTTTTAGTTTACTGATAACGGTAATCATCTTTTTTATGTTCATACCCATTATGGACGTGCAAATATCTTTTTTCTACTCGTGAGGGGGGAAAGAAATCTGTAAAGTGGAATAAAAATGCAGCTTAAATTTCAATTTCGATTGGGTTGTTTATTGACAGAAGAGCACTCTGTATTAATTAGCGTTGGAAATTATAGATTCCCAGCCATATTATGCTTAAATTATAATTACTGCATTACCGAATAATGCCTGCGACTTCTCCAATTTCCTTGAATATAAATCCTTCCAAATTATTTTCTTCAATGAGTTTTTTTGTCCCTTCATGAACATAAATTTCTCCCCTTTCATAATTTTTTAATTTAAATATTTTTAACGAATCCATATTTGGAACATATTTAAAAGTATATGATTTAATTTCCATTATTCTTCCGCTACTTAAATATTTTATTTCAGATTTGTCAGTATCAAGACAATCAATAATATTTGGTATATTCATAAAATAATATTTACCCAATTTTCCTGTTTCCAAAGGAAAAATTTCTACAAGACCTGCAAGATATTTCTCTAAAATATTTTTAGCTTTTTCACTAATAGCAGGTACTGAAAAGCATGGATAATCTCCCAGTACTCTATCCTTTTTATCGCGAATAGCTTTACATTCAATCTTTTCATTAAAATTACCTATTGGCTTTGAATCTAACATATTTGAAAAAAAATCAAACCAATTACCCTTATATTCAAGCCAACGATAATTTTCAGCATCATGCAATAAATTATATATTTTCACAATGCTTCTCCTTTTGCCAATTTGCAAGCAATATTTCATTTGCGGCATAATGATACAAATGAAAATTTATTTAATCTTACCGTGGAATTTGACGGCTTTCAATCAAATTCCATGGGTAAAACATCTTGTTGCGACAAATCGCAATATAGTGAAATAACAAATTTCGAAGTTTATTTTATATTTACTTCCAAATCAGGATGAAGCATTACATCTTTACATAACTTTTCAGATATACAATTTTTATGACACCATAAAACTTGCTGTTCATCAACATTTAAATACAAAACTAGACGAATTGATTTTTTCATTTTTTCTGTTTTTCCACAAAAACAACAAATAACATTTTCGTTTTTCATTTTAATTCCTATTTTATCCATCTACGACTTTATTAAATGTACCATTTGGATTTTGCAAAACACTAACAACAGTACCATTATACAAATGAAAATATGTAACACTAACTAGATAAAATCATTCCAATTTCGCAGCTTTCACAAAATAAATACACCGGAATTCCAGAAAAACTTTCCGAAATTCCATCCTTCCCTAATGATTTTATTTAATTTTACCGTGGAATTTAACTGACTTCAATCAAATTCCACGGTAAAAAATGCTTAGTAAGACAAATCGTAATTAATTTTACAAAATTTTATTTTGTATTATCAGAAAAATTTGAAAATAAAACTGTCAGTTGTGCTTCATTTAGAATATTACTCAATATTTCAGAATTTATAAAATAATCAATATTAAACATTTCATTTTCATCTTGTAACTCTAAACTACTTACAGAATCTATTCTTTGAACACTGTTCCGTGCCATTTTAATTAACTTTTGTTTTTTTGCTATATCATTTTCTAATTTTGAGCGTTCTAGTAAAACTATTACATTTGATGATTATAGTAAATTGAACGATTAAGATAATTTATTTTTTCTTCTGCATTTAATGAAAATGGTTTTATACTAAGTAAATAATAAAACAAAGATTTATCAAAGTCAGATAATGTTTCAACATCAATCTGTTCATTTTGAATATAACTGTTTTCGATATATAGTTGGGTATAACATAAATAAATTTCAATAAATTTAAGCTGAATTGAATTAAACAAGATATTTTCATTTCTTATTATGTTTATCGCATTCTGATAATCTGCTATTGGAACATATATTTCACTCAACACATATTTTATCAAAGTAATTAATGTTTTATCATTATAATAATCTTGCTTGTATTGTAAATTATTTTTTGTAGAATTACCCAATTTCATTAATCCTGTTGAAATTTAATCTTTAGAAAAAAATATATGTCAAAGTCGTTGCAAGCTAAAATGCATTTCCATCTGGATTCACATACTTTACCGGATTGTTTTATGTGATTTTACCGTGGAATTTAACTGACTTCAATCAAATTCCACGAATAAAACATCTTATTGTGACAAATCGTAATTAATCACTTAAACAAATTAAGCTTCTATTTCAATTATAAACGCAAACTTTAATGATGTCCGCAACTTTTTGTGCGATAATGTCTTTATGCAAATAATCGAATATTTTTCATCAGAAAATAAACAGCACTGGCTTGAAGAAATCGGTAAGTCAGACTGGAGCGCCGGGAAATATCTTTATGACCTCTTGCGTTCCGGGACGCTCCGTAATCTTATCGGCGAAAACGCTCTCGTTCCGCTTTTGACTGATGGCGATAAACTTGTCTCCTTCTGCACTTTTGCCTCGATGGATGAAATCCAGCCGACGGATTTGACTCCCTGGATTGGTTTTGTCTACACATTTCCTGAATACCGCGGGCACCGTTACGCTGGACAGCTTTTGGACTGGTGTGACAGCGTTGCAACAGTCATGGGAAAAGAGGCCATTTACGTTTCCACAGATCACATCGGCCTTTATGAAAAATACGGCTATGAGTATTTTGCAGACATGAAGAATATCCGCGGAGAAAACAGCCGCGTGCACCGTAAGTTCCTCCAGGTTGAAGACCCAGAAAAAGATGCACGCATGGAACGTGGCGGAAAATACAAGGCAGAAATTATTGCTGCAGCCCGTAAAGGAATTGACCCAACTGCAGTCTGCGGCTTTTCATGCACTCACTGTTTCCTTGCTGAATGGTGCGGAGGCTGCCGTTCCTTCTTTAACTGCTGTTCATACGGAACCTGCAACGAAAAAGGTTTGTGCCCGAACATCAAATGCTGCAAAGAAAAAAAATATGACGGCTGTTACGACTGTCCCGAAATTGAATCCTGCACAAAAGGATTTTATTCCCTCGGAAAAGACGGAAACGCCGCAAAAGCCCAGTGCATTTTTATCAAAAAACATGGTAAAGAAGCATTTTTCCGCGTACAGGATAATCTGCACAAAAAGTTCGACTTTCAGAAAGTGCAGGAAGTTTTAGGTTACGAAATTGAAGGCGCACTAAAGATTCTGGAAGAGAATATGTGATGAACTTGACTTTGGATTTTTACCATAGTAAACTTTAGATTATAACTAATGCAAACTTTAGATTTTTACCTTTGTAAACTTTAGATTTTAACCTATGAGGATATTATGGAAATGTTACAAATTCAAAGAAAAGCAAAAAATGCTCTTTTGCGATTAGCTTCGCAATTTCCAGTTGTAGGAATAACAGGTCCAAGGCAAAGTGGAAAATCTACTCTTGCAAAAATGACTTTTCCAGAAAAAAAATACCTTTCTTTTGATGATAAAAATTTGCGTGAGATTGCAAAATCAAATCCAAAAGATTTTTTGCTGGCATTTCCAGACGGTGCAATTATTGATGAAGCGCAAAAAGTTCCAGAAATTTTCGATGCGGTTAAATATTATGTTGACAATTCAGAATTTACGCCTGGAAAATTCATCTTAACTGGGTCAAGTCAGTTTAAGCTCAAAGAAAACATGTCAGACAGTCTTGCAGGAAGAGTTGCCTTTTTAAAACTTCTGCCATTTTCCCTTTCTGAATTAAAAGAAAACGATTTACTTCCAGACATTCCATATGAAATTATCCACAAGGGATTTTATCCTCCGTTGCACGATAAATCCAAAAGTTTTATAGCGCAAGACTGGTTTGAAAATTACATAGATTCATATCTTGATCTGGATGTAAAAGAACAAATCAATGTTTCCAATCTGTCAATTTTTAAGAAGTTCATTCAAGTGTGTGCAACTTATTCTGGGCAGATGCTTTCCATGGATTCAATTTCGAAAAATCTTGGAGTTTCTGCAGTTACAATAAAACACTGGCTTTCTATTCTTGAATCGTCTTACATAATTCATTTTATGGAACCAGATTTTAATAATTTAGGAAAATCACTTGTAAAAACTCCAAAACTTTATTTTATTGACAGTGGCCTTTTATGTTACCTTTTACGGATAGAAACAAAAGAAGATTTAATTTTAAGTCCATATAAAGGTGGAGTCGTAGAAACTTTTGCAGTAGCAGAACTGTTAAAGTCAAGATTTAATGTTGCAAAAAAAAGTGATATATCATATTTCCGCGACAGCAAGGGTTTTGAGGTTGATACAATCGCAAACTGGAAAAACACTTTTGCAATTGAAATAAAATCTACATCTGAAAGCGAAGCAAAACTTTCTGCAAATACAAGAAAATATCTGTCATTGCGTAAAGATGAAAACTGCAAAGGCGCTGTATTTTATCTTGGTGAACTGACAGCATCTATTAATGGAATAGATTATGTTTCCTGGAAAGATTGGGGCGATTGGATTGAAAAGTCGTAAGATTCTGGAAGAAAATTTATAGGACAAATTGATAATGTTTAAGATTGAATTAAGTAACCCGGAGTGGTTAGATACTGGCCTCGATAATCCAGAAGATTTATGTCTTCATGGAAATGTAAAAGTTTATATTGATGAACGTGTTCTTGAAGATTCATGTACAGTAAGTGCATCAGCCATGTATTTTCTTAAATCGATTACAGAAGATCATATTGCAGGAAATGGAATTCAGTTTCTTCCTTGTTGTGGACATGGAATGTTTGCAGATGAAAAGTGTAAAAATGTAACTATTATTGGTTGTTCAAATGGAACTGACTGGACTGTAAAACATGAAGAAAATTCTGTTTTAATTGAACTTAAAGATGGTTATAAAACATCAATTCCATTAGAAGAATATAAAAAAGCAGTTTTTGATTTCGCAGATGAGATTGAAACGTTTTATAAATTAAGTTCTCCAAAAAAAATTTATACGGATTATGATAAAGACGGCTACATTGCAATGTGGAATGAATGGCACAGACGAAGAGGAAAAATAATTTATTCATGTGAAAATAATATTGTAATTGTAGAACAGCATTCAGAAATGAAGAGATATTTTCCCATTTTGCAACGATAAGTAGCGGCTTTTTTTGCAAATGTAAACATTGTTTTCTGTCTAAATCACCAGTTCTCAAATATAGTTATCCTCGAAAGAAAATATTGCGGTGGTTGAGCCTGTCGAAACCACCAAGGAAGTTTTTACAAATCACTTCACATTTTTCTTTCAAGGAGTTTCTATGTATAAAGAATACATTTTCAAACCAAAAAAGTTTTATTTAATCACACTGGCTGTAACCTGGGTGTTCTGGTTTGCAGCGGCAATTTTAAGCAAGCAGGCCGGCAACACAATGGCAGTTGCAATGGTACTTATGGCGCTTGGACTTTGT
>JAZQNK010000106.1:0-33775 GCA_045627325.1 Treponemataceae bacterium | reverse complement strand
CGAGTTTGGTTTTCGCTTTGGGGTTAGTCATATTCTTTGGGCTGATTCGGCGAAAACGGTCAGTTTATGTTTCCATAAACTGACAAATCTGCGAAAAACAAATCTCGAAGCTATCGGCGCCAGCCGATAGCCGTGCACAACCAAAACGCGAAACCGGAAAGCCGCCCGTATTTTAATTTTCTTTTCTTATAATCTTTGCAGCTTCTACAAGGTTTTTAAGGCTTGCATTTGTTTCTGCATCTCCTCGTGTTTTAAGACCGCAGTCTGGGTTTATCCAGAGCTTTGAAGGATTTACATATTTTTTCATTCTGCGTACGGCTTCAACTATTTCTTCAACTGAAGGAACGCGCGGTGAATGAATGTCGTAAACACCTGGACCGACTTCTGTCTTAAAATTGTTTTCCTTTAGTGCCTGCAAGATTTCAAGGTTTGAACGGCTTGCTTCAAATGTAATGACGTCTGCATCCATGTTATCAATGTCTTTGATAATCGGAACGAACTCTGAATAGCACATGTGCGTATGAATCTGAGTTTCTGCCCTGCAGCCTGAATGAACAAGGTTGAAAGATGGAATTGCCCAGTCAAGATATTCTGTGTGCCAGTCTTCTTTTCTTAAAGGAAGCTTTTCTTTTAAGGCTGCTTCGTCAATCTGAATGATTTTTATGCCGTTCTTTTCAAGGTCGAGTACTTCTTCGCGTATTGCAAATGCAATCTGAAAACAGCTTTCTTTAAGCGAAATGTCTTCGCGCGGGAATGACCAGTTCAAAATTGTAACAGGGCCTGTAAGCATGCCTTTTACAAATTTCTTTGTAAGGCTTTGTGCATACACTGACCAGTCAACTGTAATTGCATTTCTTCTTGTTATGTCTCCCCATACGACAGGTGGTTTTACACATCTTGTTCCATAAGACTGCACCCATGCATTCTGTGTAAAGATGTAGCCTTCAAGATTTTCACCGAAATATTCAACCATGTCGTTCCGTTCAAATTCACCGTGAACCAAAACATCAAGACCGAGTTCTTCCTGCTTTTTAATGCACTGTGCAATTTTTTCTTTATTAAAGGCAATGTATTCTTCTTTTGAAACTGTACCTTTTTTTAAACCTGAACGGTTCAGACGCACTTCTTTTGTCTGCGGAAAAGAACCGATTGTGGTTGTTGGAAAAGGCGGAAGATTAAATGCTTTTTTCTGGATTGATTCCCTTTCGTTGAAAGAAGGAAGGCGGACAAAATCTTTTTGCGTAAGTTTTGCAATTTTTTCTTTAAGGGCTTTGTTTTCTTTTATTCTTTCTTCTGCAAAAAGTTTTTTATTTTCTTCAAGAGCTTTTTCGTCTTTCGATGCAATTTCTTTTAATTCAATGAGTTTTTCTTCTGCAAATGCAAAATACTTTAAGACATCGACTGAAAGTTTTTCTTCGTTCTTGGTCGTGTAAGGAACATGAAGAAGTGAACAGCTTGTACTTATTACAAGCTGATTTTCGCTGCATGTTTTTTTTATTTCGTTCAATATATTGAATGTTTTTTCGTAATTGTTTTTCCAGATGTTTTTGCCGTTTACAAGACCTGCAAAAAGAATTTTGTTTTTCGGAAATCCGTTTTCCTTCAAAAGGCTTAATGTTTCTTTTCCTTCAATAAAATCAAGTCCGACTCCATCAAAATCATATTTTACAAGTTCTGCATAAAAGTCGCGTACATCGCCAAAATATGTCTGCAGAAGAACTTTTACTTTTTTGCCGTCAAGGATTTTTGAATAAAGGTCATTGAAAAGTTTTTTGTCCTGCTCCGTTAAATCAAGAACAAGACATGGTTCTTCTATAGAAACCCATTCTGCACCAAGCTTTGCACATTCTTTTAAAAGCGCTTTATAGCTTTCTGCTGCAGCAGAAGCAAAATCAAAGGCGTTTCTGCTGCCTTTATAATGTACAAGTTTAAAAAAAGTAAAAGGCCCGATTACATTTACTTTTGTTTTTACGCCGTTGTTTTCTGCTTCTTTATATTCGTTTATGATTTTTGAAGCGTCTAAAGAAAAATCAAAGTCATCTTCAATTTCTGGAACGATGTAATGATAGTTTGTATTGAACCATTTTTTCATCGGCAGTGCTGTAACGTCGCTTTTTTCTGTCTGATAGCCGCGTGCCATTGCAAAAAATGTATCAATCTTTGAAAGACAAAGATTTCTGTAACGGGCTGGAACTGCATTAAGCATAAAAGCCGTATCGAGCATTCCGTCATAAAAAGAAAAATCGTTTGAAGAAATAAAGCTGATTCCTTCATTTTTCTGCAGCAGCCAGTTTTGCTTTCTCAATTCTTCTGCTGTTTTTTCCAATTCAGAAACAGCAATCTCGCCTTTAAAATATTTTTCAGAAGCAAATTTCAATTCGCGGTGTTCGCCTACACGAGGAAACCCGATAGCACAAGTTCTTAAACTACTCATAATTTTCTCTCATAAAAGAATTTAATCAGCAACTCTGTCACAAAGCATTCAGAGCTGTTGTTTTCAAAAGACATTGCAGCCGGGTTCACTATCTTTTATTAAACAGATATTGAACCTTTCGCACGAATAAAGCTTTATTGTTTTGCAGAATAATGAATTTGCAAGATATAATCAAAATCTGTTTTTTTATGTGTAGGCATATTTAAAAGATATAGGTATAATAACAACATGACATTGCAGCAGTTAAAATATGTATTAAAAATTGTTGAATATCGTTCAATTACAGAAGCAGCCAAGCAGATTTACATTACGCAGCCGGCTCTTTCAAATTCAATACACGATTTAGAAAACGAACTTGGCATCGAAATTTTTTCGCGCAATGCAAAAGGAATAAACCTTACGGCAGACGGCGAAGAATTTCTTTCGTATGCAAGACAGGTTGTTGAACAGGCAGACCTGCTTGAAAACCGTTACACAAACAAAAAACCGCAGCGTCAAATCTGTTCTTTTTCAACACAGCATTATGCGTTTGCCGTAAACGCATTTGTGAATCTTGTAAAAAAATCTGACGCCGATGAATACGATTTTACGCTGAGGGAAACCCGCACTTACGAAATTATTGAAGACGTGCGGAATTTAAAAAGCGAAACAGGAATTATTTACTTAAACGATTTTAACCGCAAAGTTATGAATAAACTTCTAAAGGAAAATCACCTTTCTTTTTATCCGCTTTTTAAGGCAAAACCGCACGTTTTTATAAGCGCAAAAAATCCACTTTCTTCAAAAAAAGAAGTTACACTGAAAGATTTAGAAAATTTTCCATATTTATGCTTTGAACAGGGCGATTTTAACTCGTTTTATTTTTCAGAAGAAATTTTGAGCACTGTTTCAAGAAAAAAAATCATCCACGTTTCTGACCGCGGCACACTTTTTAATCTGCTAATCGGTCTGAACGGTTACACAATTTGTTCAGGCATTGTTACAAGCGACCTGAACGGCAAAGAAATTGTTTCCATTCCATTAATCTGCGACCAAAATGAAGAAATGGAAATCGGCTACATATTAAACGACAGAACGGAAACTTCAAAATACGCAAAAATTTTTATTGAAGAACTAAAAGGCTTCTGCCCATATAAGACAGCAGAAAAAGCCTGACGATGCACTCACCCAAAAACATGCAGACAATTAAAAAAAACGTCCGAACCATTCAAGATATTCCTTTTAAAGGCGTTTTTAGAAAAATCAGTATAACGTCATTTTTTAGTTTTCCACCTTGTAATTTTGGCTTATTTTTTTTATTATTTGGTTTCTCATTTGTCAGGTCAAAAGATACCGCAAATGTAATGGATTAAAGGAAATTTCTAGATTTTTAGAAACTCCCTTATGGAGAAACAATGGAATTTACACAAGAATCAATTGATGCCCTCGTTGTAAACGAGGTCGAAATCATGAACCGGATTGCCAAAGAACTTGGAATCCGTACACAGCAGGTTTCTGCTGTCATTTCACTGGTAAACGAAGGATGCACAATTCCTTTCATTTCACGTTACCGAAAAGAAGCACATGGTTCACTTGATGAAGTACAAGTTCGTGACTGTGACCACAATTTTAAATCATACACAAACATTGAAACACGCCGTCTTGAAATTGTCCGGGGAATTTTTGCTGCAGGCAAACTTACAGAAAGTCTTTATGAAAATGTAATGAAAGCAACAACATTGACAGAACTTGAAGACTTATGGGCACCATTCAAGAAAAAGAAGAAGACACGCGGAATGCTCGCAATTGAACGCGGACTTGAACCGCTTGCAGATTTGATGCTTGCAGGCACACAGGAAGAAGTTGACGCAAAAGCACCAGAATTTGTAAAAACTGATGCAGAAAACGAAGAACTCAATGTTCCGGATGTTGCAGCAGCAATTAAAGGTGCACAGGATATTCTTGCAGAACGCGTTTCTCAAGACACAGATAACCGCAGCCGCGTTCACGACTTTTATCTTGCTTCAGGCGAAATTCAGGTAAAAGGCATTGGCGATGAAGCAGAAATGAAAACTTCTGTCTATCAAATGTACTGGGACTATAAAGAACCGCTTAATCAGATTAAACCGCACAGAATTCTTGCAATTAACCGCGGTGAACGCGAAAACAAGCTTGAAGTTGTAATTGATGTTGATGTTGACGGCGCAGTTGACCTGCTTAAAAAACACCTTTTGCCAAAATGTGCATATTACGCAGAAGCAATCGAAGACGGTCTTGTCCGCCTTTTGTCACCGGCAGTTGTACGCGAAATTAGAAGCGACGAAGCTGACGAAGCTGACGGACACGGCATCGGCATTTTCAGTGAAAATTTGAAAAATCTTTTGATGACACAGCCGATTAAAGGCAGCCGTGTTCTTGGAATTGACCCTGGTATCCGCACAGGAACAAAATGTGCAGCACTTGACGAAACAGGCAAATATCTCGGCTATTTCTTAATCAAGCAGGTAACAGATCCGGAAGGTTCATATAAAGCAATTAACGATGCCATCGACAAATATGACATTCAGGTTGTAGCCGTTGGCAACGGAACAGGCAGCCAGGAAGTTCAGGCTATCGTAAGCAAAGTAATCAGCGAAAACTACAATGATGTTATGTACACAGTTGTTGATGAATCTGGTGCTTCTGTTTATTCAGCAAGTGACATTGCACGCGAAGAATTTCCAGACCTTGACCTTACAATCCGTGGTGCAATTTCTATGGGCCGCCGTCTGCAGGATCCGTTAAGCGAACTTGTTAAAATTGACCCGAAAGCAATCGGTGTTGGTCTTTATCAGCATGACGTAAACCAGAAACGGTTGAGCGAAACATTGGACGAAGTTGTAGGTTCTGTTGTAAACCAGGTTGGCGTAAACTTGAACACTGCAAGCTATTCACTTTTGAAATATGTTTCTGGAATTACTTCAAGTACTGCAAAAAAAATTGTTGCATACAGAGATGCAAACGGCAAAATTACAAGCCGCGAAGATTTAAAAAAAGTGCCGGGACTTGGTCCAAAAGCATTTGAACAGTGCGCAGGCTTCTTAAAAATTGCAGAAAGTGCAGATCCTCTGGACAACACATGGGTTCATCCGGAAAACTATGACGCAGCACGCGAAATTCTTCCGCTCGTTCAGAAAAATGAAAAGATTTCAAGCGAACTTAGAAAACAGCTTGAAGAAAAATACAAGCTTGGCGCAACAACCCTCAATGACATTATTGAAGAATTGCAGAAACCAAACCGCGACCCTCGCGACGACTACCCTGCACCAATAATGCAGAAAGGTGTCCTTCAGTTTGAAGATTTGAAAGAAGGAATGAAAGTAACAGGAAAAATCAAGAACGTCGTAGACTTTGGTGCATTCGTTGACATTGGTCTGCACGAAACAGGTTTAATCCACATTTCAGAACTCAGCGATTCTTATGTTTCTGACCCGATGGACATTCTGAAAGTCGGCGACGTAAAAGAATTCCGCATTATCGGGCTTGATGCTGACCGCCGCCGAATAAGCCTTTCTCTTAAAAGTGAATCGGCTGCAAAAACAAGCTTTAGCAAACCGGCAAATGCCTCGGGCGAAAGCGGAAAGAAACGCGTTGTCGTAAAAAAAGCTTCTGACAAAAAAGACAGTTTCCAGGGCAAAACGCAAAACCGCCCGAAACAATCTTATTCTGGTTCAGACGATGGAATGACTTACAATCCGTTTGCCGCTCTCTTAAAGAAATAGCGCAAATTTCAGTCTGGCAGTTTCCGCTGCCAGATTTTTTTTAGCCAGAATGCACAATCTGATATATTGAGGGCTAATGTCATTCCGAAGTTGTTTCGGAATCTCTATGATATATACAGCGCAGATGCTGAACCAAGTTCAGCATGACACCAAATAATTGTCATTCTGGCTTGGTTCAATAACCATAAAAGGAGCAGAACATGAAAGACCCAAGAATTGATAAACTGGCACAAAATCTTGTGCGCCACTCAATGAAAGTACAGAAAGGTGAACGTGTTTTAATTCAAAACAACAACGTAACCCCAGATTTTGTAAAAGCACTTGTACGTGCAACGTATGACGTCGGAGGCATTCCTTTTGTTTCGCTTAAAGACATTTCTGTTGAAAGAGAATTAATGCTCGGCGCAACAGAAGAACAGCTTAAAATCCGTGCAGAAATTGAAGTTGCAGAGATGAAGCAGATGGACTGTTTTGTCGGTTTTAGGGCAATGCAGAATTTGTATGAACAGGCAGATGTTCCTGCTGAAAAAATGGCAATGTATGATAAATTTTATTATGAACCTGTACACATGCAGCAGCGTCTCAACCATACACGCTGGGTTGTGCTCAGATGGCCGACAGCATCAATGGCACAGCTTTCGGGTATGAGCCAGGAAGCTTTTGAAGATTTTTATTTTGATGTCTGCTGCCTTGATTATGCAAAAATGTCTAAAGCAATGGATCCGCTTGTTGAACTCATGGAAAAAACTGACAGGGTCCGCATCGTGTCTCCTGCAACAGCAACATGCGCAGGAACAGATTTGAGCTTTTCAATTAAAGGGCTTCCGGCCATAAAATGCGACGGAAAATGCAACATTCCAGACGGAGAAATTTATACAGCACCTGTAAAAGATTCTGTAAACGGCCGCATTTCATATAACACACAAAGCCTTGAAGGCGGTTTCCTTTATGAAAACATCAGCTTTGAATTTAAAGACGGAAAAATCATAAAGGCAACTTCAAACGACAATGAACGCATCAACAAAGTGCTCGACACAGATGCAGGCGCCCGTTATGTCGGCGAATTTGCACTCGGTGTAAATCCTTATATTTTGTCCCCAATGAAAGAAACTTTGTTTGATGAAAAAATCTCTGGCTCAATTCACTTTACACCGGGAAACAGCTACGATGACTGCAACAACACAAACAAAAGCGCCGTGCACTGGGACCTGGTTCTCATTCAGCGCCCGGAATGCGGCGGCGGTGAAATCTATTTTGATGATGTGCTCATAAGAAAAGACGGTCGCTTTATACTGCCCCAGCTTGAAGGCCTCAACCCCGAAAACCTGAAGTAGCCGAAGCGGTTATTGCACCCGTCATGCCGAATTTAGTTCGGCATCTGCTCCTTGTATCATTTCCGCGTTCTGCGTTTATGTCATTCCCGCGCTTGACGCGGGAATCTTTAATTGTACAAACCTATGAAAAAGATTTAACTCCCTTTATCTAAATCTTCTTTGACATTGAAATTTCAGAAAGCTTTTTAGAAGCTGCATGAACCATTGCCTCGACAACCGGCAAATATTCGTCAGGGATTAATTCCAAATCATCTAAGATTTTCTTATACTTTCCGTAGTCCACCTGTTTTTTGGGGAAAACATCCAGTTTGCGCCCGGTTTCTGTTCCCTTAACCAGATATTCAACGCTTGTGTCCAGAGCTTCGGCAAGCCTGACCGCTATTTCTGCATTCGGAATAACGGCACGGCTGTCTACATAAGTATCAATCGTGCGCTTGCTTATCCCAGTTTTAGCGGCAAGTTCCTTTATAATCATTCCCTTATATTCGATTTGTTCCTTTAAGTTGTCTCTGAACATGAATTTATAATACCTATATTTTGGTATTATTTTATTGACTGTACCGTATTATCGGTATATTATTAAATGAATACCGATATATCGGGATATAAACAAAAAACATAAAGGAGCTTTTATGGATTTACCTGAATTAAATGATATAACAACACCTGAAATGCAGTTTGAAATGATTAAAAGAGCAGCAGAAGCGGGAAATGTCACATCTATGCTAGAACTTGCGAAGCTTTACGAGCAAGGTATTGGAACACCTATTAATAAAGAAGCTGCAAATTTATGGCGTAATAAGGCAGGACTTAAACAATAATTAAATAAGGCTCTTGTCTATTTAAGTTTCAAAATTTCTTTGGTTAAGAGCCTTAAATTATAAACGTACAAAAATTCAAATTTAATTTTGTGGAGAAAATAACATGACAGAAGAAGAGATATTAGAATATAGAAACAGTTATAGTAGCTTTTTAAACTCAATTAAAGAAATTTATAAATCAATGGAATCCAATTTAGCACAGCATCTCGAATTCTGCAAATTTGCGCCAGATATTGACGACGAGACATTGAGAGATGCAATGAACAATTATGCGAAAAATGAAGAACCTCTAGCGATATTATGTGTGGGAAAAGCAAAAAAAAGTACAGGATTATTAGCAGGACTTCTGAATTGTTACACGAACTTTATTTTTACTCCGCAAATTCTATATTTGGATTCCACAGCTATAAAGTTTTCTGAAATAGATTCAATAGGTTATAAGAAAGAAACAAAAACAGGCTTATTTGGGAAAATAAAAATTGAATCATTTCTTATTATAACAAAAAAATCCGGTACTGTAGAAACTTTTAAAGGCGACATAGCAGGACAAGCAATAACTGAATTCCTTAACGCTATAGTAAAAGCCTTTTATGAAAATCCGCCAGAAGAAATACCTACAAAAGAATATCCACGTTCAAAGTTAATTAAAAATGCACTGAATGATTTGAAAATACCGACTTTCATGCCAAGTTTTGATCATAAAGTAGTTAATTCAATCATAATAAAGTTTGGAAAAGACGAATTAAAGGCATCTTTTGCTGCAAGTTATTATTTAAAAAAATTATATTTTTCAAATGACTATCTTTACTTCTTTTCTAGCGGTGATTGGGAAAGGATTCCTTATACGGATTTGTTAAAAGCTGTTTATACGGAAGAAGAAAAACTAAATTCTGATGATGAAATAGAGGTTGTTTATGAAACATCATTGTATGATAGAAATAACAAGATTATTTTTACAACTTCTGATAAATCAGTAAATAAAGATAAAAAGCTTGCTGATTTTTTTAATATGATTATATCAGATGCAACTGGTACAGAAGTAAAAACAAAAATCCAAGCTAAAAAAATACCTACTACGAAAAAAAGAGAGATCCAAATGAAAGATATTATTATAGAAGAAGCTTCCAAAGACAAGAACCTTAGTGCTTATAAAATTAATGGGCATTTTACCGACCTTAGCAAAAATGGCATTGTGCCCTACCTAGAACTCGAAAAAAGCTATAAATCTTGGGCATTTTGTTCTGATTCAATTATGTTCGCTGACGGCAATGATTCATGGAAAAAGTTTGCATACAAGTCTCTTTCCAAAGCTACTTTGGAAAGAGAAGACAGTAAGGATGTCAAGTTAGTTCTTTATGATATTAAAGGGCAGGAGTGTTTTTCTTTTCGTGAAAAAAACTATTTTTCAACAGATTTTCGTGTTATTTCTAAGAGTTTAGCAGATCTTATAAATAAAATCATTTCCAAATTAACAGGGAAAGTAGTAAAAACTGAATGTATAGATTCGAGAACGCTTGAAGATATTATGGGGTCTTCTGATGAGCTTAATAATTTACTAAACAAATGGAAAGATATTTTTTCCAAAGAAACACCCATTGTTTATCGAAAATTTACCACAGATGAAAAAAAGAAACTTCCTGAATGGCTAACAACTGGAAAAAATAAATTTTCCGAAAATCAATATATCTTTGTAGTGAATCGTATAGAAGACGACTATGTATATTTTATGGGAAATGATATGTGCAGTGCAATTTTTTGGGGTGTTGAGTGGTATTTTTATTTTCCTGATCTTTATTCGGAAAATCAAAAAACGCTTGTGTTTGAATATTCTTATGATAGGGAAGAATATCGTAATTTATGTTCCTTATATGCTTTATCAGGAGATACTTCTGTTGAACGCCATCTCGCCTATACAAATTATAATGGTGAAAGGAGCAAACTTTTTAACAACGGGCAACCTAAATTCCCTGAAAAGGAAATTGGTTTTACAAAATTTTTTGATCTTATTGGAGAAGAGGAATTTGTAAGGATTCATACTTCTTTTAAAGAAAAACTGGAAAAAGCTAAAGAGGCTGCAAAGGAAGCTGAAAAACAAGCTGAAGAGAACGCAAAGCAAGCAGCGGCAGAGGCAGCTATAAAAGCAAAGCAGAACCTAATGGATGATTTAAACAATTGGTAAGTTAACTTCGTATTAGAAAATATACACAACAATAAGGAGACTGAAAATGACAGTAGAAGAATTTGAAAAGAAATTCGCAGAACTTACAAAAAAGCACGATGAACTTGAAAAGAAATTCAATAGTTCAGATTTTGATGAAGTCTTTGATAACCAGGGAACGCTTTTAAGCGAAATGGGTGATTCAATCGACAAAATGCTTGCATTGGTAGATAAAGCTATGGCAGAGGCTGAAAATGAGCGATGAATATTCTGTTGAAGACGAAGAAATCGAATGCGAAGAAGTTGAAACTGCCGTTGATAAAAAAGTCAGCGAGCAGGAACTGGTAGAAAAATATCAGAAACATTTTGATAAAGATGTTGCCATGCGCCTTCTGGTTAAACTCAGAAAATCAACGCGTGATAAGTCAAAGATTATAGCAGGCACAACAGGTGCTATTGTGTCGACTCTTGGCAGTCTTATTTCTGCACTTGAAAATCCTGCAACACCAACTCATATGCGTGCACTTATCATTGGTGCAATCGGTTATATCGTTTTGCCGCTTGACCTTATTCCAGATATTGCACCAGTGGTGGGCTATACAGACGACATTGCAAGTGCTGCCGGTGTTGTTGCTGCGGTTGCTGCTTACAGCGATTTTTCAATTGAAAAACTTGATGAGTATATTGACCAGATGGAGGCGAAAAAATGAAATGCCGTTATTGTGCTGATACATTGCGTGTTATGAATGAGAAACTCTTATCAAAAATCGGTGAAAAATGTGGCGGAAATCCAGACGGTTTTCATGTTGCTGTAAGCAATGGCGATAACTGCGTATATTGCGGAAACCTTGTAACTTGCTTAAATGGCAAGCCGACTACAAAATACGGTTTCAATTGCAAGAATTCGCCAACCGGGTTACACTGTCTGCAATAATGACAGACGAATTGAATTTTCCAAAAACCAAATACCAGTGCATTTGCTCAGACTGCAAGTACACATTTATCTCTGAAGAAACGCCCTTTACGCGCAAAAACGTTTTCAGCCGTTTATTCAGCCGGAAAGGTGCGCAAACCGATGTTTCAGAAAGCTCAGGACATTGCGCTCCGGCCTTTTCAGCTGAATCGTTGAAGGCTGAAAAAAGCCCAATCCGCTGTCCAAAATGCGGCAGTCAGAAAATTATACTGGGCGCAATTACAGATTAAGTCTAGAAGATTCTGCAATCCCACCTTAAAACTTCAAAACAAAAGGTTCTTCGCATATACTGTTTCGGCGGAGATTTCAAGTGTGACTTTAAATCTCCGCTGATTTGCAATAGGCGCAACTTTACCATAAAAGATGCAAACCGTTTTCACGATATTGCTCAAATTTATTATCACAGCTCAGCACCGTAAAATCATGAGTCAAAGCGGTTGAAATTATCAATCTGTCAAATGGATCACGATGGTTTGATTTTAATTGCAGGTATGTATTTTTTGAGATGCTTTCTAAATCTAGCGGCAGTAAAGAAATTCCTAAAATTCTGCAATACTTTTTAGTTTCTTCAACATTGAAACCTTTAAATTCTAATTTTTCCAAGCGAATTTTTATAGAAAGTTCCCAGATTGATACAACGCTTAGAAAACATCTGTTTGAAGGTTTGCTCAATATCGAAAAAGCATTTTTTCCTAATTGTTTTTCATCAAACAGCGACCACAAAAAAGTATGTGTATCAAGAAGATATTTCAATGATTACTCCGCAGTTTTAGAAAAATTCTTTATTGACCCATTTAAATCATTTATATCATCGAATATTTCTTCTGGTATCATTTCACTGTCATCAATAATTCTGAAACTTGCTTTTCCTTTTAAAAAACCAAGCGGACGTCTTTTCAGACCGAGACGAACTAGAAAAGACGTTAATACATTGAGATTAAAAGTTTTTGAAATTGGTTCTCGTACAGGGCGGACAATCCATTTATGACCGTCTTCTTCAATGCTAAAAGTTTTTTTTGTATACTTTGACGGTGAAGCATTAAAATCTGCCATTGAAACTACAAGCATATTGTCCTCCTCTAATGAAATTAATCATCATTAAAATATAACACATTTCAAAAAGTTGTCAACAATCAACGAACCCCGGCACGAATGAAGACATATTCAGCGGAGATTTCAAGTGTGACTTTAAATCTCCACCAATTTTGCAGATTCGAAAACGCACAAAACCTACAAACATGGTTAAATATTTTTGAACCTTTTTCTAAACGGTCGAAGCGGAGCTTTTCCGTTTTTTGAGAAAATGCACACTTCAGGAGGACAATCAACAAAAAGATAGCGCAGTTCAAGCAAATCAAGATTTTTCAAATTGTCAGATGACAAATCTACCGTAATTTCATTTTCGCCTGATAAAACCGCCTTTACAGGCAGAACAACATTCTTTTCATTTTCTTTTGCAAGAACAGTAAACCCAGAAATTTCTTTTGTTTTTGCATACAATGCGTCTTTTCCGCTGTTTATCTTAAGCAAAACAGAATCGTGTTTTTTTGAAGCCCATGCTGCTTTTTTCAGTTTTGGAATGAGCGGTGCTTCTTTGTCTTTGTAAGCAATGCACAAAGCCTGTTCTGCACAGCGGCGACCAACTGTTGCTTTGTCTTCGGGATGAAGTTCGTTCCATTCGCCGCAGTCTATAAGCGAAGCCACAGCCACATTTTTTAGTTTATTGGCTGCTTCTTCCTGCTTTTCGCGCAAATATGCCCAGTCGCAGTTTTCTGTCAAAAGGTTCATGTCATTAAAACATGGAAGTTCCGCAATGATAAACGGTATTTCCTTTTTTGGACTCTGCACAAAATGTTTGCGCCAGTCTTTTATCATTGCACAAAGCAAATCTGCATATTCGGCGTATTTTTCGGCGTTTGATTCGCCCTGATACCAGACTGCGCCTTTTACGGCATAATCAAAGCACTGCTCAAGCATTCCATAATAAAGTGCCGAAGGTTCCCATTCAAAGAAATGCTCATCGCTTCGCGGCTCAATTGAACAGCCGATACGGCTTTGCCATTCACCTTCAAGACTTATATAAACGCCACCAGCATTTATTTTCTCTTCAAGAAGCTTCGATTCATAAACTTTTGTAACTGCACCAGTGTCAAAAATTTTCTGCCAGTCAGTGTTTTCAATAATGTCGCCCGAAAACAGCGCATAAGGCCTTTTTTGAATGAACTTTGCACCACCGCTTCTTCCAGATGAAACAACCCGTACAGCAATGCGGTTTTTGCCCACATGCAGAAGAGAAGCATCAAATTTATAGCGGCGCGGCGGATAAAGATACCATGTTACTCCGATCTTTGTACCGTTAACCCAGACAAAATCCAGGTCAACAATTGTTCCAAGCCAAAGCCATGCACCATGTTTCTTAAAAACTTCAAGCTGTTCAGCTGTAAGCGTAATTTCTTTTTGAAGCCAGATTACGCCTGCAAAATCTTTGTCTGCAAGTTCGCCAGGCAGGTTCAAAGTTTTTTCATTTTCAAATTGATTTGCATGATAGTTTTTTGTCATTCCTTCATCGCTTGAGTTATAAAGCTCGTTCCAGCGGTTAAGACCTGCAGTAATTTTATTCTGCAGTTCCGTACGGTATTCTTCACTTAAACATTCACGGCGGCGTTTTGCATAATCTGGAAAAGCTTCAAGACTTTTTTCGCCAAGCCATGAAGTAATCGGTGAACCGCCTTGAGCAGCAAGAATAATTCCGACCGGCACATTTAGTTTTGCTGCAAGATTTTTTGCAAAGAAATATGCACTGCCAGAAAAACCGGCGATTGTTTCACTTGATGCAGCCTGCCAGACAGGTTTTTCTTCACTTGAATCAGTTTCTCTTCCTTCATCAAAAACACCTGAAGAAAATGCTTCGTTTGAAGAATAGCGCATTTTTATCGGCACAGTGAACATGCGCACATTTTTGTCTGGTGCAGCCATGTCTTCTGTAAATTTATAACGGAGACGATCCATTGTAAGCTGCATGTTTGACTGACCTGAACAAAGCCAGACTTCACCAATATAAATATCATCTAAAAGCAGGCTTTCGCCAGATGAACAGCTTATGTTCATTTTTTCAGGTCCGGCTGCTTTGCCGCATTTAACCGGAATACGCCAGTGTCCGTTTTCAGAAACTTTTGTTTTGTAATTTTTTCCGCAGAAATTAATACATACACTCGAACCAGAAGCTGCACTGCCAGAAACAATTGTCTTTGCATTGCGCTGAAGCACCATGCCAGACGTAAAAAGCATAGAAACTGTTAATTTTTTCATGCCACTAATATACTAGTCTACAATTCGTGTCAAAATCCGTAAAATCACCTAAATCGGCAGAATATATTTTGCAACCGTTTAAACATAAAAAAAAGCTCCAGACATTTCTGACTGAAGCTTTCAATTTTAATTAAACTGTTCTTCGCTCAATATGAGCACCAAGGCTTTGCAGCCTTTCTGTAAGATGTTCGTAACCGCGTTCAACTTGATAAACATTTCTGATTATGCTTTCACCGTGTGCACTCATTGCTGCAATAATCATTGCCATACCTGCACGAACATCAGGCGACACAAGCTCTGAACCGTGCAGATTGCTCGGACCAGATACAACGGCACGATGCGGGTCACAAAGCGTAATGCGAGCACCCATTCCAATAAGCTTATCGACAAAGAACATTCTCGATTCAAACATTTTTTCATGAATCAAAACTGTGCCTTCAACCTGTGTTGCAACAACAGTCATAATGCTTGTCAAATCAGGCGGAAATCCTGGCCAAGGCGAATCATCAATTTTTGGAATCATTCCGCCAAGATCTGTATTAACCTGCATAGACTGACCGGAATGCACTGTTAAAACATCGCCTTCGATTGACCATGTAATTCCAAGTTTGCCAAAAGCAAGTTTAATCGGGCGCATGTCTTTAGGATTTACACCTGTAATTGTAATTGAACCTTTTGTAGCAGCAGCAAGCCCGATAAAAGAACCGATTTCCATATAATCCGGTCCGATTTCATATTCGCAGCCATGCAAAGATGAAACACCCTGAATTGTAAGAATATTTGAACCAATGCCTGTAATTTTTGCGCCCATTGCGTTGAGCATTTTGCAGACATCCTGAACATGCGGTTCACTTGCTGCATTTGTAATGATTGTTTCGCCTTCTGCAAGAACAGCCGCCATAACAGCATTTTCTGTTGCAGTAACAGAAGCTTCATCAAGGAAAATATCTGCACCGCTTAATTTATTTGCAGAAAATTTAAAGCGGCCGTTAACTGCAACTCTTGCGCCAAGTTCCTGCAATGCAAGAAAATGTGTATCAAGTCTGCGGCGGCCAATTACGTCTCCACCAGGAGGCGGCAATATAGCTTTACCGGTACGGGCAATAAGCGGACCTGCAAACAAAATAGAAGCTCTTATTTTTTTTGAATGCTCTATAGGAATTTCACTTTCTGTAATTTCTTTTGCATGAAGCACATAAGTATTTGCATCTTTTTTATCAACTGTTCCACCAAGTGCACAAAAAATATCAAGCATTACGCCGACATCTTCTATTTCTGGAATATTTTTTAGTGTAACAGGTTCTGCAGATAGCAAGGCAGCTGCAATACATGGCAATGCGGCGTTCTTGTTTCCGCTTGCTTTAATCGTTCCTTTAATTGGAAAACCGCCTTCAATCAAATACTCGTACATTGAAGTCCTCTTTTATAAAACTTTCAAGAATTTTAATTTTGCAAAGCTGCTCTAAAATTGAAATTTAAAGAGCTTCTTTAATAAGTTAAAAGACTTTGAATTAAATTGTGCATAAAGTGCTTTTTAAAATATCGGAAAATAAAAACTCAACCTAAGGAATTTTTGGAGCAGCCCGCAAATGAACTGCCCAAAAATATGAGAACGGCTATTTAGCAAACTGCTCAAGGGCTTTTGCAAGCTGATCCGGACAGCTTGTCGGTCTAAAACCGCATTTTATGCCTTTTAATTTTTGCACGACATCTTCGACTTTCATGCCCTCAACAAGAGCTGCAACACCCTGTGTATTGCCGTTACAGCCGCCAGTAAAACGGACATTGTGAACCAGTCCATCCGTTACTTCAAAATCAATCTGTACAGAACATGTTCCGCTTGTTTTAAATGTCATTTTTTCCCTCGCCTTATATATAAAACTCTAAATTTTCCTTTTATCTCATTCCCTTGTCATATGGAACGCCTTCGGCTTTTGGTGCCTTTGAATGTTTAGACGTAAATGCAAGTACAATCAATGAAATAATATACGGAAGCATATTATAAACTGTTCCCGGCAAATTCAAGGCTTTAAGCATGTCATATCCTGTATAAACATTCGAAAGTGCACGGAAAAAACCAAAAAGCAAAGCTGCAAGCGCAATTCTGGCAGGTTTCCATTGACCAAAAATCATAACGGCAAGTGCCAGAAAACCAAAACCTGCAACACCGTTTTCAAATTTCCATTGACTTACACCAGCCGTAATATAAGCTGTTCCGCCAAGACCGCCCAGTGCACCAGAAATAAGCACACCGGCATAGCGCATCTTGTAAACATTTATGCCCACAGAATCTGCTGCCTGCGGGTGTTCGCCACATGCAATAAGCCGAAGCCCAAACTTTGTCTTATACAGTGCAATATAAGCAACAACAAGCACAATAACAGAAACAACAATGAACCAGTTGTATTCATAGTCGCCAATATGAATTACAAGTGCATTTTTCTGTGCAATGTATTTTACGGTTGAAGAAACATCATCAGGGTTGCGACTCATGTTTATGGCACGCACAACAACTGTAGCGGCAGCTGTTCCCAAAAGATTCATGGCAGTTCCTACAAGAGTCTGGTCTGCATTAAAATTAATTGAAGCAACTGCAAGCATAAGCGAATAAATCATGCCGAACAAAATGCTCACAAGCAGCACCACAAGTATTATCAAAACTTCTGGCGTTTCCGGACTAAGCACATTCATTGCAAGCGCACCGCCTAAAGCACCAATTACCATTATTCCTTCAAGACCAATATTAATAATTCCAGAATGTTCACTAAAACAGCCGCCCAACGCAACAAGCACAAGAACAGCCGCAAAAATCAAAGTATATTGAATTAAAAGCATTTATTACTCCCAAAAACTTTGCATTTCAAAAAATATGCAGTGCAATTCAGCATTGCATAAAACTTCTATCAACAACCCCGCCACAGAGCATCAATATTAAACGCTCCGCACAAATCAACCGATTTGCAAAACCGGGTTACACTCCGCCGTTCTGCGGAGATGCTTTTTTTTCTGCTTCTTCAGCCTGTCTATTTTCGCGCTTTGCCAGAATATTATTCAAAATGGTTTTTAAGAAAAGCACAAAACCGCACAGATAAATTATTATAGAAGAAATCAAATCTGAAATTTGCGAAGAATAAACAGATTTGTTGATAAGTGTGCCGCCGTCCGTAATATGCTGAATAAAATATGAAGAAAAAATTGCACCAATCGGATGAAGCCCGCCAAGAAAAGCCGCAGCAATTCCATTAAAGCCCATGGCAGGCAGGTTTGTTGAAGAGCACGACCACTGTTCAAAGCCGCTTAAATAATAAAAAGCAGCACCCATTCCGGCAAGTCCGCCGGATATTGCCATAGTTACGATAATGTTTCTGTTTTCGTTCATGCCGCAATATTTTGCAGCATACTTGTTCAAGCCTGTTGCTTTAAGTTCATAACCGAATTTTGTTTTATCAAGCAGAATCCAGATGATTACAGCCACAAGAACAGCAAGAAAAATTGCAATTGTTACATGCTTATTTCTGCCAAAAAGACTGCCCAGCCCTAAACTTGGCAGCGCACCTTTTGGGTTTGTGTTTAAAAGTGCCACAACATGAGGACTTGTCGGTTCTTTTACAGGAGACAGCAGCATGTTAACGCAATACAGAGAAATCCAGTTGAGCATAATGCATGAAATTACTTCGTTTACATTGCATTTTGCTTTTAAAACACCAGAAACTGCTCCCCAAAAAGCACCGGCAAGAACAGCAAGCACAAGACAGACATACCATGGCGCGCCGATTTTTAATGCAAAAAACATTGAAACGCCAGCCCCGGCAACATATTGACCTGCCGCGCCAATATTGAAAAGACCTGTTTTATAGGCAAAAAGCACAGAAAGCGAACACATCAAAAGAGGTGCAGTTTTTACAAGTGTTGTACCAAACGCACGCTTTGCCATCACAGGGTTCGGGTACCAGAAATAATTTTTAATAATAACGCTTATTGCCTTTGCAGCTTCGCCCGGATTGATTATCAGCAAAACAATAAATCCAATAAAAAGGCCTGCAAAAATACAAAACAAAGACGTAATTACAGACTGCACAAGTGAATTATTCAAAAATTTTTTTGTCTTTTCATTCATGTTTTGTCTCCTCTTTTAAATTCTGGCGTTTTGCACCTGCCATATAAAGCCCAAGTTCTTCCTGAGAAATTGATTTCGGATCAAATTCTCCGACAATTTCACCTTCAAACATTACAAGAATACGGTCACTTACATTCATAACTTCGCTCAATTCAAAACTGACAAGCAGAACAGCTTTGCCGGCATCTCGCTGCGAAACAAGCTGTTTATGAATATATTCAATTGCACCGACATCAAGTCCGCGCGTCGGCTGCACGGCAATAAGAAGCTCCGGATTTTTATCAATTTCGCGGGCAATAATTGCTTTCTGCTGGTTTCCGCCGGACATGCTGCGTGCTTTTGTTATGGCACCCTGACCGGAACGGATGTCATATTGTTCAATAAGTCTGTCTGCATATTCACGGATTTCTTTTCGCTTCAAAAAACCCGCTTTGTTTGTAAATTCATCTTCGAAATATCGTTCAAGCACGATGTTGTCTTCAAGTGAATAATCAAGGACAAGTCCGTGTTTGTGTCTGTCTTCTGGAATATGGCTCATGCCGAGCAGAAGACGTTTGCGGATTGGCAGCGAAGTTATTTCTTTTCCACACAAAAAAACAGAACCGCTTTTTACAGGCTGCAAACCCGTAAGTCCATGCACAAATTCTGTCTGACCGTTTCCGTCAATGCCGGCAATGGCAACAATTTCGTTGCGGCGCACATTAAAGCTGACGTTGTTTACGGCATTTTTGTGATGAGCGCCGGCAACACACATATTTTTAATGTCAAGAATAACTTCACCTGGCGTTGAAGGCTTTTTATCGACTTCAAATTTTACCTGCCGTCCAACCATCATGCTCGATAATTCTTCTGCTGAAGTGTCTTTTATATTTACAGTTCCAATATATTTGCCTTTGCGCAAAACGGAACATCTGTCTGCTACACTTAAAATTTCCTGAAGCTTATGCGAAATAAACAGAATGCTTTTGCCTTCTTTTGCAAGGTTCCGCATAATTTCCATCAGTTCATTAATTTCCTGCGGAGTCAAAACAGCCGTAGGTTCATCAAAAATTAAAATGCTGTTGTCGCGATAAAGCATTTTTAAAATTTCTGTGCGCTGCTGCATTCCAACAGTAATGTTTTCAATAATTGCGTCAGGATCAACTTTCAAATTATATTTTTCAGAAAGAGCCTGCACCTTTTTTCGTGCTTCTTCTTTCTGCAGAAAACCTGCTTTTGTTTCTTCAACCCCAAGAATGATGTTGTCTAAAACAGTAAAACATTCAACAAGTTTAAAATGCTGATGCACCATGCCAATTCCAAGGGCATTAGCATCGTTCGGGTCTTTTATTTGAACTTCTTTTCCGTCTTTTAAAATTTTGCCTTCTTCAGCCTGATAAAGTCCAAACAAAACACTCATCAACGTAGATTTTCCAGCTCCGTTTTCACCAAGCAGTGCATGTATTTCGCCTTTTTTGAGCTGAATCGTAACATTTTCGTTGGCAATTATTCCCGGAAATCGTTTTGTAATTCCAAGCATTTCAATAGCATATGTTTCGTCCATTTTGCCTCCTAAAACTGAAAAATCTTAAAGCTGCACAGAAAAATGCACAGCTTTTAAAATGACATAAAAAAAGGCTCTCTAAAAATATTTTAAGAGAACCTCAACAAGAAAAATTTTATGCTGCATTAAAAGAATAGACGCTTTTAATGCAGCCCCTTAAGGTACAGATTTAAGCACCCCGTTTAATTCAAATTATTTGATGTTTCCGTAGTAGTTCACTTTGATTGATGTTGATGGTTCTGCATCAATTGCATCAGAAACTTTGATGTTGCCAAAGAACATGTCTTTTACAAGTTTCTTATAGTCATCTTTCGAGAAACCTTCGTTCCATGATGTTGAATCAGGAATGCCTACGTAGTTTTCTTCTGGAACTTCTGAAACAAGACCAAGTGTTTCAATCTTTCCTGCATATTTTGACCAGTTGTTGTTCAAAATTGTTTCTGTAAGAAGTGTATTAACTGTTGCAGCAAGACCTTTCATTGCAGAAGTAACTGTCAAACCAGATGCATATGCATCGATGATTGGTTTCTGGTCAACGTCAACACCGATAACTTTTGTACCAGAAACCTTTTTTGCAGCTTCTGCAGCAGATGTATAAATGCCGCCGCCACAGGCAAAAACAACTTCAACTTTCTTGTCTTTGTACCATGTGTCCATATAAGCAGTAATATCTGCATCACCATAGAACTGGTTACCGTATACATATTCGATTGTTACATCGTTTTCAATTCCAAGCTGCTTTGCTGCATCGTTTGCACCCTGAACATAACCATAACCGTAGCGGATAACAGCTGGAACAGCCATGCCGCCCAAGAAACCAAGGTGTTTGTAGCCAAGTTTTACAGCTGCATAGCCAGCCATATAACCGGCAAGCTCTTCTTTGTAGATTGCACAATAAACAGAACTTGTGTTGTAATAATCGCCTACGTTATATTTTGACGGGTCGTAGTCATAATTTGGAATTGCAGCAGCAAGAATGTCGCCTTCGGCTACATCAAGTGCAATAAATTTAACATCTGGATAAGTTGGTGAAACTTCAACGATTGTGCCTGCAAAAGCATAACCAGGGCAAAGAATTACATTGAAACCTTCTGCAATAGCCTGTTCAACAGCTGTAACACGGTCTGCTGTAGAGTCAGAAGCAGGTCTGAAATATTTATAATCAAGCTTATTTGCATTGCAGAATTTTTTTCCTGCTTCGTAAGTAATTTGATTAAAAGATTCATCAGTAATATCACCGTAATCTGTAACCATTGCAACTTTATACTGAGAAGTAGCAACTTCTTTCTTTGAGCATGAAATGAATGAAATCATTGCAAGTGCACAACATAATAAGACAAAAATCTTTTTCATTAGAATGTCCTCCGTGATGTAATTATAACTGCAAGCCAAAGATAATTCAATTAGATTTCAAAGTTGAAACAAGGTAAACACATCCAAATGAAAATATGCTGCAAAAGGCTATCCGCTTTCGCCGACTACAACAAACTTTGATGTGGTTTGTAAAATATTTCATAAAACTGACAAAAATTTTCATTTTTTTTCAATAAATAATCAACACACTTTCTGTGCTGTTAACACATAAACAGGAGTTGATTATGGAAACTTTAATTACCCAAAAATCATTTGACGATTTGAAATGTTCAGACAATTTTATGTTTGCAAAAATCATGGAAGACCCAGGCCTTTGCAAGGCAGTTCTTGAAACTCTGCTGGACATCAAAATTGACCGGCTGTCATACCCTGAACCTGAAAAAACAATACAGGCAGGACCTGATGCAAAAGCGATTCGCCTCGACGTACACACAAGTGACACGAACCGCGACTTTGACATTGAAATTCAGACGACACTTTACAAAGAGCTTCGTCAGCGTTGCCGCTATTATCAGAGTCTAATGGATGTAGATTATCTTCAAAAAGGACATTTCTATTCTGAACTTAAGCAGAATTATGTAATATTCATTTGCCTTGATGATTTATTCGGAAAAGGCTTACCAGTTTACACATTTGAGAACATCTGTAACGAAGATAATAAGCTAAAGCTTGAAGACAAAACATACAAACTGTTTTATAATTGTTCAAAGTGGGAAGAAATAAAGAAACAAGATAAATCTTCTTTATTGAAGTTTTTTCTGACAGATGAAGCAGATTCAGACCTTTGTTCTAAACTAAAGGAAAAGGAGCGGAAAATAAAAATGACAGAACGAGCCAGAAAAGAATATATGGATTACTGCATGATTGTTAATTCCGCCAAAGAAGAAGGCATTGCAATTGGTAAAGAACGTACAAAGCTTGAAAATGCAAGAAATTTCATTTTAGCCAATGTTGATTTAAATATTATTGCACAATGTACAGGTCTTTCTCTTGAAACAGTACAGCAGCTTGCAGAAACGGTTTCACGTTGAGTTGTGCCACAAATTTGGGCGAATTCGGCGAAACCTGACAGTTTGCGCTTTGCGCAAACTGGTAAGGGTTTGTGCGACAGGCGGCTTGATTTGGGCTGTTCTGCTGTAGATTGTTGTACCATAAATAGAACATCTCAAAATTTAATAATCGCTTATATAAATGTTTTGGTTTTTAGCTTCTTTAATTGGAAGTTTATAAAACTTATAAGCTTCTTCATACCAGTTTTCAACCATTAGTTTTGAATCATAAGTTTTCTTCTTTTCAATAACAGAAACAGGAACTTCATTATCAAGCTCTATTGGAACTTGGAATAATGTATTATACGGATATTCAAAACGCCCACCACTTGTATAATCTGACTGAATTTGCGGTAAACATTCAATAAACTTATATACTTCATCAATATTCTCTATTATTTCAATCATATTTGCAGCATTTAAATTTTCAGAAAGCGTTGTTAAATATTTGATTTCTCCAGGTTGTATCCATCTTTGATAATAAAGAAAATTGTCATTAAATTGATTTGCTTTAAACGATTCAGCTAAAAAAGCTAAATCATTTATTTGTTTTAAGATTATGTAATTATGTTTGTTCGAAGCTACTCTCTTATAAAAATCTAATACAACGTCATCAAAGCATAAATACCTATGATTCGATAAATAAATATGTATTTCGTATAGCAAATCATCCTCATCTTGATAACTTACTTTCATTTCCACAACTTCTACATCTTTACATTTTAACAGTTCCTGCTTTACGTATTCTTCTTTGTTTATAAAAAAGCTTTTGAAAAAAGGAACATCTATGTCTCCGCCTTTGGAAAATGAGTTATCTCCTGCGAAAAGAGTTAAATTCACAAAAATAGCTGCAATTATTATTAAAAACATCTTTTTCATTTTGTGCATCCTCCTTTTTGTTATTTTTTCACAAGTTGTGCGCCATGGACGGCGCACAAGCCGACACTTGTACAATTCCCGCTAGTTTGCGTGTTACGAAATTACATCGTGTAATTTCGTAACTTGAAGTTTTGTTTTCACAAAACTTCTCTGATTGGTACGCCATCCATGGCGTACTAGTTGTACAAAGTACAGCAAAAACGCATAAGTAAACTAGCCGCTATTCGCAACAGCGAATAGCAAAACTGTCTGTCATGAAATTACATGAAAGTAATTTCATGACCTCATTTTGTGCATCCTTCAAAAAAACATTTATTCTAAATATTTCCGTCAAAAGATTTTACTTCTGTTCTGTCCAGAGTTTTATCAGTTCGAGCATTGTTTTTACACCGCACAGCATTTGAGAAAGAGAAGCCCATTCGCTTTTTGAATGAAAATTATGACCACCTGTAAAAATATTTGGAGTCGGAAGTCCAAGTTCTGTAAGGCGCGAACCGTCAGTTCCACCGCGGATTGGCATTAAACGAGGCTCAATGCCAGTATTCTGCAACGCCTGTTTTAATATTTCTGCAACAAGCGGCTGTTTCTTTATTTTCTGGTACATATTAAGATATTGCTGCGTTATCTTTACAGTTGCGCTGCCGCCTGCAAACTGCGAAGCAACAACATCTGCAAGCTGCTTAACATAATTTATGCGTTTTTCCATTCCTTCATTTTCAAAGTCACGCAAAAATAATGTAACGTTTGCACTTTCAATATGTCCAGAAATTTCCATTGGAGCATAAAAACCTTGTCTTTCATCTGTAGTTTCAGGCCGTTCTGTATGCGGCAGCATCTGAAGAAAAGCTGCAGCCATGCTTATTGCATTAACCATGTCAGGTCGGGCTGTTCCAGTGTGTTTTGCTTTTCCATTAAACTGAATTTCAGCTTTATATGCATTGAAACATTCAATTTCAATTTCGCCCACATGACCACCGTCAAAAGTGTAGCACTGTGTAGAATGAAACCATCCTAACGGCACGTGGTCCATTCCATGTCCGGTTTCTTCATCTGGAGAAAAAACAATTTCAATTTGTCCATGCGGAAGTTTTTGCGAAATGAGTTCAGAAATGGCTGTCATGATTATTGCAATTCCTGCTTTGTCATCTGCGCCAAGCAATGTTGTGCCGTCGCTCGTAATAATCGTGTCGCCGCAAGCTTCTGCAAGATATTTGTCTTTTGCCGGATCTAACACTACACCATTTTTTAAATTTATAACGCTTCCGTCATATTTCTTGAAAACCTGCGGAAGTACATTGCGCCCTTCAACTTCATCAACTGTATCCATATGGGCTAAAAAACAAACCGAAGGAACTTTTTCCAATCCGGCTGTTGCAGGAATTCTAGCGCATACGAATGCATGTTCCGTTATGTTTACATCTGCAACACCAATAGATTTTAATTCATTCTGCAAAAGTTCTGCAAAAAGACGCTGCTGTTCAGTTGAAGGCTGTATGCCATTTTCTGCAGCGTTTGCATCACTTGTTGTCCATGTTGAAACATAGCTTAAAAAACGCTGCAATAAAGGCTCTGAAACTGGGCTTTTCAAAAGTAAATCAATACAATTCATGGGCTAAAGATAAGCTATTTTGCACTGTTTATGGAAGACCCTTTATTATTGAAGAAAATGCAAAGTTTACGATTTTTCTGCTGTTTCGCCTGCATCCGGCTGTTTCTGGACGGCAGCTTTTTTTGAAGTGTTTTTTACCGGAGGAATCATTCCAAAAAGGCTTCCGAAAATTCCGCCTGCAAGGTGAACAATTTCAGCATTGCCGCCGCCGCTTTTGCTGAGCGAAAGCCCGATGTACAAAAAAAGCAAAAGGACGAATGAAACAGGAACTGTCTGTTTTTTTATGTTCATAAAAGCGGTCAGCAGAATCATCATAAAAGCAATGCCGCTTGAACCGCACAGCATTGAATCAACAAAACAGACATTTAGTACACCGCTTGCAAATGCACAGACTGCAAACATAAGCAAAAGCAGTTTTGTTCCATAAGTTTTTTCAAGCAAAGGTCCAAGCAGCAGAATAAAACTCAAATCGCGCACCAAAACAGTCCATTGCGTGTGCCCCAAAACATGCAGAAAAAGCCTTAGATAATGCACGACATTCTTAAAATTAAATGCACAGTTTTTTGCATAAATAGAAGCCGGAGCAGAGAAAAAATTGATTAATCCGAATTGTCCGCGTTTCATTGCAATGGAATTTAAAATCATTATAAAAATTGCAATGAAAGCAAAAACCAAAACTAAAGGAGAATCAAAATAAAAGTTGATTAACTTCGTTTTTTTGCGTGAAGACATATATGACCTCTATCAATAATATGGAAGAAAACGATTTGTACTGACAAATTTACGCCGGAACAAGCGTTTGCACTTTGGTCTTTTATTTTCGGAATAATCAATGATTATTTTCAGTTTTATATTCTGCAGGAACAACTGCTTTACTCATCACATTTTCAAGATAATTCCTGCTGATTTTTCTTGTCGTTTTTGGTAATATGTACATGACGAGGAAAAAATGAACCAGATTGAAAATGAAAATATAATAGATTTTCATGCACATATTTATCCAAAAAAAATTGCAGAAAAAGCTTCTGAAAACGTAGGAAAATTTTATGACGCACCGATGTTTTATTATGGTTTTGCAGAAGAACTGCTTGAAAGCGGCAGAAAAATCGGCGTTTCGAAATACGTAATTCATTCTGTTGCAACAAAGCCAGAACAGGTTGAAGCCGTCAACAGTTTTATCATTGAATCATGCAAACACTACAGCGAATTTGTCGGTTTTGCCACATATCATCAGGATTATGCAGATTTTGACAAAGAACTTGACCGGATTCAGATTGCGGGTCTAAAAGGTGTAAAAATGCACCCCGATTTTCAAGAATTTCAGGTTGACATGCCCGAAATGGACAATTTTTATTCAAGTCTTGAACAGAGAGGCCTTCCAATTTTGTTTCATGCCGGCGACTGCCGTTTTGATTTTTCTGGTCCTTTGCGCATAAGCCGTGTCCTCAACAAACACCCAAAATTAAAAGTTATCGCTGCTCATTTTGGCGGTTACACCGAATGGGAAAATTCGCTTGAATATCTGGTTGAACGAAACGTATGGTTTGATACTTCAAGTTCACTTTGGAAACTTCCAATAGATAAAGCAAACGAAATTATAAAAAAGCACGGCGCAGACAAATTCCTTTTTGGCAGCGATTTTCCTATGTGGGATCACGAAGGCGAAATGGAACGTTTCAACAAGCTTGATTTTTCAAAAGAAGAAAGAAAAGCTGTGCTTTTTGACAACGCTGCAAAACTTTTAGGTTTATAAGCGCTGTCTTTATAAAGCAACATTGCCGCTGCGCCATTTCTGGCGCACGCTTTTGCATTATTCTGGCATTTTTGCAACAATCATCATTGTTTTTGCTTTATGGTCATATGGCGAAAAATCGTAGCCACCATAAATTTCAGCAGAAGCAAAGCCGCAGTCAAGCATATACTTTTTCAGTTCAACAGCGGAATAAAGGCGCTGCACAAAACAATGTTCAAGGCGCCTGCCTGTTTCATTATCTATTAAAACCCAGCGCGATTTTAAACCTTCCCATGCACCGACAACACTGAAATCTGTGAGCACTGTTTTGCCTGCACGTTCAAACCATTCGCCTTCTATAAAATTGCGCACTGCAACTTCTCTGCCCAATGCTTCGAATACAAAAACAGCACCAGGTTTAAGGCATTTTGCAATGCTTTTTAAAATTTTCAAGTCTTCTTCAATTGAGCTGCAGTAACCGAATGATGTGTAAAGATTGCATGCTGCATCAAATTTTTTTGATGTTTCAAAAGTGCGCATGTCTGCACAGATTAAATCAAGGTCTACATCTTCATCTTCTGCCGTTTCTTTTGCTGCATCAAGAAACGGCTGCATAATATCAACTCCGGTTACATCAAGTCCAAGAAGCGCAAGTTCAACACTTATGCGTCCAGGTCCACAGCATGCATCAAGAATGCTTGAACCAGGCGCAAGTCCTGCAATCTTAGAAACAGCTTCTGCGACACCTTGTGCTTCTGCCCAGTGCTGGTCGTCAAACATTATCGGTCCATATTCAAGCCAGAAATTTTCTTTTTCAAACCATTCTTTTTCAGCCATTTTTTCTCCAGTCAGCAAATCCACCACAAAACAGCGGAACTGCTGTTCTTAATAAACCGCAGTCAATTTCCATTTCCTGATTTTTGTACAAACGCCGTGTGCAAAATTTTCTGCAAGAATGAACATTGATGAGAGCATCGCAGTATCGTTCTTTTTTATAAAATATCGCAGCCGGAATATGAAACTCTCTGCAGAAATCAACAGAAGGCATTTTAGCACAGAAACAAAATTAACGCATCTGATGCAAACCTTCAGTAAATTTCAGATTTAAAATCTTGCAAAAACAGCTTCAAAACAAACTGTTCCGGAACAGAACGTCGAAGACCGTTCATTTACATAAGAAATCGTAGCCGAAGCATGAAACTCTCCGCCACACAGAAGTATCAGGCAGAATTTTTTCAAAAAAATTTGAGATTTTTGTGTTTTTTTATAAAAAATCTCGAAAATCACCAAATTATCGTGTATAATGTTTTAAGCTTTGCAGTTTTGCACTTATGTAAAAGGTAAAAGTCCTGCAAGTTTTACTTGCTGCATCATCATGAATTTTACAGCAGCTGCCTTTTTTGCATAGAATCCGCTGCATGACCAGTTTTCAGGTCAAGGCATTTCTGTAAGTGCGGCATTTTCAGTTATTATTTTTAACAACCGGAAACCTGAAAAATTCTGACAAAGCAACAAAACAGCTATTTAACGAAATCAACAGCAGCAGCATAAAAGCGTTTGAAACGCGTAACAGATATACTGTTTCTGTATAAGGGAATTCAATGTTCAGCAGACAGACTGCCACATTCAAAACAACAATCATCCTCATTCTGTGCGTTTTAAGCAGTGCATTATTTTTTGGCTGCAAAGAAAAACCGAATCGCATACTTTTCGACAGCGGCTGGAAATGGTCATCTCCATATATCCAGAAACAGAATTTTTCACCTATTCCAACAAAATCAATTTATGCACTTTCTGACCTGTTGCCAGGTGAAAAAGGCTATATATGGCTTCAAAATGAATTTGAAATTCCTGAAAGCCTGAAACACGAAAAACTCGGTCTTTTTATCGGCAAGGTTGAAATTGCATGTGCAATTTCAATAAACGGCAAAGAAATCGGAATTCAAGGAATACTGCCGCCGAATGCATTTTCTTCAGGAGAAGCTCCTGCATTTTTTCTGATTCCTTCTGAATATCTTAATATAGACGGTCAAAATGAACTTTTGATAAAAGTCTGGTGCAATGGAAACGGCTATATTCATGGTCTTCCCTTCATTGGAACCTATGAAGATGTATCCATTTCATCTAAAAAAAATTCTTTTGTAGTTTCAGGAATAAATCTTGTTTTTGCAGGAGCAATTCTGCTTGTTGCAATTTTCTATCTGTTTATGTTTATCCGCCGTACATCAGAAAAAGAACATTTATTCTATTCCCTCATGTGTTTTACATCTGCCGTTTATCTTTATCCATTCTATATGAGTGAATTTCCATGGCTGTTTGGAATTTCAACACTGCTGTCTTTCAGAAAACTGCTTTCCGGCATTGCGGCATTTATAGATGTCTATCTTGCAACTTCATTTATCAGAAGTTTTCTCAAATACAAAGACAACATTTATATAACAATTGTACGCATTTCCATACTTGCAGCTTCAATTATAGACACGATTTATGTTTCAGATTTAAGAACATTCTCAATACTGCTGCCGGTTTTATTTTTATTTGCATTTTTTCAGCTTTGTTTTGCAATCTGGGCAGTTATAAAAGCAATTATTGACAAGCGGCAGGAAGTTGTTCTGCTTCTTACAGGTTTTTCACCGGTTATCATATGTGTTTTCATTGATTTATTTGTTCATATTGTCTTTAACATGAACACTATGCCGCTTTTTACTGTTTTCGGCTGGCAGTTAACAATCCTCGCATTCCTGCTGATTCTTGCAGAACGTTATACACAAGCCCGAAGCAAATCTGAATTTCTCACCGAACAGCTTGAAACCGAAGTGCAGCAAAGAACGCAGGCTCTTGCAGAATCAAACGAAAAACTCGAAAGAGAGCATGACCAGGCAGTACGCGACATGGATCTTGCAACTCATGTTCAAAGAAGTTTTTATCCGCAGGAAATTTCTGTCAATAACGGCTGGGACATTGCAGTTTATTTTAAGCCACTGTCTGGCGTTTCAGGCGATTTGTACGATTTTTATGTTTTTGACGACAAACTTACAGGCCTTGGTCTTTTTGATGTTTCTGGTCATGGCATTGCAGCAGGTCTTGTAACAATGCTTGCCAAAAACATTATTTTCAATGCCTATAAAGAAAACATGAATGAACCTTTGAACAAGGTACTGATAAAAATCAACGACTTAATCATCCGCGCAAAAGGAAGCATTGAAAATTATCTGACCGGCGCAATGATAAGAATGAACGACATTGCCGGCAAAGAAGGCATGATTGAACTGGTAAATGCCGGAAACCCTCCTCCACTTCTGCACAGAGCCGGAACAGACACATCTATTTCTCTTGTGCCAGAGCGGACAAAACTGCAGTGCGGCATGATTGGCATTGCAGGACTTGATGTACATTTTCAAAATGTAGAATTCGGAATGAACGAAGAAGACAGCCTTATTTTTTATACAGACGGAATTACAGAAGCAAGAAACGTTTATGGACAAGACTATGGTCTGCAGCGTTTAAAATATAGTTTTGCACATGCAGAAACAGGCAGTGCCGAAAAACAGCTGGCTTCTGTTTTAAGAGATTTCATGATTTATGTCGGCGATGCTCAATTAAAAGACGACATTACAATAATTGTTTTAAAACGGGTTAAAAAATCAGACAAGCTTTACGATTCACAGGCAAAGGCTTCCGAAAAAACACAATCTCAAAACAATGCTGAAGAACCGGAAGAATTAGAAGAGCTCGAAGAACTTGAAGAATTAGAAGAAATTTGATTTTAAGGCTGAAAAACATTTCTGCCGCAATTTTCTAAAATTTGTGCAAGGTCATTCAGAACACGTGTCTTTTGTACAGCAAAAAAATTAATTTACATCCAGAAAATTACCTCATCTTATAGAAATATAGCTAGAATTTGACATAATCTTTTTATCTTCCGGTTCAATTTTTAAAGCACAACAGATTTTTTGTATACAAGCACAGAAATGCGTCTGTTGGTTTTTGGCAATTTATAGTATTCTTGCAGTATGAAGAATTCATACGTTCCAGTTTGTAAAGAAGATTTGAAAAAACGCGGTATTGAAGAAGTTGATTTTGTTTTTGTAAGTGGGGATGGATATGTTGATCATCCGTCTTTTGCCGCTGCGCTTTTGTGCCGCTTGCTGGAGGCTAATGGTTATACTGTTGGACTTTTGGCTCAGCCTGACTGGAAAAATATTGAGGTTTTTAGAGAATTTGGCCGTCCTAAACTTGGATTTTTGGTTAGTGGCGGTGCTATGGATTCTATGGTTTCAAATTATACTGCAAATAACAAACCTCGTTCCGAAGATGTTTATGCACACGGTGGTGCAGCTGGTCACAGACCTGACAGGGCGATTATGACTTATTGTTCTGCAATTCGCCAGGCTTATAAAGGTGTTGCAATTTGTATTGGTGGAATTGAGGCCAGTTTGCGTCGTACCAGCCATTATGATTATTGGTCAAATACAATTCGTCGTTCTTTGCTTCTGGATTCTAAAGCAGATTTATTGATGTACGGAATGGGAGAGCATTCTATTCTGGAAATTGCAGGTCTATTGAAGGCTGGGGTTCCAGTGCGGGAAATTCGCGGGGTTCGCGGAACCGTGTGGTATACTAGCAAGGAAGAGGAGCTTCCTGAAAAGGCTGTTCGCTTGCCATCTTACGCTGAAGTTTCTAAAGATACTCCCGAAAGTAAAAAAATGTTTGCAAAAAGTTATTTGATTCAGGAACAGAATACGGATGCAATTAACGGCAGGTCTTTGGTTGAACCTGTTGATACTCGTTTTGTTGTACAGGAACCTCCTGCTTTGCCTTTGTCTACTGAAGAATTTGATGCTGTTTATTCTATGCCTTTTACAAGAAGATGGCATCCTATGTATGACAAGCCTGCTGAAAATGGAAAAACTGGAATTCCTGCTTTAAGTGAAGTTCAGTTTTCCTTGCAGTCTGTTAGAGGCTGTTTTGGGGCTTGCAGCTTTTGTGCCATCAGTTTTCATCAGGGGCGTCGTATTCAGGCCAGAAGTCAGGACAGTTTGATTGCTGAAGCAAAACAGATGACCGCCGACCCTCAATTTAAAGGTTACATTCACGATGTTGGAGGACCTACTGCAAATTTCAGAAAAGACGCGTGCCCCATGCAGAAAGAACGGGGTGCCTGCCCGAATAAAGATTGTCTTGGTGTAAATCCTTGTAAGAATGTGGAAGTTGATCATACAGAATATGTTGATTTGCTTAGAAAGCTTCGTGCTTTGCCGGGTGTAAAGAAAGTTTTTATTCGGTCTGGTATTCGCTTTGATTATTTGATGATGGATAAAGATAAAACCTTTTTCCACGAGCTTGTAAAACACCATATTTCTGGTCAGCTTAAGGTTGCTCCAGAACATGCTGATAATAAAGTTCTCCGCCTGATGAGAAAGTCTAACCATGAGTTATACGAAGAGTTTGCAAAGGAATATGAAAAAATAAACAAGGAAGAGGGTAAAAATCAGTTCCTTGTTCCATATTATATTTGTTCCCATCCGGGTGCTGGCTTAAAAGAAGCTATTGAAGTTGCTTTGTATTTAAAGAAAACAGGCTTTGTTCCAGATCAGGTTCAGGATTTCTATCCAACTCCGGGGGGACTTTCTACCTGTATGTATTGGACTGGCTTGAACCCTCGCAAACAGAATCCTGATGGTAGTTTTGAAGAAGTTTATGTTGCAAAAGGTGCTCACGAACGCCGTTTACAGAGAGCATTGCTGCAGTTCAACCGATATGAAAATCAGGCGCTGGTAAAAGAAGCCCTTACTCTTGCTGGTCGAAAAGACTTGATAAACGTTTTAAGACCTTCTGCACCGGCCGGAACAAAAAAGAAAAAACAGCAGTAAAAATGAACAGCAAAAATGTATAACACTGTTTTACGACCTGCGGTTGTTTGCATGAGTTTCCGCTTCGCTCCAAACGCGCTGTGCGCCCCTCCAGTGCCTCAAATTTTAAATTTGAATGACGAACCTCGACGCAGAGCGTTCGAGGTATCGTCGTTCTAAAAGGAAATTGCACTCCAGGTTCAATACCCTTCATACGACGCAGAGCGTCGGGGTATTGAACCCGTCGGCGCGAATAAAGGAACCGGCGGAGTAATCAGTCCCTTGGACAGGATGTGAGATTAGGAGTATCCGTATAAAATCATGATGTTATGTGCTATAATAGAAGAAAGCATCTTGATGTGATTCTTATACGGACATTTTTGTCGGGATAAGATTTTTAGTTGGGATACAGATAATATGTGTTAGACGGACACACACGGTGGTGTGCTAAAAGAAAAATATGATAATAAAAAAGATAATTCCGATTTTTGTATTTATCATAGGAATAATTATTTTTTATATTTTAGATTATATTAATTTCTCTGCAATTAATATAAAAGACTATTTATACTCATATTATTGTTTTGTTGTAATGAAACGAAGGATAGAAACACTTATTTTTTTTATTATTCCTGTAATGTTGGTAATAGTAGAATTTCTATATTTAAAAACAAGAAGATTTTTTTATTATTATTTTAGTCTAGTAGTTTTGGTCTCTCCCCCAATAATTGTACCACTTGAAAGGCGAGTTTTTCTACCGTTAAAGTAAAGGAAGGTAGAAAAATGAAGAAACGATTTACAGAAGAACAGATTGTGAAAATGATTCAGGAGCACAAGGAAGGAAAAAGTGT
>JAZQNK010000105.1:0-15101 GCA_045627325.1 Treponemataceae bacterium | reverse complement strand
GAAACATGTCACCCTGAACTAGTTTCAGGGTCTGCAGACAAGGGGGTGTCCAAATAGTTTAATACATAATGTCATCCTGAATTTAGTTCAGGATCTATACGCTATATATAGCATAGATGCCGAACTAAATTCGGCATGACAATTCTTTTTTTTTGACTAATTCAAGCCGATAGGCTGTGCAAGTCCCACGAGTTTGGTTTTCGCTTTGGGGTTAGTCACATATCTTGGTCTGGTTCGGCGAAAGGCTATCGGCGTTAGTCGATAGCCAAATTCGGGGTGACAATTTTGTGCAAGTTATGCTAGTTTGCGCAAGCAAACTAGCCGCTATCGGCGTAAGCCGATAGCCGGGGTCTGCTTAGGGCTTAAATAAATTTTACAATTTTATTTCACAAAACTGACAAAAATTCGTCATTTTGTTCAACTTATTATTATAGCCGGAAAAGGAGTGCGGCTATGCATGAAATTAAACTATAAAAAGCTTTTGAACCCCAGAATCGATTCAACTTTCAAGGCGCTGTTTACGCAGCCGACACCAGAATCTAGAAAAGCATTAACGTCCTTTTTAAGCGCTGCAATTGAGCACGAAGTAAAAGACGTGCAGATTGTCCAGAACGAACCGACCGAAGATTTTGCCGGGCAAAGAACTGTGCATTTTGACATAAGCGCAGTAATCGACAATGAAGAACCTGTAAACATAGAAATGCAGGCCTGTAACCAGCAGTACGATTATGACAAGCGTGCAGAATATCATGCTGCACGCCTCGAAACAAATTACTTTAAAAAAGGCGACACATGGCAGAAAGCACCGAAAGTTTATCAGATTTCAATCTTGAATTTTATTTACGATAATCGTACAGATAATGTTGTCAGTAAATTTTCTATGAAAGACGAATATGGAAACACGCTTTCAGACAGGCTGAACATAATATTTATTGAACTGCCGAAATTAAGAGAGTATAATGAAGCAGAAATCGAAAAGCTTTCTAAGCTGCAGCTGTGGGCACTGTTTTTTAAAGAAGCAGACAAGCCTGAAAAGCAGAATCTTATAGAAGCTTTGGCACAAAAGGAGACCGGAATAATGGCAGCAGTACAATCGTTGATAACCATAAGCGAAGACCTTAAGCTTAAGATTATGCAGGACAGCATTGAAACAGCTGAACGTGATTACATATCCGGCATAGAAGCTGCAGAACTCCGCGGTCAGGCCAGAGGCAAAACAGAAGGCATTGCCATCGGCGAAAAGAAAGCAAGTCTTGAAACTACAAGACTGATGAAAATGAATGATATGCCTGTAGAGCAGATTTCTATGTATACAGGTCTTTCTTCAGAAGAAATAGAAAATCTTTGAATTTTATCTCTAAAAAGTTTAATTATTACGTTTAAATATACTTATATGCTGATATATGACATTTAAATACATCAGCATATAAGATTTGCAGCAGAGCCCAAGCATTGCAAAGTCTTGAAGAAGTCTTTGTAATGCTTGCATCTGTGGTCCGTTTATTTTTTCTGCAGGCGTTCAATTAAATAGGGAAGTGCCTGTTCAAATTTAACGCCGTACCAATGGTCTTTGTCGCCGGCTGTTTTTTTAATTGCTTCAACTACAACATCTGCGCCAAGACTTGCTGCTTCAAGCAGAGATTTGCCGCGCAGCAGGCTGCCTGCAACAACAGATGCATAAAGGTCGCCTGTGCCGTGAGAGCTGACTGCCTGTTTTTCGGCAAAGTAATATTCAGTTTTTTTGCCGTCATAAACTGCAACACCGAGTTTTTTCGGTTCAAAGCTGATGCCTGTTAATATTACGTTTTTTGCGCCAAGTGCGTACAAATCTTTTGCCATTTTTTCGATGAATGCTTTGTCATAGCCTTCTGCAACATAAGGTTGACCAAGCAGAAAAGCAGCTTCCGTAAGGTTTGGCATGATAACGTCAGCACCTTTGCAGAGTTTTTTCATTTCCTGTGGAAAATCGTTGTCAAAACCAGCATAAAGTTTGCCGTTGTCTGCCATTACAGGATCAACAATTCTAAGCGCACCTTTGCGTGCAGTTTTTTCCATTATGTTTAAAATATGGGGAATCTGTGCCTTTGAAACGTAGCCGGTATAAAAAGCGTCAAAATCAACTTTTTCTGTAATCCATCGTTCAAGAATTTTCGGCATGTCATCAGTCAAATCGTGAAAAGTCCAGCCTGAATAACCTGCCGTATGATTTGAAAGCACAGAACTTGGCAGAATTGCAGTTTCAATTCCGCAAGCCGAAATTACTGGAAGTGCCACCGTCAAAGAGCACTGTCCGACACAGGAAACATCCTGAATTGTTAAAAGTCTTTTGTCCATAAAAGCCTCCGTTTATACGCAAAAGGGCAATTCTGAAAGTGAATTTCAAAGTCTTAAAAAAATATTAAAAATCTGGTATGTATGCTATATCCATTTTAGAATAATTTTGATATAACCAGATTATGTTTACGTGCGATTTTAACGAGAGAAAAGGTGCGACTTTAACAGACTTTCTTGTGCAGAAAATACGCGAATCAATTATCTCTGGCGAGCTTAAACCGGACGAGAAACTGCCGTCAAAAAGAGCACTTGCTTCTCATCTTGGCATAAGCGTAATTACTGTGGCAAATGCTTATGGCGAACTGATTGCAGAAGGGTATCTTTATTCATTTGAAAAGCGCGGTTTTTTTGTTACAAATCTGGAACGCTTTGCATTGCGAAAACCTAAAAGCAGAAAAAAGGCTGAAGAAACCAGTATTATTGAAAATATTGAAAAGACGAAAAATATTGAACCAATAAAACTTACGGCAAATTTCAGGACAAATACAACTAGCTATGAGAAATTTCCGTTTTCACTTTGGGCAAAAGTAATGCGTTCTGTTTTAAATGCGCCGCACGAATCAATGCTTCTAGTTCCGCCGTCTCAAGGAGTTGCAGACTTGCGCAAAGAAATTGCGCTTTATCTTGACAGATGGCGGAACATGAAAGTTTCGTATGAGCAGATTGTAATCGGTGCAGGTTCAGAGCATTTATATGCAGTTTTGGTTGCACTTTTGGGTCGAGACCGTGTTTTTGCAGTGGAAAATCCAGGATATCCAAAAATTTCTGCGATTTTGTCTTCAAATGGTGCGTCAATTTCAGCAATTCCAGTTGATGAAAGTGGAATTGATGTTGAAGAACTTAAAAAATCAAATGCTTCTGTCGTACATGTGTCGCCGTCGCACCATTTTCCGACAGGGCAGGTTATGCCGATTAAAAGACGGCATGAACTTTTGCGCTGGTCAATGCTGCAGGACAATGACCGGCAGACGGAAAATACTGTAAATGAAAGCATAACGCAGCAGCCTGATTTTACGCAGTTTTCAGTTCAGCCGTCGCAAAATACACTGCAGAATAAGCTTCGCCGCTACATTATAGAAGACGACTACGACAGCGAATTCCGTTTTACAGGCAAACCGCTTGCTACGTTGCAGAGCCAGGACACAACCGGTGCAGTAATTTACATAAACACTTTTTCAAAAACACTTTCGCCGTCATTCCGCATAAGCTATATGGTTCTGCCTTTTGAACTGATTCACTTATATAGAAGAATGTTCAGTACATATGCTTGTCCTGTTTCAAGCTTTGAACAATATGCGCTTTCAAAATTTATGCATGACGGCTATTTTGAAAGCCACCTGCTTAGAATGAAAAATTATTATCGTTCTTTGCGGAATGAGCTTATAAAAGTGCTTGAAGAAGCAGATTTTGGATGTCCTTTTTACATAAAGCAGGAAGGGGAAGGACTTCATTTTCTTGTTTTTGTTGAATTAAAAACTTCAAAAGCTATGCTTCAAAAGCATTTTGAAGAAAACGGGCTTGATATTCCATTGATTGAAGATTTTTTGTTTGAAAAAACTGATGACTTTGAAATAAAAAATGCATTTACCCTTGTTTTTAATTATTCCGGGCTAAAAAAAGAATCTATAAAGCCGGCTGTAAATGCAATGAAAAAAGCATTGCAGGCCTGCATTAAACAGGGGGCAGAATCAACAACCCCAGCGAGCTAATAAAAAAAGGGTTTATTCTTTTAATGAATAAACCCGTAGTTTGAATTTTTAACCTGAATTAACCTAAAGAAGCAATTTTCTGGTGCAGGGCCATTACCTGACTTCTCAAATAATGGTCAATTATTGGTTTTTCAATAATGCCAAGAACGTTATTATCGCTGTCTGTAACAGGCAGTGCTTCTGTATCATATTTTTCAAATAACTCAAAAACTTCTGGAATCAGCATGTCCGGGCTGCATGTTATTGGCGGCTGTTCCTGAATGTCCAAAGCCATAAGGCCGTCAGATAATTCCAGAAACTGCAGAGATTCTTTTAAATGTTCCAAAGTAATTATGCCGGAAAGTTTGTTGTCTTTTGTTTTTACTGCATAATTCACATTTAAATTATGGCTGAACGACTGCAGAAGATCGCAGAGTAATGTTGTTTCTTTTACAATTGCAGGTGTTTCTGGAGAACAGACGCTTAAACCTGCACATTTTACATCTGAAACTTTGCAGGTTTTCATTATATCTTCTTCGCAGATATCAAGACCGCATTCTCCGGCTTTTGTAACGGCATGTTTTACGCAGATTGGTCCTAAAAGCTGCACGACAAAGGTCGTTGCAGTAATAATCAAAATTATTGTCGGTCCAATTGATTGTGCAAAATCGTTGCCGGCTGCAATAGAAAGACCAATTGCAACGCCAGCCTGACTTAGTAAACACCATGGAAGATATTTTCTGACAGTTACCGGAGCTTTTGTTAATTTTGCGCCGACAACAGACCCCAAAGATTTTCCAAGCGTGCGGCAGATTATATAAATGATGGCGATAAGTCCGATGTATGGCGTTACATTCCATATGTTCAGTTTTGCACCGACAAGAACAAAGAAAAGCACATAAATTGGCGGTGTAAATTTTTCAACGAGCGCAAATGTCGGCCGTGTTTTTGCAGGTGCAAAATTTATCATAAAAAAGCCAATCGACATTGCTGCAAGAATTGTGTCCAAATTTAAGAAAATGCAGATTCCAGTGCACAAAAAGATTGAACCAAGAGAAAAAGCCAAGATTCTGTCTTCGTTGTTCATTACATGCAGAATAAAGCGACTAAGCAGCGCACCAATAGCAGAACCAACTGCAATTGAAACAAAAACATCGTAGGCAAGCGTAAGCATTTTATGTGCCAGCGTGCCGCCTGTTGCACCAAGCAGAGAGCTGGCTATAGAAGAAGCAATTGCATAAAGAATAAGTGCAACTGCATCGTCCATGGCGACAATTCCAAGAACAGTTGTTGTCAAAGGACCTCTTGTGCGGTTTTCGCGCAGAACATCTGTTGTGGCTGCCGGTGCTGTTGCAGAAGAAATTGAACCTAGAATAAGACCAAGAGAAATTGAAATTGCAAGGTTTTTTGTAAATGCGTACGAAATAAAAGTTACAAGAATTGAAACGACAAAAAATGGAACAATCGCTTCAAATAGAAGGATTCCTACAAATTGTTTTCCATATTTTTTTAAGACGTTTATTTTTAATTCGCTGCCAATTAAAAAACCAATTAAAGAAAGAGCAATTGAACTGATTGGATCAAGTGAAGTTATGACAGAAACGCTTAAAACCTGAAGACCAGACTGACCGATTATTATGCCAATTACGATATAACCAACAACCTGCGGTATGCGGAGTTTTTGAAAAAGACGGCCACCGATTGCACCCAAAAGAAGAATAATACCAAGCAATAAAATAAGATTTGTTCCACCAAGCACGTCAAAGTGCATAAAAGGTGGCAAAAATTCGGCTAAATGATTCATAATGCAAAAATTATATCATTTTTGACTTTCAGTGAAAAGCAGAGAAAAAATATCGTTTTTAGAGTTTTTGATTTGTGCGAAAAAAAATAAAAAAAATTTTTGTAATCACTTGACATTTTTTTTTATATCGCTTATTCTACTTAAGCCTTGAGAAAAACAAGAGCTTGGGCCACTAGCTCAGTAGGTAGAGCAACGCCCTTTTAAGGCGTGGGTCACTGGTTCGAATCCAGTGTGGCTCAAAGCGAATCAACCAAAAGTTGGTTCGCTTTTTTATTTTTAAATCAATCCTGCTGTTTTATTCTGTTGAAATCTTCTGCTGTTTTATATAATCTATTTATTATGAAAAGAATTAGGAATGTCTTTGGTAAAGATTGTGGCAAATCATTTTATGATGACACATCTGTATCAGACACTTCAGTTTTATCAGCATATCTTGGAATAAAAGCACCTGCCGAAACCAAAACTGTCGGTGACATTGTATTTAATGACGGCAGTGCTACTCCGTATAGGTCTATAGAAAAACTTTCAAATGCACAAAGAATGGGCGCTGCTGCATTTATTTTTTATACTGGCAGAGCCTGCAGCGATAATAATAAATTTCGAATTTTGGGTGTCGGATTAAAAATTTCAAAAGAAGCAAAACAATGGTGCAGATATGATTTAAGTGCAGATTATGCAGCTGCGCATAATGTAAACATATCAACGATGCAGGAATCTAAAAGAAATGGAAGCGATAACCTGTTAAAAATCGGTTCTTTGCTAGGCCTGAAAGATGACACAGGAATAGAAGCAAACTATCCGGCCTTTTATTATGCAAAGAACTATGGAACTGCTGCTGGAATATTTTCTGATGGCTGGTACCTTCCAAGCAAGGCAGAGTTACAGAAAATATATGAAAAGAAAGATGATTTGAAAGCTGTCTGTAAACTTTGCGGTTTAGACAGAGATTTTTCAAAAGATGCTTTCTGGTCAGCATCTTTGTCATCTTCATATTATGACGGTGCATTCAAACTCAATTTTGAAGATGGAAACTGGACAAACCCCTATAAAGGCAATTATGCTTCCGTATGTGCTGTCAGGGAATTTAAATCTGCAAAATCCGGCTGTTAGCTTGTTTAAATGTTGCTAAAAATTCGCTTTGCAAAACTCACTTAAACTGCAGCAAAATCAATGCAAAAACTTATTTTCCTGTCTATTAAAATCTTTAGTTATTTTATATAATATATTTACTATGAAAAGAATTGCAGTTGTTATATTTATTTGTCTGGGTTTTTCTCTTTTTGCGGCTTCTTCAAGTAAAATGCTTGAAGAATGGAATAAACTTTCTGAAGACGAAAAATGGCTTTGCCTTTTGTCTGAACCATATTTTAGTCCACAAAAAATAAGTCAGACTACTGTAAATCCTGAACCTCAAAATAATGGAAAAATTTCAAAAGCGTTTCTTGAAAAAGACTGGGAGCTTCATTCAAAAGAAGATGTATTGAATCTGATTGAAAGATATAAAAACGGAGACTGGGGTTTTTCTAATGAATATATGAAAGCAAAAACTCTCTATAAAAAATATCCTGGTACTTCGATAGATGAAATTGCAACAATTGAATGTCTTGAACTTTATCAGATTATGGAATTGAGTTTTTATGCGGAAAATAAAGAAAAAATAGGTGAACACGGTTTATTTGCCTTGGATATAATGGGAATCTTGTCTATGCTAAGATGGAGTGTAGCAGCAGGCTGGCTTTCTGAAGCAGAAGCTGTGGAAACAGCAAAACCATTTATTGAAGAGATTCTTGATGCATATGATTCGTGGGAAGATTATGCATGCCATTTTGCTTTAGGATGGTATTTTTATAAATTATACTGGAATTATGATTTACAAAAATGTCAGAAAGAACTTGCTGCTGAAATAAAAAAATATGATGGATCCAGAAAACAGAATATCAGCCATGATATAAAATTTCCTGCTAAAAACAGAAAAGACAGCCGCATTTTGACATATGCAGATGCGATTTATACTCCAGGTGAAGAAGCTTCAAAATGGTATTTATTGCGAAAATGTTATAATCTGGGTATAAAGGCTTTAACATACGCAGAGAAAGAGCAGTACAAAGCAGTAAGAAAAGAAAAAGCAAATATTCCTGTTATAGCTTATTGGGATTTACTTACAGCAAGTGATTATAATAATATTGATGTTTATGCTGAACATTTTGAAAAATCCAAAGTAAGAACAGATTTATATCATAGATTTTATATGTATTATGGAATTGATCTGCTTGAAAGTAATCAGACAGAAAAAGTTTTGTCTGTTCTTGAAAAGCTTGATAAAGAAAAAAGTTATTATTACTTAAAATCATACTATAAATTTTATAAATTAGTTGACTTTCTGAAAGAAGATATATCAATAGCCAATATTGAATATATTACGTCAAATACAGAAGCTACTGCAAAAGAAATACTCGAAGATTTAGAAATAGCCAAAAAAGAATTTCCTGTATATGATGAGTTAAAAGACTTCGTTTCAGGATTAGATATGTTGATGAAATATTACTTGTTTGAAATTTATGCAAGGTGTACTGATGTCTATTATGAAGCACGAGATCTGGAAAATGTAGTATTGTATATGGAAAAAGCTGATGAATATCTTGAACTTTTTAAAAAATGTGATTCAAAATTTAAAAGTTCACTTAATACCAGGAAGGAAGAGCAAAAGTTGAATGAGATAAAAGCTTTTATTAATTCCAGATATAAAAATAAAAAAGATGAAGACAATACCAAAAAGAAAAACGAATATATCCCAAATCTTAACGCTGTTTAACCTGACAGGTGGTGTTGTAAAGGAGCTGCTATGAAAAGAACTGCTGTTGCTTTTATATTTTTTTGTATGAGTTTTTTGATTTTTGCAGATGCTTCAAGCCAAATGCTTGAAGCATGGAACACACTTTCTGAAGAAGAAAAATGGTTCTGTCTTTTGTCTGAACCTTTGATGGAGCAGAATAAACTTAGTATAACAACTGTAAATCCAGAAAAATATGTTCCTTTAGGTAAAAAAAGTGTTTCCCAGTCAATATTGGAAGATTCGTGGGAACTTTTTTCAAAAGAAGATGTGCTGACAATCATTAACGAATATAGTCTTAAACAGTCAGGACATGGTGTAACTTTTAATAAATTAAAAGAGCAACTCAAACAAATACCACAAAATTCAGTTGAACAGTTAGCCATAAAAGAGTGTATGGGAAGTTTTGTAATTGCAAGAGCATATTATGTTGCAGAAATGCAGGATGTTCTTGGAGAATATGGCTTGCTTGCATGGGATTATGGCAGAATACTTACAGTTTTGAGATGGAGCATTGCTGCAAATTGGCTTTCTGAAGAAGAAGCATTAAATCTTGCAAAACCTTTCATTGATGAACTTATAAATGCATATGATTCTTGGGAAGATTATGCTGTTCATTATGCGTTGGGGCGTGTGTTTTACGCATTTTCTGATGGCAAAGATTATAATGCTTATCTAAATAGTGTTATGAACTGCATAAAAAAATATGACATTGAAGTTTCAGAAGACCAGAAAGATAAAGTATTTACATATCACAACACGAAATTCCCTGCAAAAAATCAACATAATAACCGCATTTTGACATATAAAGATGCTGTCTATAAACCTTCAAAAGATGCTGCTTCGTGGATTTTAGTTGTAAGAGCTGAACGTAATATTGATGGATTAAAATCGTCAGAAATTGCCTCAGTAAATAATTTCCTTAAAAGAAAGATAAATGTTCCTGCAGCAGCATATTTTAGAACTGTTATTCAGGCTGAAAATGAATCAAAACGATTAACTAAGTCTCTTGATCAATATAAAGACAAATATTTATCAAAGGACATTGAGAAGAAAATAGTTAATATTTATACAACAGCATTTAAAAATGTGCTGAAATATTTCGACGAGGGAAATCCTGCATTTGAAAAAGTTGAAAACAAAAATGATTTATATTTTATGTTTTATATGAGATATGCATTTACTGCACATCAAGCTGGTGACATAAAAAAAATGGGTATATCGGTTGCAAATTTTGATGATGAAAAATGTAATGCAGCTGACTGTCAGAATATATCTTGTGTTTATTATACGCAAAAAGCAAAAGAATCTTATGAGAAAGAAAAATACGAAGATGCTGTTGAATATGCAGAATTAGCTTTGTATTGCCTTCAAAAAGGAAAATCATTGCCTTCTTGGGAAGTATTTGGTGATAATTTTGTAAAAGGATATGAAAAAACATTAAATGATATTATAAGTGAATCCAAATATCATTTAAGACAATTTGACAACAGTAATCTCAGTGCATAATGAACTCATAAAAATCTGCTGTCAGTGTTGAACAATATGCTGGCAGATTTTGCTGCAGACTCTGCAAATCTGCAGCAAAAATTTCAAAGCGGCAGCGATTTTAATCGCTGCAAATTAATTCGTTATATGATATTTCTGTAAAGTCTTTTATGATGCGCGAGCTGTATGGTTCAATTTTTTCTTTCGGGTTTGTTGTTTCAAGACCGATTACTGTCATTTGGGCTGCAGCACCTGCTTTGAGACCGTTTATTGAATCTTCAAAAACAAAGCAGCAGTCTGGAGTTGTGTTAAAAAACTGTGCGCCTAAGAGGTAACAGTCTGGAAAAGGTTTGCTGCGGCTAAAATCTTCTGAAGTCAAAATTTTATCAAACAGTGTTTCAAGTTCAGGACATTGATTGTAAACATTTTGCATTTTTGTTCTGGTTGAACTTGTTACAATTGCAAGTTTTATATCATGTGCTTTCAGTTCTTTTATAAATTCCAGTGCGCCTGGAATATATTTCATTTTCATTGATGCTTCAAAATTTTCAAGTTCGTCTGATAAAACATCAAAAGTTATGTCTGCATTTTCAAAATATTTTTCAAAGATGTGCGGCAATGTCATGCCTTTTAATAAAAGACCGCAGCCTGTTTTATCAAGATATTTTCTGCCGGTTTGTTCCCAGAAAACAGTGTACTGGTCTTCTGTATCAAGAATTACTCCGTCTAAATCAAAAAGGGCTGCAATAGTTTTTGTATTTTCATGTCTGTCCATAAGTTTGAGTATATCAAAAAAAATGTGCTTTAACATGAATAATGCTGAAAATTGCAGTTTTTTGTGCTGATTTTATGTGCTGTGCATCATTTTGCGTTTGTGCTATTATGTGTGCATGTTAAAAAAAACAAAGTCATATGAACTTGATATGTGCAGCGGACCTGTTTTGAGCAAAATGCTCAAATTTACACTGCCGCTTATGTGTTCGAGCATTTTGCAGATTCTTTTTAATGCTGCTGATATTGTTGTTGTCGGTCGTTTTGCCGGCGCAACTGCTCTGGCTGCTGTCGGTTCTAATTCTGCATTGATAAATCTTGTTACAAATCTTTTTATCGGGCTTTCTATCGGTGCAAATGTTGTTGTTGCAAGATATTTCGGTGCAAAAGACGATGCAAATATTTCGCAGTCGGTGCACACGTCTTTGATGATTGGCATTTTGAGCGGTCTGTTTTTGACTTTTGCAGGGTTGATTGGTGCCGAAGTTTTTTTGCGCCTGATGATGACTCCTGAAGATGTGCTTCCGCTGGCAACGGTGTATCTGCGCATTTATTTTATTGGCATGGTTCCAATGATGGTCTACAATTTTGGCAGCGCAATTCTGCGTGCCGTCGGCGATACACAGCGGCCGTTATGGTATCTGCTTGTTGCTGGAGTTATAAATGTTGTGCTTAATCTGGTTTTTGTCATTGTGTTACACCTTGATGTTGCAGGTGTTGCCCTTGCTACAATAATTTCGCAGACAATTTCAGCTTTGCTTGTGGTACGCTGTCTTTGTTTAGAAAAAAGCGCAATTAAGCTCAATTTTAAAAAACTTAAAGTTGAATGGCACAAACTGCGCCAGATTTTAAAAATCGGTCTTCCGGCTGGTTTTCAAGGCTGTGTATTTGCGCTTTCAAATACGGTCATTCAGTCTTCTGTAAACAGTTTTGGTTCAATTGTAATGGCTGGAAATGCCGCCGCATCTAATATAGAAGGAATTGTTTATTTTGCGATGAATGCCTTTTATCAGGCAGCAATTTCGTTTTCAAGCCAGAATGCAGGAGCCGGAAATTACCGGCGCATTAAACGGATTGTTCTTACTGCTCAAGCTTGTGTAATAGTTGCAGGTGCTGCAATCGGTTTGGGCATTCTTGCTGCCGGACCGTTTTTCTTAAGGCTTTTTTCAACCGAACCTGACGTAATTGCTGCCGGCATGGTGCGCTTGTCTGTAATTTTGAGCACATATTATCTGTGCGGAATGATGGACGTAATGGTTGGCGGGCTGCGTGGCATCGGCTATTCTGTAACACCAATGATTGTTTCGCTGATTGGTGCCTGCGGGCTCCGCCTTGTGTGGATTTCAACAGTTTTTCAGATTCCAAAATTTCATTCACCAAAAACAGTCTACATGTCATATCCAGTTTCGTGGATCATAACATTTTGTGTACACGTCATCTGTTTCTGCATATTCTACCGCCGTGTCTTAAAGCAGCATGATGCTTTGAAAGATGGCTGCTGATTTGTCTGCTATAATCAGTTGATGTTTTTTTACCTTAAGTGTAAGAAACTGGAGAAAGTAGTTATCCAGGCGCACAAGTTTAATAAATTTCCTTACAGAAAACGACCGCAGACCGTATGCGCCGTGCGCGCAAGCGCACTATTTAATAATTTCCACTCATGCAAACGACCGCAGGTCGTATTCGCAGTGCGCGAAAGCGCACACATTTAATAAATTTCCTTGCAGAAAACGAACGAAGTTCGTTAAACTGTGTTAGGCGATATTATTGTTCAACTACTGTTGTACAATCTAAATATTCTTTTTTGAAATTTGCTAAGTTTAATTTATATCGTACAACAACACTTCTAGATTCTAAGTCTTCTGGAGTTAAAGTTTTTTTATATTCTTCACTTCTTTTCAATGATTCATCAGATACTCTTTTTTGATTTATATTCCACCTGTTACAAAGCTCAACAACAACAACCGTTTTTCCATCGTATTCTAAGTTTCTTAAATATGAGCCACTGTATACTTTTTTATTTGTAGTTAAATCAAAAATGGCAAAAGCTCTAACGCCTGGACTTGTGCCATAATCCTGAAACATATATTTTTCGTCGTCAGAAATTATGCACCATGCTGATTCACAATCATATCCCATATCTGTCATATGTGTAATTTCATTTGTTTTTGGATTCCATTTAAAAGTGCCGACCGGATCGGAATACATAAATCCTCTCATATCATCAGACCAAACAAAATAATATGATTCCTGTTTTGGAAATTTACTTGGATATACTTTTACTTCAGTTTTATTACCATTTCTATTAATTTCTAAATCAAGCGATAAAATTGATGATTTAGTTTCAGGATTAATTTTTATAATATTAAATGTACTTACATTAATGTGAGGATTAATATTAATATATTTGGAGAAAACCCAGCCATACCAGCCAAAATTATCGCTGGCGTAATCCTTGATTATGTCATTTTTTTCAACCTGAATTTTCAACCAATAACCTTCAAACCCATCTATTTTTTCTCTTTTATCAGAGAATCCTTTTATTACAACTGTATCGCCTTTATTCAGCTTTCCAATTTTTAATGATGAGGTAGAAGGTTTTAATCTTATATTCAAATTATCATCGTTAACAGTTGCTTTTGCTACGGTTCCAAAATACTGTCTGTTATCTAATTCTAATTGAAAATCATTGGCATAAAATTCAAACGAAAATAATACCAATAAAAATATTGTAAAAATCTTTTTCATTTTTTGTTTACTCCTATGCGCCCCAGTGCGGGCGTTCACATAACAACTGGTTGTACCGCAGCGGGCTTGACCCGCTGTCGGCTACGAACCTTTGTTATGTGTTTCTACTTATTCTAGATAACCACCATAACACCAGCCGGTCATCTTAGATTTTAACTTATTACCATCTTTATCATTTCCAGAGATAATTTCTACCTTTACCCAATTTGAGTTTATACCATCGATTATTTCTTCTTTACCTAATTCAAGAACTTTGAGCTTAGTTCCGGCTGACATTACAGTTAAAACATTTGCTGAAGATTGTCCTGCCGAACGAAGTTTTAAATTTTCAGATACTGTCATTATTTTATTCAATACAATATTTGTGAATGATTTTTTTGTAGCCGATGATAATAAGGATATTAGTTCTGCATTATTACTTTTTTCCACCAATTCTTTTATTGTCATACCTATTCCGTCTACATATTCATTAATTTCCGCATTATATTTCAATAAAACTTGAGCAGCTTCAAAGTCTTCGTATTTAACTGCTAATGACAAAGCATTTCCATAATAACATTCCTGATTGGGATTAAATCCTTTACTTAATATATAATCAAGCATTTTTAAATCACCATCTCTCGTTCCAGATTTTATTCTAGCAGACCTGTCGCTAACCAAAAGAATGGCAGCTCCGTCGCCTTCAATAAAAGTTCCTAAATTGATATCAGCTCCATTTGAAAGTAAAAAATCGACTATTTCAAAATCATTGTGGACTATAGCCGCCAATATTGCACTTTCTCCATTCCCATTAGACTTAAAACCATATCTTTCAATACTATTGATATTTGCCCCATATTTCAGAAGAAGTTTTATAAGATATAAATTTCTATTCTGAGCTGCGGATACAATTGGAGGCTGAGCATTTGATGGAATCTCGACATCTGCATGATTGTCCAATAGAAACTGAACAATTTCTTCCTGATTATTTGCAACAGCATAATTCAGCAATGTTTCATTAATATTATTTCTATAATTGATATCCAATCCATTATCTATCATACGTTGAACTTCATTCAGGTTTCCATTTTTTATTTCTTTAAAAATAGGATGTTCAGATATTCCATTTTTATTTTCATAGGCATAAACTTTTGTTGTATATACGATAAAACAGATTGAAAACAACAATATTAAACAACTTTTTTTCATTCCTTCTCCATGCGCCCCAATGCGGGCGTCCACATAACATGTATTATGCGTATCCGTATAAACTTCTTATATTTCAACTATTCAATTATAGCACATTTATCAATCAAATTGTTCGTATTTCAGCGGTTCATAGGCACAGAAGAAATCAATCCCTTTAAGTAGCATTATGACTTCATCCAGCTTTATCTCCTTTGCTTGCTCTACAGTATCAGGCCATGGCCATCTGCCCTTCTCCAAAGTTTACTGAGCA
>JAZQNK010000104.1:0-14886 GCA_045627325.1 Treponemataceae bacterium | reverse complement strand
ATTCCAAAAATGTCCGCTAAAGAATTTTATGATGATATTGTTGTGTTTACTTATGAATCAGCTTTTACAGAATTCCAGCCTAAAACAAAAGTTGCAGCAACCTATGCTCAGTTTCTGATAAATTCAATTTATGCTCTTCATGGATATAAGTTCAAAGATGAAAAATGGACAAACATCTTTTCAAGATTTTCATGGTATAAACCAGCAACCTCTTCTATATCAGAAAAAGATTTTTCGCCGGAAGAACAAAAAATAATTAATCATCTTAAGAAATACAGATAATCAAACAGCACTGTTTAACTGCTGCGGACGTTTGCATGGCTTTGCCGAGTGTAAATTATTTAACGCCTGCGAACGGCGCAGCATACGCTGATGCAAGAAAAATTCACAGTTTTTTTTCAGAATTACAGTCTTGATGCACAAATAAACATAAAATATGTGGTTGTTTTGCAGTCTCATCAAAGCAATATTAAAATAAAAATTTATCTATTTCCATTTGAAAATTTTTGTGGTATAATTCAAATATGAAAAGTTTTTCAAAAGCAAAAATTGAAAAAGACAAAAATACTCTTCCATTTGAAAATGAAATAAAAAGCAACAGCATTATTTTCAAAATTAATTTGTGGTCAATGCTGATTTTTCCTGCATTATACCTTGGAAAATTCTTAGGTTATTATTCAGGAACAAGCTATGAGCGCTTATTTGTATTTTTCATGATTGCGCTTTTGTGCCTTATTATAGAACTTCTGGCAATAAAATTTTATTCAGATAAACCTTATACAAAATATATTGTTCTGCTTGTGCTTCAAATTTTTATTACCGGTCTGTCTTTGGATGACGGGCTTGAACTTTATATTTCATATGTTTTTGTGCCTCTTTTGAGCCTTTTATATTTCAATCCTTCGTTTTCAAAACAGATTGCTTTTTTAAGTTATGTATGCATGGTTTTTTCTGTAATAATGCGTGCTTACGGTTATAATCCATATTATTATCAGCTTGTTTCACGGGAACAATGGATTATGGCTTATACGACAGGGCTTTCGTTTGAATTTCTTGCAAATATTCTTGTCGTAAACAAAATAGCCAATCATTTTAAGACTTCTATTTACAACACTAAAAACCGAAGCAACAGCATTTTTACAATTCAGACGCAGATTATTAATGCATTTGCAAATCTTGTAGAATCAAAAGATCCAATAACAGGAAAGCATGTTAAGCGTTCAAGTGAATATGTTGGTGTTATTTGTAATAGTCTGAAAAAATTGGGTTATTATGTTGCTGAGCTTGATGAACATACTGTTGAGCTTATTATTACGGCAGCACCTCTGCACGATTTAGGCAAAATCAGCATTCCAGATTCCATTTTGTGCAAAACAGGACGTCTTACAAGAGAAGAGCATGGCATCGTTCAGAATCATCCGATAGACGGAATGCGCCTGATTACGGACAACATGTCGCTTATTGAAGACATTGAGTATATTGATATTGCAAGATTTATGGCGCTTTTTCATCATGAGCATTGGGACGGAACAGGCTATCCTTTCAGGCTTATGGGCGAAGAAATTCCTCTTGTTGCACGTATTATGACTGCTGCAGATATTCTTGATGCTCTTTTAAGTGAGCGGCCTTATAAACGTGCATATTCTTTGGATGAATCTTTTACGTTTATTGAAACTCTGGCAGGAAACTGTCTTGAACCGGCAATTGTAGAAGCAATTCTTGCAGCACGATCTGAAATTTCCAAGATTTGTGATTCTTTTGCTGATGCAAAAAATGAACTTCCTGCTGCAGATTAATTTCGAAATCCCTTTGATAAATCAATCTGTTTAAAATTGCAATTTTTTAGGCAGCATCTCTTATTATGCATTTTTTATCTGTGCTTTTTTAAAATCTCTCTTTATGTTCTTTTAAACCCGAAGGTTTTTCCCGCCGATATAAAAGTGTTAAAATCGCTTTTTTTAATAGAAAAGATTTTTGCAGTTTCAGTTTCGGGTGGAAATTATGGGAAAAAAGAGTGTTTCAATTCTGTTTGTGTCTTTGCTTTGCTTTGTGTTCAGCATGTGCTTATCTGCACAAGATGTGGCCTTAAAGGAAAATGACTATCTGCTTTTTGGGCAGGCAATAGAAAATAACGATTTAGCAAAAATCAATGAAATTTTATCAAAAGGCGTTGATTTAAAACGTGAGTCAGGCTGGGGTTTTAAACCATTGACCCGTGCCGCAAGATATCATGCATATGAAGCTGCAAAAGTGCTTATAAAAGCCGGCGCAGAAATAAATGCAATTGACAACTTTGAAGGTTTGCCTCCTTTGGGGTATGCTGCAAAATATAACGACCTTATAATGGCAGATTTGCTTCTGCGTGCAAAGGCAAATGTTTCTTTGCAGGGCGAAAACGGGCAGACTCCTCTGCATCTTGCAGTTGAAAACGGCAATGCAGACATGACAAAACTTTTGCTTTGTTTTGGTGCAGATGCCAATGCAAAAAATTCAAAAGGCAAAACTCCGGTTGATATTGCTGCAGACAAAGGTAACACTGCTTTATTGACGATTTTCAAAAGCCCTGTTTCAATAAAAAAACAGGAAGTTCAGAACAGTGTAAAACGTGCAGTTCAGCTTAAACAGAAAAGTTCTGCAGGTTTTGTTTATGGTGTAATAAAAAGTGACAGAACTGCTGCAGATGTACTTGTTCCTTTTGGAAAAGACGTAAACAAAAAAGATTCTGACGGCTATACAGTTCTTATGGTTGCAGCCGCTCAAAACGACATGCAGGCTGTTGAAATTCTTATGAAATCTGGTGCAGATATTAATGCCAAAAATAACGAAGGCGAAAGCGCCCTGCTTTTTGCAACAAATAGAAATTTTGTTGCAATGGTCAAACTGCTTTTAAGCTATGGTGCAGATGCAAATATTCAAACTAAAAAAGGTTTAACGCCTCTTATGTGTGCGGCTTCAAAAGATTATCTTGAAATGCAGAAAACACTGCTTTCAAACGGTGCCAAAATTGATGCAATTGATTATCAGCAGAAAAGTGCATTGTTTTATGCCGTTAATTCTGCAAATATTTCATCTGTGCGTCTGCTTAAAGAAAACGGTGCAAATGTAAATGCAAAAGACATGTTTGGAAACACGCCTGTTTCCTGGGCAGATAAACGTGGCTTTGCAAGAATTGCAGCATTAATGCGCTAAACTGTTACGAAATTACATCTTGTAATGTCGTAATTTACAGTTTTGCTATCGGTTGCGCCGATAGCAAACGGAAGTGTGTAAAATTACAGCAGATTCGGCTTGAATCAAATAAAAAAAATTGTTCCAACTATTGCCGCGAGGAATAAACCCAAAGAAATGGAAAAAATCTGCGGTTTCCAAAGGCTGCCGAAAGCCTTTGGTCGTGCTCAAGGAAGAGGTGGTTTTAGGAGGAGAAAACATCGGGCTTCGAACTCCGAGATGGTGTCTCCTCCTAAATAAAGTTCAAATGTTTTTCAAGCATTGTAAAAAACATTATTGACATTTTATTTGTGCTTTAGTAAACCATGGATATATGGACAAATTAAAGCATGCAGGTAACCGTGGCGCATTGCCGATGTTTCAACTGACATTTCCAATTGCCATGGAACAGTTTTTCAGGGTTCTTGTTTCTTCAGTTGATACAATGATGTTGAGCTCCTATAGCAATGAGGCTGTTGCTGCAGTAGGTCTTGTTTCTCAATATGCTTTTTTCCTTAATCTGATTTTTTCAGTTATATGCACGGGCTGTACTATTGTGCTTGCACAGTATATTGGTGCTGCAAAATCAAAAAAAGATTTAAATAGCATTGCACAGGCATGTACATTGATGGTTTTTATTGTTTCTGTGCTGCTTATGCTTCTGGTGTTTTTTGGAACAGCACCATTATTAAACTGTTATGAACTTGAAGATTCTGTAAGAAGTTATGCATGTCAATATTTTATAATTTATGGCGGAATTTTCTGTTTTTTTAATGCTTTAAGTTTGCTTCAAGGTGCAATTTTAAGAAGTTACGGCTATACGACAGAAGCAATGATTGTTTCAATCGTGGCAAATCTTGTAAACGTTTTGGGCAATGCACTTTCGCTTTATGGCTGGTTTGGGCTTCCTGTTATAGGTGTTCCTGGTGTTGCTGTGGCTTCTGGTTTTGCAATGGTTGTTTCTTGCATAATGTTTGCTGTTTTTATCCGCCGACGGAAAGATGTTGCTTTTTCACTAAAAGGAATCCTTCGTGTTCCGGTTGAAAGTTTTAAGCTTATTTTAAAAGTTGGTGTGCCGACTGCAGGCGAAAGCCTTTCTTATAATGTAAGCCAGATTGTAATTATGGCAATGATTTCTACACTTGGAACTTTTGCCATGTCTGCCCAAGTTTACACAATGACGATTCTGCGGTTTGTTTTTTCTGTTGCAATTGCAATTGGAAGTGCAACACAGATAAAAACCGGTTATTATGTCGGTGCAAAGCAAAGCGATGTTGCCTATAAAAAACTGTGGAAATATCAGCTTGCTGCAACATGCTGTTCTGTTTCTTTGATTCTGCTTGTAAACCTTATCAAAGCACCAGTAATCAGAATTTTTACAGATATTGATGATGTTTTTGAACTTGTAAATACTCTTTTGCTTTTTTCAATTTATATTGAATTTGGTCGTTCTCTTAATCTTGTTGCAGTTGGCGCCTTAAAAGGTGCTGGAGATGTCAAGTTCCCTGTGCTTTATGGAATATTTTCAAACTGGTGCATTATGGTGCTTGGAAGCTATATTCTTGGCATAAAATGCGGGCTTGGTCTTGTCGGGTTCTGGCTTGGCATTGGCACGGACGAAACAACACGCGGAATTGTCATGCTGATAAGATGGAAAAGCAAGCGCTGGCAGAAACATTCTCTCGTATAGACTTCTGCAAGATTATAAAAGAGTCTGCCAGAAACATTTAAAAATTGTTTCCATTGTTGCCGTAAAGAATGCTGCTAAATTATGTGAACAATTTGAAGATTATAAAGGCTGTGGTTATTCGCTGTGAATAACTGCGGAACTTTTGCCTTTGCATGAAAATAACAGATATATACAAAAAGCATCAGCAAAGTTTTTGCTGGTTTTCTAAAAACTGTGAAAAGTCTTTAATGCCCATAGGACGTGCGTAATAAAAGCCCTGAATATAATCACATTTCAACATTTTCAGCAGGTCAGAAAGTTCCTTTGTTTCAACACCTTCTGCAAGAACAAGTGTGTCGCCTGTTTCTTTCAGCATTGAAATATGATGTTTGACCATAAGCCGTTTTGATTCATTTGTTTCAATTTCTGTAATAAGGCTTTTGTCGAATTTGATTTCAGAATATTTATACTGCATCATTCGTGCGGTGTTTGAATAGCCTGTTCCATAATCGTCAAGTGCAAGTTCTATTCCATGATTATGAAATTGATTCATTACAGAAACAAGAAGCTTTTCGTTTTTTGCAATCATAGATTCTGTAATTTCAAATCTGAAAATGTCGTGTGGCAATCCAGCTGAGTCTATGATAGAAATCAGTTTTTCAACAATATTATCCTGCATGCATTGGATTGTTGAAATATTTATATTTATTTTTTCAAAACCTTTCTGCGTTATCTGTGTATTTTTTATAAATTGACATGCCTTTTTTAAGACAATTTCTCCAATTTTTACAATATCTCCATTTAATTCTGCCTGTGGAATGAACTTTGCTGGTGGAATGAATTGTCCTTTTTTGTCTTTTAACCTGATAAGTGCTTCGCCGCTTGTAAATATGTTTTTGTTTAAGTCGTAAATTGGCTGAATAAAAACTTCAAAATCTTCTGTCTGTATGGCTTCTTTTACTCTGTTCTGTATGGTAACAAATTCAAAATAATCTTTTTCCATTTTCTCTGTAATGACAAGTTCCATATTGTCATTTATGTATTCCTGGCTGAAAATGAAACGCAGAAAATTCAAGAAATCATCAATGTTCTTGTTGTCTGTCATTTTAAAGACATTCATTTTTTTATAGTCTTCAATTATAAAAAACTGCACTTTAAACGGATATTCGTTTGCAAGCGTTGCTTTGTTATTTTCTAAAGAAATAGGTGCTGTGTATGAATCTTTAAGCAGGTTTAGTTTTGTCTTTAATTCATCTTTTGTATTGCAGAAATAAACATAACTGTCGCTGAACAGCGAATAAAATGAATTGTCATTGCAAAGTTTCATTATGCTGAAAACGTAATCGTGCAGATATTTATTTACTTTTTCTATGCCAAACTGATCAATAAGTTCTTCAAGATTTTGAATGTGCAGAATTAAAAAATAATGTTCTTTTGCTGTAAGTGTGGACAAATCGTTAAATCTGTCAATAAAAGCTTCTACGTTAAAAATCTTCAATTTTGAATCTATGAAACGTGAAGGATTCCGGATTGATAGATAAATTAAAAGAACAGAAATTGAAACTGCAAAGCCTGTCGCAAAAAGTTTTGGAAATGCAGCCTGTATGGCGTAGCTGAAGATTGCAAGTATTGTATATGAAAGGCAGATGATGATTTGAGATTTTGTAAACTGCTCTTTTTTATATAAAAGAAAAAAGAAACCGAAAGCTGTATAAAGTGCTGCCAGAATATAAAGAAAATTCCACCATTCACCATGATGATAAGTTCCGTCTTGTAAAAAGTACATGAGCTTGTGATGAAATGGAGAAGTGCAGATAACTATAAATTCAATTATTGCCGGTGTAAAAAGAAGTGCAAGTTTTATCTTGTTAAGTCTTTTTCGTGTTGTCGTCATTGCGATAAGAAAAAGACAATATACGGAAGGCTGCGAATTGACTGCAAGAATATGGATTACAGCCAGAAAATTATTGAAACCTGCTAAACTGGGCGGCAGATATGTTTCTGCAAAAACTGTTACTATATTTAAAACTTGTGCAATAAAAACATTGATTGTAAGAATAAGATAAATCTTTGCGCGCCATGTTTTGTCATGTTTCAGGCAAAGAATTGTAACAATAAGAAGCAAATCAACTATAATGCCACAAATATCAAAATCTATATTATAGGAAATATTTTTAAGCATAAAATATATTTTATCATAATTTGCAGAAAATGCAATTTTATTCGTGCGGAGGTTTTAATACCCCGGCGCTTGCGTTGTGAACTGACACCAAATTCTTAGACAGAATTTATGCCGCTACTTCTAAAAATTTTACAGCTGAATTCCAGTTTAATTTTTTGTGTACAAGATTATGTAAAAAGTTCACTGAGCTTTTTACGCAGTGACCTTTTCTAAAACACAGCAAAAGAATGTTTTTGAGCATGAATCTTAAAAAAGCTGTTGGATTTTTAGATTTTCAAGTTCTTTATAAAAGCTGTCAATGTTCAGAGTGCATTCTGTCTTTTTATCTTTAGTCTGAATTTTTAACAGAAATGCATCTGCTTTTGGTTCAATACTCCACACGATGTTTTTATCAAAGGCAAATTTTTTTGAAACTGCAGCATTTATAAATTCAAGGGCAACTTTCATCTGCTTTTTGTTATGCAGAGTCTGTTCCTTTTTTTGGTTCAATGCTGCAATGTATTCATCTTTTTTAGATAAAAATTCCTGAATCTCCGGAAAAGGGTTGTAAGGAAATTTTGCATCTGCAATTTTAACATAATCTCCTCCGTCAAATTGCAAAAGCGTTGCTTTTATAGAAGACTGAATGAAAAGCCTGAGTTTAACTGTTGGTGTAATTTCAACTTCAAATATGCAGTAACTCGAAGAAAAATCTGTTGAGATTTTTAAATCAGGGTTACGGTTTTTAAAATCGTCAAATGCGTTTTTGCAGTTTGAAAATTCCAGTTTTTCTGCACCGGCTCTTACCATGTTCTTATGCTGAACATTTACAAAAAGCTCTTTCCAGAAATCTGATTCAACATCATCGTACATTTTCATTCTCCTTAAAAATCTGCGTTTTAGGATGTTTTGGTTCAGCAAAGCAGCCTAAAACGGAAGATATGTTACCCTGCATTTTGCAAGATTTTCAATTATCTGTCTGTTTTTTTCATATTGAACTTTGCTGTCTAAAATCCATAAAATGCTTTTGCCGTCTGATTTTATGCATGGACATTCTCCTTCGCCGTCTGTAAATAAAATCATGCCGCTGTATTCGCTTTTGTTTTCTTCAAAAAAATCAACAGGAATTTGAAAATTAGTTCCGCCGCGTCCTGCAATTTCTTTTAAGTTTACTTTTTTTGAAAATGGAATAGGTTCTGTAGTCCTTAAATTGTCGTCAAAAAAAATCAGGTCAATTTTTTCGATGAGTCCCAAAAAGAAAAAGTTTTTTATTGCGTGTGTAAAATGGTCAAAGCTTTCATCGCTGATTGAGCCTGAAACATCGACAGCAATTAAAATATTTGCCTTGCGTTCATAGCGGCTGCCCATAGCTTTAAAACCGTAGCGGCGGCTTGGGCGCATTCTTGTAAGTTTTCTGTTTGCACTTACAATATTCTGCCGGAACTGCGTTAATGCACGGCGATAGTCAAAAGAAAAATCTGCACTTTCTTTGATTGCACGTGAAAGACCGCCGCCTAAGCCGTTGACGTTTTCATTTTCGTCAAAGTTTTTTATGTCGTTTTCGATTTCGTCAAGCGCATTTTCGTCTTCCTGCCAGAGTTCAGACATTTCTTCAAAAGTTTCAAAGCCGTCAACGTCTGTGCTGCCGGCGTTTTCGCCGCCTTTTGCAGAATAAACTATGTCAAAAATGAATTTGTACCACTGTTCAAAATTCATCTGCGGAAACGTGGCATAAGGACCGCATTTTTGTTTTAAATATTGAACGCCGCTTAGATTATTCAGAACTTCTGCTTTGGGCGATTTTGGATTTTTTTTAATTTCATTTTGCTGAATCTGTGCGATTACGGCGTCGCTTGCCAAAAGCAGGACGGCAGGTTTTGCATGATAAGGCTGGCGCTGATATGGATGACCGAGAACAATTCTTGTAATTTCAACTTGCAGAAGTTCATCTAAAACTGCATCGTCAGTTTTTTCAAGCAATGCAGGATTAAATTCAATTCTGTACTTTCCAACTCTAAAAGGATTTTTTAAATTTTCATTTTCTACGACTGAATGATTGCAGCTTATTGAAAAGAAAAGCGGCTTTGTATAAAACCATGAAGAGAAAATATTTAAAATCCGTTTTTGAGTTCTGCTGCAATTCATTATAAATTATTCTAAAGTTGAAATTATCTTTTTATAAAGGTCGTCACACTGTTCCATTATAAAGCAGAGTGTGTTTGGAAATTTCTTTGAATTAACAAGACTGATAAAATGTGCGGTAATTTCGCTTCTGTTGCTTTCGGTTAAAAAATCGAAATATGATTTTAAGTTGTGTGCAATAATTTGTGCAGAATCTATATTGCTGCTGTCTGTTGTGTCTGAAGAAGCAAAATTTTCTATAAATTTGTAGATTGAACTGTTTATAAAAGCAAAATCTGAAAGTGTAAGTTCTTCTAGCTGTTTTTTTGTATTTGAAAAGTCTTTGCACAAAATGTCATTTGCAGACAAGATTGAATTTTCGTTTACGCTTTTAAAAAAGAGGGAAGTAGCTTTGTTCCCGATAATTCCAGAAACAATCGGCATTTTTTCAAAATCCAGCACGTCAAACTGTTTTGTTATGTCGCTTACGCGTTCCCAGCTTCTGCGGTCTGGGGAGCGGACAAGATTGCCTTCTTCGCTTAAACTTTCGTCAGAATCAAGATATTCCGGATTCTGCTCAATAAATGAAAGAATTCGCGGGTCAATTCCGCTTGTTTTTCCCCACAAAATCCAGTCGTCAACACTTGGACAGAATTCATAAATATTAAAGCGGCTTACTAAGGCAGGGTCTAAATCTGTCAGCTGATACTCGTTTCCGTTATTTACTGCGCTGATAATTCTGCTGCCTTCTGGAAGAGATTTGCCGGCAAGTTTCCTGTTCAGTGTCAAATCCATGATTGTCTGCAGGACTTCTGGACGGGCACGATTGAGTTCGTCTAAAAATAAAACGATTGGTTTGCCGTCTGTCGGAAACCAATAAGGAAGCATGAAAGCTGTTTTGCCAGTTTTTTCATTTTTTTCTGGAAGCCCGATTAAATCGCCCGGGTCTGCCATTTGACCTAAAAACAATGTAACAACTTTTGCCCCTTTTTTAGAAAAATAATCTTCAAGAATTCGAGATTTTCCAATTCCATGTTTTCCAACTAACATAATGTTTTGTGCCGGTGGGGTGTTGTCCAAAATATAATAAAGCTGTTTGGTGTTTATTGTCATTTTATTCTTCCAGTGTTTTTATAAAAAAAGCCTGCCAAAATTTCAGCAGGCTTTCTGTTTTGCCATCTTAATTGTCTGCACTTTTACATTTAACTGCAAAAGTGTGTTTGCAATTTTTTACTCTTAAGACGCTGTAATGTCTGTGCCACTCGCGTCCTTTCCGCAAAAATTACTCGGTTGGTCTTTTTTTGAGGTTTTTGCTTTCTTTTACAGCTTGTCCCTCGCCAACTTTCTGCTCCATTAAAGCACGTGCTTTAAGTGGAAGACCGAACAATGTGATGAAGCCCTGTGCATCTTTGTGGTTGTAAAGTTCACCAGTTGTAAACGAAGCAAGCGATTCGTTGTACAGACTGTATTTAGAACCAGAACCAGCAGCGCGGATTGAACCTTTGATGAGCTTAACTTTTGCCCAGCCTGTAACAGTTTCTTCTGTTTTATCAACAAATGCCATACATGCATCCATCAATGTTGTAAACCATTTTCCGTCGTAGATTAATTCACCCATGCGGATTGAAACCTGCTGCTTGTAGTGGTAAGTTTCGCGGTCGAGACAGATGTGATCCATCATTCTGTGTGCAAAATAAAGGATTGCTCCACCTGGAGTTTCGTAAACACCGCGTGATTTCATACCGACACAGCGGTTTTCGCAGATATCAACAAGACCAACACCATTGCGGCCACCGATTACGTTCAATTCATTGAGCAGGTCGAGTGCACCCATTTTTTTGCCGTTCAAACCAACAGGAATGCCTTTTTCGAAGTCGATTGTGACGTATTCGCCATTTTCTGGATCTTCTTCCGGAACTGTTGTGTTTTTAAGCATGTGTTTATAGTTTGGTTCGTTTTCTGTCTTTTCAAGTTCAAGACCTTCGTGTGAAAGGTGCCAGATGTTTTCGTCACGAGAATATGACTGGTCTTTTTTCATTGGAACTTCAAGTCCACGGTCTTCAAGATACTTGATTTCTGCTTCGCGGCTGTCCATGTTCCATTTGTCATCGCGCCATGCAGCAATTACCTGAAGGTCTGGTGCAAATGCTTTAATTGCAAGTTCAAAACGAACCTGATCATTTCCTTTGCCTGTTGCACCGTGGCAGATTGCAACTGCTTTTTCCTGACGTGCATATTCAACTAAGATTTTTCCGATTAATGGGCGTGCTGTAGATGTACCAAGAAGATATTCATCTTCGTAAACAGCATTTGCCTTAAGAGCAGGCCAGATATATTCTTCAATATATTCTTCGCGAGCGTCAACAACATAACAAGCTGCAGCACCAGTTTTCAATGCTCTTTCTTTAATTGCACTCCAGTCGTCACCTTGTCCAACATCAATACATACAGCGATTACATCATAATTGTAATTTTCCTGAAGCCATGGAATGATAACTGTTGTATCAAGTCCACCAGAATAAGCAAGAATTACCTTGTCCTTTGCCATAAATTTATTCCTTTCGGGCTGTGCCCGTTTAAAATTCTTGCTATAAGTATATCTAAATGAAGATTTTTATACAAGGTTTAGAAATGTTCAGAAACTTTAATGGGTGCATTAAAATGTACTGGAAAAAAACGGAAGTTATGTATAAAATCAAAAGTACTGTTTATTTAAAATAAAAAGTCATGGCTCGCCGCTAACGCGGGGTTTTTATAGGAGTGTTAAACAAATTACGTCCATGTAATTTGTTTAACAAAAGTTTGTTCAATGCGCTGCATTTCACAAACTTTATAAATACTCGCCATCCATGGCTCGCCGCTGGCGCGGAGCTTTTTATAGGAGAAAGTATGGAAATTAGGGAAAAAACGAATCGTGTGCATATAGTTGATTTTTTGAAAACATTGGCAATGTTTTTTGTTCTGTTTTATCACGGTTTGCTTTTAGATACTGATTTTTTGACAAGACCAGGTTTTATTACATATTTTAATTTCTTTTTTATTTCAGTTCTTTCAACTGGTGTTCCGCTGTTTTTTTTCTGCAACGGTTTTATAATGCTTAATCGTCCGCTCAATTTAAAAAAGCACATTATTAAAACTGTGCGCCTTGTCATTATTACAACACTATGGGCTTTTTTGACAGTTGCATTGATGTGCATAATTGATAAAGTTGATTTTTCTTTTATTGAATACATAAAAGCTGTAATTAATCTTAAAAGCGATATGATTGGTTATTTCTGGTTTATGGGTTCTTTTGTTTGCCTTTATCTTTTATTTCCTGTTATAAAAGGTGCATTTGATTCAAATAAAGCAAGCATTTTATATTTTGCCATAATCAGTTTCATCATTCCGATTGGCATAATCGTTTTGGAACGTGGTGCTTCTGCTGTTGTTCATGATTTTGGCGGCATATATTTTAGAATGTTTGACCCGTTTAATGGCATAAACGCATATCCTTTTGTTTATTTCTGTCTTGGCGGATTAGCTGGTTTTTATCAGCCGAAGATTGAATCTTTTATTGAAGAAAAGCATATAAAAGCAAAATTAATATCATGCATAATGATTATAGTGTCATGTGCATGTCTTTCTGTTTATGGCATCTTGAAAAGCCGCCGTTCCGGCGAAATCTGGGATATGGTTTTTGCAAGCTATGATTCAATTTTTACGCTTGTTAATGTTTTTGCAATTTTTATTTTGTCTTTGAACTATAAACCTGAAAAAGACAGCCTGATTGTGCGTATAATCCGCTATATTGGTATGAATACTCTTGGAATTTATCTTATTCATGAGCTTTTCATTCATATGCTGAAAGGGCAGCTTTATTCAATGACATGGTGCAAAAACATTGCTGTAAATTCGGTTTATGCATTGGCGTTGATTTTTGCAAGTCTTGCTGTAGCGTGGGTCATAAAAAAGATTCCGCTTCTAAAGCATATTTTATAAAGAAATATCGATTTTTTTGAATGAACGGATGACAATAAAAAATATATAAAGTCAGCCGTTCATTCTGAATATTTAAATGTTATTTAACTTCTCCGCGAAGTGCTGCTGCAAGTTCTTTCCATACAACTTTGTCTTTATCGCTTAAAGTTTCAAAATCTTTTTGTTTTCCCCATGCAGAAAAATCAATAAAACGGCTTGTGCGTTCTTCAAGCAATTGAAAACGTGTTTCTTGAAATTCTTTGAGCCATTTTGGCACTTTTTTAGAAAAGGTTATAAGTTTTGCATAATGTTGAATGCAAAGTCCCTGGCTTTTTACAAAAAATTCAGGAAGCGGAATGTCATTTTCGTCTTGAACTGGTTCTTTTGTATTTTTTGTGCTGTCAGCTTCGGCAATAAAAGTTAAAAATTCTTTTTCAATTCGATATTGCTCTGCACATGCAGGACAGATTTCTTTTCGTTTTCTTATTTTTTTCTTTTTAAAATCTTCCAGATAATCTTGAAGCGTGTCACGTCCAAGAATTGCAACTGCAAGACCGTCTCTATAAGAGAGAAGGGCTTCTGCGTGTCTGTTGCAGAAGCCACCGGCTGCACGGTATTGTGCCCTAAAAGTTCTGTCTGAAATATGTTCAAACAGCATGCCGTCTATATAGCGGTCAATTCGTTCGTTAATAATTGTACATAGCGGACAACCGGGTTTTTCACATGCTTTTTGAAGTGCAAAAAAATTTACGTGTCTATCTACCATATTTTTTCCTTTTTGATATTTTTCAGTATAACCCAAAAAAGATATTTTGCGGTAGCTTTTCAATAAAATTTATGAATATTTCGATTGTATAAGATTAAATGGATCTTAAAAAAATTATTTTAAAAGATCCTTAAAAGCAGGCAATAGCATCAAGCGCATTTATCAGAATTTTGCATAAAAAAGCCTCTCTGGTTTACTAGAGAGGCTTTTGAACTTATTTTTAGTTTTAGGACCTTCTTAAAAATAAATTTTTAGAGGGGACCGCGAGTTCTAAGTCTTGAAATTACAAGACTTAGAACATCACATTGCTTTTCGTTTGCACTAAAAATTGCAATTTTTAGAACTTCACGTTAGTTATTATTGTAAGTTTTTTCATCACTCAAAGCTGTTTTTGCAGCTCTTTGTGTGCCATATTGTGTTGAGTATGGTCTGAACTCAACTACATAATTCTTTACGTAATACGGGCTTGACGAACTTGTATTGCCGGCATTGTTAAGATCGTTCCAGATGTATGTGCCGCAATATTGTGCACAATATTCTGTGCCAGAGTTGTTTGGTTCTCCGCTGTTCCAGCTTGTGTACCAGCCGGATACTGTAGAGCCATTTGATGCTGGTGTATAGAACTTCTGTCCTGCTTCAGGCCCGCAAGCCCAGTTCCAGTAGTTGTATAAATCATTTTTATTGTCTGTCCATGTTGCTGCATCAAATCTGCCTGAGTTTTTGCCGCGTGTTGCGCCAAGCCATGCAGAAGCATCAGCAGGAGCAATTCCTTTGTTTTTGAACAGCTTATCATAGATAAACTTATTCTCTGCTTCTGATGTAATTGTCATCAAATAGCCTGTCAGTCCGTTGAACTGCTGTTGTTTTGCCTTTGCATAGGCCTCAGACCATTTAAGATGTTCATTATAGGCTTTATAGAAGCTTCCGTCAAAATAAGTTACCTGATTACTGTTTACTGTCGCAAAATCGACAGTTTCAAGGTTGATTCGTACGGTTACAGGA
>JAZQNK010000103.1:0-28163 GCA_045627325.1 Treponemataceae bacterium | reverse complement strand
TTGTAACCAAAGTGGCTGTATGTATATTTGTGGTCATATCCAAGAGGAAGTGTACCATACTGTTTGTCAAAACGATGTTTACAAAGGTTATCTACACCACTTGGACAGATACAGTCACGTCCCCAGTCACGCATTGAACGGATAATTTTATGCAAAAGTGGATCACGTGTATAAACAGCGCCTCCTTCACCCATTGTCATATGATGTGGAGGATAGAATGATGAAGTACCAATATCACCAATTGTACCAGTCTTGTAAGTTTTTCCATCCAGAGTATATTCTGAACCAAGAGCATCACAGTTATCTTCAATGAGCCAGAGATTATGTTTTGTACAGAATTCCTTTACTGCTTTCAAATCAAAAGGATTGCCAAGTGTATGAGCAATCATAACAGCCTTAGTTTTTGGACTTAAAGCTGCTTCAAGCTGTGTTACATCAATATTGTACTGTGGAATTGTTACATCAACGAAAACAGGAACTGCGCCATACTGCAAGATTGGAGTTACTGTTGTTGGGAATCCACAGGCAACTGTAATAACTTCATCTCCACGTTTTACCTGGCGTTCTTTAAGAAGTGGACTTGTAAGTGCCATAAAAGCACAAAGATTTGCAGATGAACCAGAGTTTACAAGTGAAACAAATGGAGTGCCAAGATATTGTCCAAGCTGTTTTTCAAACTGATCTGTATAACGGCCTGATGTCAACCAGAATTCAAGCATAGAATCTGCAAGATTCATCATTTCTTTTTCATCAAATACGCGGCTTGCATAAGAAATGCGGTCACCATCTTTATATTCAGGTTTTACCATGAATGTTTTGTAATATTCTTTTACACTGTTTAAGATTTCTTTATTTGCTTCTTCTTTTGTTTTTCCTTCAAACATAATTATTCTCCAAAATATTCCTTAATCTGTTTATCTGTAATTTCAGCAGCAGCAACGCCACTCTGAACTGATTTTTCCCATTCAACAATCTTTTCGATTGCCTGCTTAATTCCCCACTGAGGATACCATCCAAGAACATTCTTAGATTTTTCACACTGCAACTTCAAGAAATTTGCTTCATGTGGTGCATTAGCCTCACTTACATTCTTCCAGCCGGCACCTTTACCCCATGATTCACAGAACAAAGTTGCAAGCTGTCCAGTTGTTACACAAGATTCATCATCCGGTCCAAAATTATAATTACCGGCAAAAGATTTATCTTCATACTGTTTCTGAGCCAAAGTCAAATAACCGCGAAGACATTCCAGAACATGCTGATATGGACGAGTTGAATTTGGATTTCTTAAAATGATTTCCTTACCATCTTCGGTAGCACGAATACAGTCAGGAATGATTCTATCTGTGGCATAATCCCCACCACCAATTACATTACCACTTCGGGCAGTACTGATAGCAGGAGAAGATTCTTCATTAAAGAAAGAATTTTTATAACTGTAAGTTACAAGTTCTGAACATGACTTAGAGTTAGAATATGGATCAAATCCACAAAGTTCCTCATCTTCACGATATCCCCAGAACCATTCTTTATTTTTATATACCTTATCAGTAGTAATATTTACAAATGATTTTACAGAAGGAGTTGCACGAACTGCTTCAAGAATATTTACTGTTCCCATTACGTTAGATTCATAAGTTCCAACAGGGTCTTTATATGAAGTTCTGACAATAGGCTGAGCTGCAAGATGAAGAACAATATCAGGAGCAGCCTCTTTTACAGCATTAACAAGTTTTTCCCTGTCACGAATATCACCTATGATTGACTTCATCTGTGATGCAGTTTTTGTAGCATCAAAAAGGCTTGGATTTGTGGGAGGTTCAAGAGAATAACCTGTAACATCAGCACCAGCTAAAATTAAAATACGAGAAAGCCATGTTCCTTTAAAACCTGTATGACCTGTAAGAAATACTTTCTTTCCTTTATAAAAACGTAAATCCATGAGATTATCCTTATTTATTGCCAAAATGATTCCAGACATCCCAAGGAGCTTTTTCTGTTGCCCAAAGTTTGTTTAAATCTTCCTTATCTTTAAGCATATCCATTGGATGCCAGAAACCGGCATGTTTATATGCATGAAGCTGACCATCTTTTGCAAGATTCTGTAATGGAGCTCTTTCCCACATCATTTTGTCTGGAGTAGAAGGTTCAATATAATCAAGAGCTTTATTTTCACAGACAAAAAATCCGCCATTAATCCATGCATCACTAGGTTTTTCCTGAAACTGAGCAATAGTACCATCAGCCTGAATATCAAGAGCACCAAAACGTCCTTCTGGCTGTACAGCAGTAAGAGTTACCAATTTTCCAGATTTAGCATGGGAATCAACAAGTTTTTCTATATTAACATCACTTACACCGTCCCCGTATGTAAGCATGAAAGGTTCATTACCAATATACTCTTTAGCACGGTAAATACGGCCTGCAGTAAGGGTATCAGGCCCTGTATAAAGCATAGTAACCTTCCATGGTTCACTACGCATTTTGTGAATCTGAACATCATTATTAGCAAGATCAATAGTCATATCACTATAGCGGTTGTAATAATTCAAGAAGAATTCCTTGATTACATGTCCTTTATATCCAGTAAGAACAACAAAATCATTGTATCCATAATGACTATAAATTTTCATGATATGCCAAAGAATTGGGTATCCACCAATTTCTACCATTGGTTTTGGAATAAGCTTTGTTTCTTCGCCTAAACGAGTACCCATTCCGCCTGCCAAAATTAATGTTTTCATGTATTCACCTACATCTTGCTATCAAGACTCTTACCTTTTTCTTCATGTTCAAAATTAGGCAAGAAATCCTGTAATATTTTTACAACTTCTGCTTTTGTAGTTTCTGATTTTGCAAATGCAGATTCCAGTAAAGCGAACAATTCTTTAATTTCAGATCCAGGACGAGCAACTCTGTTTGTAACTACACCAAGAGACTCAAACTGATTCATATCAGTCTGTTCTTCATCGGTAAAGAATTCTTCATATGCTTTTTCACCAGTTGTATCTGATCCAGAATAATGAACGGGATATTTTTTTGAACCTTTCTTCAGCTCTTCTGCTTTATCAATAGCTTCCTGATCTGAAGAACATTCCAAAATTTCATAACCATTTTCTCGTAAAAAATCAGTAGCGATAGAAGAGAAAGTTTTCATTTTCTTTTCTTCAAGCTTAGGGAAATAAATTTCTCGATTTTTACCAAGCATACAAGCAAGCATACAAATCTGACCACTTTCCTGTGGACTTACAAAATATCGCTTCACATCACTTGGTGCACTGATTGGTTGCAATTTTGATATACGATCGATGAATCCAGCAGGAAGTGAACCATTTGAAAAAGCAACATTTGCAAAACGTGCTGTTTTTACAGGGAACTTATCAGAATAAGAAAAAATTACATCTTCCATAACACGCTTGCTGGCACCCATAATATTTACAGGATTAGCAGCTTTATCTGTTGAAACACAGAAATATGCCTGTGGAGGATATTCTTCGAGTAAATCAAGAAGTTTTTTTGCATTCAAAACGTTATTTTGAATAAGAGCTTCTACAGAATAAATATCTTTTTCTGAACGTACGTGTTTATGAGCACTAAAGTTTGCAACAATATCAAAACCACCACGAGCACGGAACATCTTTTCAAAAACTGGCTGTGCATAGTTTATAGGATATGGAACGTAATCTTCTGGAACATACATACCTTTTGTGCTACGAAGATCACGAGTAAGTTCTGCAAGTCCATTTTCGTTTACATCAACAACAACTAGAGATTTTGGTTGGAATTGCAAACATGCCTTTATGAATGAACTACCAATTGAACCGGCACCACCAATAACAAGCATTGATTTATCTTTGATTGCTTTTGTGAGTGCGGTTTTATTATTTTTAATATCTTTATGAAAAAGACTTGAATCGCGTTCTGTTACGTATTTTGAAATAAATTGTTCAAGATTTAACATATCAACATATTGTAGAACTATTAGCTAATAATAGCAATAAATTAAATCTTTTCTGTACTTAACGCCACACATTTTTCTAACATAGAATAATATTTATCCTTGTCAATGAAACTATAGACAAAAATCTTGATTATATTTTTCTTGCCTAAAAAACTGTCATTTACATTGATATATATCCTACACTGCGGCTCTAATGAATCAACTTCAACCTGAGAACATTTGTAAAAATTTTTATATCGGTTCTGATAAAGGATCTCCATAGCATTTTTCCCTCTATTTGAGAAGTAGCCAGCTCTTTTTTCATCACCAAAAGCTGCATAAAAATGTCCAAACAATGGATATCTATCAAGATTTTTTTCCATTAAACCTGATTGAAAATCATTTACTCTTATTTCAAAAACACTATTATTTTTTGTATTTTCATTTTCTCTCATCTGCATTATTATACTTTTGCCAATAATCTGATCTTCATAAAACTGATATCCTATATTTAAATTAATAAATGTAATAATTACAGTAAGAAAAACTAAAAACATTCCCTTATTCTTGAATATAGAACTTATAAAAAGATAAAACATATAAGAAACAGGAAAAGACATTAATTGGTAAAATCTTTAGTCTCACCCCTAAATCTGACCAATTTAAGGAGAGTTTTTCATACTTTTAAGTTTAAGTTTGAACTGACTTGGAGTCAATTCTTTTAACCCTTTCTGTGGTCGATTTTCATTGTAATCTATACGCCAGGATTCAATTATTTGTTTTGCCTCTGACAGAGACGTAAAATAATTTTCATTAAGACATTCATCGCGGAATATACGATTGAATGATTCAATAAAGCAGTTATCGGTAGGTTTCCCCGGGCGTGAAAATACTTGAGTTACTGCATGATTTTTACACCAGCATTGCATAAGCTGGAACTATTCTTGGTACTACTTTAGAAACTGGTCATTATGAAGAAGCATTGTTATCATTTCGCAACCGGCTTTGGGGCGTTTTGCAACTATTGGCTTAATCAATCCGGGCTTGAGAAGTTTTTTTATTACATCACTAATCACCATATTTTTGCTGCCACTTATAAAAAGTTTGTTCAGCAACGCCATACTCACGGCTGATTTCAGCAACACTTTTTCCCTGTTTGTGCTCCTGAATCATTTTTACAATCTGTTCTTCAGCAAATCGTTTCTTCATTTTTTTCTACCTTCCTTTAATTTATCGGTAGAAAAACTCTCCTTTCAAGTGGTACAATTTTTGGGGGATAGACCTCCGGAATAATTTTTTTATCAATGAAAATAAATTAATTTTTCCAGAATGTGACTTTATAATACCCCTTTGTTCTCACACCATGCCTTTGCAATTCCGGCTCATCTGCCAAAGTATTCTGTGAAAGCACTTCAAGTGTCTCATATAATCAGGATGGTCATATGGAAAAAGTATTATCGGTGCGTATGACATAAAAATTATTCAAAAAGAGAAATAGTTGCAATTGAACCATTTACCTGGAATGATGAAGTAATTTCCATATTGTAGGAATTAACAATCCAACGGTTATTTTTCAATGATGAACCCAAAGAAAGAGTATAGTTTCCCGGAAGAAAGGTTTTCTTTCTTAATGGTGCATAAACAATATTTAAGCCTGTTTTATATTCATAGTCATCAGGCATATTAATTCGAAGAACCATTTCGGTATCCCGATACACAGAAATCCAAAAATCGACATTGCTATCAGGTTTTTCGATATTAAACATTAGTTTTAACCTATACTCTTTTTCATAATCCAAAGCATCTGTAACAACCGTATCAGCCTCATCAACTATACTGATTTCAACAGGAGAAAAGTTTTCATCTGAAAATGAACCATCATTTTCCCAGACAGTTGTTACATGATTCGCTCCATTCTCATCTGTCCCTAGATACCAGTTGACACTTTTCTCTATATTATCATCCTGCCGTATGATATGTCCTTTTTCAAGGATAATACCACGATTACAAAGCCTTTTTACCTGACTCATATTATGACTTACAAAAAGAACAGTCCTTCCCTCGCCCGTACTCAAGTCATTCATTTTACCAAGAGCCTTTTTCTGGAATGCTGCATCCCCAACTGCAAGAACTTCATCTGCAATAAGGATTTCACTGTCCAGATGGGCTGCAACGGCAAAGGCAAGACGTACATACATACCGCTGGAATAACGCTTTACAGGAGTATCAATATGCTTTTCAATTTCGCTGAATGCAATAATCTCGTCTAATTTTCTGGAAATCTCATGGCGTTTCATACCAAGAATGGAACCATTCATGTAAATGTTTTCTCTTCCTGTCATTTCTGGATGGAAACCGGTACCAACTTCAAGAAGGGAAGCTACACGCTCTTTTACATACAAATCTCCGGTTGTAGGTTTAGTAATTTCGCTTATTACCTTTAACAGGGTACTTTTACCTGCACCATTGCGACCGATTATACCGACACGGTCACCCTGTTTTATTTCAAAGTTTATGTCCTTTAATGCCCAAAAGCCTTCTTTATCGGACTGAGTACTGTCAAAACCAATTTTTGCATGAGGATATTCTTTTCCTATTTTTCTGGCAAACCAGCTTTGAATATCCGCGTACAAAGTTCCGTTATTTATCTGCCCTAAACGGTAATATTTTGAAATATTTTCTGCTTTAATTACTGTCTCGCTCATTACTAATCCTTAAATTACATCAACAAATGATTTTTCGTTTTTGTTAAACAAAACCAAACCCAAAAACAAACAGAACAATGTAACAGCTATACTTGTTAAAAACATATTTAACGGAACACAACCTGAACCGAAAAAACAGATTCTGAAAAATTCTATTGGTGCAGAAACAGGATTCGCATAAAAAAGCCATTTTAAGCTTTCAGGAACTTCCGATAACGGATAAACAACAGGTATTGCATACATAACCAACTGAACAAGAAAATCAATAGCAAGAGCTATGTCACGGTACTTTGTAGTTATAGATGAAATAATCATCCCAATTCCCGTACCAAGAAACCCTAACCAAATTACAATAACAGGGAATAACAGTATTCTAAAAGAAGGAACGATGTCTGCTCCTTTTGCAAAGTAATAAACATATATAATTGCAAAAAGAACAAACTGTATTAGAAGTTTTATTACAAAGCCAATTGAAGTTGCAATAGGAACAGTAAGCCGAGGAAAATATACTTTACCAAATATACCTTTATTATTAGAAAAAGTTTTTGAAACCTCTATAAGGCTCGCACTAAAGTATGTCCACAGCATAGTACCGGAAAAATAAAAAAGTATCTGAGGAATTCCATCCGTACCAATTTTAGCAAGTGTACCAAAAATAAGAATATACATTATGGTAGAAAAAATTGGCTGCAGCAAATACCATAACGGACCTAAAATAGTCTGCTTATAATAGATAATAAAGTCTCTTTTAACAAAAAGTCCTATTTAATCCTTGTATTCCCAAAGCTGTTTTAAGCGTAAATCAATAAGCTTTTCTTTAGAAGAAATATGTTTATCATAAATAATTTTTTTATTACTGATATTTGTATTTTCTAACGACATAGGTTAATTATACCAAATACAAAGGGCTTTTACAACAAACAGAAACATTCATAACCAGTCAGCATAAAAACTGAGCTAATTAAAAGCCCGAAACAAAATGATATAAAATAGCTCTAATTTCGAGTTTTTAAAATTGGAAATTTATGCCAAATATAATCCAGGTTTCATGCTGAATTAATTTCAGCATCTCCTTGTATTAAGCGATTCCGAAATAAATTCGGAGTGACAGATTGTAAATTATACACCTTATTAGCTTTGCTGTTTTAGTCCAAGTTGCGCTTAGGCATTACAATTGTTTTTATGGTCTTGTTAGTGAAAGAACAACTATGGATTTCATAACTCGACGTTCAGGCTATATAATAATTGATTGATTTCCTTATTTGTGCAGATATAATCAAGAAATAGAGTATCGGGATATATGTGTAACCCCATTGAAATTATTTCTTTTGTCGAAAAGAAAATATAAAAATTACGGAACCATCAATAAATGCAACTATGTTTTCCATTATTGATAATTACAGTGATTTTTATAATTGGGTACAAACTTTGCCTGATTGCCCATTTTGTTTATCTGAAGAATCTATTACACATCCTATTGGTGGACAGCTGATTCTACCAGAAAGCTGGAATAAGTACGAAAGTCCTTATACTTTTAAAATTGATGAAATTCCACATAAACTTTTCAAACTTAAAGCAGATGATTTTGATGCATTTGCAGAAGCCCAAAAATTTGAGCAATGGAAAATAAAGAGTCTTACACATTGGAGACAATAAAATTACTCTATGCGTAATATACCAATTGTACACAAGTCCTCACCAGTTTGCGCTTTGCATAAACTGGCAGGTTTCGCGAGATTAAACCCAAAATTTGCGGTATAATGCTAAAACGAAACCGAAATGCTGCTGCATCAATAACTCAAAATCAGTTTGAGACTGAGATAATTTCTGAAGATCATAAAACTTATTATGACGGAATAGAAAAATGGAACAACTGTTTATTGTGTCAACGTTTCGTTTGTTGAAAACAGAAAACAACTTCTCTTCAGCATGAAAAAAAATTATATCTGCAAGGTTTAATCTTTTCAATCATCCCTATTTTCTAAACTCTTCTACAGTCTTTATGTATTGTTCAGGCAGACCCACATCGTAAGACTTGCCGTTAACAACATAACCAACCATTCCAAGTTTTTCTCTTGTCTGCTCTAATGCAGAAGTCAGCTGAAATTCACCGTTTTCAAGCCTGTTTTCTGCAATATCTTTTTCAAGCTCATCAAAAACATCTTTTGTTAAGACATATTGACCAAAAACTGCATAATAATTTTCTGCATTATTTTTTGTATGAACTTTAAGATAATCCTCTGCATATTCAACAGTCGGTTTTTCTGCTATCTGTGTAAGCTTAAGAATCGTCTGCTCTTTATCTTCCCACTGTCCTGTCATTATTCCATAATGCACAACATCTGCTTTTGGCACTGCATGCATTGAAATTACAGGCAGACCTGATTTTTCATATGCTTCAATCATCTGCGACATGCAGTTTTCATCTGTATTTGAATGATATATCATGTCGCCCAGCAAAAGTAACACAGGTTCATCATTTGTAAATTCCCGGCATTGATAAACAGCATGACCAAAACCTTTGCGCTCTTTTTGATAAACATACGTTATTTTGTTTCTTAAAGATTCAAGCAGATCTTCATATTTTCGCTTGTCTGCCGGAAGTTTTTCATAATGTTCCGCTGATAATTCTCCAAAAAAATTATCATAAACAGGCTGTTCATCTTCTCCTATTACAAGACAGATTTTTTCAATGCCAGCCTGAATCAGCTGTTCAAGCAAAATGAGCAATACAGGCTTCAGAATGCCGTCTTTATCCATTACAGGGAAAAAATCTTTTTTTAATGCTTTTGTCACAGGAAAGAGCCTTGTTCCAAAACCTGCTACAGGAATAATTGCTTTTTTTATTGCCTTTTGCGGTTTTAAGGTAAGGGCAAATCCATTTAAATCTTTTTTATTTTTTAGGTATTCAATGATTTGTTTCTGGCAGTCTGCATCTTTTGCAAGAAACTGAATTGTTCCGTCACCCTGGCTTCCGACACCCTTTGCGCCATATATCCATTGTTTTAGATTTTCATCATCAAGCAAAGAATGAAGGACTGGTGATTTTAATTCCCGAAGGCAGGCTGGTGCAACTTTCTGGTCAAAATTTTTCTGATATTCAATCATTAACTGACCATATTTTTCAACTTCGCCAGTTTCTAAAAGACAGCAGGCTTTATCTACAAAATTCTTATTATCAATTCCCAAAGCTTCCTGTACTTTTTTCTCAATTTCTGATTCTGCAAAAGGATAGCATTTGTTCAAATCTGCAAGAATTTTTACAGTGTCTTTATGACTTTTTAAATCTGAAATTACAAAATACAATGGATTTTTCAATTTTAACTGTTTTACGCTTATTTCATTTCCATCAAAAACCATTGAAACAGGGTTAACGCCATAAGCACAGGCCTGATCTAAACGTCCGCAGCGGGAAGGTGTGCGCTGCTCACCGTAATACGCCATAAACATTTCGCCCATTGTATTACAGTTCAAGTGATATAGCTGATTGAAAGCACGTGCAACAAGAACACAGATGGCAGCACTGCTTGAAAGCCCGCTTTTTATCGGCATATCCATTTTTGTAATGGTTATATGCAGGCCTTTAACTTTATAATATTCATTGGCATACGAAGCAACACCTGCTACATAAGAAAAGAAACCGCCTTCGGAAGCCGTTTTTTTTAATTTATCAGTATCCATTTCACATTCAAATTTTTCACCTTTGAACAATGAAAGCCTGCTGTCTACAATAAATTTATCAGCTTTTCTTACAGAAGCATAAATTCCCTGTTCAATTCCAGTAACAATAGCCTGACCTGGAATAATATTCGAATTTATTGTTCTATAAAGTCCTGCCCAGTCACTATGTTCACCAATCAAACACAATCTGCCAGGCACAAATAATTCAATGGATTCTTTTGCTCTATTCATATATCTCTAAACAAAAATGCAGACAAAACTAATGTCTGCATAGAGATGAGTATATCATAAATACAGCTGCGGTTGAAGATTGAAGATGAAAAAATTGAACAAGAAAAACATACATTAACGCAAGCAACAAGATATAGTCATAAATCCAATTGGAAATTAAACATCCTTATGCTGCCGGCAAACGTTGCTTCCCTTCAAAAACAGGAAATAGGCTCTCTGTACGAATCAACAACCTCGCCGCAAGCAGCGAGGTATGTTGTTCTTAATAAGCGGTTGCAGTCAGGTTTAATACCCCTTGTTACAACGCAAGCGTCCGGGTATTAAATTCTCTGCACAAATAAAGCAGGGATTTTATGCAGATTTAATCTGATTCCCTTTTGTTTTACAAATAAAACGGAATCCTATAAATCGTTCACGGCTTTTTGTCGGATAGTAATGCATCATATGCACTTTCATATCATCTGCATACATTGCCCAGCAGCCACCGCAAACTATATGTCTTGTCTGTTTAGGGTCATTATTAGGAGCTTCCCAAGCCCATTCAGCCAGATTTCCACTCATATCATAAAGCCCGAATTTATTAGGCTTTTTCTGTGCAATTTCATGTGTCTTATAATTGCTGTTTTGATAATGCCATGCAACAGCATCAGCTGAATCACTGCCTGAAAAATCAGTTTTTTCACCGCCTAATGCAGAATAAAACCACTCATTTACAGTAGGAAGCCTGAATCCAGAAAGTTCTGTATCTTGAGAAATTTCTCCTTTAATGGCTTTGCCTCGTAATGGTTCATAATTCCATTTTGTAACATCATCTGTTCCATTTACTGCATATACAGGGTCAAGACCAAGCTTGTTACTCAGCACATTGCAGAAATAAATGGCATCATACCAGCTGGCACTGTCTACAGGCAGATTTTTACCTTTAAAATAACTGTGGTTTTCACCCATTATGCTTTCAAACAGCAACTGTGAAACTTCGGTACTAAGCATCTTAAAATTTGTTTCTGGAATTTCTTTCATTTCAAGATTATAGCTTTTTAAGAATTCATCTATGGAAGTTTCTGCAAAACAAACTGAAACACAAGAAATCAATATTAACAAAAAAGCAATTCTTTTAACAGTCTTCATTTTTTTCACCTTTTGACTATAATTTCTATATAAAGGAAATTATAAACACATAATATAATCGATGTCAATTTGACATATTATATCAAGTCCTTACTTTATCACTATCTTCCATAAAAGAGCGTTTTCTGCTAATGTTTTTGCATGGTTATTTCTTCAATTGATTTAAAAGACGGCAAAGTTGTTCAGCTTAAAAACGGCAAAGAAAAAGTGCTTGAACGCGACAACGCCGATGAACTTATCAAAGATTTTGATTTATATGGCGAAGTTGCAGTAATCGACCTTGATGCTGCACTTGGAAACATAAACGAAAAAGGCGAAACGCCTAACACGGCGCTTTTAAAAAGCCTTTTGCGAAAAGGCAATGTCCGAACCGGCGGCGGAGTAAGAAGCGTAAAACGCGCAAAAGAATTGATTTCGCTTGGTGCAGAAAAAGTTATTGTCGGTTCTTCGGCATGGGCAAGTGCAGAAGAACAGAAAAAAGGCGCAATTCTTAACACTGCATTTTTGGACGAACTTACCGCAGCAATCGGCAAAGAGCGTATTATTATTTCGGTTGATGCAATTAACGGCAAAATTGCAGTTAAAGGCTGGACCGAGACTGTTGAAATTTCTCTGATTGACGGTGCAAAAGCTGCAGAAAAATATGCGGACGAGCTTCTTTTTACATGTGTAGAAAAAGAAGGCTGCATGCAGGGAACAAACCTTGAACAGGCAAAAGCTTTAAGGGAAGCTGTAAAATGCCGCATCGTTGTTGCAGGCGGTGTTTCATCTGTTGAAGAAATAACAGAAATTGAACACTTAGGCTGCGATGTTCAGCTTGGCATGGCTTTATACACAGGAAAAGTTGCATTAAAAGATGCTTTTATAAGCTGTTTAAACTGGAAAAAAGCAGAAGAAAATTCAAACGGACTTATTCCTGTTATAGCACAGGCTGTTTCTGGCGAAGTGCTGATGATGGGTTTTGCAAATAAAGAAGCTTTTGAAAAAACTTTTGCAAGCAGAAAACTCACTTTCTGGAGCAGAAGCCGCAATGTTCTTTGGACAAAAGGCGAAACTTCCGGAAATTATCTTGAAGTTGTCCGCCTTCGCGTTGACTGCGACCGCGACACAATTCTTGCAACAGTTGTTCCGCACGGACCTGCCTGTCACACAGGAGCCTGGACATGTTTTCAGACAACAGCAGACAGACCTTATTCAATGGAAATGCTTTATGAAATTATTGCAGAACGTTTTGCAAACCCTCGTCCTGGTTCATATACAGCAACTTTGACCGGCGAACGCGTCCGCGAAAAAATAATGGAAGAAGCAGAAGAACTGACAGACGAAGCAGAAACAAGAGAAGATGTCATCTGGGAATTTGCAGATTTATTCTATTTCTTAAGCGTACTTATGTACCAGGAAAAAGTAACCTGGAAAGACATTCTTGACGAACTTGATAAACGTCACAAAAAATAACTTTAGGGCATTTTGAAAATACAGGATTTAAGCCGTTTTATTCTGACGATTTAAAATCCTCATTGTTTCATAAAACTGACAGAGAGGTTAACAAATGAAAAAAATAATCTGTGCACTTTTGGTTTTTTCTGTTTTTCTTTTAGCTGGCTGCAGCAAAAAAGAAGAAGGCAAATTTATTCTTGGTCTTGATGCATCTTTTCCACCGATGGGCTTTACTGAAGCAAACGGCGAAATCGTAGGTTATGACATTGACCTTGGAAAAGAAGTTGCAAAACGCCTTGGCCTTACTTTTGAAGCAAAACCAATCAACTGGGAAGCAAAAGAAATGGAACTTTCTTCAGGAAGCATTGACTGCATATGGAATGGCTTTACAATGAATGAAGAACGCATAAATGCAATGTCGTTTACAGAAGCTTATCTGAACAATGACCAGGTTCTGGTTGTGCGCAAAGACAGCGGAATAAAAGCACTTGCAGATGCAAAAGGCCTTACAGTTGGCTGCCAGGCAGGTTCAAGTGCAGAAGACGCAATTAAAGACAACCAGGCTTTCGCTGATTCTTTGAAAAAAATTATTTATTACGAAGATAATCTTGTTGCATTGACAGACCTTGAAGTTGGCGGCGTTGACGCTGTTGTAATGGACAGTGTTGTTGCAGATTACAACATCAAAACAGGCAATAAACCGCTTGTACTTGTAGATGAAGTTCTTGCAAAAGAATCATACGGAATTGGCTTTAGAAAAGATGAAACAGGTGCAAAACTCCGGGATGACGTCTGGGCAGCATTAAAAGCAATGGAAGCTGACGGAACTGTTGAAGCCATTTCAAATAAATGGTTTGGAAGCAACAAATCTGTAATCGGCAAATAAATACTTCTAAAAATCCAAATTTTTAAGAGTAATTTTAGCCTGGCACTAAAAACAGCAGTTGTTTAGTGCCAGCTTTGAAAGGTGATGTCCCGATGAATTTCTTAACAGGATTATTTTCATCTGGCAGTGAAGCTGCAAACGCCTACATCATGATGCTGCAGGCAATGCTTTCAGGTTCACTGACAACTTTAAGTATATTTTTTCTGACACTTCTTTTTGCTGTTCCGCTTGCAATGTTCGTTGCAATGGGCAGAATGTCAAAAAATAAAATTTTATCGTCTGTAACAAATGTTTTTCTGTTGATAATCCGCGGAACACCGCTTATGCTTCAGCTTTTAATTGTTTACTTTGTGCCAAAGCTGTTCGCAGTAAAAGTTCTTAATCATCCTATTTCATTTTCTTCTTATATTGCAGCAATTATTGCATTTGCCATAAATTATTCTGCTTATTTTGCAGAAATTTACCGCGGTGGAATTGAAGCAATTCCAAAAGGACAATATGAAGCTGCAAAAGTTTTAGGCTACAATTCCAAACAGACATTTTTCCGCATTGTTTTACCGCAGGTAATCAAGCGCATCATTCCTGCCATGGGAAACGAAGTCATTACACTTGTAAAAGATACTTCGCTTGTTACAATTTTAAGCGTTCAGGAACTTATGTATTTTGCAAAAAGTTCCTCAAACAGAATGGTTTCTTTTACACCGCTTTTAATTGCAGGTGTTTTCTATTTTGTCATGAACTGGGCAGTTTCTTTTGCTTTTGCAAAAATCGAAAAGAAACTTGCTTATTACAGCTAAGGAAAAATTATGGCAGAAATTATAAAAGTCCAGAATTTGCAGAAATCGTTCACAGATGGAGTTCAGATTTTAAAAGACATTTCATTCTCTGTAAATAAAGGCGAAGTTTTGTCAATAATCGGTCCAAGCGGTTCCGGCAAGTCAACAATTTTAAGATGCATTTCTCAGCTCATTGATGTATCAGGCGGAACTATTGAAATCTGTGGCAATTTGCTTGTAAAAGACGGAATTTACTCACCAAAAGACATAAGACACAAAATTACTTTAGACCTAGGTCTTGTTTTTCAGAATTTTAATCTTTTCCCGCATTATTCAGTCATCAAAAACATTACAGATCCGCAGATTCAGGTTTTGAAAAAATCAAAAGAAGAAGCGGAACAGACTGCAAGACAGCTTCTAAAGCGGATGGGCCTTGAAAATAAAGCTGATAATTATCCGTGTGAATTATCCGGCGGACAGCAGCAGCGTGTAAGCATCGCACGGGCTCTTGCCATGAAACCAGAAGTGCTGCTCTTTGACGAGCCGACTTCTGCCCTTGACCCGGAACTTACGGGAGAAATTCTTGCAGTAATTAAAGAACTTGCAGATGATAAAATGACAATGGTTGTAGTTACTCACGAAATGGCTTTTGCACGAGATATTTCAAGCAAGATTATTTTTATGGATGACGGTTATATTGTAGAACAGGGCAGCCCTGATGAAGTAATAAACCATCCGAAAGAAGACAGAACAAAAAACTTTCTTTCAAGGTTTAATACAAAATAAACACTTTTAACAGCATAAACTAAAAAGCCCCGGACATGAACTGTTCAGGGCTTTTTAGTTTTTTAAATTTTTAAAGTTACAGCAGCTATTCAGCTTTTACATTTGGGTGGCGCTCAAAATAAGATTTTGTTTCTTTTGAGATAACTCCGGCAAGTGCAAGCAATGCTATACAGTTTGGAATTGCCATAAGTGCATTGAAAATATCTGCAATATCCCAGACAGTCTGAATTGCAAGATAAGGACCGATGCCCACAGCAATGATGTACAGCCAGCGGTAAACTTTTACAATGCCCATTTTTCCACCTGTAAGATATTCAAGACATTTTTCTGCATAATAGTCCCAGCCAAGAATTGTCGTAAAAGCAAAGAAAGTAAGACAGAGAACAAGCAGAAACTGAACACTGTGACCGTCGCCACCAAGCACATGACTGAAAGCCTGTGCAGTAAGTGCTGAACCTTCTAAACCTGCATTCCAGCCTGCACCACCAAGCATATCGCCGTAGAAACCGATTACAATTGCAAGACCTGTCATTGTACAGATAATCAATGTATCAATAACTGTACCTGTCATGTTTACAAGACCCTGCTCAACCGGTTCATCTGTCTGAACAGGAGCAGCCGCAATTGGTGCAGAACCAAGACCTGCTTCATTACTGAAAATACTTCGCGCATTACCTTTTTGCATTGAATCTGTTACCTGTTTGAAAATGTAACCAGCAGCACCACCGGCAACAGCCTGCCAGCCGAATGCGCTCTTAAAGATAAGTGCAAATGCAGCCGGAATCTTTGTAGCATTCATGATGAGAACTGAAAGGCCAAGGAATACATAGACAACAGCCATTGCAGGAACAACTTTTTCTGCAACTTTAGAAATACGTTTAAGACCGCCGATTACAACAAGAGCAACTGCAACTGTTACGATTGCACCGCCAATGATTGTTGAAAGTGTAATGTCTTTTCCGAACAGAGAGAAAACTACATATGCTTTATTTGGATCAAAAGCATTTTCGATGGCTGATGTAATACCATTGATTTGAGTCATGGTACCAATGCCCATAATGCCGGCAAGAGCACCAAACAAAGCAAACAGAATTGCAAGCCACTTCCATTTTGGACCCATGCCTTTTTCAATTGTGTAGAACGGACCGCCAATAATATGACCGTCTTCTGCTCTTTCGCGGTATTTGATTGCGAGCATACATTCTGAATATTTTGTTGCTGTTCCAAGAACGGCAGCAACCCACATCCAGAAAAGTGCACCAGGACCGCCACCTACAATTGCAGTTGCAACACCTACGATGTTGCCTGTTCCAATTGTTGCAGAAAGAGCCGTACAAAGAGCAGCAAAACCAGAAAGTTCGCCGGTTCCTTCATTTTTTTTGAAAATTCCTTTGAAAGCAACACCAAGTTTTGTAAACTGAATGCCGCGCGAAGCAATCGTACAGACAATGCCTGTAACGAGAATCAGAAGAATGGTCGGAATACCCCAAACCCATCCATCAATCAATGAGATAATTTCAGAGAAAGACATTTTTTTGTCCTTGAAAAAAATTATTGGCAGGGTTTAAAAATCAGGCACTTCTAAAATTATTTAGAGCCGACCAAATTTTAAAACCCCAAAAGAGAAGAACAGTATTTAAATCAACACGCACCGGAATGAATGCCGGAGTATGATTTCTTTATTCGCGGTTTGAACAACGGAATTTTTCTGTCTGCACGAATAAAGTTTAAGGCATGAAACTTTTAAAAAAGCAAAACCATTCAGATTTTGAAAAACTTAAGGGTTCAAGCGGGTTTTAACTTGTTTAACTGCTTCAATTCTACGCTCTGTCCTTTTGCCTGAGAGATTGTGCAAAAAGCACGTACACCTTCGGCGCTTCTTTTCTGCTCAACGAACAGCAAGAAGACTCTCCAGAGAAAAGTGCAGTTTTTATAAAATGCACTTTATCAAGATTTTAGTATAAAAGTGAAAATCCGATTTGACAAGGAAAATTTTAGAATGATGGTAAAAAAGCAAAAAAAGACCGGCGAAGTATTTTTCGCCAGCCTTTTTACACGTCAAAACAGACTTATTTAATCACGATATTTCTTAAACAGCATTCTTCAGTCTGGTCAGTATCAGTAAAGTCGAATACAAGTCTTTCTACTTTTTGCCAGCTGAAAAGACCTTCGCTAGGATACCAGACAATGTCCCATGCGCCGTAATCTACAAATTCTTTTAATGGAACCGATACTTTATGCCATTTGCCGTCATTAACGCCGTCTTTATCGCGCAGACTTATTTTTGCACGCCAACCAAGACCGTTCTTTCCTTGTGTTTTATCTTCTTTGTCCGCAAAGTAAACATCCAGCTTAAAATCTTTCTGCGTTGTCTTAATCTCAAATTCAAGGCTGAGATTCTCGTCTACAAGCGGACTAAAATCAGCCTGCCTGTAAAAATAAAAATTAATATTATTGTATGCTTTAGCACCAGGCACCAAAATGTATTTATCACCATTTTCAGAAACAAGATCAAAACCAGCCCTTGCATTTTTTTCTATATACGAATAGCCGTAAAACAAAAGGCTTTTTTCAAGACCGTTTTTATAAATTTCATATGCACCATTTTTATAAGAAGTTTCAATCCAGTTTCTTGAACGGGGCTCTATATTATCTGGAATTTTATAGCCCATGGCTTCAATTATTTTAACATTAATATCCTGCGGAAACTGCTGATTTATACTAAAAGAATTAAAAAGTCCAAACTTATTTTTATAATCCCAGCTTACTCTTATGATGTTCCGTTCATCCATCCATTTATTTTTTAACCGATACCAGTTAACGCGTTCATCATTATCAGCATATTCCATGCTTACGCCATACTCATTGCACATTAACGCAACTTTCCGTTTGTTTGCAAATTTTACGGCATCATCAAGCGGCTTACATAAAACTTCCTCACTTGAATTACGCTTATAACTATTGTACTCACTTTTGACATCTTCTTTTGCATTCTTTGGAAGTTTCGGCATTTTTTCTTTTGCATATGGGAATGGAATTCCAGTCAAATCTTTTAAATAAGTCCAGCTTGATCCCTGATGTGTAAATAAGAACGGAGTATAATCATGAAAGTTATAAATGATATTGTCATCACCATAATCTGGAAGTTTTAAAAGAGCTTCGACATTGTTCCAGTTTTCAGCTCCAACAATTACTGTATGCTTTGAATCAATCGTTCTGATTAATTTTAATATTCTTCCCTGAATTTCATTCCATTTTGAAATATCTGCTTCTATGTTCCCACTTTTTAAATGCGGCTCATTATATATTTCATAAAGAATATATTCAGAAGAATCTTTATATCGTTCTGCAACCTGCGGCCAGATTTTTACAAGCACATCTTCAATGTCCGGTCTTGTTTTTGAACTTCCGTCACAATCATTATGAAAATCAATAATCATGTACATTTTAAGTTCAGTACACCATTCAACTGCTTTGTCTATTTCTTTCCAAATCCAGTCCGGAACAATATAATCAGGCTTTCCACATGAAAGTTCTTCAAAATGAATCGGTATACGTACGATTTCAACACCAAGACTTTTAATGTCTTCAAAATCGTTTTTGTCATAAACTGTAAAAAAAGGTTCAAACCAGTCTGAAAGATTAATTCCTTTGTGGAACGGCATCGTTACTTCAACTTTAGGCACTTCTTTGCCTTTTTTTTCTTTTGCAGACAGTGCAAAACATGACAAAATCAAAAAACAAGCAAGAATTATTTTCTTCATATAATTTCTCCTGAAAGGCTGTTACTGAAATAGTAAAACTGCCTGTTTATGCTGTCAACAAAATCTTACAGCTAAAGAAAAAGCAATAAAACAAAAAGGCCCGGTGCATTTTGCACAGAGCCTTTTGCAACTATTTATACCAGCCGTCAATTGTGTCTTTTACAAAATCTTCTGGTCCAGAAAGAATAACCCTGACGTTTTCGCCTTTCATTTCCAGTTTCATTTTTGCAGATTTATTTCCACAATTGTTTACTGCTTTGCAAAAATAATCAGAACATTCTTTTCTTTCATCTGCAGAAAGAATTAAATCAAAAATGCAGCAGAGCTGGTTTTCTTTTTTATTTGCATCTGCCATAAAATCATAAACAACTGAATTATTTTTAGATTTAATTCCCGGCGCTACATTTGGGTTTTCAATAAAGCTGCCTATTTGTTCAGCAGAAAACTGCCAGATTCCATCAATTTTTTCGCCATCAAGATGTCCCATCTGTATGAAATTTCTAAGGGATCTGGTTGTAAAACCGGTAATTTCTGCCAGTTCATTGATTGTGTAAAATTCTTTTTCCATAATTTTCTCCTCTCGCTGTTACTGATGTTTTAACCGCACCAAAAGTCTTTATCAGCTGATGGTTTTATTATAGATTAGCACCTTTTCACAATCAATTTGAAAAATCACGAGTTTTTCATAGCTGCTGAATGTCTTATAAAAAAAGACCGGCACAAATGTTTTGCACCAGCCTTTATATCGTTACATTAATTTGATCCGGTTGCTCCGGCCGCCGCAGCTGCAGAATCAGAATAAGTAAATATAACCTTTTCAATTTCGCTTTTATGGCGCATTTTTAAGAATAATGTTTTTGTATTAAAGTCATAGATATATCCAGGAGAATTATAAAGTTCGAACTGTTTGTCTGAACGGTAATTCAAACCGTACATCTGAATTTTATCAAATGCATGAAGTCCGGTAATAATCATGTAATGACTTTCGCCAACCGGATATTCCATAGAAAGAACAAGCTTGTTTTTTTCAGGCGAAGTAAGTGTAACATTCGGCGAAGCTGTCCAAATTGTAACTGGAACCGGATTCTGTGCAAGCAGTTCAAGATGCGGATAATAATCATTCTGTGCAAGAATCGGGTACAAATCTGCATAAGCAGAAGAATCTTTTGCAGGAGATGCAGACAGGGAACTGTTTACAAAAAGATAACCTGTTTTTGTAAGTTCATCTTTTTTTGCTGTTTTTCCATAATTTACAAGAGCCATTCCAAGACGGCATATATCTGCCTGGCTGAAATTTTCAAAATCGCCGGCAAGCGAAAGCAGATTTTCGTCAAATTTTACATTTGCAATTATCCGCTTGAGGGCTTGCTCTACGGCCGGTTCAAGTTTGCGGGCAAGTACAGCATTATATATGTATGCATCGCAATAAGCATTAAGAAGCCCGGCTGTCTGCAGAACAGTCGGAGCTGCATTTTCATCTAAAGATGCAAGTTCACATAATTTATTTGCAAGCTCAATATTATTCTTGTAATAAAGCACTAAAAGCAAATGATCAATTTCAAATGCACTGAATATATTTTTTGAAAGTGCCTGCTGTGCCTTATACAGCAGGTTATTGTTATAGGAAACAAGAGTTTTGTTCATTGATTCAAGACCGCCAAAGAAAGATGTAGAAAGATAAGTTTTGTGGCTTGAATTCATTACTGAATTTAACGAATTTGCAGTACTCGTTGATTTTCCTTGCAGGGCTGCTTCTGAAATATATGCAACAATCTCTTTTTCAGAAGCAGCTGCTTTATCTCTTGCAGCAAATGCCTGAACAAAACCGGCTTTAAATTGGCTGATTGTATTTTTGAAAACAGATTCCTGTGCAAGAGCAGATGCTGCCAGAACCTGATATGTAATTTCTGTTTTTGGCTGATAATGTGAATAGCACACAGGAGCAGCTGCATTCCAGATTTTAACCTCGCCTGCATCTGTCAATGCAGACGAAATTGCATATCGTGTATCTTTTGAAGTAAATAATGCAATCTGATTTTCTTCGCTGTTTTCTAAGGCAAAACCTGAACTTGCACGACAAGGCAGAAGCATCTGCGACATTGAATCTGCAAGTACTGCCGTTATAAAGACAGATTCATTTTCGCCTTCTCCTGATGATGAAAATGAAATTTTAGAACCGCTTTTAAATGTAATATCAAGCAAATTGCCGTCTATGGAATATGAATCTAAAACAGCCGGTGTTTTAGTGCCGTCAAAGGCAATTTCTGTTACAGGGTGGTGGGAATCGCCAGAAAAAACAATGCCTCTATATGCAATCTGAAAGTTGTTTGCCAGAACAGAATCTTGTCCCGGTGCAGAATTTTCATATATCGTAAGCCTGAGAGATCCGGCTGTCTTGTTTAAAATACGTTCATGTCTGAACTGCAGTGCAAAAATTCCTAAAATAATTACACAATATACAATTATTAACAAAAAAAACTTTCGGAATGCGTGACCAATCATTTTTATAGTTTAGCTAAAACTGCTTGCAAAATCAACATAAATACTATCATCTCTTAAAATTATTAGTATAAATATTGAGTTTATTTTGTCGTCATCTGCAAGACTGCTTCTTTTTCAAGCTGTTTTTCTAATTGAATCTTAAGAAACTTCAGCAGCAAAATTTGGTTTAATTTCTGCATGTCTTGAAATTCAAAGCTTAAGGTAAGCCTCTGCTTTGACGATTTAATAGATAGGGACAAACCTTGGCATCTGTCTATTATTCGCAATTTTCAGTATCTGCCAGAAACTTCTAAAAATGAATTTTAGAAACGTCATAATATTTATGTGAGGGTTTATGAAAAAAAACAGACTTTTCTTTGCTGCCGTTGTAATGACACTTTTGATTTTGCTGCCAGTTTCAGCACAAGCTTCAAAAAAAACAAAGAAAGCAAAAAATGTAGAAAAAGTTGAAAAAACAGAAGAAACAAAAAAAGGTTTTACAGTTTCAGAATTTGCACAGCAGCTCAGCGATGCTTCGGCAAATGGCGGCATCGAAGAAGCATTAAAACTTTTTGACACAGTACCAGAAGAAAACAAAAATGAATATGCAGTCCGCTATATGCATGCATCTTTATTGCTTTCTGCAAATAACCCAAAAGAAGCAAAGCCTATTGCAGAAACACTTCTTGCAGAATATCCAAAAGACAAAGACGTGCTCTTTTTAAATGCACTTATTGCAAAAGCTTCTGGCGACCGCAATAAAAAATCTGATTATCTTCAGGCTCTCATAAAACTTGATCCATACAATCCGGAAGCAAATGCTGAACTTGGAAACGAACAGATGACTGCAAAAGCTTATAAAAAAGCAAAGGAATATTTTTTAAAAAGCCTTCGCGGAGACCCAAAATACATCACCGGACTTTTTGGCTATGGACAAGTCTGCTATTATCTTGGCGAATTTAAAGAATCTCAGACAGCATTTAACCGCATTCTTGCAATAAACCCAAGAGAAGACATCGCATGGTCATATCTTGCAAAACTTTCAGCAGAAAATGAAAACTATGAAGAAGCAATTACAACTGTATTAAAAGCAATTGAATATAACCCAAATTATTACAATTACTGGATTGATTACGGCGATTACCTGCGTTTCTCTTCTAAATATGAAGAAGCCGCAAATGCTTTTACACGTGCAATTGAAATTACACCAGATTATTTTCTCGCTTATGTTTACCGTGCAGCAATGTATGAACTCATCGGAAAAACTTCAGAAGCACTTGCTGATTATAAAAAAGTCATAAAATTAAATCCACAGTACCAATATGCATATGAATCAATTGGAATTCTCTGCTGGCATGATGAAAAATGGAGTGAATGCAGGGAAGCAATGCAAAAAGCTTATGCAATCAACAAAGACAGTATTTCTTATCAGCTGATGATTTCTGTATGCTATCAGAAAGAAGGCGACAAACTCAAAAACAAAGAGTTTTTGACTAAAATGATGAAAAACCTTGACCGCCAGAGTGAAGAATATGCACTTCTCAGGCTTTATTACGATGGTTTAGGCGAAGCCGATGTCTTACGGAAAATCAGAGCCATTGAAAATACAAACAAAAGAGGAAAACTCCTCTATTATATGGCCATGTACTACGAACTAAACGGCGGCAAAGATTCAGCTAAAACTTTGTTACTGGAAATTAAAAGCATGAATTCACCTATGTTTTTTGAATATCGCCTTACAGAATGGGCTCTTGAAAAATATAATGTAACAATGAACTGATTGCATAAGTTTTTGTTCTTTACATTGTGCGCCACCATGACGCACAATTTTTTTTAGGTTTAATAATTTTGCAGACGCATTCACATGCAAAAACAAAAAGCCTGTCTTGGACAGAAATGTTTTTTTATGATAACTTATTGCAGACTGCAAAATGCTTAAAAATTTTTTATTTTCAGTTTTTAAATTACATCTCTAAAACAGACATTCTTAGAGATAATCAAATGAATTATCGAGGACTAAATGGGTCAGAATATTAAACAACTGCTGTTAAACGACAGGGAATTTATTCTTATTGGAACAGCACACATTTCTCAAGAAAGCATAGACGAAGTAAAAAACCAGATTGAAAACGAAAAGCCAGACTGTGTTGCCATTGAACTTGATGACGGCAGATATGCATCTCTAAAAAACCCTGAATCGTGGCGCAATCTTGATATAATCAAAGTACTCAAAGAAAAGCGCGGCTGGGTTTTGATTGCAAACCTTGTCCTTGCATCTTTTCAAAAAAGAATGGGCGCAGATGTCGGCGTAAAACCTGGCGAAGAAATGAAAGCTGCCGCAGACAAATGCGAAGAACTGAATATAAAAACAGCAATGGTTGACCGCCCGATTCAGACAACATTGCGCCGCGCATGGGCAAAAAATTCATTCTGGGGAAAATGCAAGCTTCTTGGCGTACTCTTCTCTGCCCTTTTTGAAGATGAAGACATTTCAAGCGAAGATATTGAAAAACTTAAAAACTCAAATGAAATGGATCAGATGATGGGCGAACTGGCAAATTATCTGCCGGGAGTAAAAACCGTACTTATCGACGAAAGAGATCAGTATCTTGCAAGCAGCATATGGAAAACAGAAGGAAAAAAAGTCATCGCTGTTCTTGGTGCAGGACACCTGCCGGGCGTTGAAAAACATCTCAATTCTTTTGCTGCAAACGAAGAAAAACCAGAAACAGAAGAAATTTCACAGGTTCCACCGCCAAAAAAAATCAGCAAAATCATCGGCTGGGCAATTCCTGTTGCAATCATTGCATTGATTGTTGCTTCTGCATTCAAAGGCGGCGCTTCTGCCGCATTTGACCAGCTTCTTTACTGGTGGCTCATAAACGGTGTTCTTTCTGCATTAGGTGCAATTCTTGCACTGGCTCATCCAATTACAATTGTCGTTTGTTTTATGTGTGCATGGCTCACTTCGCTCTGTCCGTTAATCGGCATTGGCATCGTTGCAGGCATTGTTCAAGCATGGGCTTATAAACCAAAAGTTGATGACCTTCAGAATTTGAACAACGACATTTTGACTTTTAAAGGCTGGTACAAAAACCGCATTCTACGTGTGCTTTTAGTGTTTCTGCTGTCTTCTATAGGAAGCTCAATTGGCACATTTGCGGCTTTTCCGGCTTTAATAAGTTTTCTTGCTAAATAAGCCAGCCCGACAATTCCGCCGGGCGCACAAGCCCAGCAGCTTATTGCAGACTTTCATTATTGTAGCTTTCTATAAATGCAAGCAGCTGCTTTTTGTTCTCCTCTGAATACGGGCACTTGTATATTGTGTGCTGAAAATTCCGCTTACAGCCGGTGACTTCAAGCTCATCTTCAACAACACTGAGCAAACCTGCTTTATTATGGTCATAAGAGTTAAGCGGAATAAGCTGGCGTTTGGTTTTGCTTAAACTGAACGAAAACTGCGTTCTTGCGTACCGCTTTAACTCAAGCTTTTCTATACCGAGCTTTTTAAGCTTTTCAGTCTCATCACCAGAAAGCAAATCAACCATATATCTGTTTTCATAAATGCCGTAAATTAATCCCGTAACAATCAGCACCAACACAGCAATTGAAATATACGTACCAATCATATGCTTCAATAATAGCATGGATTTATCTGGATTAGTCAGAAATCACTTGAAATACCAAGCCATATAATAAATAATTGAATAAATCGTACTTATTCAAATGGAGAGAAATATGAAAATCAAAAAAGAAGATATATTATTTGCTTCTAAATTAAGTCTATATGGTTATTTTTTACAGATAATCTTCTTGTTATGGTGTGTAGGATCTATATGCTTCTTTACAAGCATTTGCTTTGAAGAAAATCCAGTCAGTAAAATAAATGATATAGCAGGTATGAGTATTGCTGGTGTACTTGGAATGTTATCCTTTCTCTTTTATATGCCAATATATAATAGATTTATAATTACAAAAGATGAATTAATAATCATTAAAGATAATTTTATCAAAAAAATTGATTATATTCCTTGTTCCACAATTACAGACCATACTATGATAACGGAATATCAACGTAATCTGCATGTTGAAATATGTAATTTGACTATAAAACAAGGTTTTTTGTATACCGATTATACTTTTTTAGAACTTTCAAAAAAGACACACGAACATTTATTAAAAATTAATTTTTCACAATTATCAGATAAGCCCCAAAAACCAATAACTCACAAATATGAAATATCAATAAAAAACTTACTGGTTCTATCATATTATTGTACATCTGCAGCCTCATTAATATATTTCATTTTTATGAAGCTAACCTTAACATAAGCTACAGATTGCTTCACCTTGTGCGCAAGGACACGGCGGGTGCATAACAGACAAAAAATTGCGGATTAAGCTGATGGCGCTTATCTTTATTGTTGTTAAAGGCATGCAACATCTTGACAGTATTTCTGTTTCGCGCTATTTTAGTGGTATCAATTAGAACTACTAGTTAACCAGATATGGCAGGCGATTATATCGAACAGCTTTGCTTTTTCGGTCTTACAAGGCAGGAAGCTGTAATTTACGAAGCATTACTTACTCACGGCGAAATGACCGGCTACGAAGTTGCAAAAGAAACAGGCATTTCCCGTTCAAATGTATACAGCAGTCTTTCATCACTTGTTGACAAAGGCTGCTGCTACCTAATAGAAGGTGAAAGTACAAAATATGTTCCTGTTGAAATCAATCAGTTTTTGGAAAATTCAATGCGAGAACTTTCAAAAAAAGCTGATTATCTGAAGACACACGCACCTAAAAAAGTTATTTTCCAAGAAGGCTATATAACAATTTTAGGAGCACAGAACATCCGCAATAAAATCCGCGAAATGTTACTTGCCACCGAATTAAGATTATACATCATGGCACCAGGTGCAATTTTAAGCGAGTTTGATTCAGAATTACAGGAATTGATTACAGCCGGCAAAAAAGTTGTAATCCTTTCTGATAATTACAAATTGAAAGGTGCAAAAGTTTACGAAACAAAACCGGAAGAAGGACAGTTGCGTTTTATCACAGATTCAGCATACGTTCTTACAGGCGAATTAACAGGTTCCACCCACGATTCCGCCTTATATTCCGGCCAGCAAAATCTGGTAAGCGTAATGAAAGAGGCATTGAAGAATAAAATTATTTTGTTGGAAAAGTAATTTTTGGAGGATATATATATGAAAATTGGTATTTTAGGTTATGGTAATCTTGGTAAGGGTGTTGAATGTGCTGTAAAAAACAGTCCAGACATGGAATTAACATGCGTTTTTACACGCCGCGACCCTTCAACAGTAAAATTGCTTACAGCAGGTGTTCCAGTTTACAACGTAAGCGAAGTAGAAGCTCACAAAAATGACGTTGATGTTCTTATCATCTGTGGAGGAAGTGCAACAGATCTTCCAAAACAGACACCAGAATATGCAAAATATTTCAACGTAATCGACAGTTTTGATACACATGCTCGTATTCCTGAACATTTTGCAAATGTAGATAAAGCAGCAAAAGATAACGGACACATTGCTTTAATCAGCTGTGGATGGGATCCAGGTATGTTCAGTCTTGCCCGTCTTTATGCTAACTGTATTCTTCCGGATGGAAACGATTATACATTCTGGGGAAAAGGTGTTTCTCAGGGACATAGTGATGCAATCCGCCGTATTGAAGGTGTAAAAGATGGAAAACAGTATACAATCCCTGTTGATGCTGCTTTAAAATCTGTTCGTAATGGTGAAAATCCTACTTTGTCTACACGTCAAAAACACACTCGTGAATGTTTTGTTGTTGCAGAAGAAGGTGCAGATAAAGCTCGCATTGAAAAAGAAATTAAGGAAATGCCAAACTACTTTGCTGATTATGATACAACTGTTCATTTTATCAGCGAAGAAGAACTTAAACGTGATCATTCTGGTATTCCTCACGGTGGATTTGTATTCCGTACTGGAAAAACTGGCTGGGATAAAGAATTCAACAACGTTATTGAATACAATCTTAAGCTCGATTCAAATCCTGCGTTTACATCAAGTGTAATTGCTGCTTTTGCCCGTGCCATCTACAAAATGAATAAAGAAGGCACAACAGGATGTAAAACAGTATTCGATGTAGCACCAGCATATCTTTCCCCATTAAGCGGCGAAGAAATTCGTGCACATTTGTTGTAGTAGGAGAATAAAATATGAATTCATTTATTGATAGTGTGAACTTTTTTGAGGGGAATAATCCGGAACAGATTGCTTCGGAATATGGAACTCCGCTTTATGTTTATAATGAAAAAATTTTGCGCGACCGTATGCATAGGGTAAGTCAGGTAATTAC
>JAZQNK010000102.1:0-17224 GCA_045627325.1 Treponemataceae bacterium | reverse complement strand
TATGTAAATGTTACAGAAGGCAACCTTGAAGAAGGAAACATGCGCTGTGACGCAAATATCAACTTGAAGATTTGGGAAAATGGCAAAGAATTCCGTACTCCGATTTCTGAAATCAAGAACTTGAACTCATTCCGTTCTATTCGTGATGCATGTTCATATGAAGTTAAGCGTCAGCTTGAAGAATTTGATACAGACCGCCAGGAATTTGTTGTCGGTTTTAAACGCACAATGGGTTGGGACGAAGCAAAAGGCGAAACCGTAATTCAGCGTACAAAAAATTCGTTTGTTGATTATCGTTTTACAACAGAACCAGATATTAAACCTTTTACAGTTTCTCGTGCTCTTGTTGAAGAAGCCCGTCAAAAGGTCGGCGAATTGCCTGAAGCAAAACGCCAGCGCTTAAAGAAAGAATATGGTCTTTCTGATTTTGATGTTCAGACTTTGACATCATCAAGAGATCTTGCTCTTTGGTTTGAAGAAGCAGCCAAAAAATCAAAAGATCCAAAAAAAGCTGCAAACTGGATTCTTGCAGAGCTTCTTGCTGTTCTTAAAGAAAAAGAGCAGAAAATTACAGAAATTGCAATAAAGCCAGATCATATTGCAGAACTGGTAAACATTGTTTGTGCTGGAACGATTACTTCTAAGCAGGCAAAAGATGTTTTTGCAGAAGTTGTTGCAACTGCAAAAATGCCATCTGTTATTGTAGAAGAAAAAGGTCTTGCTGCTACAACAAACGTTGATGAAATTGCAGCTTTCGTCCGCGAAGTTATTGCAGAAAATCCAAAAGCAATTGCAGATTTAAAAGCCGGAAAAACAAATGTTGTCGGATGGCTTATGGGTCAGGTTATGAAAAAGTCTAAGGGCAAGGCAACACCAGCTGCAGCTACAAAACTTTTGAATGAAGAGCTCAAAAAACTTTAATGACAGAATCATTTGATTTTCTTGAAAAAATAACTAAACGCTACGGCACGATAAAACGTGCCCGTGGCTGTTTTCTCTACACACAAAGCGGCGAGCGCATAACAGATTTGTGGCTTGACGGTGGTCGTGCTGTTTTGGGCTGGAGCGCTGGAACTGCACGCATGCATTTTAAAAACAGCATTGACCGCGGTTTTACAGGTTTTTGCAGTTCTGCACTGCCTGCAAACCTGAAACGAGCGCTATCGTCTTTATGCAGCGGTTTTGCTTTTTTTGCATTTTATACAGATTCTGCAAAAGTCACAGATGCTTTGTGTTCTGCCGGTTTAAAAGGTGCAGCACCTCTTTATCTTCCGTGGGTTGATTATGGTTTTGATTTAAAAGCGATGCCGCACAGCAAAATCAAGAAAGATGCACCATTTTATACAGATGAATCGTTAAAAGAGCGGAAAAATTTGCTGCAAAATGCAGACTGTGTTGAAATTGTGCTGCCTTTCAGCTGGCGTCCTGCAACACTTCTTGCGTTTCGTAATGCTGAACTGCAGGCAAAAGTGCCTGCCTCTGACGGAATTCCTGCACCTTTATGCGAAGCTTTTTGCCGTGCAATTTACGATTTGCGCCTTGAAATTCCAAAGCGTGCAGCAGAAGACTGGGCTGTGTTTGATAAGTTTTGTACTCCTTATTGGAACAGGGTAGGACCGTATTTGTGCTGCAAAGTGTCAGAATCGCAGTACAAGGACTTTTTTATGCATTGTCTTGATCAGAAACTTCTTATTGCTCCTTCTTTCGGACAATATTCGGTTGTCCCATTTGGAGCAAATGATGGTGTTTTTGCCGGTTTAAAGAAAAATCCTTTTGCGTTGTGTTAAAATCAACGGAGAAAATAAAAAAAAGACCGAAGCTTACGTTTCGGTCTTTTTTATAGGAGTGCATTTTAGGCATCTTAAAAAAATCAAGATGATGCACACTTCTAAAAGCTAATTTAATGCTTAAAACAAAATTATTCTGTTATAAATTTGTCTTTGCCTGCTCCACACTGAGGGCATTTATAATCAGCTGGAACATCTGCCCATTTTGTGCCTGGTGCTACGTTAGCTTTAGGATCTCCATCATTAGCGTCATAAACAAAGCCACAACTGTCGCACTGCATTCTCTCTATCATGATTAAAACTCCTTAATATTTCTTTCAAAAAGCAACTGCAAAATACAGCATGCCTATATTATAAGCGGTTTAAAAAATATCGCAAGTACAATTCGCAAAATTTGAACAGATTTTTACATTTTTTTAAAATCTGTTCAAGCTTATTTTGAAAATTCAATGTCCTTTAATTTTATGCTTGTATATGTATGAATATCCGCAGGATTTTCATGCCAGCCAAGCCATATTGAAGTATTAATCAACTGATATGATTTTTCAAAATATAAAGGAAGAACAGCCGTGTCTTCAACAACTGCAATTGTTTCCGCCTGTCGCAGGACTGCAAGACGGTCTGCATTTACAAGTGAACGGTTTGCAGTACGCAGAAGCGCATCAAAAATCGGGTTGTTATATCGTCCGCAGTTTTCTTTGTCTGTTGAAACAAATTGCAGCAAAAAACTTGTTGGATCGTTTGATGATGTTTGCCAGCCTGCACGGGCCATGTCAAAACCGTTTGCCCTGCGTTTATTTACAAAATCGTTCCAGCTTAAAGACTGCAGTGTAATATTTACACCAAGATTTTTTTTAAGTTCATCTGCAATAAATAAAGCTGTCCGTTTGTAAAGCTCATTTTCTTCATTATAAGCAAGAATTATTTCATCTGTGTTGTTTTTAGCAAAATCGCTCTCTTTTAAAAGCTGCTTTGCTTTTGCAACATCATATTCTGGTGTCTGCACAAGTTTCCAGCCTGTTCTTGCCGGAACAATAGAGGCTGCTGGTTCTCCGTTTCCTTCAAGAATTTTTTCTACAAGGGCAGTCCGGTCAATTGCAAGACTGAATGCCTGGCGTACTTTTGGATTGCATAAAAGTTTGTGGTTTACGTTCAAGTAATAATAATGAACACATGCTTTTGGAGAGCTCAGAAAATATGCATTATCTTTTACTGTTTCAATTTTTTCAAAAGGAATATCTGGAATCCATGAAATTTTTCCATTATTAAAATCTTTGAAAGTTTCGTTTGAAGCGCCTTTTTTTAGAAAGACGATTCTCGAAAGTGAAACAGCATTTTTATTCCAGTATTTATTGTTCGCAAGCAGTGTCAATGTGCCGTCAGAAGCAAGACTGTGCACTTTAAATGGTCCGTTTGTAACAATATTTGATGCTGTTGCCCATGAATCAGGTTTGTCTTTAATGATATGCATTGGCAGCACTGTAAATGCGCTGTTGTACATTAACTGAACTGCGTTTGCTTTTGGTGAAGAAAATTCAATGCGTAGTGTTCTGTCGTCTAAAACTTTTAATCCGACATCTTCTCTTGTAATTTTTTTATTGATATAAGCTTGTGCACCAGAAATCATTTCTGCTAAAAGGTGGAGCTTTTCCTGGTTTTTGCAGTTGTCCATTATATAAAACCATGAATCAGCAACGGTCTGTGCTGTAATTGTTTTTCCATCGCTCCATTTTGCCGGTCTTAACTTAAAGGTGATGCTCCGGCAGTTTTTTGAATATTGCCAGCTTTCGGCTAGGGCCGGTACGGCATCTCCTGTAACAGCGTCTGAAGAAACAAGCCCTTCAAAAATGGCTCTGTAAATGCGTTCGTCTGCATTTGTCTTTATGTTTACAGGGTTTAAAACAGGTTCATCTGTGCCGTTTGCAATAATAAAAGTGTTTGCGTTTGTGTTTTTAATGCAGCTTGTGCAGACAGCTGCAAACAAAGCCAGCAAACTGATTCTTGTAAAATTCTTAAAAAAGTTTTTCATGCTTTTATTTTATCAAATACTTTTACGTTTTTAAAGATGTGTTTTAATTTTGACGTCTGCTGAAATATATCAGATTAAACCTGTTTGGAAAAATTAGCTTAAACGCAATGCCTCTCTTGTCAAGTTCAGGTTGCGTATTTATAATTTTAATGAACTATGTAAATAAGGAGATTTTTATGAATTGCCCTGTGTGTAAAATTGAGGAGCTTAATTCTGTAGACTTGGAAGGTGATTTACAAGCTTTTGAATGTCCAAAATGTAAAGGAAATTTTATACCCTATTTCAATTATCAAAAGTTCTTGGAAAACAGAACATTGAATATGGATATCATTGATAAAGTAAAGTTTAATAAGGTTTTTAATAGCAAAGATGATGATACATTAAAGAATTGCCCTGAATGCGGAAAAGTATTAATCGCAAGAAAAGCAGGTTTCGGATTGGAATTTTATATAGAAAAATGCGACCATTGTTCTGGTATATGGCTTGATGCAAATGAATGGAATTTCTTGAAAGAAAGTAATTTAGAAAACAACATTTATTATATTTTTTCATCTTCCTGGCAAAATTATGTTCATAAACAGGAAGTGCATGAAATAAAAATCAACAGCATTAAAAAATATTTCTCTGCTGAACAATCTGAAAAAATAATTGATTTTCTAGATTGGCTTGATAACCAGGAAAACAAACAGGAAATACAATCGTATATAATATCAAATTAAATATGGCTGTCTTTTCGCAACAGCATAATCTAAAATTACAGTTTATTCAGCGAAAACTGCCGCTTTTTGTTTTCAAAAACCGGCAGACTTTGTGCAAAAGCCAATTATAGAGATAAATCACGGGGTTTTAGGAGCGTTCCCTAAGCCGTGCCGGAAAAGGAAAGGTTGAAGGAAAGAAAAAACTGTGCTTCGAATGAAGCGGTTTGTCCTTTTCATTCAAAAGTTCCGGTACTTCCATGTGTCAAAATGTCTTGTAAATTTCTGCAATAAATAGTACTATTTTCGCAAAACCGCAAGGTTTTCCTTCTGGCGCTCAGATGAGTTTCCATCATGAAGTCTTTCATTTGTAGCCGCGCGCCTGGACTGCAAAAAAATCTTTTTAAGGAGTGTTTATGTCAACACCATTAGAAAATTACCTTGCTTCATGCAACGGCAAGCCAAATGTTGCAATGACAGCTTATGTAGCAAATCTTCAGCAGGTAGCTGCTGTAGGTCCAGATATTGCAGCTTCAATCGTAAATGAAATTGACAATCAGCGCAGCCATTTGAAACTTGTTGCAAGTGAAAACTACTGTTCTCTTAATGTTCAGGCTGCCATGGGAAACCTTTTAACAGATAAATACGCAGAAGGATATCCTGAACACCGCTATTATGGTGGTTGTGTAAATGTTGATGCTGTTGAAAGCACAGCAGCACGCGAAGCAGAAAAACTTTTTGGTGCAGATTATGCTTACGTTCAGCCGCATTCTGGTGCAGATACAAACATGGTTGCTTACTGGGCAATTCTTTCTGCAAAAGTTGAAACACCAACACTCGAAGAACTCGGCGTAAAATCTTTGAACGATTTGACAGAAGAACAGTTTGACATGCTCCGCAAACGTTTCGGCAACCAGAAATTGATGGGCCTTGACTATTCTTGCGGCGGTCATCTTACACACGGTTACAAAATGAATGTTTCAGCACGTATGTTTGAATCTCATCCATATGGTGTTGATAAAGAAACAGGTCTTTTGGACTATGATGCAATTGAAAAACAGGCAATGGAAGTAAAACCTCTCATTCTTTTGACAGGTTTCTCTGCTTATCCACGCAAAATCAACTTTAAACGTTTCCGCGAAATTGCAGATAAATGCGGAGCAGTATTAATGGTAGACATGGCTCACTTTGCAGGTCTTGTTGCTGGCAAAGTATTTGAAGGCGATTACGATCCAGTAAAATGGGCAGATATCGTTACAACAACAACACACAAAACATTGCGCGGTCCACGTGGTGCAATCATTCTCTGCAAAAAAGAATTTGCAGATTATGTAAACAAAGGCTGCCCGATGGTTCTTGGTGGACCGCTTCCACATGTTATGGCTGCAAAAGCAATTGCATTCAAAGAAGCTTCTACACCAGCTTATCGTGAATGGGCAAAAAATGTCGTTAAAAATGCACAGGCTTTGGCAGAAGCACTTAAAGGCTATGGCATTCCTCTTCAGACAGGGGGAACAGACAACCACCTTATGCTTTGTGATGTAACTGTTTATGGTCTTACAGGCAAACAGGCAGAAGCAGCTTTGTTTGAATGTGGAATTACAGCAAACGCAAATGCCCTTCCATATGACAAAAACGGTGCATGGTGGACAAGCGGTGTTCGTCTTGGTACACCAGCTTTGACAACTTTGGGCATGAATGAAAAAGACATGAAAGAAGTTGCTTCAATTCTTGACTTTGTTCTTAAAGGAACAAAACCAGGTGTTGCAAAAGACGGAAAGCCAGCAAAAGGCAAGATTGACCTTGACCCGGCTGTAAAAGAAGCTGCAAGAAAGCGTGTAAATGCTCTTCTTTCTGCACACGTTCTTTATCCAGAACTTGACCTCGATTTCTTGAAGAAAGAATTCGTAAAATAATCTGAAGCAGTAGTTTCAGCTGAAAGCCGGAGTGAGTTATCATTCCGGTTTTTTTATGCCCGGTTATTTTTGTGATGAAATTTTGCTGTCTGACTTGAAAATTTAGTTTATAATATTTTTAGAGATTCCTGTCAGACAGTTTTGAGGTTTTTTATAAGGAAAACAGCATGAAAAAAAAGTTTATATTTATATTTTTAATTGGACTGCTGGCTTTCAGCTGCAAAAAAACAACTGAAACAGATTTGCTTGCACAGGAAGACATAGCATATTTTCAGAATATTTTTGAAAACGGATATGTGTTTTATGATGAGCTGTATAAAAAAAAGCCTTTTGAATTTAATTCTAAAAAAATATTTAAGGATTATAAAAAGTGCGAAAACCGTAAAAGCAACAATTATGAAAATGGAATTAATCAGAATGCGTTATTAGTTCCTTTGTGGCATTTCCTTGCAGATTTAGAACCAGAAGACGGACATCTGAGTATTCAGACAAAAGAACGAAATTGGAAAATTACACAGAAAAGTATTCCATATAGTTCAGAATTTTATTTTGATAAAAAAGAGGATTCTTTTTTTCTAATAAAATCACCTGATTCTAAACTTCTTGGCAGATTATTTGCAGGAAATATAAATGATTTAAAAAAAACAGTTGTTGATAAGCAGGAAATATATATGTATGCTCCAAATTTTCGCGAGTATGACAAAAAACAAACAGAGCTTTTACTAGACGGAAAGAAACTAAAAATTCCTATAAAAATGATTGATTATACTTTTAATGATAAATGTCTGATAAATTCAGAAGAAACGGATGATTCGTTATATATAAAATGCAACTCTTTTAATATAGTTAAGGACTCGGAAGATTATCAGTTGTTTTTATCTATGTTAGAAAAAATTTCAGACGAAACAGCCAGCAAGAAATATATCATTCTTGATTTAAGAGGAAATGCTGGTGGAAACAAATATTATCTTTCCGAAATAGTAGAAGCAATTTATGGATTTAAAAAAGAGGAAAATGGCAGATATAAATTGCTGGAATTCCTGTACCAGACAGATTATGGAACAGTAGAATTAGAGTCTGAAATTGTTGCAAAACAAATCTATTATGCGGCTGTAAATCAAAATTACCCTTATGAGGTAATAGAATATACAAGAAATGTTTATGAAAATTCAAAAAATAAACCCAAAAAACTTGTAAAAAAAACAATGGCTCCAATTCTGCTGCCACAATGGGAAGGAAAAAAAATTGATGCAAAAATAATTGTGCTGACAGATTGTTTTACTGCATCTTGTGCTGAATACTGTATAAGTTATCTATATATGATGGACAAGAATAATGTTGTTCTTGTCGGTCAAAATACATCAGGAACAGCTGCCGGTAATGTTGTGGAGTATGAGTTGCCAAATTCAAAGTTAAAAGTGAGATTTTCTTCAATTTCATATAAAGACACACTCCTTTTTAAACGTATACCTCAATGGAAAGGTGAAACTTACGGTTTTTATCCTGATTACTGGCATCTTCAAGGGGATATTGCAGATACGCTTGTTTATCTTACAGGAGATAACAAGCTTAAAGAAATAATTAAATAAAGGCTGCTGTTATGTTAATTTTGATTTTTTTTAGAATTACAGGTTGTTTTCTGCGTGTTTTAGGGTGATTTTGCTAAACTTAAAAAAAAGTTTATCAGTGTTTTTCTTTTAATTTGCTTTACATTACCAGATCTTTATTACATAGTATAAACATGTAGTATTTTTTTAGGCAAAGAGGATTCAAATGCAAAAGATTAAAATTTCATTCATCTTTAATTTAGTGATTTTCTTTTTGGTCGCATTTTCAACAATAGTAATGATAACCGGTTTTAGTTTTATGGGTGGAAACAAAATATTTGCTCCATCAAATTACACAGCCTTTAAATATTTTACTGTCGATTCAAATGTATTATCTGGCATTATTTCACTTATATTTGCAATATACGAAATTCTTTTTTTTACAGGCAAAATTGAAGAGCTTCCTTCATTTCTTTACAGATTTAAGCTTATAGGAAACGTAGGCGTAACTTTGACAATGGTAACAACGGTCTGTTTCCTGGCTCCAACAGCAGAAACAGGTTTCTTTTCATTATTTTTAGACAGCAACCTTTTCTTTCATTTGATAATTCCGCTGCTGTGCATAATTTCTTTTATATTTTTTGAAACGGAAAGTTCGATAAGCTTTAAATATACATTTGCCGGGCTAATTCCAATGATTATTTATGGTGCAGTTTATACTGTCAACATTTTAATTCATCTTGAAAACGAAAAACCCTCATCTGCATATGACTGGTACGGTTTTTTGCGTGGCGGATTAAATACAATCTGGTTTGTAGTTCCTGTCGTATTATTATTCACTTATCTTTTCAGCTTTGTAATGTGGTTTTTTAATAAAAAATTTTCATAAGAAAAAAATAATGCGATTATTCGTGTTATGTGTTTTCTGTCTGGTTCCGAAAAAAACATAAAGCTTGCATCGTAATAAAGTGAAAAACAGGCTGCAGCTGTTTGTTTTGAATGATTGCGCCCGCTGCTTGCGCAATATTGTTTATAGTGCTTATTGAAAATTATGCTTATTTTGAAACACTTTCGGTTTATTAATGATGCGGTCTTACAGAATAAAGTGCCATGTTAAAATTATTTCAGTATATTTATATGGTGCGGTGTTTTTAATGTAACGCTTTTTAAAGACAAAATGTGGCTGTTTATTCGTGCTGGGATTTTATACTAGTTTTCGAACTGTTCTGCGGCAAAGTCGTTGATTGTCAGCAGACATTTTCTTGTAAGTTTTTGGAGTTCATTTATGCGTAAACTGCTGAAAATTTTAATGGGCCGGTTTTCTATTATAACCGTGCTCATTTTGCTTCAGCTTTTTGTTTTATTGTTTAGTGTTTTCTCATTGAGCAGAAACTATGCATCTGTTGCAGCAGCATTTTGGCTTCTCAGCTTTATAATGATTATTGGTTTGATTAATAAAAATTCCAATCCGACTGTAAAATTGCCATGGGTTTTGCTTATTGCACTTTTCCCGGTTTTTGGCTGTATGCTTTATCTTGTTTTTGGTTCTTCAAAACTGCGCCGGAAAGAACAAAGTGTTCTTTTAAAGCAGACAGAACTTTCAGCTGAAATTTATAAAAAGGAAGATTCTGAAATCGATGAGCTTGAAAAAATTAATCTGCAGGCTGCATCTCAATCTTTTTATATTTCAAATGCTACAGGAATTCCGCTTTATAAAGAAGAATATTTGCAGTATTTTTCTTCTGGCGAAATTTTTTTTGATGTGCTTATGGGAGAATTAAGAAAAGCTGAACATTACATTTTTATTGAATATTTTATTATTCAGCATGGAAAAATGTGGAATGCAATTCTTGATGTTTTGAGCGAAAAGAAGAAGGCTGGCGTTGATGTCCGTGTAATTTATGATGATGTCGGCAGTGTTGTAACTTTGCCTTATGGTTATGCTGAAAAACTGAGTAAATTCGGAATTCCTTGTGTTGCTTTTAATCCTTACAGGCCTGCTTTAAGATCAATTCTGCAGAACCGCGACCACAGAAAAATTTGTGTAATTGACGGGCACACGGCTTTTACCGGTGGAATAAACCTGGCGGATGAATATATAAACTGTGTAAATCGTTTTGGCTATTGGAAAGACAGTGCCGTTTTATTAAAAGGAAAAGCAGCTTGTTGTTTTGCCCTTGCTTTTCTTGAATTATGGAATCTCTATAAAAATACAGACAATGACTATAGTATTTTCCGTCCAAAACAAACAGAACTTGAAGAATCAGTCAGAAATGTTCTGCAGTATCAAAAAGGTTCAGGTTTTGTGCAGCCTTATGTTGATTCTCCTTTAGATGAAGAATTAACAGGTGAACAGGTTTATTTAAATATAATCAATCAAAGTACAAAATATTTATATATAACAACGCCGTATCTTATCATTGATAATGAGCTTGTTACGGCATTATGTCTTGCTGCAAAGAGAAATGTTGATGTACGCATAATTACGCCGTTTATTCCAGACAAATGGCTTGTGCATGAACTGACACGTTCTTATTATCATGAACTTGTAAAAGAAGGTGTGCATATTTATGAATATACGCCAGGTTTCATGCATGCAAAAAATATGGTTGCAGATGATTTATATGCGACAGTTGGCACAATAAATATGGACTATCGAAGTCTTTATCATCATTTTGAATGCGGCGTCTGGTCTTATAAAACCAGAGTAATAAATGACATAAAAACTGATTTTCTTGAAACTCTGGAAGTGTGCAGGGAAATTACGCCCGAATATCTTAGCAGGACAAATGTTGTCAAAAAATTAATTCGCACGCTTTTTAAGATTTTTGCGCCTCTTTTGTAATTTCTGTAAAAGTTTCTTAAAAACTTTTGTTTTTTATATGCAGTTATTTAAAAAAAATTCCGTTTTTAATAGTAGCACAAAAAAGTCTTTCTGAATTTTTTAGAAGTCTTCAAAAAAATATTTTAAAATAAGGTTTATATTATGGGAAGAAGAAAAATAAAACGACCAAATCCATTTATCTATTATTTTTTTGGATTTATTGTTTCATTTTTATCATTTACAAAAAGACAGGTTCGTTTTACGTACAGAGCGCCGGATGGCAGAGAAGTGCACGGCAGAAAGGTCAGGGAAGAACTTTTAAAATTTAAACCGCCTTATATTATTGTTGGAAATCACCACAGCCGCTATGATTATGTTTTTGCAATCCGTGCATTTTATCCAAGACGAATTACTTTTATTGTTGCGCGCAAACTTTATCTTGCAGCACGTTTTCATATGTTTGTAAAAATGGCACGTGCCATTCCAAAAAATTTGTTTCAGCCCGACATTCAGACAATCAGGCAGTCTTTTGACATTCTTGGAAACGAAGGAATCCTTGCGCTTTATCCGGAAGGTCAGATTGTCATCAATGGAATTTCCAAAGACATGCCGGAAAGCTGTGCAAAATTGATTAAAAAGATGAAACTTCCGGTTTTTGCTGTGCGCACTTCCGGTGCATATTTTTGCGATTCAACATGGCGAAAATATTTGAAACATGGAATTATTGACATTGATATTTCTGTAGCATTGACACCAGAACAGATAAAAGAAATGTCTATAGAAGAAATTGATGAAACCATCGGTAAGAAAATTTATGTAAACAATTTTGAAGAACAGGAAAAAACCGGATATCTTTATAAAGGGCAGAACAGGTCAAAAGGTCTTGAAAACATTCTTTACAGATGTCCTTCTTGTAAAACAGAATTTGAACTTGTAACGCATAAAAATAGCATTATTTGCAATCATTGCGGCTGCACGGCAGAATATACAGAATCTGCGCATCTGTTATGGAATAAAAGCGAAAATCATTATCCTCATATTGGAGAATGGTATAACGCGCAGCGTCTGGCTGAAAAAGCAAACATTGAGCAGGATTCAGATTATGCAATTTTTATTCCTGTCGAGCTCAGAGTTCTTTCGGAAACAAGTACGACAATTCCGTCTGGAACAGAAGATTTTGCTGTAAAAAAGACACGCGGCATCGAAAAATGCGGCAAAGGTGTTCTTCACATTACAAAAGAACATTACACTTACAGCGGCGAATATTTTGGCGAGCAGAAAGAAATTGAATTTGATCCGCTTAAAATACGTTATGTGCCATATACGCCTGGCGATAATTTTCAGATTTATGTGCAGGATGTAATGTTTGCATTTTATACAATAGACAAACGCTATTGTGCAAAAGCGGCTCTTGTAATGGAAAATATTTATACTTCCCGCATTGAACAAATGCAGGAAGCTTAAAAAAAACATTTAAACTTGGTTCTAAAAGCTTATTTTTTTGAGATATTCTTAAAAAATAAGCTTTTGCTGTCAGCCTTTTAAAGGCTGCTGCCAGCAAAAGCTTGTGCGTAAAATAATTGCAGGCAGACAATTTTATTTTGAAGCGCTTTCTAGAAGTGCTTTTTTTTCATATTTATAGACACTGCCGCAATAATGACAGATTAATTCAAGCGGTTCGTCCTGTTTTTCAGTGCAGATATCGACGAGTTCTTTTTTGTTCAGATGCAGTAAATGCTCTTTAAATCTTGCTTCGGAACACGGGCAGTCAAACCGTATGTCTCTTTCAAGTGCAACATTTGGCTTAAATTCCCTGAAAAGACCATAGATAATGTCGTTTCTGTTGCCTTTTTCTGCAAACCACTGACCGTATGAAGGAGCTGCGCTGAATGCAGCTTCAACTTTTTCGATAGTTTCTTCATCTGCACCAGGCATCATCTGAATGAACATTCCGCCGGCACCAATTACTTTGCCTGTTTTATCAAGCTGAATGCTTGTATTGAATGCTGTGTGAATCTGCTCAGACTGAAGGTAATACCATGCGAGGTCTTGTGCAATGTTTTTATGCATAATTTCAACAGTTCCGCTTACCGGTTCTGTTCTGCCTTCAAGAAAATGTGTTACTGTTACTGTTCCTTCTCCAAAAAATGGCGCCAGGTCCCAGTTTTCAATCGGTTCAAAAACAGGCACTGGATTTTGCAGAAGCATTCCGCTTACTGTACCTTCACTGTCTGCATTTACAACAAAACCGGCCGCAGGACCTTCCGTGTCATATCTAAAGCTCAGCCTAGAGCGTCCTTTCATTGTTGGAATCATCAATGCGCCGCAAAGACACGCCTGCCCTAAAATCATTGTTTCAAGAATTCCAAGATTATGATTTGCCCTCATTTGATTTACGAATTGTGTTCCATGAAAAAAGGCGCCTCTGAATTTGCCGTCTGCCATGGTAAAAATGCTCATGCCGTCTTTTTCAATGCTGTTCATGTGCTCAATAAGTTCTTTGTCGTTTATTTCTGCTTTTATCATATTTTTCCTTCGGTTTCAGCTGAATTACCTTTAAAAATTGAAATTATTAAAATGTACGTTCGATTTCTGTATGAAAATCTATTTTAGCTGCCTTAAAAATTTGTAATTTCTAGAGATGTCTTAAACAAAATCCAGCAAAGTTGTGTCTTTTTCTTCCTGAAATTTATCTGCAACAGATTTAAAAAGTTCTACAAGTGTCGGGTCAAAGTGTGTACCGCTGCCTTTTATAATAATTTCGCTGGCCTGCTCGTGTGTCATAGGCTGTTTGTATGGTCTTGTTGAAACAAGTGCATCATAAACATCTGCAATTGCCATAATGCGACCAGGAAGCGGAATGTCTGTGCCTTTCAGTTTGTTCGGGTAGCCTGTACCGTCCCAGCGTTCATGGTGGTGCTGTGCTAGAATTTCTGCATAATTCAAGAATTCTGTTCCATATGCTGAAATTGAAATTTTTCTGATGATTTCGGCTCCAAAAGAAGTGTGTTTCATCATTGTTTCTGTTTCTTCTGGTGTTAAACGGCCTTCTTTTTTTAAGATTGTGTCCGAAATTGCAATTTTGCCGACATCATGCAGTTGAGCAGATTGAATCAGCAGCGGAATTTTCCATGTCGAAACTTCTTCTTCATAAGTTCCCTGTTCTTTCATTGCTTTTAAAAGTACAGAAAGATAATGCTGTGTTCTTTCGATGTGTCCGCCTGTATTTACGTCACGAAATTCTACAAGGTTTGCAATTGTGCTCAAAATTGCATATTGAAGCTGCAGAATTGTTTCGGTTTTTTCACGTACCATGTTGTTTAAATTTCTGTTGAATGCCTGCAGTTCTTTCCGCTGTTCAACCATCGAAAGATAATGCTGAATGCGCTTCAAAAGCAGTGGTGGAGAAAAAGGCTTGTTTATGTAGTCAAGTGCCCCAAGCGTAAGTCCTCTAAGTTCACTTTCTACATCGTTTTTTGCTGTCAAAAAAATTACAGGAATGTCTTGAAGTGTTTTATCCTGTTGAATCTTTTCTATAACTTCAAAACCGCTCATGGCAGGCATTTCAATGTCGAGCAGAAGTAAATCTGGCTTTGCGCGGTGAATGACTTGAAGAAGTTCCTTTCCGGATGTGAGCAGTGTAAGCTGATAATAATTGCGCAGGACATTTTCTGCAACTTTTAAATTAGTTGCTTCATCATCTACTATAAAAATGTGTCTTCGCTTTTCAGTTTCGCTACCCAAATTCATAGTTGGAATTATATCATAAAACAACTTTTTGTAAAATGGGGAAATTTCCAATAAGTCAAATTTCCTGTTTGGATCAGATTTTTTAACTGTACTTTCATTGTTGCTGCTGTTATAAAAGCTAAAATGAGCGGGTGAATTATTAAAATAAATGAAATTATTTCATTTATTTTAAGTGTTTTACTTGTTATCTCAAAAGAATTATGCTAAACTAATTTTCGCATAACGTAATTATATATTGTTGTGTTTTTTTTCTAAAATCTTAAATGTTCAGAAAAAGGAAATAAATTATGAAAAAAAGAGCATTTTATGTTGTATCAATAATTGCTGCACTTTTGTCTTTGTTTTTAATGGCTGGCTGCGGTGGCGGTGGCGGTGGAAGCAGTGGTTCTTCTGGTGTTGGAGGAAGTCCAAGCGGTACTTCAACATATACAGCATCAGCAGCTTTTCCATATGGTTTTTTTGGTACTTCTGGAACAGGAACTCTTTGGATTTTTAATATGAATTCAAATTCTGCTTTATATTTTAGAGATGCAACGCATGCTTTTCAGGTAACTCGAGTAGGTGGCTCAAATTCATGGGAGCGTGGACAAAACGATGCCAATTTTGATGTTGAAATAACCTCAGGTTCAGAAGGATATGTTAAATTTTCTAATACAGATTCTATTACTTCTGCCTATTCATATAATATTACAGATACAACTTTGGTAATTTCTAATACATTACATGGTTCTAAATCTTATACAAAATATACTGGCACATTTACAATTCAGTAATTAATCCATTTGCTTTTTCAAAAAGGTCATGCTTAAATGCATGACCTTTTTTTATGCACATCAGTTTTTGTATATAAAACAAAAACTTGACAGCTTAATTTTTACAATGTAGACTGATTCTAATCACGTTCTCTTAAAGTCTTGATTTCCCAGAATGATGAGATCCTGCAAGTATTCCGCGTAAGATTCCTTTACAGTATTTTTTTGTTTCGGTTTGAATTACAAGCACCTGTAGATGACGATGGTTTGCAACGATGAATGTCGTATGCAAAAATTGCAGGCACGATGCTGTAGCAGCGTGTGGAGGAATTTTATGTCTCAGAAAATTTATGTAGGAAATTTAAACTACGCAACAACAGATGAAACTCTTAAAAACTGTTTCTCTCAATTTGGTGAAGTGCTTTCGTCTATTGTAATTAAAGACCGTGCGACTGGTCAGTCAAAAGGTTTTGGTTTCGTTGAATTTGCAGAAGCACAGTCTGCAGAAGCTGCCATTGAAAACATGGGCGGCAAAGAACTTGAAGGACGCCGTCTTCGTGTAAACATGGCAGAAGACAAACCGCGAAGAGATAGACCTCGCGGAAATTTTAACAGAGGCCGTTCTTTTAGCGAAAACAGAGAACCACGAAATTACGGTGATGAACCTGTACGCTATTAATTTTGAATGATAATTGAAAGGGAATCTCTTGTTGAGGTTCTCTTTTTTTTGTTTATGCGGAAATTTAATTTCAAATTTAATGATTTATTTAATGTTTCGACAAATGTGCATTAATCAGATAGAACACAATTTAAATTTGCTGTTTTAAGCAAAAACTTATTTGCAGATGCTTTAATAAACTAGCGGAAAATTCAGTTTTGTTCCGATAATCTTAAACGATGTCTTTTTTGCCGCCGGAATTTGCTGATTTTATAGCAGAAAAAGTTGATAGAGGTGCATTTCTTGTAAATTGGCTTAAACAGCATGATATTCAATGTACAATTGTGCCTATAGACAGCTCAAAACATATTTACATAAATTTCCCTTCTCAATGCTACGACCCAAGGTTTCGTGTAAAAACAATTTTGATACATTATGACCGTGCGCCTAATTCGCCTGGTGCAAATGATAACAGTGCAGCTGTTTTTGAAGTTCTGTCTTTTTTGGAACGGTTAAAAAAATTTAAAACGCCGCACAACATGCGCGTGTTTTTTACGGACGGCGAAGAAATGGGCGCAATGGGTGGGGTTGCAGATCAAGGTGCATATGGAATTGCAGCAAGACTTAAAAAAATCGGCATAAAGAATGATGATGTGATTGCAATTGACGGCTGCGGCAGAGGTGATGTGCTGGTTGTTTCAACAACTGGACGAAAATCGCCGGGGTCAGACGCATTTAAAAAACGCTTTAATGATCTTTATGAACGTATGATAGATTTGGTCAGTCAGGTTTCTCCTCAAAAGTGGGTTACGACTCCGGTTCCATACAGTGATAATGCAGCATTTATTGCTTCTGGAATTCCTGCTGTGGCAATAACAATGCTACCACGTGAAGAAGCCACCGCACTTATGAGAAATGTTCAGAGGGACAAATCTTTTGAAAACGCTCTGCTCAATCATTCTGTTGTAAATACAAATCTGCTGCCTATGACATGGCGTTTTATGCATACACCTTTTGATGCGCCGGAAAGCCTTACGCCAGAATCTTTTGTTCTTATGGAAAAATTTTTAGACAGTCTTGCAAAACAAAAAACAACAGTCTTTTAATATATCTAAAAAAACAAAAATCAAATCTGCAAAATTCTTTACAATTATAATAATTGGTTCAATTTCGAGTTTTTGTTTTTTGCCACACGGATCAGATTTTGCTAACGCAAAATCACTTGCCCTTTTTATAATCCTGTGCATTCATAAAATCTGACGCTTG
>JAZQNK010000101.1:0-14190 GCA_045627325.1 Treponemataceae bacterium | reverse complement strand
GGTTTCTCCTTCAAGATTAACAGAAGAACTTATAAAAATTATAAACAGCGGTTCGTCTTATAACATTGTTTCTCTTGCGCTGCAAACAGACATCTATATGCATATACAGCCTGCTGCATGTGCACTTATATATGATGATCCGTCTTTTGAACAAAGATATATGGCAAGTTTAAAAGAACTTGATGCACTTGTAATTTCAGACAATACAGTGCGCCTTGGCAAAAAACTTTCTTATCTGATATATGATTTTATCTCTGATCTTACAGACTGGAAAAAAGAGCTTGAAGCAAACCCGAACCCGTCTGAACTTTTTTTGAGAACATGGACTCAGTGCAGAAATTTTGTACTGCCAATGAATCCGCCAAGAGTAGAATTGGAATTTGCCATCAGAACATGCCTTAAAAGGCTCGGCGTAAATACAAAAATTCCAAAAAGTGCATTCAGTGCAAAAGACCAGAAAAAAAACAAAAAAGCTTCTTTGCAGGAAAAAGATAAATCTGAAAAGAAAGCAAAAGCAAAAAAAGCTGCTTCTGCAAAAACAGCACAGCCAAAAACTTCAAAAAAACACACAGCTGTTGCAATGCAGCTTCAGCAGGCAGTGCAGGTACAGACACCTGTCATTTCTCTGTCTGGTCAAACTCCAAATTCTACACAGCCGCAGCTTTAGAAACAGATGCAGACATAAAAAAAACACGAACACAAAAGTTCGTGTTTTTTTATAATATGACCTTTTACGGCATCTGCTGAATAAGCTCATCTACTTTCTTGCCATAAGAAGCTTCATCAAGCTGTTTTGCTTTTAAAAGATAAGTTTTTCCTTCTTCATACCGTTTGTCTGCATAGGCACATGCACCAAGCCCCCAGTTTACAAGAGCCGGATCTGCACCATAATGCAATGCCTTTTTATACCACGAATCTGCTTCTTTATAATTTTTCTGATTGTAATAGCACAAGGCAAGATAATATGCAGCAGTAAAATTCTCAAGCTGAACATCAAGAACACGCTTAAAAAGTGCTTCTGCATCTTGTATGCGCTTTTCACTATAGGCATTAATGCCGGCAGAAAGATCTTCTTTTACAGAATGCAGGTTTCTTACAAATGAATCATAGTCTTTTTGAAACTGCTCATCATCAATCCATTTCTGATAATAAGTGATAAATGGATCTGTGTCGTTGTAAGCTTCTTTTAAAGCAATCTGAAGCCCGTCATACAAAAAGCGTGAATTACGGCTGTAAGGACCTTCAACAAGAAACGAAACGAAAAGCCATGCCTGCGGCAAAAAAACATCGGAAGTATATGTATCTTTTGTAGCTTCAAGCATCAGCTTGACAGGAATGCGCTTATTTTCGTTCAGATAAAGAGCTTTTGCAGGCTCAAGCCACGGACTTTCATATAAGTCTGGATACTGTTCAAAATAAAGCGAAAAACCATTAACAAGCCAGGCAGGAGGAGCTGCAATAAAACTGTAAAGATACTGAATAAAAAGCTGTCTTATAAATGTATTTTTATTTTCAGAAGAAACAACTGCAGCAACTTCTGAACGAGAAATATTTGAATAGCGAAGGAAAACAGTTTCAGATTTTGGCTCGGAACTTCCTGTTTTTTCTGCAACATAGGCCTTATAGGCATCAATATCAGTAAAAAGACTTACAGGATATTTAAAGCCTGGACCATCATCATCAAAATGGAATATTTCATTAAACTGAACATAGCAAGTGTCTAATACTTTGAAAAATTCAGATGTACCGCTGCCAGAACCGTTATATTTAATTTCATACAAACCAGCCTGACAAAAAAGAGAATAAGGCAAAAACATAAAAAGAACACATAAAAGCTTAACGTTTTTTTTCATGCAAAACCTCTTTCGCATTTGTTTGATCCGTATGCACGGGTTGTGTAATCTTGTCTATAATGATATTGACTTCTTCAATAAGAATTCCTGTATAACGTTCAATATTTTCAATAATATTTTGTCTTAACTGATGAATTTTTCCTGAAAGCTGCGTTCCAAACGGCACATCTATAACAATGATGAAGCGATAACCGTGCGGAGATGTTTTTGTTGTAAGTTTTCTGATTTTTATATTCGGGTCAAATTCATTTACGCAATTTAAACACATTTCAGCAAGTGCAGATTCTGAAATTTCTACGCGGCCTTTTTTGGAAAATTCCGGTCTTACGACAGATTTTTCAGCAACGCCCATAAGCGCCCCAGAAGATTTGTCTTTTAAAAGCATGCGGATTTTATCATAAAAGATTTTAGGATAACTGCGCTTTACTTCAATTGAAGGAACTGGAATTACATGTTTTCCTTCAATCTGACGGGAACGTCTGGCAGCTTCTCTTTCTTCTGGAGTAGTAATATCTTCAATATGAATAATCTTTGAAGGAGCCGGAAGCTGAAGGCGTGCAGCAATTTTTATGACCATCTTTTCAGATGTACCGAGAATGAGGATTTTCTTAAATTTAAGTTTCTGAAGGATTCTTGCAACTTCATCACGATGTTCTTTATCATCAAAAAGAGCAACCCTTACTGCACCCATGTAAGTTTTTTCTTTTTTGGCAGAATGTCCTGCAAGAATTTTATCATCACGAATTAAAAGACCATCATCAATTAACAGTTCAATTCCATATTTTTGAGTCAATAATTTTGCACGAAAACTTTTACCGGTGCCGCTTTCGCCGACAAGTGCATAAACTGTAATTCCTTTTACAAGCCAGTATAAGTCTTTAAAAAATTCCATATTTGTATAATACAGGCTAACGGCGCTTTACGGCAAGCAAAAAAATGTGCTTTTCCTTAAAATGTCAAAAATATTAAAGCAACTTGGAATTCGAGTTTTATTAAACTCAAACAATCTTTCATCCATATTTTAGGAAAGAACGGAACCTCTATACGAGAGCTGAACTGACCCAATTTTTTTAGACAAAATTACGTACTTCTCAAACTGAAATTCAATGGTAAATTCCTGTCTGACTTTCGCTGTAAGAAATTCCGGCTTTTTTCAAAAACTTCTGAAACTTTTCAGGCAGAGGCGCTTCAAGAAGCAACGGCAGATTTATCGGATTCGAAGGCACAGAAAGTCTTGCAGCATGCAGAAAAAATTCCTGCTCATTTTTTTCAGCATGGCTATGGCAAAAACCGTTATATGCACTGTCGCCAAAAAGCGGAACACCATGAAATGCACTTTGAGCCCTTATCTGATGTTTGCGGCCTGTTTCAATGCAGAAACGGCACAAAACAAGCGGAATACCATTATATGCACCATGCGCAAGAGGCGTACATCTAGTTCTGGCTTCTTTTCCTTTATTTGAAATTCGCACGGTTTTAAAAGCTGCTTTTTCGTCGGGCGTGTCATCAATTAAATCAACCCAATACTGCGGTTCTTCAATGCAGCCTTGAACAATGCCAATATATTCTTTTTTTATCTGCGAAAGGTTCTCTGAAAACCATTGCGCACCTTTTATGCTCTGCGAAAAACAGAGAATACCGCTTGTGTTTTTATCAAGCCTGTGAAGAGGACCAGCCGTAAAAGAAAGCGAACCACTGTTTTTTAATTTGTATTCTTCAGAAATTAATTCAGCTAAAGAAGTTTCACCTTTTTTAGACTCGTGCACAGAAATGCCGGCAGGCTTGTTAATAACTTTTATATGCTCATTGCAAAAAACAGTTTCATAACACGCTTTTGAATTGATGCTGTAACTGTTATTTTTCAATTCGTCATTTTCAATTATTTTTACATTTTCAGGCTGTTTTGCTTCATCAGGCATATTTACAGGCAGAAAAGAGGCAAGATAAAGCACATCATCCTGCTGAATATGATAATCTTGAGATGTTTTTTTCCCGTTTACTTTAATCGTGCCTTTTCTTATGTGCCTGTAAATTTCACCTAACGGAAGTTCAGGCAACGCTTTGCGAAGCACTCTGTCAAGGCGCCGGTTTACATCATTTTCTCCGGCTTTTATCTGAATAAAATCCATGCATTGATTTTATCAAAATTGAGAATTTTTGGGTAGATTATGCGAAGCTGACTGTACAAATCTAAAAATTGCTTTTTTTAGAACATTCTTTAATTTAAAGTTTGAAAACCACTTGACAAATTTTGGCAGAGCGACACAATAGGTCTATATGGGAATGTCTGCAAAATTTCAGCTTCAAATGTTTATTACAAATCCTCTTTTTCTTTCTGCTATTTTCAGCTGGCTTTCAGCACAATTTATCAAAACACTTATACGTCTTATTTCAGGGCGTGTTCATTCTATATCTGAACTTATTTCGCTGCTTTTCTGGAAAACCGGAGGAATGCCGTCTTCTCATTCTGCATTAGTTTCTGCAATGACTACAGCAATCGGCTATCATTCCGGAATTAATTCTGATATTTTTATGCTCGCATGTGCTTTTGCAATAGTAACAGTAAGAGATGCCGTCGGTGTCCGCCGTTCAAGCGGCATTCAGGCAAAAGTCATTAATAAAATTGGAACAGAACTGCAAAAAAAAGAACTCATTACATTTAATCCAGTAAAAGAAGTGCAGGGGCATAAACCGCTTGAAGTTGCTGTAGGCTGTCTTTTAGGTGTGTTTATCGGAACAGCATTTTCAATCTTATGATGCCATGAAAAAAGTATTTCATTATTGCATTTTACCGCTTCTTTACATCAGTTTTCTTACATTGCTCATAATTTTCCGCATTCAGTTTGTTTCTTCTATCTGGCAGGACTATCGTGTTCTTGCCGTTCCAGCCGCTGTGTCAGAAAAAGATGTTTTAAAAACACTTGAAGAATGCGGAATCAAAGATACAATAAGCATTTCATCTGAATCAATGTGCCCAAAAAACGAAATTACGCCTGTTACAGGTTTTGAACTTGCATATAAAGAAGCAATACAAAATTATTTTTTTGACGAATCAAAAAGCAATAACCTTTATTACATTCATGAATCAGCAAATCTTGGTACAAGGCTAAAAACCCTGATGAAAAAGGTTGATGCAGACTGGAAAGTTGAACGCATTTCAGTTTTTGCACTGCTTATTTTGATTTTTCCGTTTGGCTTTTCAATAGTTTTTTTTGTATTGAGCAAACGAAAACTGCTGTATACTTTTCTGCAGCTGCCGTTTCTTGTTTTCTGCTGTGGTTCTGCAGAATTTGCAGCAGCTCTCTGCGCTTCTGTATTTCCAATTGTGGCTTATTCAATTCAATATTACTGGCAGCGCCCGGGTTGGGTTCATTTTCTGATCGGCGACCTTGTAACTGTCGTGCTTGTGCTTGCAATGCTTTCAAGTTTAATTCTGACAGTTCCATTTTCAAGAAACCTGCGGATTGTTTTTCTGGGGCTTTCAGCCTTTGCCGGTGCTGCGTGTGCATTGTGTTTTTTCTATTTTATAGACCAGAATAAAACAAAAACAGGATTCATACTCATCAATTCAGCAAATACAGTTGCATTTTCGCTTAAATCAAAACTTGAATTTTTAGCCCTTGCCGTGCTTACTTTTGGAGTTTTATGCCTTTCTTTCATTGCAAAAGACCGCTTTTTTTCTTCCGGCGGACTAAAAGGGCTTTCAATTCCGGCTCCACATGAATATGCAAAATCAGGCGTTTTTTCTTATTACATTTATGAAAATCTTGTTACTTCAGAAAATCAGACACGCACATTGCCAGACTTAGCAGATTTTGTTACTCTATACTGGAAAACAGAAGTATTTCCATATGTTTCATTGAACGAAAAATTTCCACAAGCTTATTCTGGTTCAGAAGTTTCGGTGCCAGTTTATGAGTATGATGAAGATAGTGGACGGGTTTCAACAGAACGAAAAATATTGTATACTTTTGATGAATCGTATTTTTCATCTGTTCTTTTAAAAGTTGCTTCACAGACTGAACCTTCAGTTGAAAAGCTGCTTTTTGCACAGAAACATTTTGTAACAGTTGCTTATAAACAATTTAGATAAAAGGTTGTCCATGATTTCTACAAAAAAAATTACAGGAATATCGCCTATTACATTTGATTCATATACGAATGCATATGTGCCGCATGAAGTTCACGTAGCATTATGGCAGGATGAATCTACAAAAACAGAACCTTTAGTTTATGTTGGTGAACATGTAGAAGAAGGACAAGTTATTGCCCGTGACTCAAGAAATATGTGTCAGATTCATTCTCCGGTTCCTGGTACAGTTGAAAAATTTGCAGTAGAAACTTTGCCAAACGGAAGAACAGGACCATGCCTTACAATAAAAACAGAAGGTTCTTTTTCGTTTCTCGGACACCTGCCCAAAAAACAGACATGGGACTTTTTGTTTCCAGATCAGCTTATAAGAAACATTGGCGAAAAAGGCGTTATAAACACGTTTTATAAACCAAAGCCGCTTGCATTAGAGCTTGTTCAGCAAAAACTAAGAGAAGAACCGCGTTCAATTTTTTTAAGGCTTTTTGACCTTGACCCATCTAATTTTACAGATTCTTTTATAGCCAAGAATTTCATGCCGCAGATTCTTGAATCAATGGCCATTCTTGCACGCATTGTTGAACCTGCTGCAGTTTTCTGTCTTTATGACAAATCTTCAAATATGCAGGAAGATGCAAGTGCAATGAACACACTGTTCAACACAATGCCTTTGCATTTTATTCCTGTTGATGTTTCAAAATATCCATGCGGCGGAACTTTTGACATTCTTCAGCTTGTCCGCCATTCATCAAAAACTCAAGAATTTTCATCTGTAAGCAGAAAAGATCTTTTTATTGACAGCACGACCGCACTTGCAGTCTATGAATCAATTGTTCTTGATACACCTGTAATGACACGATATGTTTCTGTTAGCGGCGAAGCCATGGTTGAAAACAAGATTTTCAAGGTACGCGTAGGAACACCGATCAAAAACCTGCTTGCAGAATGCGGCGGTTTTTGTGCACAGCCAAGCAAGATTCTTATTAACGGCAGAATTTCCGGCGCAGCAATCGGAAATTTTGATACGCCTGTAACAAAATACACCAAATCAATAACAGTTCTGCCCAAAAAACTCTTTGATTTCTTTCCAAATTCGCCATGTGTAAGATGCGGAAACTGCCGGAAAACATGCATGGAAGGACTTCAGCCTGATAAACTGTATGCAAAATATATGAAAAGAATAAATCTTTCTCAAGAAGAAACAAAAATGACTCTTCTGTGCAATGAATGTCGTCTTTGCAACATGGTTTGTCCTTCGAGACTGCCTCTTTTTCAGACAATAAACGAAATTAAAAAAATTGCGGAGGCACGTTATGAAGACTAATTCAAAATTACGCTTTGCTCCATTTATTCATGTGGCACCATCTGTTCCACATACAATTACAATAAAAATTATTGTACTTTTGCCGCAGCTTGTCTTCCTTGGAATTTACCGGGATTTTCAGGCTCTGCTTGTAATTTTTACTGCAATGCTTGCCAGCATCTGTGCAGAAGTCATTGATAATCTTTTGCAGAAAAAAATTTCCGTTGGCACTTTAGACTCAATTCTTGACGGTCTAATAATAGGTATGTTTCTTCCGGAAGTTTATCCGCTGCTGCTTACATTTTTTGTTGTATTAATCAGCCTGATTGTTACAAAATATTGTTTCGGCGGTCTTGCTTCAAGCTGGGCAAACCCGACAGCATGCACAATAATAATTGCATGGTTTGCAGGTTCACTGTTTTTTCCAGATTTTCAGCTTACTGCATCAATGCTTGAATCTGCAAATCCGGCTTCAATTCTTTTTTCATCGAATATAATTCCATTAAACGAAAAGGCAAATATCGTTGCTGATTTCTTAAATGCACACATTTTAAATCATTTTGGTTTTGTCCTGCCAGAAGGTTATACAACGCTTTTCTGGGATACACATGCGCTGATTCCTGCATTCAGATTCAACCTGCTGACACTGCTTGCATCCATCGTTCTTGCGTCTCTTTCAATGATAGATATGATTATTCCGATATGCTACTTTGCAGTTTATGCACTTTTTGTCCGCATATTTTCACTTGAGCCTTTTACAGGAATAATCGGGCAGGGCGATATTCTTCTTGCACTGCTTACAAGCGGCACATTATTCTGCGGCTTTTTTATGCTGTCCGGATATGGAACAACACCGATGAGCATGCCTGGAAAAATTACTTACGGAATTCTTGCTGGCATATGTGCTTTTATTATGAGTGGAGCTGGAACAGCACCGACTGGCGCTGTATTTACAGTACTTATTGTCAATGCAATTTCTCCGCTTATTCAAATGGTTGAAGATAAATGCTACGACATTTATAAAGCCCTTACTTTAAAGACGAGACTGGAAAATGAAAGATAAAAAGCAAATTATACATGAACTGTGTTTCATAACGATTTTTATACTTATGCTATCGCTTATATTGTTCTTTATGATTTCAGGCTCTGGCAAAAGCCGCGAAGCAGGTCTAAAGGCAATGACAGAAAAAGTTCTTAAAGACCATGTTCTGGTTGACTACACAATTGGTGACATGATTCCAGTTCAGACACCTATTGCCGTTTCTTCTGCCGTTTTTGAATTAAAGAAAACAGATTTTCTTAATTCTGCACCAGCTTATGCTGTTTTAATCAGGGCATATGGCATTGCAGGCGCCTTGCCTTTAGTTTATGTCTTTGACGGGCAGGACGCAATTTTTGCCGGAATCGGCGGGCTTGAAAATGAAACAGTTTCTTATACAAACACAGGACTTTTCGGGTACGGGCTTACAACACCTGTTATAAATTTCTGGCAGCAGCGCGCCCAAGCTTTGCTTCCGCAAAAAGAACCAGAAGAAACAAAAGGAGCAACAAAATGATAAAGAATTATTATTACATTTATATTGCTGCCGCTCTTTCAATTCTAATTCCTTTTCCGCCACGGTTTGCTTACGGAATTATTGCCATAATTCTTTTGAATCTGTTGATTTACAGCGGGTTTCTGGTAAAATTTCTTGCTGAAAAACTTCATTTGGAAAAAATGATTTCTAGCATTCTTGTATTTTCAACGATAGCAGTTACAGGAATTTTCAAACAGATTCTGACATTTTATGCACCTTCAATTGCTTTTACAGCTGGTTTTGCCTTATACATGACAGCTTTTTCTTCTTACATTTACGGCAATGTACTTGATACAGTAGGGCTTCCTCCAAAAGAGCATCTGATACGGACATCGAAAAGAACGCTGCTTTTTTCAGCACTGCTTCTGCTGTTTTTTCTTTTGAGGGACATCATCGCATTTGGTTCAATTACACTGCCGGCTCCAAAAGGCATAAAAGTTATTGCACTTTTTAAAATCGGGGAATTTTATCCGCTTCATTTTATTGCTTCAATTCCCGGAACATTGATTATTTTAGGGCTTATTTTTGCTCTATTTTCTTATATCAACCGAAAACTCATGATTTTACGGAGAGTTAGCGAATGACTCTTTCTTTGTTATTCTATTATTTATTCTGTTCATCTGCTGTTTTTATTTACGGCATAGGACTTAAACAGTCAATGATGCGTTCTAACTCGCTGCATTATTTTTGTACTGCATCGATAAAAACGCTCTTAACAATTGTAATCTCTCTGCCTGTTGTATGGGCTGTTTCAATGTTTTTTGTAAAACGTGGTTTTGCAGAAGTTTTTCCTATTATTCTTGTTTTTGTCGTACTTTTTGTTTCAAAAATCATAGACGGAATTACATCACTTTTAAAAGGCACCGTTTCTGCAGGAGTGCTGCTGCCTTGTGCAATCATGTTTCTTGCCATAAACGAAAGCATGAACCTTATTGAAGCCTTTTCAATTGCACTTGGCACTTATCTTTCAGTTTTTCTGTTAATGCCGCTTTTATATGCAATCAGAAAAAGACTTCTGAATTCAATGCCGCCAAGAGACTTTAAATATTATGCAGTTGCATTCTTTAGTGCTGCAATGCTTTTCTTTGCTTTCTTTGCATATCACTGTTCCTGGTTTAATCAGGAGGCATTCAGATGATAGTAACATTGCTTATTTTCATTCTTTTTATCTTAATTTTTTCTGGAATTCTCTGGGCACTTTTTGGATTTCTGCCTGACTATTTAAAAGACAGAAATCTTAATGTAACTCATGACATTCTTTCAAAAGACGAAAAAGACATTGTATACGCAAGAGAAAATTCCATTGTTTCAAAAGATTTAAAAGCTGTAGTACGCTGTAACCACAACAGAAAAGTTACACAGCGCGGCTTATTTTATGATGATATAAAAGACTGTGGACTTTTTAAGGAAATTTATGAAAACAAAACAGAATGCAACTGGGGCTGCATCGGTTTTGGTTCATGCATAAATTATTGTCCGCAGGATGCAATTTCAATTCAAAATGGTGTAGCTGTAGTAAACTCAAACTGTTCAGGCTGTGGTCTTTGCGTAGATGCATGTCCAAACGGACTTATTACACTTATTCCCAAAAACCAGGAATATTATGTTGCATGTGTCGCTCTCGGCGGACAGCACATGAAAGAAATATGTTCAACTGCATGTCAGAATTGCGACGGGTGCAAAAAAGAAAATATCAGCGAAAAAGATTTGCAAAAGTGCCCGGCAGAATGCATCGTGCATTACGAAAAAAAAGACCCCAAAGACTTTAAATTCTGGCAGTTATGCTATAACATATTAACTGCTCAGAGTACAGAAAAAAGATAACTTCTAAGTTTATATTTATCATTTGCTGCAATATTTTTCTTACAGACAGCTTTAAATTGCTGATTTTTATTGCTGTCTGATATAAGCATTTTGAAGTTTATATTCGTGCATACGGTTTAATTCTACGTATTTTGCGACGGTTAAACCAGACTGCAATTTCTTATTAAATAACAACATACTTCGCTGCATGCAGCAATGTTGTTAATTGAACGACTCTAGAAATATTAATTTTTAGAAATGTCATTTACACTCCGGTTTTAATCAAAATGAATAAATACCGGAAAAATTATTCGGACGTTTTATGGGAAAGATAACTCTTTGCTTTGGACTTTTTGCTGACACTTCAGCAGACGGTTCTGGCATTCCAAATGCAACAATATACGAAAACGGATACAAAAGTCTTGCAGCTTTTTTGTTTTCCCATGCAGACATGCCGTTTTCATTTTTCTTTCCAGGTCCGGTGCTTGAATGGCTTCAGTCAAAACATGCTGAATATCTTTTAGTCATAGAAGAAATGCTTGCACGCAAACAGATTGAGGTGCTCGGCGGCGGCTATTACAATCCGCATTTTCCTTTACTGCAGCCAGTTGACCGTTCCGGGCAGATTGAAGCTTTGACAACAGCACTGCGCAAGCATTTTAAAAAACGACCGCACGGCTGCTTTATTAACGAAAGCGTCTGGGATCCTTCGCTTGTAAATACATTAAACTCATGCTCACTTGAATATGCCCTGCTTGATTATTCTTTTTTTGCACCAGAAATTTCAGACCCAAAAGCAATGACGATTTCAATTACAGAAGACATGGGAAAATCTGTTTTTGCAATTCCTCTTCATAATGAACTTCTTGATACGGCAGAAACACCAGCACCAGAACTTTTTCTTGAAAAACTCGTTAAAATGGTTCCATCATCGGTGAGCAATTCTGTAATAACATGTTTTGTATCAGGTGAACAGCTTGCAGAGCTTATGCAGCAAAACTGGTTCAAACAGTGTTTTGAACTGATTGAATCAAACTACAAAGGCATAATCGAACTGTCACTTCCGGGCAAAGCCTTAAAGAATTCGGCTTCATTTAACAAAGCAATAATTCCTTCTGGAATGAGCAAAAAAGCTTCGAGATGGGCCATAACCCCTTATGAAAAAGTTATGCACAGCAAGAACACAAACCGAACGACAATAAGAAATTTTTCACTTTTATATCCAGAAGTATTAAATCTTTATTCAAGAATGATTTACACAGGACTTATGGTAAACCAGTGCCGCGGAGACAAACAGCGCAAAAAGGCTGCAAGAGAAGAACTGTGGAAAGCACAAAATGGTGCTGCATACTGGTATCTTGGCAGCGGCGGCATTGCAAATTCAAAATTGAGAAGCGGAATGTATGAAAACCTTCTGCATGCAGAACAGCTTGTAAGGGAAGCTTCTCCAATACCAGAATCGTTAAATTCATTTGACGTAAATTTTGACGGCAAAAATGAATATGTAGCACAATTTGCACTTTATGACGCATATATGTCAAAAACAGGTGGAACAATTTATGAATTTGACGTGCTTCCATCTGAAAGAAATTTTGCAGACACAATATCTGAAAATAAAAAAAGAGGCCTATTTTCAGATTTTCTTGTTTCAGAAAAGGAACTTGAAAACTTTGCAAAAGGACAGAAATGCAATATTCTCTGCAATTTAACAGAAGCTTCGTACAACGAACTGAAATATGACAGAATGAAGAAAAACCTGAAACTTGAAACACAAGTTCAATTTGAAAAAAAACGTTCTGTCAAAATAGTCAAAGAATTTCACTTTACAAAAGATTCAATCCGCGTTGATTATAGGCTTATAAACACTTCAAAAGAAACTTTGAATGCATATTTCGTCATAGAAAATAATCTTTGTATGCAAAGCAACAGTCCAGAAAACCTTTCAATGGATTGTTCCGCAGATGATTTGTTAATTCCATTTTCTCCGGAAAATGAATTTTTTAACAAAAAAGGCATTTTCTATTTGAGAATGATTGATAACAAATCGTGCTGCTGTTTTACGCTTTCATCAAGCGATGCAGCAGGGCTTTATGCATATCCTTACTTCAGCCAGCAGCAGTATCTTGCATCTACAACAGGTCTTTTCTGGAAAGTATACCTTCTGCCGGGCGCAGTCTGCAGCAGAACAATCACATTATACATAAAACAAATCCAGAAACAGTCAGCATCAAAACGAAAAAAATAAGAACAGCAAGGAACATTTAAAATCCAGCATGGACAATCTTTTAATAGGAACAAGCGGCTATGATTATCCTGAATGGAAAGGTGTTTTTTATCCGGAAAAAACAGCCAGAAAAGATTTTCTTGCATTTTATGCAACACAATTTAATGCCCTGGAATTAAACAGCACATTTTACAATATGCCGACAGCAGAACGGATATTAAGTTTTTATGAAAGGTCTGAAGGCAAGGTGCAATTCAGCGTAAAAACAAACAGACTTCTTACACATGACATTTCCAGGAACTGGAAAACAGATGCAGAAACATTTAAAACTGCAATAAAACCTTTGAATGAAAAAAACTGTCTGTCTGCCGTACTGTTTCAGTTCCCTGAAAGTTTTCATTATTCAAATGACAACAGAATATATTTAGCAGAAATAATCAGATTTTATGACGGTTTTCCATTGTTTATTGAATTCAGACATCGTGAATGGCTTAAAGATTCTGTCTTTGAAGGACTTGAAAAAAGGCAAGCAGGGCTTGTATTTTGCGACATGCCACAGCTAAAGAATCTTCCTGATGTTTTTGCAGCAAAGACACCTTTTATTGGAAACAAAGCATACATAAGGCTGCATGGAAGAAATGAAAAAGCATGGTATGTACATGATGAACAAAACAACGGTTCGGCAAGATACTGCTATGACTATAATGATGAAGAACTAGTTTCGTTTGTGCCTGTAATAAATGCTGCAATTACAGAAGGAAAACAAACACAAATCTTTTTTAATAATCATCCGAACGGACATGGTCCCAAAAACGCCAAACGCTTAAAAGAACTTATGAGCAAATAAATAGCCACAAGGTTTTTATTTTCGCAAATTTGTCAGTTTATGAAAACATAAACTGACCGCCGTCAGCGCAGCTGACAAGCTTTCGCCGTCCATGATAAAAATTGTACAAAAGTCCAAAGCGAAAACCAAACGCTTTCAAGCATTAAAAATAAAACTACGTAATTGTATAAATCCTTAAAAAACAGTAAAATATATCATTCACAGTCAACGTTCCGACGTAAACAGCGAGGTATGTTGGTCTTTATAAGTGATTGCAGCCGGGTTTCATACACCTTATTACAGCACAAGCGTTTTGTTTCCTTTGGAAACAGGTATCAAACCCTCCGCACGAATAAATTTATTTCAAGGATAATATATGAACAGACGTCTTATTACAGCAGCTTTACCTTACGTAAACAATATTCCACACCTGGGAAACATCATTCAATCTCTTTCTGGTGATGTTTTTGCCCGTTTCTGCCGCAGCCGTGGTTACGATACTCTTTATGTTTGT
>JAZQNK010000100.1:0-39394 GCA_045627325.1 Treponemataceae bacterium | reverse complement strand
ACCGACGCTGTTAGAGAAAGCACATAATATCCTTGATATACTTGGATGTTTTAGTGATATTCCAGACGGAATAAATGCCTTGCTTTATCTCTATGAAGGGAACCAGAAAGAAGCGGCATTGTGTGCCATTTGTTTCTTGCCTTTTGGTGATGCAATCAGCAAAGGAAGAAAAGTAGCGCTTAATGCCATTCCAGAAATAGCAGAATTTGCCGGTAAACATGCTGATGATGCTGTAGAACTCGCACTAAAAAAGAGTGGTACAAAGTCAAATATTATTACTGATCCATCAAGATTATTGGAATCAACTGCGAATCTTCAAGACCATCATATCATCCCAGCATTTAGAGGAAAGAGTAAACCTTATGCAGATTTTATTAAGAAGTTAGGAATCGATGTTGATCAATATACTATTACTGTTTCTGGTGGAAAAGGGGGTATGCATATGAACTTTATACATGGAAAAGGAAAGTGGAATCAGAAGTGGATAAATTTTATTGATAATAATCCAAATGCCACTGCAAAAGATATTTATCAATTTGCTGGAAAAATGATGGATGATTATGGACTAAGTGGTTTGAGAATTCATCCGTATGGAAAGTAGAGGAATTTTATGGATTATTTTAAATATGTTATGAGAATATTAGAAAAAAATAAGGATATTGTTCAAGTGAATAAATGTGAATATAAATTAGTAGATAATGAGTATTCATATGAATTATTTGGAAATAATATCTCTGAAAATAGCAAATTGATTTATAGTACATATAGTCTTTTTAAACTAAACTGGCAGAGTAAAGTAAATAAGGATAGGGGTGTCATTGATTTTGTTCCATATTCAAAACTAATTGCAGAGCATGAAAATTTATGTTCTGAAATAGAAGATATTGAAGATGATGTTATAGAAGAACAAGACAAAGTAATTGATGATATTCAACATTGGTATCCTCTTTTCTTATTTCCAAATGGAGATAAATTTTGCTTTGATAATAGAACTGGACAGATTTTATTTTTTGAACATGATGTCTTTGATAGTGGAATCAATTTGCATGGATTAGTAATTGCTGATTCAATAGATGTGTTATTAGCAAATTGGAGTAAAATTTTGTTTATTGATATTTATGATTGGTTTGAAGGAGTAAATGATAAAGGTCTAGATATTAGTAAAAAAATATTTGATTTTGTTAGAGCTTTACAAGCTAACTAAATAACCATGAGTATGTAATCACAGATCTATTTCATTTGTTGCTATCGGATAGTTTCAAGATAGCTGTCGCATAAAATTATAAAATAAACAGATTTTATGTATGTCTGATTTTCGACAAACTTCTGTTTACCAGGTCTAAGTCGCACTTAGCTTAGTCCTACAAACAGCAGTTTACCGAATAAGGTAAAAATTATAGCAAAACCTAAAACAAGCAATCTGTCGCACCAACCTAAACCAGTTTTTGCTTGTTGCAAACTGGCCGCTATTCGCGCCAGCGAATAGCCGTTTCTGCCTTTATTTCTGCTGCAAGCTGCTGAACGGTTTCAAGCGGAAGGTCTTGAATATCTGCAATATCAATTAAATCTAATTTTCCGTTTATGATTAATTTTCTTGCAGCTTCAAGTGCTTTTTCTGTGCGACCTTCTTCTTTGGCGGAATTAACAATCATGCAGTAATCCATGTATTCTTTTCTGGCTCGTTCTGTCATTTTTATTTTCCGCTCCTTGTCTTTTAGTTTTGTGCAAAGGTCTGAATCTGCTTCGTCGGTAAGGAAGAATTTCAACAAAGAAGATTTATCCTGTTTCTTTATTTCTTTCCACTTTGAACAATTATAAAACAACTTATATGTTTTGTCTTCAAGATGCAGACCTTTATCTTCATTGCAGATGTTCTCAAATGTATATACTGGCAGACCTTTGCCGAATAAGTCATCAAGACAGATGAAAATCACATAATTTTGTTTAAGTTCAGAATAAAAATGCCCTTTCTGAAGGTAATCTACATCCATAAGGCTTTGATAATAGCGGCATCTTTGCCTTAATTCTTTGTAGAGTGTCGTTTGAATTTCAATGTCAAAGTCGCGGTTTGTGTCGCTTGTGTGCACGTCAAGCCGAATCGCTTTTGCGTCTGGTCCTGCCTGCATTGTTTTTTCGGCTTCGGGGTAAGACAGCCGGTCAATTTTTATGTCCAGCAGAGTTTCAAGAACTGCTTTGCAAAGCTCCGGGTCTTCCATGATTTTTGCAAACATGAAATTGTCTGAACATTTTAAATCATCGAACGATTTTTGTGTAATTAAAGTTTCCATAATCAACTCCAGTTAATGTGTTAGCAGCACAGAAAGTGTGTTGATTATCTATTGAAAAAAAATGAAAATTTTTGTCAGTTTTATGAAATATTTTACAATGCCAGAACAAAATTGTCTGTTATTCGCAGAACGAAGAATCTGGCTTAAAATTTACATAAATGTTTAGATTTTTCGGCTGCAGCCCTGCAATGACTGGTTTTTTATGTTTTATGAAAATTCTCACTGAGGTTGTATTAAATTCTCAGTGAGAAAATAAAAATTCTCACTGAGAAAAAAAATTTTCTCAGTGAGTTTTTACTGAAATCTCAGTGAGAATTTTCAAAATTTAAAAAACGGCTAGTTTATGCTTAGACATAAACTGACGAATTTGCGAAAAGCCCAAAATATACAGGGGGTGACTGATAAGTTTTGTCATGCTGAATTTATTTCAGCATCTACGCTATATATAGTGTGTTAGATTCCGGATCAAGTCCGGAATGACATAGAATTTAATCTTTTTGGACGTCCCCCTTTCGCAACAATCTGCACCAGTGGCGAGTTTTACGAAGCAAAATCTCGCAGCTATCCGCAAAGCGGATAGCCTTTCGCTGATTTAACCCAAATTTGTGGCACTAGTCCAAATGCGAAACCGTTTCTGCTGGACAAAAAAAACAAAACCCAGTTTTAATTCCAGTCGGCGGGGTTTTTGTCTGAAGGCACAAAGCAGGGCAGGTTTAAAAGACGGCGCTTAAAAGACATAAAGCCAAGTTTGTTTTTTATCAGTTTGACTTTTTCTGCGTCAACTTCTGCTTCTTTGCCGCGTGCAACTTTTTCAAGTTCGTCGTAAGTAAAGCCGTATTTGTCTTCATCTGTTTTGCCGCACATGCCGTCGCTTGGTGCCTTGTGGCAAAGTTCCGGTGGAAGTCCAAGTTCAAGACCAAGTTCTACAACTTCGCTTACAAAAAGATATGCAAGCGGTGCAAAATCTCCGGCGCCGTCGCCCCAAAGTGTAAAAAATCCTGTAAGGCGCTCAGAAAGGTTTCCGTTGCAGCTTACGCGGCAGTTGCCGACTGCTGCTGCAACTCCGTATAAAGTTGTCATTCTAAGACGGGCCGGAACATTTGAAGTAAACTGTTCCGGCAGTTCCGGTTTATTCAGCTGTTTTGAAATTTCGTTTGATAAACCTTGATAGCCGTCATTTATGTTGATTGTGTAATTTTTTATTCCAAGATGTGCGCAGAGTTTTTTTGAATCTTCAATGTCTTTCTGAACGCCGTTCGGCATCATTACACCGATTACGCGGTCTTTGCCTAAAGCTTCGCAGCAGAGGGCGGCAACAACAGAAGAATCTTTCCCGCCGGAAATTCCAATTACAGCTTTTGTGTCTTTATCGCCGTTTTTTTCAAAATAATCTTTAATAAAACTTACAGCTTCTTCTTTTAAATTCATTTGTGGTTAAGTCTCCAGTCTATTGTTTTTTCAAGATATTCAACATATTCGTCATCCTGGCACATTGTTTTGCCGGCTGCATTAGAAAGTTTTGCAACAGGGCGTTCATTACATTCAGAAACTTTCATAACGATGTTTAAAGGTTCAACGTCTGTGTCATTAGAAATATAAGTGCCGATTCCAAACGCAACTTTGATGCGGTCGTGAAATTTTTCATACAAAGCAGAAGCCCGTTCAAAATCGAGGCTGTCGCTGAAAAGCAGAGTCTTGTTTTTCGGATTGACGCGTTCGTCTTTATATTTATTGTAGAAATTTTCGTAATGTTTAATCCAGTCTTCGCCCCATTTATAAGGGTCGCCTGAATCGTGGCGCACACCGCTGAAGCAAATTGAAAAAGTGTAGCCCATGTCAAGATGTGTTACAGCATCGCCAATTGTGTCTGTAAGATAAGTGCCGTTCAGAACGCCATATTCATTTGTCCAAGATTCCATTGCCAGTTTATTTGAATAAGCCGGATTATACATCGGATTGCCCTGACCGACGCACATTATAAATTCGTGTGCCATTGTTCCAACCGGAATTACATTATACTTTTTGGCAAGATAGACATTTGATGTGCCTACGCAGAAAGAATTTTTGTATTTCTTGTTGTTTTCGCAGAGTTTTTTTACGGCAAGTTCCTGTGCTTCTGCACAAAGACGGCGTCTAAGCCCAAATTCCGAAAAATTTCCGATGTTATAAGTTCCGTCAATAAGCCACTGAATTTTCTGGTCAAGGCGTTTTTTGTACTGCTCAATTAAATCGTCATATTTGTATGCAAATCTAAAATAAACTTCGTTAATAATTGCAAGAACCGGAATTTCATACATTGAAGTGTTAAGCCATGTGCCTTCTGCTTCAAGTTTAAGGCCGCAGTCTGCATCATCAGAAATCTTAAAATCTTCGTAGCGTGGCTTCCATAAACGGAGGTGGTCAACATAATCTTCGTGGAGCCATTCAAGTTTTAAAAGATATGCAAGGTCTTCTTCTGAAAACTGAAGTTCGCAAAGATGTTTAATCTGGTCTTTAATTTCCTGCACCATTTCTGCTGTAAATTTTGCATTCTGGTTTCTGCATTTAAAAGACCACTTTGTTTTATATGAAGGGAACTGGTGATAAATTGCCTGACCCATTGAAAATTTATAAAGATCTGTTTCCAGAAGACTGTTGATAATCGGCTTTAATTTCAAAACTAAACTCCTTCAATTTGAAATCTTCCACGTTGTTTTTTTTCAGTATAGTTTCATTATGCACAAAAAAAATATTATGTGAACCTCTAAAATTAACAGAAACCATAAAACAAAAATCTGCCCGCTTGCACAAAAGTGTCACCCCGAACCTGTTTCGGGGTCTATGAGCAGACCCTGAAACAGGTTCAGGGTGACAGGTTGTGCAGGTTTCGGCTCTTGCCGCGAGGGGTTATCGGCTAACGCCGATAGCCTTTCGCCGGACCAGACCGAAGTATGTGATTAACCCCAAAGCGAAAACCCTTTCAAGTGTCAAAAAAAAACTCATTGAAAAAAAACAAAAAAAATGATATTTTTCACTTGCCTTTTTATAGATTAAATTAGTATTTTCGATATATGAGTGAAAGCAAAAATATGACAGACGAAGAGCAGGAAGCAGTTCAGGCTGCAGCTGCAGAAACAGAAAATCAATCAGCAGAGGCTGAACAGCCTGTTCAGGAAGAAGCAAAAGAACCTTCTCTTGAAGAAAAGTATGAAGAACTTGAGAAGCAGCACGCAAAATTAAAAGATGATTATTTGCGCAAAGTTGCTGACTTTGACAATTACCGCAAACGCATGATAAAAGAAAAGCAAGATGCTTTTGATTATGCAAATACAGCTATTTTGACAGATCTTGTGGCAATCCTTGATGATTTTGACCGTGGGCTTGCTGCTGCACAGGATGCTTCTGATGTAAAAAGTGTCGTAGACGGAATAAAGATGATAAACAAACAGATGAAAGGCTTTTTGGAATCAAAATATAACCTTTCGTCATATTGCGAAGCTGGCGATGCTTTTGACCCGAACATTCACGAAGCTTTGGCAAGTGTTCCGGCTGATGTTAAAGAGCCTGTCTGTGCAGAAGTTTATCTTAAAGGTTATAAACTTAAAGACCGTGTCATTCGTCATGCAAAAGTTATGGTTCACATGCCGAATGCAAAAACTGAAGAAACTGCAAAAGAAGAAGCCGGCGCAGAAGCTTAAGTGCGCATAATGGCTTATTAGATATAGTGATTCTATAGGAGATATATTATGGGAAAAATTATTGGAATTGACTTAGGTACAACCAACTCTTGTGTTTCAGTAATGGAAGGCGGTGAGCCTGTTGTTATTCAGAATTCTGAAGGCGGACGCACAACTCCATCTATCGTTGGTTTTACAGCAAAAGGTGAACGCATTGTAGGACAGCCTGCAAAAAACCAGATGGTTACAAACCCTGAGAATACTGTTTATTCAATCAAACGTTTTATCGGACATCGTTACAACGAACTTACTGGCGAAGCAAAAATGGTGCCATACAAGGTTGTTGACCATGGTGAAGATGTTCGCATTGATATCAATGGCAAACCTTATTCTCCTCAGGAAATCAGTGCTTTTATTTTGCAGAAGATGAAGAAAACTGCAGAAGATTATCTTGGCGAAACTGTAACAGAAGCAGTTATTACTGTTCCAGCATATTTTAACGATGCACAGCGCCAGGCTACAAAAGATGCAGGAAAAATTGCAGGTCTTGATGTAAAACGCATTATCAACGAACCTACAGCAGCTTCTCTTGCTTATGGTTTTAACAAAGACCAGTCTAGCGACAAGATTATTGCAGTTTATGACCTTGGTGGTGGTACATTCGATATTTCTATTCTTGAACTTGGTGACGGTGTTTTTGAAGTAAAATCTACAAACGGCGATACTCACCTTGGTGGCGATGACTTTGACCGCAAGATAATTAACTGGCTTATTGATGAATTTAAAGCTGATACAGGCATTGATCTTTCTCAAGACCGCATGGCTTTGCAGAGACTTCGTGAAGCAGCTGAAAAGGCAAAAATTGACCTTTCTGCACAGTCTTCAACAGAAATTAATCTTCCATTCATTACTGCTGATGCAACTGGTCCAAAACATTTGCAGAAATCTTTGTCTCGTGCAAAGTTCGAACAGATGACAGAAGATTTGCTTGAACGTACAAAAGAGCCATGCCGCAAAGCTATTGCAGATGCCGGCATTACTGCAGACAAAATTGATGAAGTTCTTTTGGTTGGTGGTTCTACACGTATGCCAAAAGTTATGCAGACTGTAAAAGAAATCTTCGGCAAAGAAGGTTCAAAAGGCGTTAACCCGGATGAAGCTGTTGCTGTTGGTGCTGCAATTCAGGGTGGTATTCTTGGCGGAGATGTTAAAGATGTTCTTCTTCTTGATGTTACACCTCTTTCTCTTGGTATTGAAACAATGGGTGCTGTTTGTACAAAACTCATTCCACGCAATACAACAATTCCAACACGCAAGAGCCAGATTTTCTCTACTGCTGCAGACAATCAGAGTGCGGTTACAATCCATGTTCTTCAAGGTGAACGCGAAATGGCAAGCCAGAACCGTACACTCGGCAGATTCGATCTTGAAGGAATTCCACCGGCACCACGCGGTGTTCCACAGATTGAAGTTACATTTGATATTGATGCAAACGGCATTGTTCACGTTTCTGCAAAAGATATGGGCACTGGCAAAGAACAGAGCGTCCGCATTGAATCTTCAAGCGGCTTGAGCGATTCTGAAATTGACCGCATGGTTAAAGAAGCTGAAGCAAATGCAGAAGCAGACAAAAAAGAGCGTGAACGTGTTGATGTCCGCAACGAAGCTGATTCTATGATTTATTCAACAGAAAAAGCTGTAAAAGACATGGGCGACAAAGTTTCTGCAGCTGACAAACAGCAGATTGATGATGCTGTTGCTGCTTTGAAACAGGCTCTTCAGGGCGACAACACTGAAGAAATTAAAGCAAAAACAGAAGCACTTCAGAAAGCTTCTTATAAGATTGCTGAAGAAATCTACAAGCAGCAGGGTCCTGCAGCAGGAGCTGGCGCAGGTGCCGGTCCTGATATGGGCGGTGCTGCAAATAATGCTGGTGCATCAAGCGGTCCTACAAAAGGCACTGCTGATGATGTTGACTACGAAGTTGTTGACGACCAGAAATAATTATTCAGGATGAATAAAAGAAGCCGTCTGTAGATTTCTGCAGGCGGCTTTCTCAAATTTTATTTATATAGAAAAGATGCTGAAAAATCATTATATTTTTGGTATCTTTTAAAAGATATTCCATTTATATAAGGGTAAAACCGTGGCAAAACGTGATTATTATGAAGTTCTTGGTGTTCAGAAAGGCGCAACAAAAGATGAGATAAAAAAGGGGTACCGCAAACTTGCGATTCAGTATCACCCTGATAAAAATCCAGGAAATAAAGAAGCTGAGGACAAATTCAAAGAAGCAACAGAAGCTTATGAAGTTCTTTCTGATGACCAAAAACGTCAAATTTATGACCAGTATGGTTTTGCCGGCCTTGAAGGAATGGGCGGTGGAGGTGGCGGCGGCTACTCTCATGCTTATTCTGATTTTCAGGATATATTTGGAAGCGGCGGGTTTGATTTTGAAAGCCTTTTCGGCAGTTTCTTTGGCGGAAGCAGCCGTTCAAGAGGCCGAAGCGAAGTCCGCAATCAGGGTGCAAATCTCCGCTATGATATGGAAATATCTTTTAAAGATGCCGTCTACGGAACAAAAACTGAAATTCAGTTTACTCATAATGAGCCATGTGACGTTTGTAAGGGAACGGGTGGTGCAGACGGTGCAAAGCGCAAGACTTGTCCGACGTGTCAGGGTGCAGGACAGATCCGCCGCAATTCAGGCTTTTTCTCTATGACACAGACTTGTCCGTCATGTCAGGGCGAAGGCAGCATAATCGACAATCCTTGCCGTTCATGCGGCGGTTCCGGATTAGAGAAACGCAAGCGAAAAATTCAGATTACTATTCCGCCTGGAATTGATGACGGAAAACGCATTACAATTCCAAAACAGGGCGATGCCGGAAGAAACGGCGGACCTGCCGGCGATTTGTTTATTTTCATGCATGTTCAGTCACATCCACAGTTTGAACGTTCCGGCGATGATTTGTATTGTGCTGTTCCTATTTCAATTATGCAGGCAGCTTTGGGCGCAGAAATTACAGTAACTTCGCTTGATGGCAAAAAAATAAAAATCCGCATTTCTGCCGGAACGCAGAACGGAAAACTTCTGCGCGTAAGGGATGAAGGTGTTCCAATCGGTTCAACAGGAAGAAAAGGCGATTTGTACATCAAGGTAATTGTAAAGGTTCCTTCAAAGCTTTCTTCTAAATCAAAGCAGCTGCTTGAAGAAGTTTCCAAAATTGAAGGTGAAAATGAATCGCCTGAGCCAATGCAGCTTTCTGAATTGAATAATTAGGCTGTTTTAAAACTTTTATATATGGGGCTGTCTGCAAGGACAGCCTTTTTTTTAGATTGGTTTTCGCTTTTTGGTGGGGCAGGTATGGTTTGTTCTGCGAAAACGATTAATTTTGTTTTGCAATATTAATGGCAGTTGTTCAAATTAATAATATTTTTTGCTGCAAAAATTGAATTCGTATGGCAAGAATAAAAACTTAAAATTCCTGCTTTTATATAGAAAGATTTTTTCAAACTGGAAAAATCTTTTAAGTTGTCGTCATTAAAAATGCGGCGGTTTATATGAATTTAAATGTTCTTGTGTAAATGGTGTAAAATAAATAAATTTTCTCATCTGCATGAGCATTTCTATTTTACAGAATTTGAAATGTTGTGCTATACTATTGTCATCTATAAAGTAGGTTTTAAAAATTGCGGTTTTTATGCCCATAATTGTTAATTTAAGGATATAAAATGTATACTTCTAGACGAAAGTTTTTATTCGTTCTTTCTGGTGCTTTTTGTGCACTCTTTTTTGTTATTCTTGCAAGTTTTCTTGTTCCTGCTCAAAATGAAACTTTTCTGTTCAGTTTTGTAGTTGCACTTGTTGTGTTCTGCGCACTGCTGCTCGGGTCTACATTTGCAGACCGTTATTTTGGCGAAAAACTGAAGGAATCTGTGCTTTATACAAAAGAGACAGAAATTTTAAGTGCATTTATTGCAAAAATTCGTTTTGCATATAGCCTTGATGATTTGTTTCTTGCTGTACGTCAGGAACTTGAAGACCGCGGCGATTGTTCTGTTCTGTTTATTGACAGGGCAAGCCAGTACGTTATTTATAACAGTCCAAACCGCATCGTAAGTGATGCCCAGACATTGCAGACGCTTGCTCAAAATTTCCCTGCAAGACATATGGATGGGTTTTATTTCCTTGATGCAGATTTTGGCATTGTATCAGATCAGAATCTTGCACGTGGTTTTTTCATTGTGCATCAGAAAAAACATTTTTATGTTTTCTGCCGTTATACACGTCTGTTTGATTCATTTGTGTTCAAACAGCTTTATGATGAGTTTGTTTCGTTTACAAGCCGCAGTTCTATTATTACAGAATTGACTCGAATTTCTGAACTTTCAAAAGAATGGAATATGGTTGCTGAAACACAGCGTTCGTTCCTTCCTCATGTTATGCCTGAAATCAAGCATCTTGATATTGCTGCATATTTTAGACCTCTTGTAAATGTTTCCGGTGACTATTATACGGTACTGCCGATTTCAGAAACAAAGACACTGCTGTTGCTTGGCGATGTTTCAGGAAAAGGTCTTGCGGCTGCTCTTGTTATGGGTATCGTTATCAATACTGTTAAAAATGTCAGCAATAAAGAAGATCTGCCGACAATGATTCGCGCTGTTGACCGTGCAATTAAAGGCATGAAATTTGATGATAAATATACAGTTATGTTTGTCGGTATTGTTGATACAGAAGCAATGACAATTTCTTACATCAATGCTTCAATGTCTGACCCGATTATCATTACAAAATCTCCTGACGGTTTTAATCTGAAGCCGCTTGAATCTAACTGTAGTCTTGTTGGTATTATTGAGCTTGATGACATGCAGATTGAAACAAGAAAGTTGTTCTATGATGATATGATTCTTATTGCAACTGACGGTGTTTCTGAAGTTATGAACGATGATGGTGTAGAGCTGGGTGATACGGAGCTTTATAAACAGACATTGCAAAACAGTGCATATAAATCAGCACAGCATTTTGTAAATGATATTTCAGATTTGGTTCTTGAGTATAATGGTAATAAAAAACTCAGGGATGATGTTACTATGCTTGCAGTTAAAATAGAGAGGTAAGAATAATGATTTTCTTGTTATTAAATGTTTTGCTTGGTGTTGGAATCATATTCTTTTCAATGTCTGTTGATTTTGACGAACGTGAAGAAAAGTCAAGAGCTTTGATTAATCTTGTATTTTCACTTTCTGCTGTTGTTATTTTTGTAGTTTTTGTGCTGCTTGCATATATTGGTGGAAACCACAGGATGATTAACATTCTTGGAAAAGTTATGCAGTTTTGTTATGCAGCCTTTGCTGTTTCTTTTGTATCTTTTTCAATTCAGTATCCTGATTTTAAGTTTCAGAAAGTTTACAAAATCGTCCGCTATTTTTTGTGGGCAATTGCGATTATTCTCATCTGGAAGTTTGATAATTTTGCCATTACAGAAAATGGGCTTGTGGTTTTAAGTTCCGAGTCTCCAATTCTGGGAATTAAATGGTATTCCCTTTACAGAATAATTTTTGTTTATCTTGTTCCAATTCTGTCAGTTATTGTCTTGTTGAAAAAGACTACCGGAAAGATTACAAAGCTTTTCCGTCAGCAGGTTTTTTCAATTATATTTGGGCTTTTAGTTGGACTTGGGCTTTACAAGCTTTTATGCACAGCTTCTGTGCTTGTTCCAATGTATTATTTCCTGTTTACATATTGTCTGGCTGTTATTGTTGTTGTTTGCTATTTTGCGGTGCATTCTTCAATGATGATAGACTTTAACACAATAAAGAGCTGGACGCTTAACTTTTTAATCAGCTTTGCAATTCCTTCTTTGCTTGCTGCTGCTCTTTTTGCAATTTTGATTCAATTTAAACAGGCAAATCCTTTGTTTTTCTGGTGTGCGCTTCTTATTGGTGCTGTCCTGCTCGTTATTTTTCAGCGTTGGATTTCATTCAAAATTAAAAAAATGCAGTTTGCTCAGGGTTCAAATTATGAAGATTTGCTCGAAGAAAAAATAGCTGCTTTTGATTACAATAAAGAATCTGAAAAGCTTGTCGGTGATTTCGTTGCTCTTATGAAGCAATATACAGAAACCATGCATGTTGAGCTTTTAATTGATAATGATGCCGGTGAAATAAAATCAATTCACCATTCAGACGGAAAAGCATCTGAACCAATTTCTACGAAAACTTCTTTGGTTGACTCTCTTGCAGGCTGTACAAGTTCTGTAATTTCAAAAGCACAGGCAGCTTCAAGACATGAGTTTTCAACTTTTCGCGATGATTTGTTGAAAATGTTTGATGCACTTGATTCAGAGCTTATTATTGTTTTGCGTGAAAGCCGTCATCTTTTTGGTATTATTTCCCTTGGTCTAAAACGGCGTGGAAATACTTTCTCTGATTATGACCTTAGGGCTTTGACCAATTTATATTCTTATTTTTTCCTGTTTGGTTTTTATCTCAAAAATATTGCAAATCAATCAGTTATAGGCACTGTTGACCGCGAAATTCAGATGTCTTCTCAGATTATCCGTTCAATTCAGGATAATGTTGACAGAATTAATGTTCCTGCAATTGATTTGGGATATATTTCACAGTCTGCACGAAGTTTGGGCGGCGACTTTATTGATTTCATCCGTTTGACAGATTCTCGTTATATGATGATTATGGGCGATGTTTCTGGAAAAGGTTTGAACGCAAGTATGTCTATGGTCATTTTGAAATCGATTATTCGCACTTTGCTTGCTGAAACAGGCGATTTCAAGGAATTAATTGAAAAGGTAAATTATTTTATCAAATATAATTTGCCTCGCGGAACTTTCTTTGCAGGTGTTTTTGCCCTTTTTGATTTTACTGAAAACACAATGTATTATGTGAACTGCGGATTGCCTGTTTTGTTCCTTTATACTGAATCTTATAACAATGTAATTGAAATTCAGGGTGATGGAAAAGTTCTTGGCTTTGCAAAGAAAATAAGCGGACTTGTTCGTGTTAAAAAGATAAAGCTTAATCCTGGCGATATTGTTCTGGCTTGTACAGATGGTTTGCTTGATTCTGTTTCTCTGCGTGGCGAATTTTATGGCAAAGACCGTGTTCAAAAACTTATTGTTGACAATAAGACTTATGATTCAAACAGAATGGTTCATTTTATTTACGATGACATGGTTCAGTTTGTTTCAAAAGAAGTACAGGACGATGTAACCATTGTTTCTATAAAAATGTTAAAACCTCAAGAGCAGGGTATTTAATGTCGAAGATTTAAAAAATCGGTTGTTTTGAATCGGTTTTTGTATCTTTTTTTTAGAAATATGAAAAATTATAAAAGCAAAAGATTCTGTGAAAGGGGGAAGTGACGCAGTAATCTTTTCTTTGGAATATAAAAGCCCTGCTAAATATTGAAAGGGCTGAGATTTGATGTTTGATAAACGGTGTGTGTGTTGCTGTTTATCGCATCCAAAAAATTGCCGTTTTTTTGGATGGATATTTTTCGGTATGCTGTTTGCAAAAGAGAGGGGAGGCTTTTATCTTATGGAACAGATTGTTATAAAGGAAAAAAAAGGCGCAAACTATGTTTTGCTGGAAGTTTCCGGTGTACTTAATTCTTATACATATCTTGATTTTCAAACAAAAGTTTTTGCAATTGCAAAAGAAACAAATCTTGTTATAGATATGGCTGAAATTACCAATTTGTCTTCGTCTGGCTTGGGTGTTTTACTTGCTGCTTATGATGATGCAGAGGATGCAGGAAATAAAATTTATATAATGCATCCTTCGCCTATTGCGCAGAAAGCCATTGAATCTACTGGTTTTGTAGATTGTTTTCCTATAATTTTTTCATTGACGGAAGTTTTGTAAATGTCTAAAAAATGGTATTTATTGCCGCTGCTGCTTGCTTTTGTTGTTTCTGTTTCTTGTGCTGATTCTGCTTCAGAAAAGGAACGGCTTCTTGAGTCTGTTGTTGAATCACTTGAAATTCCAAGTGCAAGAATTATTCTTGAAAATAAGCAGCAGTTTTTAAACGATTTAGATGTTGTGCTTGCTGCTGATACGGATTATCTTTTGACATTGGTTGATAAGCGCCATTTTCTAAGTCAAGATTATAAACCTGAAGATCTGGTTGCTTTAAAAGCAAATAATCATTATGCAATTAACAGAAATGATTTGTCTTTAAGGCTGCCTGTTGAAAAAGCTCTGCAGGTTATGTCAGACGCTGCTGCAAAAGATGGCGTTTCGGTGCTTGTAAGTTCAACTTTCAGGTCTTATGAATATCAAAAAAATTTGTATGCACGCAATGTAAAGCAGCTTGGTCAGGCTGTTGCAGACAGAGAATCTGCAAAACCAGGCACAAGCCAGCATCAGCTTGGAACTGCAATTGATTTTGGTTCAATTACAGATGACTTTATAGACACAAAGCTTGGAAAGTGGCTTGCAAAAAACGGCATGAAATATGGCTTTTCGCTTTCTTTCCCGGATGGTTATGAAGACGTAACAGGCTACCGCTATGAATGCTGGCATTACCGCTATATTGGTGTTGAAGCATGCAAAATGCAGCAGAAATGGTTTGGTAATATTCAGCAGTATATGCTTGAATTTATTTATGCCTGGGAAAAAGCAAACGGTCAGTAATGCTGGCTGACTTATATAAAATCTATAAAAAGAGCTGACTGAAAAGTATTGCATGCCGGATTTATTCTGACATCTACACTGAATATAGCATATAGATTCCGTCTTGAAAGTGGGCAAAGGCTAACAAATTTGGAATAAGGACGCTATGCATTAAGATTATCAGTCAGCTTTTTTTGTTTAAAGCTTATTTAGCCTGAATGTCGAGTTATAAAATCCATAGTTTTTCCGGCATAAAACCGTAAAAACAATCTGTTGGGGACGTCCAAAAAGATTAAATTCTATGTCATTCCGGACTTAATCCGGAATCTAACACACTATATGTAGCGTAGATGCTGAAATAAATTCAGCATGACAAAACTTATCACTCATCCCCAAATTCAGCATGACAGAATTTAACATAGCTTTTATTAAAACTCGATATTTAGGCTATTTAAGAAATTCTTTCATTGTCTGTATAAAAGTATCAACGTTTTGTCTGTTTATCCATCTGTGTGTCATTAGCCGCATTGTGCCGTCTTCTAAAGGTGGCTGCAACAGAATATTATGACTTTTGAAAAAATCACAGAATGCTTCGCTTTCAAAATTTTCATCTTTGAATCGGCAGTAGACTATGTTTGTTTCAACTTTTGTTATATCAATTTCAAGTTCTTCAAATTGGGTCAGATTGTTTGCAAGATAAAATGCTGTTTCGTGGTCTTGCGACAGACGCTGCCGCATATTTTTTAATGCAATTAAACCTGCTGCTGCAATAATGCCGCTTTGATGCATTGTTGCGCCCAGTAAATTTCTGTTTATTTTAGCTTTTTCAATAAAGCTTTTGCTGCCGCAAAGCAAAGCACCAGCTGGTGCACATAATCCTTTTGAAAGACAAAGCATGACAGATGTTGCATTTTGTGCAATTTCTGCTGCAGTAACATTTTGTGCAGCAGCAGCATTAAAAAGTCGTGCTCCGTCAAGATGCACAGGAATATGGTAACGTGTTGACAGATAACGAAGATCTTTGATTGTTTCGAGCGGAATTGTGTTGCCGTTCATCATTGTATCTTCAATGCAGATTAGAGATGTCGTTGTTTCTGCATTAAATTTGTTGTTCCGAATTTTTGCAGCGATTTCATCTGATGTAATTGCATTGTTTTTTGGTTCAATTGTTTTAAGATGAACATTTGCAAGAATTGAAGCGCTGCCAGATTCATATTGAGCAATATGTGAATTATTATCGACAATGACTTCATCGCCTCTGTTGCAATAGGTCAGAAGTGCAATTTGATTTGCAAGTGTTCCTGTTGGAACAAACAATGCGGCTTCTTTTCCAACAAGACTTGCGCCATAATTTTCAAGTTCTTTTGTTGTCGGGTCTTCGTCAAAAGCATGGTCACCGACAATGGCTTGCTGCATGGCAGAACGCATTTCTTCTGTTGGCCATGTTACGCTGTCGCTTCGAAAATCAATGTAATTCATCATAATGCTGTCTCTCCATAAAAAAATGCCGGACAGGTGCACTTTTGTTGGCTGCTGTCCGGTATTTATTTGATGCTTATTTTACTACGATATTTACAAGCTTGTTTGGTACAACAATTACTTTAAGAGGTGTTTTTCCTTCAAGGAATTTTTTTGCACCTTCTGTAGCAAGTGCTGCTTTTTCAATTTCTGCTTTATCAGTGTTCATTGGCATTTCAAGTTTATCACGGATTTTTCCGTTGACTTGAACTACAATTGTACAGCTGTTATCTTTTGTAAATTCTTCATTGTAAGTTGGCCACTGAACGTATGCGATTGTTTCTTTGTTGCCAAGTTTTTCCCAGAGTTCTTCACCAAGGTGAGGAGCGTATGGAGAAAGAACTTTTACAAAGTCTGACCACATTGCTTTTGGAACTTCTGGTAATTTTGAAATTTCGTTGATGAAAATCATCATCTGAGAAATTGCAGTGTTGAAGTTCAAAGTCTTAGTATCATCAGTTACCTTTTTGATTGTCTGAGCAAATGTTTTGCGAGCGCTGATTAAAGCTTTATCTTCAAGTTTGCCAGAAATATCAATGTCTACGATTGGTTTTTCACTTACTGACCAAACTTTTTCGAGGAAGCGGTGAATACCAACAATACCCTGAGTTGCCCAAGGTTTTGACATTGTTAAAGGTCCCATGAACATTTCATCCATACGAACTGAATCGGCACCGTATGCTTTAATTTCGTCATCTGGGTTTACAACGTTCTTCAAAGATTTAGACATCTTTGCAACAACCTGTTCGAGTTTTTCGCCAGTTGCTTTTTCGTACCAGTTGCCGTCTTCTTTCTGTTCAACTTCGTCTACAGGAACTAATGTCTTGTTTTTGCGCTGATAAGCAAATGATGTAATCATGCCCTGATTTACAAGTCGCTGGAATGGTTCTTTTGTAGAAACAATTCCGAGGTCGTACAAAACTTTGTGCCAGAAACGAGCGTAGAGAAGGTGAAGTACTGCATGTTCAGCACCACCAATGTATAAATCAACTGGCATCCAGTATTTTTCTGCTTCTTTTGAACAGAATTCTTTATCATTATGTGCGTCGAGATAGCGTAAGTAGTACCAGCAAGAACCACCCCACTGTGGCATTGTATTTGTTTCGCGTTTTGCAGGTTTTCCACATTTTGGACATTTGCAGTTTACCCAAGAATCAATTGCAGCAAGTGGAGATTCACCAGTACCTGTTGGCTGGTAAGATTTTACTTCTGGTAATGTAAGTGGCAATTCTTCTTCTGGAACTGGCACTGTACCACAATCTGGACAATGTACTAAAGGAATTGGTTCTCCCCAGTAACGCTGACGTGAATATACCCAGTCGCGGAGTTTATAGTTGATTGCCTTTTTACCAATTTTCTTTTCTTCAAGGAATTCGAGCATTTTTGCAATTGCATCAGCTTTGTTTAGTCCGTCTAAGAATTCTGAATTAACGTGGATTCCGTCCTGAGTCCAAGGTTCTTTCTGAACATCAACTTCAGATTTAAGAACTTCGATGATTGGTAAATTAAATTTCTTTGCAAAATCCCAGTCGCGGTCATCGTGAGCAGGAACGGCCATAATTGCACCAGTTCCGTAACTGATGAGTACGTAATCTGCAATCCAGATTGGAATTAATTTTCCGTTTACAGGGTTGATTGCATAACTTCCTGAGAATACACCAGTTTTATCTTTTGCTAAATCTGTTCTTTCAAGATCAGATTTTTTTGCAGCCTGTTCCTGGTAAGCTTTTACTGCTTCAGATTGTTCTGCAGTTGTAATCTGTGGAATGATTTTGTGTTCTGGAGAAACAACCATGTAAGTTGCTCCGAACAATGTATCACAGCGAGTTGTATATACTGTAAGTTTATTATCAGTTGGTTTTCCGTCTTTGTCTGCAACAGTAAATGTAACTTCGGCACCTGTAGATTTTCCAATCCAGTTGTGCTGCATAAGTTTTACAGATTCTGGCCAATCCAAACCTTCAAGATCGCTGTCGAGTCTGTCTGCATATTCTGTAATTTTTAATATCCACTGGCGGATTGTTTTATGTGTTACTTCTGCACCACAGCGGTCACATTTTCCGTCTTTTACTTCTTCGTTTGCAAGACCAGTCATACAAGATGGACACCAGTTGATTGGAGTCTGTGCTTCGTATGCCAATCCTTTTTTGTAAAGCTGGAGGAAAATCCACTGTGTCCATTTATAATATTCTGGTTCACATGTAGAAACGCAGCGGTCCCAGTCGTAAGAGAAACCAAGTGATTTTATCTGTTTTGTAAAGTGTTCAATGTTTGCGTTTGTTGTTGTTTTTGGATGAGATCCAGTTTTAATTGCGTAGTTTGCTGCTGGAAGTCCAAAAGCATCGTATCCCATTGGGTGAAGTACGTTATATCCATTCATACGTAGGTAACGGCAATAAATATCTGTTGCAGTGTAGCCTTCTGGGTGTCCAACGTGTAATCCGGCAGCAGAAGGGTAAGGGAACATGTCCAATACATACATGCGTTTGTCTTTTGGGAACTTTTCATCTTCTGTTGCTTTGAAAGTTTTGTTTTCATCCCAAAATTTTTGCCATTTTGGCTCAATTGATTCGAATGGATACTTTGACATAAAAAATAACTCCTATAGCATAGCGTCAAAATTGGCGCATTTTGCATCTGCTTTGCTAGTATAGCAAATGCGCTGATAACTTTCTAGCAGTATATGTATAATGGAGCAGGCAACTTTTGACTGTTTGACTTACTTTGCAAAATAAATTGAGTGCGCTATACTTTGGCTATGAATGATTCTGATGAAAGCAAAAACGATGAAAACAGCGTTTTGGTTATAAAAAACAAAAATGCAAAAGAAATTTTTGGACTTTTCCTTCTTTTTTTTAAGATTGGTCTTGTAACGTTTGGCGGCGGGCTTGCAATGCTGCCGATTCTTGAGCGTGAACTTGTTGATAAAAGAAAATGGGTTACAAAAGAACGTCTTATGGATTATTTTACGATTGGTCAGTCTACACCCGGAATTATTGCAGTAAATATTGCAACGTTTATCGGTTATGAACGCGGCGGTTTTTGGGGTTCTCTTTTTGCAACGATTGGTGTCGTTACGCCTTCTCTTATAATAATTTCAATTATTGCAATATTTCTTGCTGGTTTTGCTGACAACGTTTATGTAAAAAAGATTCTTGCAGGCGTAAATATTGCAGTTGCAGCTTTGCTTACAAAAGTTGTCTGGAGTTTTAAGAAAACCGTAACAAAATCTGTAGTTTCTGTTCTGCTTTTTGCTGCAAGTTTTGTTCTTATTGTTTTTTTTCATGTAAATACGGCTCTTGTAATAATTGGTGCAATCTTTGCAGGTGTATTAGTTTATGTAATTAAAAAGGACAAAAATGACGCTGCTTAATCTTTTATGGACATTTTTTCTTATCGGGCTGTTTACGATTGGTGGTGGACAGGTTGCCATAACATTAATGTACCAGCCTTTAGTTGATGGCGGATATCTTGATGCTGCTGAATTTTATAATATGGTTGCTGTTTCAGAATCAACACCTGGACCAATCGGAATCAATATGGCAACTTATATCGGCTGCAAATTTTATGGAGTTTTGGGCGGTGTTGCCGTAACTTTTGCGACAGTCCTTCCGTCTTTTATAATTATTCTGATAATTGCCAGATTTTTTGAAAAATATCAGAATACGCTGATAGTAAAGTCAGTTTTTGATTATGTGCGCCCTGTTTCTGCCGGTCTTGTTGCTGTTGCTGCATGGAATGTTTTCCGCATTTCGGTCGTGCCTTCGTTTGCATTTGCAGACCCGTTTCTGGGGCTTGATTTGATATGCATAATTTTTTATGTGCTGTGCACGATTCTGCTTGCAAAGAAAAAAATCTCGCCTCTTGTTGCAATTCTTATGGGCGCAGTGTTCGGTTTTTTCCATTAAATAGCCAAATGTCGAGTTTTTATAAAAGCGATGTAAAATTTATTTTGTCATGCTGAATTTATTTCAGCATTTCCTTGTATTAGGAAGCCCGTGCTGAAAGCCGCCGAAGGCTAATAAATTCGGGATGACAGATTGTTTTTAGGGTCTTGTTAGTGCAAGAACAACTATGGATTTCATAACTCTACATTCAGGCTAAATAAGGCAAAAAAATACATGGCAGAACGCCGGTTAAATGAACTCAGTCTGTGTAAATCATTAAAAAACTCATAACTGCGGCTAAAAAATGCTGAAAGTTTCCGTTTTTAGTGTGTTTTCTCGGAAATTCTTTGAATTTTTAGAGATTTTTTTGAAAAATCTCGTTCTCTGTGTTATTATAAGCTTGCGAAGTTGTTGTAATTATAAGTTTAGAGCTCTATCTAAATATGTATGCAAGTTTTAAGCTGTTATAATGTCGCATCTTAAGCCGTTGCATTTTTAGATTTACACTAATACGAAAAGCTCTAAAACGTTTTTTGAAAATTCCAGTAATGGTTGTTGTAAATGCAATGCTTAATCAATGCGGTTATGACGGCTTTTATTAAGGAGCTGTAAAATGAACATGATTGATCCAACATCGTTGTATTTTTCGGCGGCAGCAGAGGCAGCAGCAAAAAACAGACAGAAAGAGCTTGATGCAAGAAAAGCTGCCAAGCGGCAGAATTTTTCCGCATTGCTCAGAGCAACATTTGAAGCAAATGAAGAAACTTTAAAAGCAGAAAAAACTTCCAGCATTGAATCTCTTCCATACGAAGAAGCGGTTGCAAAATTAAAAAATGATGTAAATGCAGCCGGCGAAGACCTTCGCAAAAACCAGACTCCTGAAGAAATGCAGAAATATAAAGAAGCTGTAAAAAATTTTGTAAATTATGTCGTAAAAAACAGCTACGAAGTTGAAACTTTCCGGCGTCGCCTTAGTGTTACAAGAGATAAAATAATTTTTAAAGTCAAAATTATAGATCAGAAACTTGAGAACCTTGCAGCAGAAGTGCTTTTGTCTCAGCACGACCAGATAGCTTTTCTTGCAAAAATTGACGAACTCAATGGACTTGTAGTAGATTTGCTTTCGTAGCCAGCTGTATGGCAAAGCATTACACTTTTGAAATTGAGGAAAAATATGAAAATAGCACAGAATATCTCTGACCTGATTGGCAACACACCGATTGTGGCTTTGCACAATATAGAAAAAGAATTTGCATTAAAGGCACAGCTTGTTGCAAAGCTTGAATATCTTAATCCTGCCGGAAGTGCAAAAGACAGAATTGCAAAAGCAATGATTGAAGAAGCTTTTGCAGACGGCCGGTTAAACAGAAATTCTGTAATAATTGAACCGACAAGCGGCAATACTGGAATCGGGCTTGCGGCTGTGGCTGCAAGTTATGGCTTAAAAGTCATTCTTACAATGCCAGAAACAATGAGCGTTGAAAGACGCAATCTGCTTAAAGCTTATGGTGCAGAACTTGTCTTGACAGAAGGTGCGCTTGGAATGGCTGGTGCTGTAAAAAAAGCAGAAGAAATTGCTGCAGCCACAAAAGACAGTTTTATTGCCGGTCAGTTTGATAACCCTGTAAACCCAAAAGCACATGAACAGACAACAGGACCCGAAATCTGGCGTGACACAGACGGAAAAGTTGCTGCTTTTGTTGCCGGCATTGGAACAGGCGGAACTTTGACTGGAACAGGCCGTTTTTTAAAAGCACAAAACAAAAATATCCGCATAATCGGTGTTGAACCGGCATCGAGTCCACTTTTGACACAGAACAGGGCTGGTGCACATAAAATTCAAGGAATCGGTGCAAATTTTGTGCCGGCAAATCTTGACCGCACTGTTTATGACGAAGTTATGCCTGTAACAGATGAAGATGCAATTGAAACTGCAAAAATGCTTGCAAAAAAAGAAGGCTTTTTGACAGGCATTTCTTCTGGTGCTGCACTTTTTGCTGCAATGCAGCTTGCCAAAAAAGAAGAATTTAAAGACCGCATAATTGTTGCATTGCTTCCAGATACAGGCGACCGCTATCTTTCAGTTTTGAATTAAAAAAATGTGGGTTTCTGCATTGTTGCATTGATTTGAAAAATCTGGCGGTTCTGATTTTATTTGAGCAGGTTATCTGTTTTAACAGATGCTTGCTCATGTTTTATGAAAACGATTAAATTTTGCTTGCAGAATTAAATAGCCCAAATGTCGAGTTTTTATAAAAGCGATGTAAAATTTATTTTGTCATGCTGAATTTATTTCAGCATCCTCTTGTATTAAGTGATTTCGTGCTGAAAGCCGCCGAAGGCTAATAAATTCAGGATGACAGATTGTTTTTATGGTTTTATTAGTGCAAGAACAACTATGGATTTCATAACTCGACATTCAGACTGGATAAAACATTTGCTGTTAAGAAAATCTTTCTGTTTCTTAAGAATAGATTGATTTTTTTTGCTTAAAAAAATTGTAATTTTTAAACCTTCCATATGCAATTTAGATTTTCTAGTGTACAATAAGTTGTCTTTTTAAGACAAAGGGAAAATCTATGACTTATTATGTAAATGTCAATGCAGCTGACGGCGGCAATGGTTCAAAAGAAAAACCATTTAAGAAAATTCAAAATGCAGCAGAAATTGCTGTTGCCGGAGACGAAATAATCGTTGCTCCGGGTGTTTATCGTGAATATGTAAACCCGAAAAACGGCGGAACGGAAGACAAACGGATTGTTTATCGTTCCGAAAAACCGAAAGCTGCACACATAACAGGTGCAGAAGAAGTAAAAAACTGGGAAAAGCTTGAAGGTAATGTCTATTCGGCTCGAATTCCTAATAAAATATTTGGAGATTATAACCCTTACAAAACACTTGTAAGCGGAGACTGGTTTATTGCATATATGATTGCTCATACAGGTGATGTTTTCCTTGATGGAAAATCAATGTATGAAGTTCAGTTACTTGATGAAGTAAAAAATCCAAAAATTTATGTTCCTTCATGGGATCAGGAATTTTCTGTTTATACATGGTATGCCGAACAGGACGAAGCAAAAAACGAAACTGTATTCTATGCAAATTTTCAGGGAAAAAATCCAAACAATGAAAATGTAGAAATTTCAGTTCGGCGCAATTGCTTTTATCCTGCAGAAGAGGGCAGGGGCTTTATTACATTGAGCGGCTTTACAGTTTCAAAAGCTGCAACACAGTGGGCACCTCCTACAGCATATCAGGAAGGAATGATTGGTCCGCACTGGTCAAAAGGCTGGATTATTGAAGACTGCGAAGTTTTTGAATCAAAATGCTCGGGCATTTCGCTTGGCAAATATTTGCAGCCTAACAACGACAACAAATGGCTCAAGTGGAAATATAAAGACGGAACACAGACAGAAAGAGACTGTATTTGTCAGGCACAGATTGAAGGCTGGACAAAAGAAAAAATAGGTTCGCATATTGTGCGCCGGTGCAATATTCACGATTGCGGTCAGACTGGAATCGTCGGACATCTCGGCGGAGTTTTCTCAATTATTGAAGACAACCACATTCATCACATCAACAACAAGCAGAATCTTTCTGGTGCAGAAATCGGCGGCATAAAAATGCATGCAGCAATTGACTGCATTTTCAGACGAAATCACATTCATAACTGTACGCGTGGAATATGGCTTGACTGGCAGGCACAGGGAACACGTGTAACGCAGAACTTTTTCCATGATAATGTTCTGCCAAAAGCATATAACCAGAATGAAGAAAGCATGGGTGGCTGTGCAGAAGATTTATTCATTGAAGTAAGTCACGGTCCGACACTGCTTGATAATAACATTTTCCTTTCGGACAAATCTGTCAAACTTTGCACGCAGGGTGTTGCGCTTGTTCATAACATTATTGCAGGTGGTTTTGTCGGAGTTGGTCGTGGTACAAACAACGGTTCGCCAGACATGCCGTCTCCTCGTTATACACCGTATCATGTGCCGCACCGCACGGAAGTTGCCGGTTTTATGACATTTTTGCACGGCGACAATAAGTTTTTCAACAATATTTTTATTCAGCAGGAACTTCGTCCGGCTCTGTTATCGAAAATGGTAGAAAACTTGCAGGAAAATAACGACTGGGATGACGGCAATATCTATGCTGGAACTTTTAAATTTGATGATTATCCGACATTTGATGAATGGAATGCTCTGTTTGAAGGTTATTGCGGAATGGGTTCTGAAACTACAAACCGTTATTATTCAAAACTGCCGGTCTGGGCTGGCGGCAACTGCTATTTTAACGGTGCAAGGCCAATGAAAAAAGAAAAAGATGCTTATGTTGATTCAGAGCATAAAATTGAAATCGGCTGGAAAGAAGTTGACGGAAAAATTGTACTGAAGACCAATCTGTATGACTATCTGCCTGAAGCAGGTTCCAAAGATTGTCATTCAAAAATGATGCACACAGATGATATTGCAATGGCGTTTGAACCGGAAGAAAAATATGAAAACCCGGATGGAATACCGATTACGTTTGATACAGATTTTTCTGGCAAAAAACGAAAATCAGCTGTAATTGCTGGTCCTTTTGCAGAAAAGGCAAAAGAGATACAGTTGTTTTAGTGTTTGAAAAATTTTAGTTTTCGTTTTAATTAATGTACAATTTGTACTATACGTTGAAACTGCTGGGGCTGTTCAGAAAGAATGAACAGCCTTATTTATTTTTGCAGTAAAAATATGTAGATTTATCTGAACCACACAAAGGGGTAAAATTGTGCAGTTTGTACAAGTTGTTTATAGATAAATTCATATAAGAATCCACAAAAAACACAATGTTTTTCAAAAATACTGCAAGAAATGTACGAATTTTCTTGAATTTCGTTAAAAAAAAGTTTATAAAATCTTATTCAGTTTTAATCTTTTGTTAGCAAGAAAACAAACTGATTTAGTTTAAACAGTTTCCTCAAGGAGCGTAAAAATGGGAAAAAAGCTGGTTTATACAGGAAAGACAAAGGACGTTTTTGCTTTAGACAATGGAAATTATCTTTTGAAATTTAAAGATGATTGTACTGGAAAAGATGGAAAATTCGATCCAGGCGAGAACTCTGTAGGCTTGACAATTGAAGGTGTCGGCGATGTAAATCTTCGTATGTCTGAATATTTCTTCGAAAAAGTAAATGCAGCTGGAATTAAAACTCATTATGTAAAAGCTAACCTTGATGATACAACAATGGAAGTTCTTCCTGCAAAAGTTTTTGGTCACGGACTTGAAGTAATCTGCCGCTACAAGGCTGTAGGTTCATTCTTCCGCCGCTACGGTGAATATATTGCTGAAGGTGCAGATCTTCCAGCATATGTTGAAATGACTTTCAAGAACGATGCAAAAGGTGACCCACTCGTAACAAAAGACGGTCTTGTTGATCTTAAAGTTATGACAGCAGAACAGTATGATGCAATCAAAGCTCAGACTCAGGCAATTACAAAAATCGTTGCTGATGATTTGAAAGCTAAAGGCCTTGACCTTTACGACATCAAGTTTGAATTTGGTTATGCTCCAGACGGTTCAGTAATGCTTATTGACGAAATTGCTTCTGGCAATATGCGCGTTTACAAAGACGGCGTTTACATTGAACCAATGGATCTTTCTAAGATGTTCTTTGCAAAATAATTTCTGAACTGACATTAAAATCTATTCAGTAAGAAACAGTGCAATGCTTTCCATTCCGCAAGTCGGAGTGACTGTCAGGGCACTGTTTTTTATTTGTGCATTTATCTGTGCAGAAATGTCTGTTGCTTTATAAATGCACTTTATTTTCTGACCGGCGCATTCTTTTGGTAAATCAATCGTAAATTCTTCTGGCGGATTATTGAATACATGTGTTACGATAAGAGTGCCTTCTTTGCATGTACGGACAACTGTCTGCCATCCGTCAAGTTTTCTTACAGACGCACTTCTTTTGCTGAACAGGTGAGAGGTGCCGTTTTTTATTACCGGAACAATCTGGCGGTAGAACGAAATGCCTTCGTCAATTTTATTCCACTGTTCTGCATTAAGTTCTGTTACGTCGCCGCTGAAGCACATTCTTCCTAAAAATGCTGCTGTTATGGAATATGCAATTCTTTGCAGACTGTCGGCTTTTCTTATTACAACCCATATCTGACTTTGCTGAGGTAAAATCGTTCTGTGTAAGTTAGCCGCAATTACAGGAATTGTTACGCATTCGTGTGCATCTGAAAAAGAGGCCATGCTTGTTAACGACATCATCAGCGGTTCTGTTTTATGTCCGCCTGATGCGCAGTTTTCTATAATCAAGTCTGGAATTTCTTTTTTCATTTTGCGGACGAAATTTACAGAAGCTTCTCTTTCCTGACGGAGTGCTTCTCCAAGACTTTCGGCACCATCGCAGCCTAAACCGTAAGTGTCGTTGTAATCCATCTTTACGTAATCAAAATTATTTTCCTTTATCTGATGAATTACTTTTTCTTCAAGATATTTCTGAACTTCAGCTTTTCTCATATCGAGGAAGCGGCGGTTGTGCGTTGCAAGAATTATCCCGTCGCGTTTTAAAAGATATTCTTCCTTGTTGTATACATTTGCAAATTTACCAACGTTGTCTATTTCAAACCAGATGCCCGCTTTCATACCTGCATCATGAATTTTTTTGCTTACTGAAATAAGTCCATTCGGGAACAGACGTTTGTTTGGAACATAATCTCCCATCGAATTACTCCAGTCTTTGCCGTCTTCCAGAAACCAGCCGCAGTCCACTACAAAATATTCCATTCCGTGACCGCTTATTGCTTTTAGTATGCGTTCAATATTTTCTTCTGACGGATTGCCCCATGTTGTGCAGTATTCGTTGAACATTACCGGAAGATGCTGTTCACTCTGCGGATTGCCGTTAAGGAATTTCTTCTGGTAAGAAGTAAGGCGCTGGCAGGCAGTGTCTATGTCTTCTGTTGTAGCAGTAAGGATTGCGGTTGGTGTAGTAAAGCTTTCTCCGCTAAGAATATTCTTGTACCAGTGACCAAATTCCCTGTCAGCAATTCCGCCTGAAAAATACATGCTGTTGTCGCGGCGGTAAAATTCCATTTGCCACGAACATTCAACTGCAAGCTGAGCAGCCCATATTACTTTTGCACATTTGTCTTCTACTGCTCCAAAAGGCGCATATTGTTTAACAGGCATTGAACCAACCTGCCCGTAACGGATGCTGTTTGGCGGCCAGTAAGCCCATGACGGTTCAAGCTGAAGGTCTTCTGCGGTTTCGGTAACAAGATAACCTTCTTCGCTCCACTTGCTGCGTATTCTGTGAAGCAAAAGCATTTCCTGTGCGTCGTCTTTTTGGAAAGGCGTAATTTCTCCAAGAGAAAAACTTGAAAGCATTTCAAGTACTGCAGTTTCGCTGCTGCTGTTAACGAATGTCGTTTTGCTGTCGAGTGAGAAATCTCCTTCGGTAAATCCAAGCGTGTGTATGTACTGATGATTTTTTCCGTCATCAAAATACGTTAATATTTCCGTCCGCTTAGCATCTGGCTTTATCTTTGAAACAGTTTCGTTGATTTCCTGCTTAACGAATTTCATGTTGTCGGTAGTGCCGTTGTTGCGCATCGTAACACCGCCGGAATATCCGCTTGCGTAAACGTCGCCAATCAGTTTTGCCTGAACAAGACAGTCGCCTCTTGATTCCTTTAATTCTACGATGTCGTCTTTTTTTGAAAGCGGCACAATCTGTAAATCCATCTGGCCTTTTTCTTCGAGTATGTAGCGTATGTACATGTCGCCTAAAGTGAATGTGCTGTATACTTCTTTTTTTACTGCGTCGTTCATGGTTTAACCTCAATATACAAAAGACAGCTGTTTAAAGCGTTTCGGGCTTTAAGCTGTCATTTATTTTCTTATTGTTCTATTGAATTTTTGCTGCTTTTTTCCATTTAACAAGCATGATTATTGAATTTGCAAGATAGATGCACCACATTAAAAGAATCGCGATACTGCCGCTTCCATTGATAAAAGACAAAACCCACATAAAAATAGAAACGCTGTTTACAACAATCCACAAAATCCACTGCTGCCAGAACATTTTAATGGTAACAATCATTGCGATGATTGAAACAACATTTGTAAAAGAATCTGCAAAAGGCAGTCTGCCACCAAGGTGTTTTAAGAACAAGCCAAAGCCAAAAGTTGCGGCGGCAATAATTGCTGCAAGATAAACAAGTTGTTTTGTGTTCATGCTTCTTTTGTTTACTTCGTGGGTTTCGGCGTTCATGTTTTTATTCCATTCATATATTCCGTAAAATTCCATTGGAACAAAATACAAAAGGTTAAGCATAACTTCGCCATAAAAAAGCGCTTTAAAAGCAACAATTGCATATAGCACACGGCCTATGCCGCCAATAATATATGCACTCAGTTTGCCTTTGCCTGTCAAAACGCTTGCACTAATGCCGCAGACTGCACCGGCAATGCCCTGCCAGTTGTCTTTATAAAATGAAGAAACAACAAGTATTACGGTTGCGCTGAAAACCAGCCATAAAATTTCCCAAAGTTTCCAGCCTTGAAATTCGTTTTTTAAAATCGCCTTAACGGACATTCTGATACCTTTATTTTTTTGCAGAGTTCCTGCATTCCGGTTGAACAAAGATAATCTGAAAGAACATCTTTTGTAACCCGTGCCTGCGGACCAATGCAGATTTCGTTGAATATATCGACATATTTTATGCCGAGCGTATCACAAACCTGTCTTAAATTTAATATATAATATTTTTTGATGTTTGTTTCTTCAACAAAAAAATGCGGCTGTCCTAAATATTCATTTACATTATATGGAAGAGAAACAAGCCTGTATTCTTTTTCACTTACAAAAGACGGGTGCTTAAAAAGAGGCGAACTTGTAACAAGATTGTTGAATAGTTCCTGTACTTTTGACTGCGAATAATCATTTCGGTTAATTACAATATCAGCAATTTTCTGCACGATTTCCAAATCATCGCATGTTTTTGAATAATTGACTTTGCATAAAGGTGCATGTCCTTTTTCGCCGATTTTTGCCAGCAGTTCTTTGTTAAATGCAATGCAGACGCCCATTCCATTTTTTGCATATCTTGACCATTGTGCTGCATCGTCTGCATATTCGCTGAAACAGCTTGCATAGCTTGAAAGCTTGTCAAAATCTTTCAGGTTTTCTTGAAAAAGTTCTTCCAGTTTTGGATAAAGCGAAGCTTCTATGCGTTTTTTTACTGCAATTTTCAGTTCTTTTATAAAATACTGCATTTCCTGGCTGTCGTTCATACGCCGAAGATTCCACAGCCATATTTCTCCGTTTGTAATAATTCCACGCATAGCGTTAAAATCTGTGTAATGATACAAGTTTTCCATAAGCTAATTTTAGCACATAAGATAAAATTGTGTGCATTTTCAGAAAATGGTTTTTTGAATGTTGTTTTAAATTCATCGCTAAAAATTAATGGAATTGTTTTTAAAAATTTGAAAAACTTAAAACGTTTTTTATCCGGGGCGTTTGTTGTGTTTTCTTTATGTAGCTTGAAAATGCTCTGCTATTTCAGTATTATAAGCGTGTTAATTTTAACGGAAGCAGTATTGTGCAAACACAGGCTGCTGAAAATATATAGAAATAGGAGACAATATGTCAATTTCTGCATTGCAAAAGGCACGGTATGAATACCAGCCAAAACTTCCTGCTGTGCTTAAGAACAAACTTAACAAGATTGTTGTTGAGTTTGGCAAGGCAACAGAATCTGTTGCTGATCAGGCTGAACTTAAAGAGCTTTTCAAGAATACTTATGGAAAACCAGAAGCTCTTGTTGTAAAAGGCAAAAACTCAGATGTTAACAAACAGATTAAAGTTGGTGTAATTCTTTCTGGTGGTCAGGCTCCTGGTGGACACAACGTTATTGCTGGTCTTTATGACGGAATTAAAGCAGGCAATAAAGCTTCTACACTTTATGGTTTTAAAGGCGGTCCAAGCGGACTTATTGAATGTGACTATGTAGAATTTGATGACAAATTTATTGATGAATACCGCAACACTGGTGGATTTGATATTATTGGTTCTGGCCGCACAAAGATTGAAACAGATGAACAGTACAAGGCTTCTGCTGAAACAGCAAAAAAACTTGGTCTTGATGCTATCGTAATCATTGGTGGCGATGACTCTAACACAAACGCAGCTTTGCTTGCTGAATATTTTGTTGCAAACAATGTCGGCACACGTGTTATCGGTTGTCCAAAAACTATTGACGGCGACCTTAAAAACGAACTTATTGAAACTTCATTCGGTTTTGATACAGCTTGTAAAACATATTCTGAACTTATCGGAAACATTGAACGTGATGCAAACTCTGCAAAGAAATACTGGCACTTCATCAAATTGATGGGCCGTTCTGCTTCACATATTGCTCTTGAATGCGAACTTCAGACACAGGCAAACATCTGCTTGATTTCAGAAGAAGTTGAAGCAAAAAAAATGACACTCCGCCAGATTACAGACGATATCTGTAAAGCTGTTGCAAAACGTGCAGAAGGTGCCGGAAACTTCGGTGTTATCCTTATTCCAGAAGGTCTTGTTGAATTTATTCCAGAAATGAAAGTTCTTATTGCTGAACTTAACGATAAAATGGCTCTTAAAGCAGATGAATTCAATGCACTTAAAGATTTTGCTGCAAAGAAAGACTGGCTCAAAGCTAATCTTACAGCTGCAAGTTTTGAAACATTTGCAAGCCTCCCTGAAGCAATTGCTGCTCAGTTCCTTGCAGACCGCGACCCTCACGGAAACGTTCAGGTTAGCCGCATTGATACAGAAAAACTTCTTGCACTCAGTGTTGAAGCACGTCTTGCAGAAATGAAAAAAGAAGGAACTTATAAAGGCAAATTCAGCTCATACTGCCACTTCTTCGGTTACGAAGGACGCTGTGCATTCCCTTCAAACTTTGATGCAGATTACTGCTACAGCCTTGGTTACAATGCATTTGTTCTCATTGCTTCTGGTGTTACTGGTTATCTTTCAAGCGTACGCAACCTTACTGCTCCAGCTGACAAATGGATTGCCGGTGGCATTCCATTGACAATGATGATGAACATGGAACAGCGCCATGGTTCTAAAAAGCCAGTTATCCGCAAGGCTCTGGTTGAACTTGATGGTGCTCCATTTAAAGCTTATGCTGAAAACCGCGACAAGTGGGCTGTTGAAACAGCTTACCTTTATCCAGGTGCTATTCAGTATTATGGTCCAAGCGAAGTTTGTGACCAGCCGACAAAAACTTTGAAACTTGAACACAAATAAGTTTTGAAAAGTTGATGTCTTAAACAGACATAAAAGGACAACAGATTTTGCTTTCGCAAGATTTGTTGTCCTTATTTTCATATGGCGGACGTTCTGCTTTAATTGAAAACAATACAATTAAAATTGCAATTTTTATAGATGCACTAAATATCAATACATAAATTGAAAGAGCGCATGGTTTTCAGTTTTTTCAGTTTATATATGGAAATTTAGAAATGCCAGCTGCAAAATGTGGCACTCGGAATGACGCTAAAAATTGAATTTTAGAACTCGTTTATAAGGAAAAATAATGAAGCTTTACAGTCGTTTTCAGGTAATTTTAATTGCATCCATTACAGCGCTTGCCGTTATTGTTTTGTGCAGTGTCTGTCTTTTTATCAATTATTATCGTGTAAATTCAGCAGAAACTGTTGTTGAGCAAACTGCACACGAAGATGAACAGGTTCCGGTTTTAAATGATACTCCTGTTTTTGAGTTTAAAACTTCGCAGGTTTCGCCTGTTTTAAAAGAAACTCTTGACGGCTATACACAGGAAGAAGTGCAGAATATTACAGTTTATGAAACATGCAAAGACGCAGTTGTAAATATTACGACAGAAGTTGTGGCTGTAAACTGGTTTCTTGAGCCTGTTCCACAGGAAGGCAGCTCTGGTTCTGGTGCAATTATTGATAAGCGCGGCTATGTTGTAACAAACACGCATGTAATTGCAGATGCTTACCGCATTTATATTTCTCTTTCTGACGGCACGCAGTACGAAGGCACTGTTGTAGGTTCAGATTCTGCAAGTGATATTGCTGTTGTAAAATTTACGCCGCCTGAAAACATGGAATTGCGTACAATTGATTTTGGTGAATCTACACATTTGAAAATAGGACAGAAAGTTATTGCAATCGGCAACCCGTTCGGTCTTGACAGAACAATGACTACAGGAATTGTGTCTGGTTTAGGCCGCCCGATTCAGTCTTCTCAAAACACAATTATCAGGGACATGATTCAAACTGATACGGCAATTAACCCTGGAAATTCCGGCGGCCCGCTTTTGGATATGAGCGGAAAGATTGTCGGCATAAATACAATGATTTATTCAAATTCCGGTGATTCTGCCGGAATCAGTTTTGCTGTTCCTGCAAATACAGCAAAGCGCGTTGCTGCAGAGCTTATTCAAAACGGAAAAGTGCGCCGTGGAACAATTGATGCAAGTTTTGTTCAGCTTAACAGCTCAATTGCAAATTATGCAAAACTTGCAGTAAATTCCGGATTGCTTGTGCAGCAGGTTGTGCCGAACGGCAATGCTGAAAAAGCCGGCATAAAAGGCGGAACACAGGCTGTGCGTTATGGTTCAGCACGCAATTCGCAGGTTATTTATCTTGGCGGCGATGTAATTACAGCAATTGACGGCATTGCAGTAAGTTCTCTTGCCGGTTATTATGCTGCGCTTGAAAGCAAAAAGCCGGGCGAAGAAGTTTCTGTTGCTGTTCTTCGCGGCAGAAAAACTGAAGTAATCGAAGTCGTTTTAACTGAATAAATTTTCTTTATAAAACAGAATGATGTCGGCGCAGCCGATGAAAACATTTTGGTACGGCTCTAAAAAAACAGTTTAACTGATTTTTGGAGCTGTTCGTAACCTGCTGTTTTTTTGAGGATTAGTCCATGAAAAAGAATTTCCGTAATTTTTTGTTTTTTTGTTTTGCCTGTCTGTTGCTGCTTTTTGCCTGCAGTGCAAAAAAGCCGGACAAAAAAACTGAAACAAAAGCAGTTGATGCAACAAAATATTCTACGGTTATCATGCTTGATAAAGCTTTATTTGAAGACATGAAAAACACAGATACTTTAAGCATCAGCACCAAAAAATGCGGCATGCACACTAATCCAAATCTTTCGGTCAGCAGACCAAAGTTAAAGCTTGTGTTGAATGACGGTTTGCAGACAGTTTTGAAATGTGAAAAAATTTCTGATAATTCAGTTTTTGATAAAGAACTTCAGAATCTGTCGCTTAAAGCTGCAAACCAGACGACTGTCTGTTCTGTGTCTTCAAAAGAAATTGAAGCTTTAAAAAAGCATGGGCTTTTAATTTTGGGTTATGGTGCAGAAACTGCAAATGTTTCGCTTTCATGTTTAGATTATTCTGCAAAAAACGGCACAAACATTGATACGTCGGCTTCTGCAAAAGACTATTTTGCTTCTCATTATAAAATGGGCTGGAATCTTGGCAATTATCTTGATACGCTCGGTTCCGGCATAAATTCAGGTTTTTCGGCTTCGGAAAACTGGTGCAGGACAGAAGCTTCGCCTGAACTTTTTAAAGGATTAAAAGCACTTGGTTTTGATTTTGTACGTATTCCTGTTACTTATGTAAATCATATTGGAAATGCGCCTGATTATAAAATAAACGAAGATTTTCTTGCATATCTTAAAAAAGTTGTAGATATGGCTTTAGCTGAAAATCTGGGTGTTTTAATAAACATTCATCATGACGGTTCTGATGTAAATCAATGGCTTAATATTTCAAAAGCAGATGACAGCGAGAAAAATTATATAGAGCAGACTGTTAAATTCTGTGCAATCTGGAATCAGGTTGCTTTTGCTTTTAGAGATTATGGTTCAAACCTCGCTTTTGAAGGTTTTAATGAAATTCAAGACGGAAAGTGGGGTTGGGGTGCAAACCGCAGCGATGACGGAGTTCAATATTCAATTGTAAATAAGTGGAACCAGGCTTTTGTTGCTTCTGTGCGTGCAACTGGAGGCAATAATGTTTACCGCTATTTGGGCTTGAACGGTTATTGTGCTTCTCCAGATTGTCTTTCGTCTTTGGTTTTGCCGGAAGATTGCGGCATAGACAGCATAAACAGGTTTGCCGTTTCTTTTCATTATTATTCGCCTTCAGACTTTGGCATTGAAGCAAAAATTCACAAATGGGGTACTGATTTTGGAAATGTTCCGGTTGAAGAAACTTCAGGCAATTCGCAGGAACAGACGCTTATAAAAACTTTTGACAGGGTTTCTGCTTTATTTAAAGACTGTGCCGTTTATATCGGTGAATATGGTGCAACTTATCAGGGAAAAACTTATTCAGATTATCAAAGATATTATCTTGAATTTTTGGTTCAATATGCGCACAAAAAAAATATGCTTCCGGTCCTGTGGGACAACAATGCTGAATCAACTGGCAGAGAAAGTTTCGGCTTTATCGACCGCAAGACAGGAAAAGTTCGTGCCGGGTATGAATATTTAATAAAAGGCATTCAGCGTGCATCTGCACAAGAAAGAGAAATTACAGAAATTGAAAAACCAAAAAATCAATAATGAATGTTATTCTGCTTGTGCAGCCGGTTCAGGCTGCTGATTTATGCAGAAGTTTTAATTCTTGTTTTAGAAGAAACATAACGTTCTGAACCGAAATAAAAAGCAGTTAATCTGTCTGTAATATTTTTTTAGAAAAACACATTCTAATCGCTATGCATCGAAGGTACAGATTAATTTTAAAGGTGTACTTACGCAAAAAAAATGCTTTTTTGCTTGCTAACACAAGGTCTATCGTATAAACTAAAAGAAATCTCTAAAAACTAAATTTTTAAAGATTTCTTATTGTCAAATCATTTTATAGATTTGATGTATTCTTTGGTTTTTTGTTTTGGTATGCAATGACACAGATTAAGGAAAATTATTCACTAAAGGGCATGTTCCGTTTTGGAGTTTTTGCTGCTTTTGCATTATGTTTATTTTTCTCAGTTTTTTATTGGTTTATGAACAAGCTTGAACAGAAAATCGTGTTTGATGCAGTATCTTTCAATAAGAATTGGTCTGTTTTGATAGATGACAGAAAATATATAAATGTTGATTTAACCGATTTTTCTTTTCCTGTTGTTTCAACTGGAACAACAATTGAACTTGAAAACGTCCTTCCTCAATTTAATGTTCCGAATCCTGTGCTTAGAATTTATACACTTTATTGTACTGTTGAACTTTATCTGAATGACGAGCTGGTTTATACGTATGGTCAGGAGCTTCTAAAAAAGTCAAAGAATGTTGGTTGTGGAGCACATGTTGCAAGCCTTGAAAATTACAAACAGGGCGACCGTGTAAAAATTGTTTTGAATGTTACAGAAAAGCGCTCTTTTACTTCTTTTCAGCCTGCATGGATTGAATCTGCCGAAAAGACATTTGGCAATATGCTTTCCGGTCGTTTATTTTTGATTTTTATTGCTGTTTTTCTGGTTGTACTTGGACTTGTAAGTTCGTTTGTCATTCTTTTCTTTGTTTTTTTTAATAAACCTATTGCTAAAATTTTGGCGCTGTCTCAGTCGCTGCTGTGGCTTGGCATTTTTGAACTTTATACAAACCGATGTATGGTTATATTCTTTTCAAATTATTCATTGAATTCATGGATGGAACATGTTTCGCTTTATTGTACTAATTTTGCAGTTCTTGCACTTTTTTATACAGTTATAACACGCCGCAAAATTGAAAAACAGATAGTTCTCTGCTTGATTTATATTTTTGCAGTTTATTGTGCCTTAATTTTGCTGCTTGATTATTCTGGTGTTATGCATTTGCCTGCAACACGAAATGTTCAGTTTGTTTTGCTTGGAATTGAAATTATTTTTGCTTTATATATAAGCATCCGGAATATTCGCCTGCAGTTCTGGCAGGAACGTCTGCCTTCGATTGGATTTTTGCTGATGTTGTTCTTTTTTATTGTTGATATTGTGCGTTATCCTGTTCAGAAATATCTTATGCTGAATCTGGCGGTCATGCAGGGAAGTCCTGTTTCATTTGGACTGCTTATTTTTCTTACTGTAATGGTTTCAAGCTATCTTTTGAATATCCGTCCTGAATCTGGCAAAAAAGCCATGCAGGCTTTGAACGAAAAACATTTACGTCTTGATTATCAAACAGGTTTTTTAAATTCTTTTGCTATAAATGAATATTTGAAATCGCTTGATGAAAATGAAAGAGGTGAGTTTTCAATCCTTATGCTTCAGCTTGTTCCGGCAGGACGAGAAACACCTGATTTGCTTTCGCTTGATGTTTCTGATATTCTTGTTGCTTTTTCCAATCATATAAAGGAAAACTTAAACGGACGTGCTGAAATCGGTTATTTTGGCAATGCAGAATTCTGTGCAATTTCACAGGATTTGCGAAAAGAAGATATTCATCGCCTGCTTATTACTCTTGATGAGCAGCTGTTTACAGAAATTCAGAAACATCCCCGTTTTCAGTATACTTTAGCTCATGGGCTTGTTTTCCGCTCTGAAGTTGAGCATTTAACTTATCTTCTTCCGCTTGCAAAAGAACGTTTACGTTCGCATAAAGACAGCCTTCATGGTTAAGCTGTTTTTTTGATTTTTGCGGCGAGATTTGTTTATTTTTCTGTTAATACGAAAATTTAATCTGCTGTGCTTGTAAAATTAACTGTTAAGCACTGCAGATTTTGTTTTTTATGCTGAAATCATCTGCCTTCTTGTTGTAAATAGTGTGTCGTTTTTTGCTGTTTTGTGTAAGATTGTTTTGAAATATTAAATACTGGATTTTGTGCTGTTTTCAGGTATATTTTGACTGGTATCTTTTTCAAAATCATACAGCGAATAGTATTCAACGATTTTAGGATATGCTTTTTCAAAACAGTCCCAAAGATTTGGATCAAAATGTGTACCCATTGATTCTTTTATAATGCTGCAAGCTTTTTCGTGTGACATTGAATCTTTATAGCAGCGTTTGCTGACAAGTGCATCATAAACATCTGCAATAGCCATTATTCTTGCTTCAAGTGGAATGTCATGACCTTTTAATCCTTTTGGATAACCGCTTCCGTCATAACGTTCGTGATGATACAAAGCTATATTTTTTGCAATTTCCATTAACATGCTGTCTTTTAGACCAGCTAAAATGCTGTCGATGATTTCATAACTTTTTTGAGGATGTTTCTTGATAATTTCGAATTCTTCGGCAGTAAGTTTTCCTGGTTTTGTTAAGATTGAATCTGGAACAGAAATTTTTCCAAGGTCATGCATTGGGGCTGTCCGGATGACATATTCTGCATAATCGTTTTTAAGTGTTCGATGTTCGATTTTGTCAAACTGCAAATTTTCAACTAGCAGTTTTACGATTTCGCTTGTGCGTTTAATATGTCCGCCTGTGTTGAAATCACGGTTTTCAACAATGTCGGCCATTCCGGCTAAGATTTTATCTCTTGCTTCTCTAAGCTCATTAATCTGATTTTCATAATTTTTTCGATTCAATTTATTTGCAAGTATGGTGATTGTTCCAAAAACAATTGCAAAACCAGTTTGTGGAAGCGAAATGAATAAAAGAACGCTAAGAAGACCTTTGCTTTCAGCAATCATATATGGTTCTAATAAAGTTCCGTTTATCAGATTTGGGGCAATAATATCGATTAAAAAAACAAAATAATCTACTGCCCAGAATTTAAAGTATGCACCAAGTATTGGTGAAATTAATGCACTGACAAGTGTCAATATAAAAGTAAAATGAGTGAGTTTTCTGGAATGATAGTTAAGAACAATAATTATTGGAAAGCACAATGTAAGTGATGCATGAAAATTCAGTATTGTCATTGTTATTAATGTAAGTAAAAACGAAAGAAAAATAATTACAAATTTACTAAACTTTTTCTTTGCAAGAACAGGGAGCCGTCCAAATAGCTGTATGAAAATGAATAATATAGTGGAAATAAAAAATTGAATTAAGTATAGCTTTTGGTTTACACAAAAAATACCGGCTGCGTTTAAAATGAACATAACAATTTCAAGTATCATAAAAACAAACGCTTTGTTTGCTGCAATCATATTGTCATGTTGTTCACTGTTTGTATAAAGTTCTGTCACTTTGTTTTTGTTCCAGTTTATATAAAGCCTTTGTTTATAATAATATGTGATATTAAATCTTGCAACTTTAAATTTATGTAAACTGGATTTTGTGCTGAATAAATGTTTGGATTTTGCATTAAATGAAAAAAAGCGGATGTTTTGTCTGTGTGTGACAGAAACATCCGCTGATTTTTTATTGATTTAAATGTTTCGTTTTATCTTTGCACTCTGCCAGAACCGTCGCCGGCACACAGGCTTTCAACTTCTTTTCTTGTAACAAGATTAAAGTCGCCTGGAATTGAATGTTTGAGGCAAGAAGCTGCGGCTGCAAAATTTACGGCTTTTTCTTCGTCATCTGTAAATTCAAGCAGTCCAAAGATGAGCCCTGCAGAAAAGCTGTCGCCGCCGCCAACACGGTCAACAATGTCTGTAATTTCATATTTTTCTGAAAGATAAAAACCTGTTTTACCGTGTAGTGCTGCGCTCCATCCGTTGTAATCTGCTGAATGAGATTCTCTTAAAGTAATTGCAACAACAGAAACATTTGGGTATGCAGTTTTTACTTTTTCTGCTAAGTTTTTATAAGCTTTTGTATCAAGTTTGCCGCTTGTAACATCAACATCGGCAGAAATTCCAAGTGATTTCTGGATGTCTTCTTCGTTTGCAATGATTACATCTGCGTAAGCTGCAAGTTCGCTCATTACTTCAGCAGCAGTTTTGCCGTAGTTCCAGAGTTTTTTGCGGTAGTTTAAGTCTATTGAAACAGTGCAGCCTGCTTTTTTTGCAGCTTTTACTGCTTCAAGTGAAAGTGCCGCAGTTGATTCTGTTAAAGCTGGTGTAATTCCAGTAATATGGAACCAGTTTGCACCAGAAAAAATTGAAGCCCAGTCAAAGTCGCCTGGTTTTGCCATTGAAATGCTTGTATATTCACGGTCGTAGACTACATTTGAAGCACGCTGATTTGCACCAGATTCAAGATAGTAGATTCCCATGCGTCCTTTTGTTCTTTTTATGAATGAAACGTCAACACCATGTGAACGGACTGCTGAAACAGCACCGTCTGCAATCGGGTTGTCTGGCAAAGCTGTTACAAAGACGCCCTGCTTGCCGAGCAATGAAAGAGATACTGCAACGTTTGCTTCGCCGCCACCAAAAGTTGCTTCTAAGACAGGCTGCTGAAAAAAACGTTCGTGTTCGGGCGATTTTAATCTTAACATAATTTCGCCGAACGTAATTATTTTATCCATGGAAAATCCTCAAGTCGGAACGTAGCCAT
>JAZQNK010000099.1:0-51410 GCA_045627325.1 Treponemataceae bacterium | reverse complement strand
GTGCAATTTCCTTTTAGAACGACGATACCTCGAACGCTCTGCGTCGAGGTTCGTCATTTTTTGAAAATAAAATAATAATGCAAAATAATGCTGAAGCTTTTCTCTGCCGGTAACATTCAGAAAATTTTATTGTTTATCAGTAAAAGACATAAAAATAATGACAGATATTTTTGTTTTTATAAGGAAAATACAGTGAAAAAAATTAAAATAAAAACAATATTGTGTGTGTTGATTTTTTTGTGCAGCTTTAATGTATTTGCCCATGGCATACAGAAAAATTCATATTTTACGATATTGGGAACAATTGATTTAAGGGAAAAGCCTGGATTTAATCAGCTTGTCTTGTATGAAACGCTGAATCATGAAAGCGGCATGAAAGTAAAAGTGCTTAAAATTGGTGAACGCGAAACTGTTGATGATGTAGACGGTGTTTGGCTTTATATATTGACAACATCGCCGATGTGGGTAAGCAACCAGGCATGGGTTGAAAAATATTCAAAATTCTGGATTTTTTTATCTGATGACATGCCAATATTTGAATATGAACAACCTGCGCTTTGAAAAAGTTTTTTTGCTTATTCATTAAATTTATAGCCGATGAACAATGCTTTTAGGTCTGCTTTGCCAGAAATTCCAAGAATTTTATAGATTGTGGCAAGATCTTTTTTAATTGCACTTTCACTTACATGATGATTAATTGCAAGCGCCTTTATAGTTGTGTTGTTTACGACAATTTCATAAATGCAATTTTTCTGTCTTTCAGATAATTTTAAATCATCTAAATTCAAACTTGTTTCATCAGATTTGCTGTAAGCATGGTGAAATAAAAGATTTATACAGCCAATTGTACATAGCGCAAAAAGAGTAAGTCCCACATAATAGAAAAAATCTGTTATTCCATAAGGAATTACAAGCGCAATTTTTACCAGTTCAATAAATGCATAAATAATTATTTCTTTTGTGGAAATTTTCCTTTGTTCAAATAACAAAAATATTAACAAAAGTGATGAAAGAAAAAGCGCTATATAGATGTTTCCGTTATAAATATTTTCAAAAACAAGAAATTCAATTCCAATATAATAAAGAACGTGTTTGTTATAAAAGAAAAAAGTTAATGCAAAAAGAAAAAGCACAATTCCTTCTGCTGCAAAAGTAATTATTTTAGAAAAAGGAAACAAACTGTCTTCATATGAAAAACCTGTGCAGATATTTAAAATAATACTTGCAATCACAAAAAGAACGCCAACTGCAGACACTGTTTTAAATGGTTTTTCTATAATTTTAGTAAACACTTTTTCTTATCCTTTTATAAAATTAAATTATTGTTTCTGGCAAAAGCCCGTAAAAATCCAGCCGGAAGTTTCATCATCAGTTTTTACTAAAATCCAATATCCATATTTTCCGTCAATGCATTCATAAAAACATAACTGGCTGTCGTTTATTTGCGTAACTTTAGTCTGATTAGAAAGCTCTGCAATTTTTTCTCCATATGGAAAGTTTTTTATTTCAATTCCACCTTCTTTATTTACAGTCCATGCAGTATTTTTTGGAATATTTTTAAAAGTGTCTGTGCTTACTTTATTTAATATTTTAAATCCATAATCGGCTTCGTTTTTGTTGCAATACATTTTTCCAGATTTTGAAGAATACAAATCAACATGAATTAATTCCGGGTTCTGTACCGCAAAATAAAAATAATTCATATTTTCAATAGTGTTTTTTGCCTTATATGCCGCAAAAGGAATGCAATCGTAAGCCATTTTGCCATCATATATTTGTGTTGAAAAAATGACAGTATCATATTCAACCGGAAAATAAATAATCATTTTTTTCTGGATAAAACAAGTGCAGCCATCTGCTTTTGCTTCTTCTGGATTTTTTAATTTATTTTCTGCATTTGCTATTATAAAAATTGGCTCATTCTGATAAAAATCGCCTTCCCAATTATCAACAACAACATCTTTTACTTTGTGAACCTTTACATTTGAAGAAACGGGAATTTCTTCTGCTGAATCAAAAATATCAATTCCATGTGGCAATTTTTTGGGAGTTTGAATTGCTGAAACAGAGACACCTTTTAGCGTCAACTGCTCTTTCATCTGCTGTTCAAGTTTCTGAACTTCTGCTTTGTCTGCGAGCTTTTGGGAACTTTTATTTTTCTGCTTGCAAGACATAAATAAAATTGAATAGAAAAAGAAAACACTTGTAAAGATAAAAACAGTTTTTTTAAGGTTCATATACATATAATAACATAAAAAATAATCCCAATACTAACATTTAATGTAAAATATTGGGATTAAGTAAATTAATTATGGATATTTCTAAAAATTAGCAAGAATCTAATCTTTAGAATTTTCTTTATTTTTTAGCAATTTCAGTAATGCTTGTTACAATGCCTGCAAGATTCTGCAAATCTGAAGGAACAATAATTTTTGTAGCCTGTCCATGTGCAGCAGCTTCAAATGCTTCAAGACTGCGAAGTTTAAGTACCTTGTCGTCCATTTCAGCAGCTTTAAGCATTTTCATACCTTGTGCTTTAGCCTGTTGAACTTCACGGATTGCTTCTGCTTCACCCATTGCTTTCTGAATTGCAGCTTCTTTCTGAGCTTCGGCAGCAAGAATCATTGCCTGTTTCTGACCTTCTGCTTCAAGAATTGCAGACTGTTTATGACCTTCAGCAATCAAAATCTGTTCACGGCGTTCACGTTCAGCTTTCATCTGTTTTTCCATTGCTTCGCGGATTGCCTGTGGTGGTTCAATGTTCTTAACTTCAACACGGTTTACTTTAATTCCCCATGGGTCAGTTGCTTCGTCAAGAATTGAGCGCATTTTTGTATTGATAACGTCGCGGCTTGTTAAAGATTCATCAAGTTCAAGTTCACCAATGATGTTACGCAAAGTTGTTGCACTAAGGTTTTCCAAAGCGTTGATTGGTTTTTCTACACCGTATGTGTACAATTTTGGATCTGTAATCTGGAAATAAACTACAGTATCAATCATCATTGTAACGTTATCTTTTGTAATAACTGGCTGTGGCGGAAAGTCAAAAACCTTTTCCTTTAAAGAAACCTTTTTTGCAATGCGGTCAATAAACGGAGCCTTTACATGAAGACCAACGCTCCATGTTTTGTGATATCCGCCAAGGCGTTCAATAACATAAGAATCTGACTGTGGAACGATTCTGATATTTGTGATTATCAAAATCATTACAATGATAATTACAGCAATAATTACATAGCTCATAATTTTGTCTCCTGTTAATTATATTTTTTTTACGTAGGCTGTAACGCCTACAATTTCTTCAATTGTGCATTTACTGCCTTCTTCAAGAATAATATTTTCTTTTACCGAAGCAGTCCAGTCCATTCCGTTTATTTTTATTGTTCCTTTTTCTGTTGGTGTAATTTTTTTTACGACAACGGCAATCTGTCCGATTACACGTTCATAGTTTGTTGCTATTTTATTTTGAACAAGCTTTTTTTGTACAATCGGGCGTGTAAAAATAAGCAGAGCCAAAGAAATCAATACAAATAAGAATAATTGAGCTACAAATGGCAGTGGTGTAAATGCAACAAAAACCATTACAAAAGCACCGATTGCAAACCAGATGGTTGTAAGTGAAAATGTAAAAGTTTCTATGACAATACATATAATTGTCACTGCAACCCAAATCCATGGAAGATTATTACTCAAAGTTGAAATAATATTTTCCATAATTTTTTTACCTCCTTTTGGTATTTTCAAAAGTGCAGTTTGAAGTTCCTTTTGATAAGTTTAGCATAACGTCATTGATGACAGAATGCAACGGTGACTTTTGTCATATTTTTAGGGTAACTTTTGTTACCCTAAAAAATTGTTCTTTTTTTATTGAATTTCTGCTAAAAAAACCGAATTTGCATGATATTTTAGATTTTTTGATACATCAAGAAGATTTAGCAGACTTAAAATTGAGATATAAAAATAGATAAAAGTTCTTATGGAAAAGAAGGAAAGAATAAGTTACACTTTTAAATAAAAGTAACTGAATAAATTATACTTTTGATAATTTCATATGCCATGCGAATTATGAGCAGCATTGCAAAGGGAAAATAAATGGATGTTTTAAAAAGTAGAAAAAAGCAATTAAGTTTATCAATATCAATTTATTTAACACTTATTTTTTTGAGATTAGTATTTTTATTCCTTTCTTCATATTATGTAGAAAATTTAACTTCTGAACAGGTTTTTAAGTTTTTTATGATTCCTGTTTTTATTTTATTTGTAATTACATGTTTTCTATTAGTCATTTTTTTTATGGATTACTCAAAAGAAAAATTTGTGGAAATCCCAAAATGGTGGTTTTTATTTTATTTGTCTTTATTTATTCCTGGTGGCAGATACATTATTCCATTGTTGCTTTTTTGTATTTATTTAGGAGAAAAAATTCCAATAAAAACCAAACGTATAATTGTTGTTTTAAATTTTCTTCCATGGATTTTTAATTGGGTGATAAAATATTTTATTTTCAAGGTATTGATTAATCAAATATCTGATAAAGTGTTATTAATGGGTTTATATTATTTTGTAAATGAATTAATAAAATGGGTTTTAGGCTTAATGATTATTAAATTATTAATTGAATCAGATAATGAAAATGTAACGGCTTGATATACTTAATTGTGTTCAATAATACTTCTTTCTTGATGTCATTGATGTAATATTTGCAGGAGTAAAAAATGAATTCAATTCCACAAGTAACAAAATTAGAAAATAATGCAGTAATATGGTCAAATACATTTGAAAAATTTAAAGCAACTGTTTATGTTCCGGCTGCAAAAGCGGATCTTCAGTCTGAAATATTAAATTATGGTTTTATTGCGCCATATCTTTTAGTTTTTGCACCAAAAGATTTCTCGTATGAAGAAGCAGCTGTTTTTGCACGCGAAAAAGGTTTTGAAAAGCTTGCTTCTGATTTTGCTTCGAGTGTTGTTTTTATTTATCCTGAAACAGGCAACTGGAACAATGCTGCTCCAGACATTCTTTCAGAAATCATTACAAACTCCCGAATACATCAGTATTACGAAAACGGAGTCGTAAAAGCATGGAACAGATTTACAAATAATATTGACGGTTATTTTATGCGCGGTGCAATTTTCAGAATTTGTCTTTATGGTTTTGAAGATTCCGCAGATTATATTGCAAAGAACTGCATTAAACATTTTGAAGGCGACGGTCTTTGGGGGCGTTCTGATTTAGCGCCGGTAACATGCATTTTGACAAATGTTTCGGCAAAACCTGATGTTCAGGCTGATGATATTCCGGTTGTTTCTTATGGAAACAGTGCAGAAATCAACAGGCTTCTTGCCCAAAAGTGTAAATATTTTTTGGAAAAGAAAGAACCTTCGTTTGAAGAAGATTTCTACGCATTTTCAAAGAAGTTCCGGCGCATGATTGGAAAACTTGAAATTGATCCGGATTTAATTTCTGACGGATTAATTCGTGAGCCTTGCATTGCTGAAGTTACTACATCGGCTGACAATAATGGAGACGACAAAGGCACAAAAAAACACAAGATTGGTTATTTTGCTTTCTATAATAAAGGGCTTTTTGACAAAGGACCTGTTCCGCTTGTTTTGGGGTTTCACGGCGGCGGCGACAGCTGTTTCTTTTTCAGCATAATGGCAGGCTGGGCAAAAATTGCACACAGACATAATTTTCTGCTTGTAACGGTTGAAAACCATTTGAACAGCACAGCAACAGAAATGGTTGAATTTGTAGAAATTCTTAAGAAAAAATACAACATCGACCAGACACGCATTTATGCTACGGGCTTTTCAATGGGCGGCATTAAAACATGGGATTTAATACAAGAGTATCCAGAATTGATTGCTGCCGCAGCTCCAATGGATGCAACTGTGGACATCGGAGAAAATGTTTATTTTAAGAAAATTAATAAATCTGTAAATACAGTAGTTCCTGTTCCAATTTTTTATGCAGGTGGCGAAGTTACACCTTTGCCGGAACTGCCGTTTCAGGAGCAAAAATGTATAAACAGAATGAAGTATGCACTCGAATTGAATAATGCGGTTAAAAAATATGACGTTAAACTTGAAAATAAAGAAAACTGGGAAAATAAAATTTGGGGAATTAACGGCGATATAGAAGAAAAGCATTATGATGAAACAAGAGATGCAACATTGACGCTTCAGCTTTTTAAGAATAAAGACGGAGAAGTTCACAATATTTTTGGAAGCATAAGCGGGCAGGGGCACGACTGTCGAGAACATACTTGTGAATATGCATGGCAGTTTATGAGCCAGTTTGCACGCATTGATGGCAAAATCAATAAAAACTAACAAAACAAAGTTCATGTATTTATACTTGTGCTAAATTGTGTTGGTTGGTTATAATATGCAAAGTAATTTTCATTCAGCTTATTAATTTCAGGAACGCTATGATTCATCCGTTAAGTGACGTAAAGTCAACATCAATTGGTGCAAATACAAACATCTGGCAGTTTTGTGTGATTTTTCCAAAAGCACAAATTGGAGATAACTGTAACATTTGCGCAAATGTTCTTATCGAAGACAATGTAAAAATAGGGAATAATGTAACAGTAAAGAGCGGAGTTCAGCTTTGGAATGGTGTAACGATAGAGGATAATGTTTTTATTGGACCTAATGTTACATTTACAAATGATCTTTTTCCACGCTCAAAAGTATATCAGGAACATGAATCTGAAACGCTTGTAAAAAAAGGTGCCAGTATTGGTGCCAACAGCACAATTGTTGCAGGTCACACAATCGGAGAAAATGCAATGATTGGTGCTGGAAGTGTTGTAACACACGATGTTCCTGCAAATGAATTGTGGTATGGAAACCCGGCACGTTTTGTAAGAAAGCTGGAAAGTAAAAAATAAAATCAGAAGAAGTTCATTGTATTTACTTTTTTGTAACGTCATGAAGCCATTTTCCGCTTAAAATGCGGCAAAGACCTGCAGCTGTTTTTACAATCTGTTCAGACTGAAGGCATGCATAAATAAGTGCCGGCGACAGTTTCCAAAGAAAGGCAGCACATGAACCGAACGGAAGTGAAATAAAATAAAGACACAGAATTTCTGCAATTGCAGCAAAAATTGTGTCGCCGCCGCTTCTGCAGATGCCGACAATCCAGTTCATGTTTGAAGCATTAAACGGATAGCTGAGCATTAAAACAAAAAGCATTTGTCTTGCGTCAGAAATAATTTTGGGACTTACATTGAAAAAAAGCGGCAGAAGTTTAGAAAGCGGAAAGAGCAGGCTGCCGATTAAAGCACCCATTAAAGGCATAAACCATAAAGAACGCTTTGCATACATAACTGCTTTTTCTTTTTCGCCGGCGCCAATAAATTTGCCGATGATTACACCAAGACCGTTGCCCAAACCAATAAAGAAAACCCATGTTAATTGGCTTATTGTTCCGGTTATATTAAAAGCTGTAATTGCATCAGTGCCGGCATGAGCAAAAATTCCATTTTGAATTGAAATTCCAAGCCCCCACAATGTTTCATTTATCATTACGGGAAAAGCAATTTTAACGAAACGAGCAGCAAAACTTCTGTCAAATGCAAAATATTCTGCAAAGTTTCCGCATGCTTCATATTTTCTGCTGTATGAAATAAATATTACAATAAAGAATTCAACAGCTCTTGAAATTACTGTTGCAAAAGCTGCGCCTTTTACGCCCCAGTTAAAGACAAAAATAAACAGGTAATTGAACACAAGGTTTATGACAAGCGAACACCCTGTTGTAAAAAGCGGCAGTTTTACATGTTCTGTGCTTCTAAATGCAAGCACAAATGCGGACGAAATGGCAAAAAGAATGTAACTAAGGCAGACTGTTTTAAGATATTCTGAACCAACTTTTATAACTTCTGCGTCAGGTGAATAAAGTCCGATTATATATTCCGGAATTAAAAGGCTGCCAGCTGTAAAAACTGCGGCAACGACCGTACTCAAAAAAAGCATTATTCCAAGAGAACGCTTAATTCCATCTGTGTCTTTTTTTCCCCAGTATTGGGCAATAAAAACAGAACCGCCTGAAGTAATGCCGAATAAAATCATGTTCAGCACAAAGAAAACCTGATTCCCCAAACCAACTGCTGCAATTTCAACTGCACCAAGTTTGCCAATCATTATGGTGTCAAGCATGTTTATAAAAGTCTGCAGCATGTTCTGCAGCGTAATAGGAATTGCAATGGCAAAAAGTGTTTTGTAAAAATCTTTAATTTTCATGCGGCTATATTATAAGGTTTATTAAAAAAAGTCATTAAAGACAAAGTTTGTTTTTTATAGGAAAAAACAGAGAAAATTTTAATTTATTAAAAAAAGTTGACAAAAAATGTTTTTGTTTGTACTCTTGTATTAAGTGCTTAATACAAGAGTACAAACAGCGTATGCATATTTGCATAAATTAAGATAACTGAAGTATGGAGGTAGTATGGAATATCAGTTTACAAATGATAAACCGATTTATCTTCAGTTGATGGAAATGTTTAAGGCAAAGATTGTTTCTGGAGAATTATCTGAAGGTTCCAGGCTTGATTCTGTAAGGGAACTTGCACTGGAAGCAAAAGTAAATCCGAACACAATGCAGAAAGCACTTTCTGAACTTGAACGAATCGGTCTTGTCAGGGCGGAACGTACGTCTGGACGGTTCATTACAGATGATAAAGAATTGATTTCTGATATGAAAAGCGATTTTGCACAGAAAGAGATAGAAGCATTTATTGAACGGATGAAATCATTCGGTTTTGAAAAGAATGAAATAATTGCTTTGATAAAGAAGATAACTGATTGAAAGGAGATAAAAATATGAAAAGTGTTTTAGAGCTTAAAAATATTACAAAAACATATGGTTCAAAAAACGCATTGGACAGCGTTGATTTATGCATTCCAGAAGGTGCAATTGTCGGGCTTCTTGGACCAAACGGAAGCGGAAAAACAACCATGCTGAAGCTTGCAACAGGTCTTCTTCAACCGACAAACGGCGAGATTTTCGTTCTGGGCGAAAAACCTTCTGCTCATACAAAAGATCTTGTTGCATATCAGTCTGATAAAGTTTATTTGAACGACTGGATGAATGTGTATGATCTTATGTCTATGCTCAATGACTTTTTCAGCAATTTCAATAAGCCAAAAGCTTTGGACATGCTGAAAGCCTTGAAAATTGAACCAAAGGATAAACTGAAAACAATGTCAAAAGGAACAAAAGAAAAAGTTCAGCTCATTACAACAATGTGCCGTGACGTTCAGCTTTATCTTTTGGATGAACCGATTGGCGGAGTTGATCCTGCCGCCCGTGATTTTATTTTAAATACGATTATTTCAAATTACAGCGAAAATGCAACTGTAATTATTTCTACGCATTTGATTGCAGATGTTGAATCAGTTTTGAATCACATTCTTTTCTTAAAAGAAGGACACATTGTTCGCCAGGGTGATGTGGATTCTATCCGTGAAGAAACTGGAAAATCAATTGATTCTTTGTTCCGCGAAGAGTTCCGCTGCTAAACAAAAATTATCTGTTTATAACACAGAATTATAGGAGAAGAAATTATGAATACAATAAGAAATCCATTTCCGGCAATTGGAAAAGTAATTAAATATGAATTTTTGCATTCTTCAAGAAGACTGCTGCCACTTTATGGTGTTCTGTTGATTCTTGGTCTTCTTGCAGGGCTTACTGCAAATCCTGCAAAATTTCAAAAAGAGCTTGAAGTAAACTCGAACGGTTTTTCTTTAAGTTATTCTACAGCATCAAACGAGGCAGAAACTGCTGCCGGTGCAGTCAGTGGCGGTGCTTTTTTTACGCTTGTCATTGCTTCTGTAATCATTACTGTTTTTGTTCTTGAAAACCGTTTTAAAAAAAGCATGCTTGGCGAAGAAGCATATCTTAATCTTTCTCTGCCGGTTACAATTGGCGAACATCTCTGGGGGCGTGTATTTGCAAGCGTTCTGTGGGACTTGATTTGTGCTGCTGTGATTCTGCTTTCTTTTTTCTTGTGCTATGCAACGATAATTCATCAGGATGGCGGTCTGTCTGCCTTTATGCAAAACTATGAATCATTTCTTTATAGTGCTTTTAGAGGCGATGTTTCAAAAGCTGGCTTTATTATTAATGCAATTGTACTTTTTGTAGCAATTTGCCTTATGATAACAAACTTTACATTCCTTGTAGATTCGTTTGCACATCTTTTTAAGAAAAACAAAGGTTTTCTGCAGTTTGTTTGTGCAATAGTTATAATTTTTATCACAATCAGATTGGTAAGTTTTATTTCACATTCAAGCTTTGTTTTAAATAACGGTTCTTTTTATCTTGCCATTCTGGTTATGCTTGCAATTTCTGGAATCTACTTTGCAGGAACTTACTTTATTTTTGCTAAAAACCTGAACCTTGAATAAGTAAAAGAAGCGCCTTTTGTAAAACAGAAAAATTTGTGCATTTGAAATGCTCTCGTTAAATTCTGCCGGAAAAACTGAAAGTCTATCCAGTTTCTCCGGCAGTTTTTTTATGATATTGAATATTGTATTATTTTCTAGTTTTATTAAAATGATTTTGTAAAATGCAAAATTTCTATCTAGCCCTAAATTCGAGTTTTCAATTTCAGGGTAGATTTCAGCCTGTATTCTAAAATATAGGCTGAAATTGCTGAATCATAATGACGGAATAAACCTGTCATGCTTCTTGCCTGATGATATTCGAGAGAAAAATTTTGTTTCATGATGCCCCATCCGGTTTCAATGATGTTTCTTTTCCTAAAATTGTTCAATTGTTTCCGTGAAATCAGTCTGTCCATATTTTTCTTGTTGCAGAATAAATGAACCTTTCTGTTTCTGCCAGTTTTCTAAGCTCATCTGCATTCTTCAAATATCCTGCATCTGCATAAAAGAAGCCCTTCATATTTTCAGTAATTTTTTCAACAACTTTACTGTCGATGACATTTCCGGACGTAAAATAAACAGCTTCCAATACTCCATCCATGCTGCAAACTCCGTGAAGTTTCAAACCATAAAACCAGCCTTTTGTGGATTTTTCCCTTGAGCAACCCCTTTTGTTACTTTATGGCTGAAAATCCGGCGGTTCAGGCATGTTGTAACTGGTGTTGAATCCATAAAATGAATGTTATTCAGGTTTTCTTTTCTGTTCTGCAGCAGCAGGGCATTCAGAAACAATGTCATTAAAGGCAGGGCTTTATTTGAAGTCTTCAGAAAATTTTCGTAATTCGGAAGTTCTGGAACAAGCCTCGTCATTTTTATCAATCTGTGGAGTGCCTTCAAATCCTTTACATGAATCATATATCTCATTATGTTTAATGAAATTTTAAAGGATTACGCTTTTTTTTGAAAATTCTTCTAAAACTCAAAATTTGGGCTATATAATTAAAAAATTGGGAATATTTTCTTTTAGCATTGTTTTTTTTAAGTTTGGTAATGAATTGGGACAAATAAGTGTACCTTTCATTTCTGATAAAATATAAGCAAAAATACCGAAACTACCCTGAGAGGCAATGATATGTTTACACATAGACATGAGGAACAAATCATTGTAACCTTTATTTTCTGAATTTTGATAAACTTGTATAAAATTAATGTTTGAAAGTCTAGGTACAATGTTTTCTTTTACCCATTGAGGTTCATCAGAGAACAGATAAAAAAAAGTATTTTCATTTTCTGAATTTAGTGTATTTATACTTTGAATAAAGTAGTTAATTTCAGGAGGCGAACCATAGCTTTCTATAGCTTTTGATAAATCTCCTCTTCGAATATGAACTGCACAAGTGTTGCTATGGGATTTTATATCTTTCAGTAGTTTTTTATTTTGCAGAGTATTAAATGTTGCAGGTTTAAGATTCTGTATAAATAAATTGCGATATTTAACAAAATATGGAAAAGCTTCATAATAAAGTGGTAGATAAACAGGAGGTTTTAATATTTTATAATTTGGTTCATTTGATATAAAATGTTCTTTGTAAAACGAAACTTGTTTTGAAGAGGCAATATTTAATTTTATTTCAGGGAAAAGTTCTGAAAAAACAAAATCTCTGTTTTTTTTACCATTTAAATCTGTACCACATGTTGTAAACCATGTAGTATCATGGAAAACTTTGTATCCTTTTTCTTCAAAAAATTTTCCTATGCAAAACATATTAATTTGGCTACAAATTCCACCATCCCAATATATAATTACTTTATTATTTAGTGTGTGATTGATTATATAAAGAAATTTTCGTTTAATTCTTTTTAGTATGTTCATAGTATAAGTTTAGCATAAAAAAATTAAAAGTAAAAGCCATTCTGGTTATGCTTGCAATTTCTGGAATCTACTTTGCAGGAACTTACTTTATTTTTGCTAAAAACCTGAACCTTGAATAAGTGAAAGAAGCGCCTTTTGTAAAACAGAAAAATCTGTGCATTTGAAATGCTCTTGTTAAATTCTGCCGGAAAAACTGAAAGTCTATCCAGTTTCTCCGGCAGTTTTTTATGATATTGAATATTTGCTTTTAAAGTGCTACTTTTCTCTGCTATGAAACGGGAAAAATTTACTTTCGGACAGTTTATTGTTTCAAATTTTTTTAAGAAGCTGAGCTTTATGCTGTCTGCTGTTGTTTTGATGGGCGTAACGCTTTCTGTAATGATTGAAATAAACTGGGGCACAGACCCTGCAAGTTTTATGAATCTGAACATTGCAAAAGCTGCAGGGCTTTCGCTTGGCAACACACAGGTTATTGTTTATGGCATTATGCTTTTGTTCGTTATTATTTTTGGCGTAAAAAAAATTGGTTTTGGCACGCTTGCAAATATGCTTTTTATTGGTTACATTGCAGACTTTTGCCGCTGGGTCTGGAAAAACATTGGTTTTTCGGCTTTTATTGCAGGCTGCGGCATTGAAACAAAAGTTGCCTTGTTTATAGCTGTTTTGATTTTTTTTGTAATTGTTGCTGCAGTTTATATGAATGCACAGATGGGTGTTGCGCCATATGATGCTTTACCTGCCATAATTTCAGAAGCAGTTCCAAAAGTGCCGTATTTTATTATCCGCATAATTTTTGATTTTTCTGCAATCGGAATCGGGCTCATTGCTTCATGCTTTTGCGAAAATGGAATTCAAGGTTCACTTATCGGCTCTGTCTGCATTTCTGTTCTGCTTGGTCCTGTTGTTTCGCTTGTAAGCAAACCTCTTGGCAGACTGTTGAATTAGTTTTCAAGTTTCTCCTATAAACTATATGTTGAATCTGTGCAAAAAGTTGAAGAACATCAAATGTTTTAAAATAAGGTTTACTTGTGCATTTTGAAAAGCAAAGGAAAAAAAACATGAAAATCAAAGTTTTAATAGACAATATTTCTAAAGGTGAACTTCAAAAAGAGTGGGGACTTTGCATATATATAGAAGATAATGGCAGAAAATTTCTTTTAGATTCCGGGGCTTCAGATAAATTTGCACAGAATGCGGCAAGTTTAAAAATTGATTTGAGCACAATTGATTATGCAGTTCTTTCTCATGCACATTTTGACCATTCAGATGGAATTGAAACTTTTTTTAAGCTGAACAAAAAGACAAGTTTTATTCTGCGGGATGCAGCGATTCAAAAGTGCTATCATCATTGTTTTGGGTTTATAAACAAATATATTGGAATTAACAGAAGTTGGCTTAAAAAATATGCTGACCGTTTTGTTTTTATAAGCGGCAATTATAAAATTGAAAATGGTGTTTTTTTAATTCCGCATTATACGCCCAATCTTGAAAAAATTGCGAAGCGTTCAAAACTTTATGTAAAAAAAGGTTTTAGAATTGTTCCAGATTCGTTTGAGCATGAGCAGAGTCTGGTTTTTGAAACAGAAAAAGGTCTTGTTATTTTTAACAGCTGCTGCCATGCCGGCGTTGCAAATATCATAAATGAAGTTTCAGAAATTTTCCCGCAAAAACCTGTCTATGCAATTCTTGGTGGTTTTCATCTTTTTCGTCTTTCAGAAGATGAAGTCCGTGCGTTTGCAAAGCAGGTAAGTAATGCTAAAATTGCGCATTTAGTTACCGGACACTGCACAGGACAAAGGGCATTTGAAATCTTGCATGAAGAGCTTGGTGATAAAGTGCAGCAGATGTTCAGCGGAATGGAGCTCGAAATTTAATAAAAGGTTCTAAAAAATTCAGTTTTTAGAGCTGGTTTTAAAACTTGCGTGCATAAAAGCTCGTGCATCAAAAAGCAAAATTGCTGTTTTTTATGGGTACCCGTATTTTTTATATGGAATAAATGAGTTAATCTCGTTTAACCAGTGTTCCGCCATTTTCTTCAAGCAGTTCCAAAAAAACATCCAGAAATTCTACATCAAACTGGCTGCCACGCCCTTTTATAAGTTCAGATAAAACAATTGAATCTTCTAATGCAGGTCGATAACATCTGCAGCTTGTCATTGCATCGTATGCATCTGCAATTGCGACAATTCTTGCACTTGCAGGAATTTCTTTGCCTTTTAAGCCGTTCGGATAACCTTGACCGTTGACTTTTTCATGGTGAAATTTTGCAGCTTCTGTTGCTTTTGGAAAAGAAGAAAGATTCTCGAGGATTTTTGCACCCTGCGTTGTATGATTCTGGACAACTTTGAATTCTGTATCTGTAAGCCAGTCTGCTTTTTTCAGAATGTTGTCTGGAACACCGATTTTTCCTATATCGTGAAGCATTGCTTCCATCCACAGTTCGTCACATTGTTCTTCTGTCCAGCCAGATTTTTTTGCAATTAATACAGAATAATCTGCAACACGTGCAGAATGTCCGTTTGTATATTCATCTTTTGATTCTATCGAAGACATTAAAGTTAATACAATTTCTTTTGACATTGTATTTATCTGTTTTGTTTTTGCGGCAACTTCTTTATCAAGATTCTTTTTAAGATAAATGGAAGTAATTTTTGTTTTTGACATTGCATAGCCGATAATCAATCCCATAATTGTAGTAAAAAATAGAGTGACATAATCGGAATATTTATCTAATGAAGGTCTGTAAATGCCTGCTAAGTCCATAAAAATAAAAACTATGGAAAAATTTACAAGCATCATGATATAAGGCTTGTAACAGAAGACAGTTGGCAAAATAAACAGAATGATAATTAATATTACTGGTGTTTTGTCTTGTGCCAGTACAAGATAAAAATAAGCACATGCTGCAGCAATCAATAAATATGTTATGTATGCAGAAAAAACAATAAATGTTTTTTTCTGTTTTATTGTATATAGCAAAATTATAAAAATGCCATTTATTACTGAAATATAAAATGTTAAAGAATTGATTTCTTTTAAATTATCAATAAAAAAAGACAGAATGTAACATGCAAAAGAGATTGTAAATGTACCTGTTGCATTTATCTTTAATGTTGATATTGTATCATCGTGCAGTTCGCCTTCTATGCTTTCAATTGCATTTTCGCTGAAACCATATGTGCAGAAAAGCCGTTTGATTTTTTCGGCCAATGAAATTTCTTTCTTTTTTTTGAAAAATTCTGAATTAAAAGCTGTAACGCTTTCTTCAATTTTCATTTTTTTATAGACGTTAAAATAAAGAAACATAATTGAAAGCACAAGACCTATATTTACAGTTGCAATTCCGTAAAGAAAAAGCTGTGGAATATAAAACAGCATTGGAAGTGTCGGAAATGTTAAAACCGTAAAAAAGGTTTTTTTGTTCATCAACTTTTTGCATGAAAATATGTAACAAATGCACCAGACATAAAAAAGAAAAGTGTTTGCAACACCAATCAGCTGATATTTGCTTCTTGAATAGATGTTTTCACTCGAAAAATTATATAAAAAGCCGGGAAAGCAGGATAAAAGTGCAAATGTTATCGAAATGGAACAGGTAATTATGCACAAAATATAAAATTTATTGTTCAGATATTTATCTTCAAAAAGACAGCGTACAAATTTCATAAATTGAAGATAAATTACAGGAGAAATAATATAATATATAAAAGTAAAGACACGCAAAGCTGGAACATTCCATGAACGTGAAAGACCTTCGCATGTCCAGTTTGCACAATCTGCTAAATTAAAAATAAAAACAGTCAGAATCAAAATTGTAAAGTTTCGTTTATTTTTAGATTTTTCAATTTTTTTTAGTGTCAGAAAGAAAATTGTAAGCAATATAATGCAATTAACTGCGTTCAGACACAAATTAATTGTGTTTGATAATTCCCGATTCATAATATCTCCATTTTTTCTATAAAAATGATTATATCATTAATGTTGATATTTGTTGCCATAAAAATGCTTTTTATATGGTAAAATTTAATGTGTTAGCAATGCGGGCATCTGGGAGAATGCAGTGCCATCTAAAGTGCGGGCGCAGCGGTCCGAAACAAACTAAGAGCGAAGAAGAAAATTTTAATATGAAGAAAAAAAATAATTTTCTGCAAACTTTTCAGCATAAAAATTTGCAGCTGGCCTTTTTAAGGCGGTGAGATTTTTTGTTTATGCTGCTGGAAAGGTTGCTTTAATCTTTCTTGTAAGAAAACGATGAAAATTCATAAAAAAATAGGCAGTGCTTGTTTTTATGATTTATTTTTTTTATGATGTTCTTCCTTTGTTTTGTACATGTTCTGATCTGCTTCATTCATTTTTTCATCAAAATTTTCATTCAAATCATTCATGATACTATAGCCAAAAGAAATTTGAATTGTTTGTTTTTCAAGCGTAACATGCTTTGAAAAACTTTCCATATGTTCTATGTGCCGTTTTCCCTGTGCTTCTGTGGTGTTTGGAAGCAGCAGAAGAAATTCGTCTCCGCCTGTTCTAAATTTGATTGCTTCTTCAGGCAGTCCGATTCTAAAAACTGAAGTTGCAAGATGCAGATATTCATCTCCAACCTGATGCCCGTATGTGTCGTTTAAATATTTTAATCCGTCACAGTCAGCAGAGATTATAAACAGAGGAAAAACACTGGGGTTTAATACATTTTTTTTCCAGAAATCAAGATAAAACCGGTTATACAAACCTGTAAGTGTATCTGTACGGGCAACATTTTCAAGCTTTTTTTCCAGAATGATTCTTTCAGAAATGTCATTCATCATTCCGATTACACCCATTATTTTCTTGTCATCGTCAAAAACAGGTTCCATTTTTATTTCAATAAAAACTTCTTTATCTTTTACTGAATAATCGTTTACAAAAGAAACACCTTTCCCGGTTTCAATAATTTTTTTTGTAATTTCGTAAGATTCATGAGATGAAGGAATGTCGCCAAAAACTTCGATGTCAGTTTTTCCTGTAACATCGGAACGTTCGATTTCAAGCGGATTTGTCCAGAAATGTGTGGCAAAAACATAGCGGCATTCGGTGTCCTTAAAAAAGATGCACGAAGGCACAAAATCAATAACTTTTTGTAATAACTCAATAGTAACTTCCATATTAGTTATCACCTTAGGCTGTTTAATAAATGCACCCAAATTATAACACAAACAACGGTTATTTGTAAAAAATAATTTTGTTTAGAATTCTTTTTTTATATGAATAAGAAAGTTTTTGAAGTACACTTTGAAAATCTTTAAAGATTTAAATAGAAAAGTTTCTGAAGACAAAGCTTATGGCGGTGTAAAAAATATAAATGCGCTTTTTTTTTAACTGTGCAAGCTCTCTTTGAAACAAGCATTAAAGTAATGCTTTGTTGATAATTTCATTCTGTTCGGCTTATACTGTCTGCATGAAAACTGAACTTGCAAATTTGTTTTTATCTGTACTGGAACAGGATAATGCACCTGTTGTAATCTGCGATTTGAATCATATTATCGTTTTTATGAACCAAACTGCCAAAAAACGTTATAAAAGCGATTTGACAGGCAAAAGCATTTTTGACTGCCACAATGAAAAATCAAATGAATTAATCATGAAAGTTGTGGAGTGGTTCAAAAAAGACAAAGAGAACAATAAAGTCTACACATTTTATAACGAAAAAGAAAACAAGGATGTATATATGGTTGCGCTTCGTGATTCAGACGGAACATTAACCGGCTATTACGAAAAGCATGAATACAGAAACAGAGAAACTGAACAGTTTTATAAATGCATCTTAGATAATTGAACCTTTCAGAGATTCAGCAAAAACGAATGGTTGTCAAGCTGTTCGCAAAATATTATATTAAAGCCGTTACGCGTGCCGTAATTTGCTTTATCTATTCAAATACAAAAGTCTTAAGGAGGACAGCCATGCAAAATACAAAATCAACATTCACATCAAAATCTAATTCTGGAAACATGGCTGTTTCTTTTAAAATTTAACGGGAAAAATTTGCTTTCGTGTCAGCATGACAGTTTTAGCATTGCTTCTGTTTTATTAATCTGAAATCAGATACACAATTTTTTTAGACTCAAGCCTGTTTCCATTCATTTTTATCTAAAAGGAAATTTATGGAAATTATTAAAGGAAAAAATGCGTCTGCACATGTTTATTCATCTGTTTTAGATGAATATGCTGTCGTTCAGATAAAAAACATCTGTGATAACGATGTTTCAATCGGACAGAAAATCTGCATAATGCCAGATGTTCATCCGGGTTTTGTTGCTCCAATCGGTTTAAGCATGACTGTTGGTGAAAAAATTTTGCCAAATCTTGTCGGCATTGATGTGGGCTGCGGAATGACAATTGCAAAGATTGCAAAACATCGTGGCTTAGAGTTTAAACAGCTTGACAGCATTATAAGGGAAACTGTTCCAGCTGGTTTTGAAACAAGAAAAGAACCGCACAGATTTATAAATCAGTTAGATTTTTCTTCACTTTTGTGTTTAAAGCACATTCAAAAAAATAAAACTGTTCTCGGTCTTGGCACACTTGGTTCTGGCAATCATTTTATTGAAGTTGATAAAAATGATTGCGGCGATGTTTACATTCTTGTTCATTCTGGAAGCCGTCATCTTGGAAAAGAAGTAACTGATTATTATCTAAATTCTGGAAAAAAAGAATTAAAAAAATGTGGAATTGAAATTCCATATGAGACAATTTTTCTTGAAGGCAATCTAATGAAAGATTATCTTCATGACATAAAAGTTGTACAGAGTTTTGCAGCGCTTAACAGACTTGCAATAATCGATGAAATTGCAAAAGGCATGAAATGGAAAATTGAAACACCTTATTCGTGTATTCACAATTACATCGATTTTGAAAATAAAGATGCACAAAAACCGATTTTGCGGAAAGGTGCAGTCAGTGCCAGAAAAGGCGAAAAAGTAATTATTCCAATCAATATGCGCGACGGTGTAATTCTTGGAACAGGCAAAGGCAATGCGGAATGGAATTATTCAGCTCCGCATGGAAGTGGAAGAATTATGAAGCGCGGCGACGTAAAAAAATCTTTTACCGTAAGCAATTTTAAATCTTCAATGAAAGGAATTTATTCGTCGTGTATAGGAAAAGAAACGCTTGATGAAGCACCTTTTGCATATCGAGGCATTGATGTAATTAAAAATGCAATTGAACCGACTGTTGAAATTACAGAAATATTAAAGCCTGTTTATAACTTTAAGGCAGGAGGCGAAGAATGATTGTGCAGATTTCAAGTGGGCAGGGACCGGTTGAATGTGAATTTGCTGTTAAGCTGCTGTTTGAATCGCTTAAAAAAGAATTTGATTCGGAATGTTTTGTCGTAAAATCTGCAAATGCTTCAAAGTTTTGCGACGGTTTCAGTTCAATTGTTTTTGAAACATCTGCAGATTTATCTTTTCTTGAAGGCAGCGTTGAATGGAAGTGCGAAAGTTTTTTGCGTCCGGGGCATAAAAGGAAAAACTGGTTTGTTGACGTGAGCCTGATTCCTGACTGTGTTGAAACAAAAGCAGAAGGCGAAATTGAATGGCAGTTTTTTAGGTGCGGTGGAAACGGTGGACAAAATGTAAACAAAGTTTCAACAGGCGTCCGCTTGATGCACAAAACGACCGGCATTACGGTTTTATGCACCGAAGAAAGAAGCCAGTCTTTGAACAGGAAACGTGCCTTGGAAAAATTACAGCTTGAACTTGAAAACATAAACAGACAGTCAAAAGAAATGCAGAATTATTCTGCATGGAAAGCAGGCAAATCACTTGTCCGTGGAAATCCAGTTCGTGTTTATGAAGGACGCGAATTCAGATTGAAAAAGAATTTGTAAAAAATTAAATCATGCAGCTGTCAAGTTTAACACAGACGGCTGCATGGTGCTTGAATTAAATTTGTGCTAACATCTAATAACGCCAGAGGGTAAGTTTAATATGAAAGTTTTTATTGTTTATTGTCATCCGTCTGAAGATTCATTTACAAGAAATGTTCGCGATTCATTTATAAAAGGAATTGTGGATTCTGGTAATGAATACGAACTTTCAGATCTGTACAAAATGAATTTCAAGACTGATATGTCTGAAAAGGAATATTTACGTGATTCAAATTACAGTACAGCTGCAGCGCTTGAACCAGATGTGATTGCAGAACAGGAAAAAATAAATTCAGCTGATGCAATTGCTTTTATATATCCTGTATTCTGGACGGAAGCGCCGGCAAAACTTGTCGGCTGGTTTGACCGTGTCTGGTCTTATGGTTTTGCATACGGAGACAAAACAATGAAGCTTCTGGATAAAGCGTTAATTCTTTGCACGGCAGGAAATACCAGAAACGACCTTGAAAAATATAACCTTATATACAGCATGAAAAAGATTATGTTTGGTGACAGATTGTTTAAAAGGACAAAAGAAACAGACTTTTGTGTGTTTGATGGAATGACAAAAGCTTATAAAACCCGCGAAGAAAACTGGAATAAAAATTTGGAAACTGCTTATAAAAAGGGCAAAGATTTTTTTGCAGAAAAACAAAAGCAATTTTCTTTGGAAGACAAATATTTTGTTGCAGTTGAAAATTCTAAATCTGGCGAAGTTTCAGAAAATACAGTTTTCAGCTATCATCAAAAAGAAAATACAATCTGGGCAGAATATTCTGGCGGTCAAATCAAAAAAGGCTTTTTAATCGGAAGCATTGATTCAAACAATGAACTTCATTTTACTTATCAGCATATGAATATAAAAAACGAATTAAAATCCGGCTCTTGCAATTCAAAGCCTGAAATTATGAAAGATGGCAGGCTTCGCTTCCATGAATCATGGAAATGGAATTCCGGAGAAGCTGGTGAATCGATTATTGAAGAGATATAAAATCTTTGATAAAAAAATTATTCAGTTTTTAAACTTTTTCTTGAAACAAAGTCACAGCTGAAATAAAAATTTTTGAAGTGACTTTGTTTAATCTGAATATGCAGACTGGCATTCATAAATGCTGGTCAGAGGATTTATTTTTTCTCTTTTTTTCGTTTCTGTTTTAAAAGATATTTTTCTTTTTCTTCAACCTTTTTTTGTTTTCTTTTTTGAAGTTTTTTTGATTCTGCATATTCTTTTTGAGCTTTAGAAAAGCTGATTAAAGATTTGGGAATTTGATTTTTTGCGGCAGGTTTTTGCGCGAGCTTTTTGTATCTTATTTTTTCTTTTTTTTCTACTTTAAAAACTGGAATGTCAGAAAATTCGTTTGTCATCCAGTTTATTAATCTTGTATTTGTTGGTTCCGAACCAAATACGAATTTTCCAGCGTAATTAGTTCCATTTATGCATTTTTCAATTAAAGCACACCAGAATTGACCGTCGAAATAAATGGTCGTAACTGTATAATTGTCGTTTGTAAATTTCATAATATCTTTCGATTATCTGCAGAATTGGCAGCACTAAATGAGAAAAAATTAAATTGAAACTGATGTTATGCGCAAAATGGCAACCGTCAGTTTGAAAAGCAAGAATAATTTTTATCAAACAGAAAAAAAATTATTCTCTCGAAAGATTAATTATAGTTTTTACACTTTTATCTTCTTTAATAAATTTTGAACTTTCGACTATATCAGAATAATATTGTTCAATATATTCTTTGTGTTTCTCATCATAATCCATAATAATCCTCCTCTGGATTATCTGAATTATAAAAGACCAGGTATGGCAACTAATGACGTAGGTAAAAAATTATTTATATAATTCTTTTACGGATTCAATTTCTCTAAGAATATCCTGTACAAGTTCCGGCGGGTTGAGAACTTTTACGGTTTTGCCCTGACCTAATACCCAGCGTTTAATTTCTGGGAGCTGGGTTGTTTCAAACTGCACAAAGATACTGCCGTCCGGGTTTTCTTTGATTTTCTGGTCAGAATGAAGCTTGCGTTCAAGCGCAAAAGTGCCGATTTCTTTGTCTATCAAAAGTTCCACATTGTATTTCTGCTTGGCGCTCAGCCAGATTCCAACTTCTTTGTCAAAATAATCTTCTGGCTTAAAGCTGGCTGGCACTTTAAATCTTTCATTTGTTTGTTCTGCATTTTTTATGCGGGATATATTGAAAACGCGCACTTCATTTTTATCGTGACAAAAGCCTAAGATATACCAGTTGCCTTTCTGGCAGACAGCATGATATGGGTCGAGTTTCCGTTCCATAAAAGTATTTTTCTGCAAAGGCCGGTAATCAAACAAAAGCGTTTTATGATTCTGCAATGCAGAAAAAACTGTTTCAAAAACTTTTGCATCAATTTCAGGAAGCAAATCTGGAATAAACGTGATATTCGATTTTAAGAACGAAGAATCAACCGTAATGGTATCTGGAAGGTTTCCCGTTATCTTTTTAAAAATATCGCGGAGATTTTCTTCTAGCGGTGTGTTTTTATACTGCTTTAAAAGCTGGTCAAAAAGTGCAATAGAGAACAGCTCGCCTTCGCTAAGCATTACACTTTTCAGAAAAAATGTCGGGTCTGAATAATAATAACCGCCTTTACCCTGCCGAGCTTCAATCGGTGCATTATAGAACAGAATCATTTCTTGAATATCGCGCTGAATTGTCCGCATCGTGCAATCGAGCTTTTCTGCAAGAAATGCAGCTGTCGGATAACTTCCTTGAGAAATATACTGGTCAATTGCCATAAGCCGGCGCTGTGAATTATAAGTTGCTCTTTTATCTGACATATTATACCTAGGAATATTTAAAGCTACCCTTTAGCTGCAATAATCTCAAACCATTACAGCCTAAAGGACTTTGCATTACACATAAATTATTTCTGTTGAATCATCGAAAGCATTTTCTGGTATTTTTGTATTAGGATTATGTATCTCAATGCTTGTCAGGTTATCACAGCCAGTGAAAGCATAATTTCCTATTTCCGTAATGGAACCGTATATCTTAACGCTAGTCAGGTTGATGCATTCAGAGAATGCCCATTCCCCTATTTCTGTGACGGAATCAGGTATCTCAACGCTCGTCAGACTACTGCAGTCAGCGAAAGCATTCTCTCCTATTTTCGTAACGGAATTGGGTAGCTTTATGCTCGTCAGACTGCTGCAGCTAGCGAAAGCATACATTCCTATTTCCGTAACGGAATCGGGTATCTCTATGCTCGTCAGACTGCTGCAGCTAGCGAAAGCATACCCTTCTATTTCCGTAACGGAATCGGGTATCTCTATGCTCGTCAGACTGCTGCAGAAATTGAAAGCATTATCTCCTATTTCCGTAACGGAATCGGGTATCTCAATGCTCGTCAGACTGCTGCAGCAAGTGAAAGCACATCCTCCTATCTTCGTAACAGAATCAGGAATGATAACGCACTTAAGATTTGTACAATTTTGAAATGTATAATCTCCTATTTTTGTGACGGAGTCTGGTATCACAATTTCTTCCAGAGATTTGTCTTTTAAGCCTGTCAGAATGATTTTACCATCTTTTTCCTCATATTCAAACGCATCTAAATTAGAATCCTTGTTTTCACGTCCGCAATTTGAGCAAGTTTTCATTTTGTTTTCTCCTTTACAAAATCATCGCTAATTTGTGTCAGCACAAAACTGCTGGCCACCCTTTAGCTGCAATAATCACTGACTATTACAGCCTAAAAGGCTTTACATTACACATAAATTATCTCTATTGAACCATCGAAAGCATTTTCTGGTATTTTTGTATTAGGATTATGTATCTCAATGCTCGTCAAGTTATCACAGCCAGTGAAATCATCATCTCCTATTTCCGTAATGGAACCGTATATCTTAACGCTAGTCAGGTTGATGCAGTCACAAAAAGCACCTTGTCCTATGACAGAACCGTGTATCTCAGCACTCGTCAGGCTGCTGCAGTCACAGAAAGCACAATCTCCCATTACCGTGACAGAATCAGGTATAACAATGCTTGTCAGGTTATCGCAGCCAAGGAAAGCATTATTTCCTATTTCCGTAACGGAACTGTGAATCTCAACGCTCGTCAAGCTTTTGCAGTCACCAAAAGCACCTTGTCTTATGACAGAGCTGTGTATCTTAACACTCGACAGACTTTTGCATTCAGAAAAAGCCCATTCTCCTATTACAGAACCGTGCAACACAGCGCTTGTCAGGCTACTACAGCCAACGAAAGTAAACTCTCCCATTTCCATAACGGAATCGGGTATCTCTATGCTCGTCAGACTGCTGCAGATATTGAAAGCATTCTCTCCTATTTTCGTAACGGAATTGGGTAGCTTTATGCTCTTCAGGTTTCTGCAGCTAGCGAAAGCAAACCCTCCTATTTCCGTAACGGAATCGGGTATCACAATTTCTGTCAGAGATTTGTCTTTCAATCCTGTCAGAATGATTTTCCCATCTTTTTCCTCATATTCAAACGCATCTAAATCAGTTGAACAGCTTTTCATTTTTGTTTGCCTCCGTTTATTTGTTTTAATAAATATTCACATCCGTCTTTATTTAATTGATAGTATTCATCACGTGTCATTTTATTTTTGAAATATCTTTCGTACATTAAATCGACACAACAAATTTCCGGTCGAGTTTCATAGATAGAACAAAGATTATTTATTAAAAATCTACAAGTGCCATTTCCCATGTCAAATGCTTTTAATTGAGGTATTTTATCAATGTTACGACAACACTCTCCACATTTGACACAGGGAAAAGACATTTCTTACGATTCCAATTTTTTATTTATTTCATTACAAATCGCATCTGATTCTTCTGTAAGCGAACCATCTTCTGTTAGTATTGGAGTATCAAGAATAGCCTTTATAGTACCAGCCCAAGCAAGTGCTGCTGCAATGCTTTTTTTCTGGTTATCGTTATATTGTTTATAATCATTACCAGAAGATTTGAGTATATTTTCTAACTCATATACTAAAGGAGAAAAAACTGAATCTAATCTTATCAACAGATAATAAAAAAGATTTGCTCTTGTTTTAATTGCATCGCATAAACATTTTGCAGTACCTAATTCTTCTGCAATCTGTTTTGCTTTCGCAAGATTGCTATATGCTTCATCTCTTTGCTTGCTAGCATTTGCTCCAACAATAAAACCAACTACAGCAAGAGCTGGTCCTGCAACAAGCCCGCCTAAAACGGCAGCACCACCTGCCATTCCAAGACCTCCTGCTGCCAAAGAACCACCACCGAAGAATGCCAAAGTTGCATTAGTAGCAGCAGCACCGCTCAAACCAGCGATTGCTGTTCCCGTAGAGGCAGTAGCAAAAGTTCCGGCAGCACTCCAAGCACCGAATGCAGTTAAAGCTCCACCAACGGCACCAGACGCAGTGCCGCCTAAGAAAGAAGCGGCATATCCCCCTAATTCTTTCAATTCAGTGAAAGCCTGTTTATCAATCTTGAACTTATTAAGTTCATCTAATCCTTTTGATTCCTCTAAATCAATATTATGAATTTGTTCGAAAATTTTGATGAAATTATTTATGCTTTTATCAAGGATAAATAATTTCTTTTCTCCAAGATTTTCAAGTGCTTTTCCACTCAACTTTCTGGATTTGTCCAGTTCGTCTTTTGCACCGTTGACATAACGATTAGCTAAATCATTTGTATCTTTAGCATCTTTAAAATCGATACCAGCTTTGATACCTTTACCGAGCCCAACTGCACCTGTTGCAACTGCAGGAATAATAAACAATAATGGCAATGGCATTTTCTTCCTCCTAAACTTAAAACAATACCTCTATGTTCTTTTTTATGACTTCTTGGTTTTCATCCAATTCCTTAATTATGGCTTCAATTTCACAAGATGGTTTTGAAACTTCAGTTTTAAGCCAATTTCTTTGTACATCCAAAGCATATAAAGCCTTTGCGGCATCTAGCATTTGTTCAACCATACTCCACTCGCAGTCGCTTTCTTTTGCAACAACTACAAGAAGATTTTTCTCATTGGCTGCAATTATTTGATCTGCAAACGCCATATTGACCATAGTCCATAAAAGCTGTTTCTTATGCTCAACAGGCATCCAGTCAAAGGAATAATCTCCTCTCGTTATCTTTATAATTGCTCTTCTGTATAATGCATAAAGAGATTCCATATCATCTGCTGCTTCTGGAGAAAGATTTGATAATATATCCTTGGCATTACCGATTATCGAGTTCTTTTCAGAATTTAATTCATAAGCTTCCAAGAGCTCATCAAATCTAGTAGATTCTATTTCAGAAATCTCTCCATCGACTGCCATGAGAAGATATATTAATATCAATTCTTCTCTTGTTAGTTTTTGTTCCATAAACACTCCTTTAAAGTTTTATCATTTCTTCGCTTACCATAAGCGAATCAAATTCCTTAAAATTATTAAATTGAGGCTTTCGCCCCATTTTTATGCTCATTTTATTTGCAGCATCAATAAATGTATCAATGTCATTCTGCCAAATGCTTTTATCAGCAAGCATAATTGTTTCATCAAAAGTGCCTCGTATATCGGTTAAATATTTGTTGACAGTTTCATTCATCTGCTCTCGATATTCGATTATCATTTTTATTGCTTCTTCACAGTATTTTTCAATTTTCAATCGTTCTTCGTGAGCCAATTTAGCATCTTTTAAAGCAGATAATAATTCACCATAACAGGCAGAAGTTAAAGCATATCCAACAGCAGACCCTATCATGCCACCAACAACAGGTATGGGAATCAAAGTCTGTCCGGCTGCTGCAAACATTGCTGCACCAAGTTGAGATGTTCCTTTTTCTCCTAATTCTTCCAAACATTGAATTCCATCAATATCGCCTCTTATAAAACTTGTCATGGTTTTACTAACTTCAAGAATCGAAGTTACAACTGTTGCTGCAAAATTAGTTTTAGAAACAGCTTGTATCATCTTTGACTCTGAGTTTTGCATTGCACCTTTTAAAACTGTGCCAGAAAATGCAGTTGCATATGAAGTTCCAGCTGCAAGACCTGTATCTTTCAAAAGTGATGCTCCAGCTTCCTCTGGAGTTTTATCACCTTTTATTACTGCAACTGTATTTTTTATAAATGAAATTCCACCACCAATAGCAGCTCCATAGGCTGCTTGTTCAACCCCAGCTCTATGAGCAACTTTTACAACATCCTTTGCAGTTGAGAGTTTCGGATGTAGCCGAGCTTCCATAGCTTCACTATTAGATACACCGCTATCTTTTAGACTTTCTTTTATTTTCTTGTACTTTTCTATTTTTTCTTCTAATGATTTTTCAAGTTCTTTATTTCCTGTCTCTTTAGCATGTTTTAACTGTTTTTCAAAAGAATTAATCGACTTATTAGCTTCTTCAATAATTCCATCATAATAATCACTTGGAATTGTAATTGTTGCATCAGCATCGAAGTATTTTTGGAATTTTTTTGAAGCAAGTTTATCCAGACAAGCTTTTGGATTTGAACCAACAAACTTCATCTGCTCTTGTGATATAACAATTCCATTTTCATCAGTAATTATATGATCGAATAATTGATCATAATCACCACTTCCTTTTACATCTGTATTATGGACTCTTGTTTTTTCCTTATTGATAATACTTTCTGCATTTTGTCTGGCAGTATATTTTTGTTCAGCAGCAAAACCTGCTTGTTGTTTTAAATTTGCTTCTTTATAGTCTTGGTTTACTTTCGATTTTGCAATATCTTTTAAACCTCTTTTTAATTGTTCACCTGTTTCATTATCTTTACCTGTATATACAACAAAATGCTCTTTTGCAGCTGAACCGTAACGCTGTACAACTTCTGTAGCCGCTCCTTCAAGAGCGACATTTTCTAAAGTCTTTATTTTTTCATTTTTATCAGCCATTTTCTATCCTCTTTATCCCTATGACTTAAAATCTATTATACACCGATATTTTCATATTTACACAACCTTTTCTTACGAAAATATCCTTTTGTTTATTTTCGTATTTTTTCCTAAATATTAAGGTATGTCAAAACCGCTGTTAGAAATTCTTGCAGAAAATGTAAAATACTATCGCGCCAAAACAGGGCTTAGCCAGCTAAACTTTGCTATGCGCATCAATATTTCTCCTTCTTATCTGAATGACATTGAATCTGGCAGACAGTATGCTTCTCTAAAAATGCTTGAACGTCTTGCAGCCGAATTCAATATCGAAACATTCCAGCTTCTTATGCCAAAAGACATAAATTCAGAGCAATCTGTTCTTACAGAATATGAAAATGAATTACGCACGCTGAAAGAACAGATTGACGAACTTTTTGACTGCCGACTGAAAAAGTAAGCCGCTGAAACCGCACAAAGCTAATAAGCTCTGCGCAGTTTTCAAGCTCAACTTAGTTTGAGGAACCTTCTTCTGTTTCTGTTGTTTCCTTGGCAGCTTCTGCTTCTTCCGCTTTCATTTTTATGCCCGCGGTAATTTCTTCTGGTGATACGCCAGTAGAGCATGGGCAATAGCCAAAATGCTCTGCGGCAAGGGCGGCTCCAACAAGTGCTGCAATTCCTGCAAACATTCCCAAAAAGAATTTTCCCATAATGCGGTTCCTCCTATTGAATCTGCATTTTGCTTTTTATAAGTTGATTCTAATACAGGGGGCATGTCAAAGAATGTCATAGCTAAAAATTTTTTTCTGGTTTTACAAAAAAAATAATCACAAGGTCATTCAATGACACTATGACACTGTACAATTAACCTATAATCAGAAAATTTGATTGGATTTTACGAACATAAATAAGGCACAGCTGCATTTTCATGTGTTAAAAGTCGTAAAAGCCAGAAGGGGACAAAATGAACAGTTATAACAGTTTTCAGTGTTTGGGTGAAATTACTGCACCTTGCCGTGCAAGTGTTGCAACTAATGGTTGTTCTGTTGGTGAATTTGAAGTAGTAATTTCTAAACAGAAGCGCAAAGAAAATGGTGCAATTAAAAACAAGCAGTTTTATATGAATGTTATTTTCTTTGGCAAAATGGTCGACCGTTTATGTCCGTACCTTGTAGAAAATGCAAATGTTCAGCTTATTGGAGAACTCGAAGGTGACGACAAACCTGACTGCAATGATGGGTATATAAGAATGGTAGCAGACAAAATATTTGTTATTGATGGTACTGTAAACGGCGAAATAAAAGGTTTTATTAAAAAAGATATTTTGATGTAAATTGCAGCAGAAAATCTACAGCTGGTCGAAAAAGTCTAGAATCAGGCTGTTTGTGTCAATTTGTGCAAATTGCGTTGACGGCCAGTTGTGGTGCCCGTCTTTAATAATGACCCACTGAACTTTTGAGCTGTAATTTCGAAGTGTTGTTACATCTGAAAGTTGTAGCGTTTCGTATTCTGAAGATATACCGTTTATTTCGGCATAATATGCAAGTACTTTTTCCATTGAAGGGTTTGGGGTATTTTTATTTGTTCCCATAAATTCCATTGGAACAACATCGTCTTTTGTGCCGTTAATTTGCAGATAACCGATTTTGTTTTTTGCGTTTTTGGAATTCCACACAACTTTGGGCATCGTTCCGCCGACGCTTGCAGCGCCTGTAAAAAAATCTGAGCATGTTACTGCAAGTTTATTCACCATAAAACCGCCATTGCTAAAACCAGCTGCAAAAACGCGCGAGCCAAGTCCAAAAGATTGCTGGCAGGCTTTTGCAAGTTCTACGATAAATGAAACATCGTTTTTTGAAAATTCATCGTCGTAATATTGCCAGCCTGTGTCGCGTGGTTTTTTGTTTTTGCCGCCGCCTGCGTCTATAAAAAGCACGGCATAATTTCGGTTTAATGCTGTTTTATCAAACTGTGTTTCATTTTTAAAATTAAAAGCACTGTCGCCCAAACCATGAAGCATAATTACAAGCGATGTCTGTGCATTGCATTTTTCTGGCAGACATAAGATGAAGCTTCTTTTTATGTTTTTGTAAACGCAGGTGTAGCTGTTTTTGTCTGCATTATATTCTATGTTTTTTATTTTTGAAGAATGAAGTTCTGCAGCATTTAAAAAAGATGCAAGCAGAATTGCTGAAAAAATTGAAACAAATATTTTTCTTGTGTTTTTCATGGTTTTATTATGCAGAGAGAATTTCTGTCTGTCAATTTTTTTATTGAAGAAGCTGTGCATGTAAAATAGTGCAGAATCTGCTTTGTTCATTGATTTTTTTTGTTGTATAAAAAATTTATAAGTGCCATTGCAATAATTACTGCATAGCCGATAAAACTTAAAATGTCTGGCAGCTGACCAAAAAAGAAAAAGCCCATTAATGTTGAAAAAATAATCTGTGAATAATCGTAGATTGAGATTTTGCTTGCCGGAGCATGATAATATGCTGCTGTTATTGTAAATTGTCCGCCAGCTGCGCAGGCGCCGGCTCCGCAAAGAAATAAAAATTGCTGCAATGTCATCGGATCAAAATGAAATATTAAATATGGAACGCAAAGCAGCATGCTGAAAGCCGAAAAGAAAAGAATTATGATTTTGCCGTTGCATTTTAAACTGCTTAATTTTCTTACACATGCATAAGCAAAGCCTGCGCCCATGCCGCCTATAAAAGCAACAAAAGTTGGAAGCATTTTTGAAAAGTCAAAACTTGGTTTTACAATCAGAATGGAACCTAAAAAAGCAACAATAATGCACAAAAGTGGAATTGGTTTGATTTTTTCTTTTATTAACGCAAAGCTGAATACAATTGCAAAGAACGGAGCCATTTTGTTTAAAATTGCAGCATCTGCTAGAACGATGCGGTCAATTGCATAAAAATTGCCGAAAACACCGGCAGAACCAGTTGCTGCCCTTAAAAACAGATAAAGCAAAGCACCTTTAGGAATGACCGCCGCTGCTTTGCCATTTTTTTTGATGTCACCAAAAAGACCGGCAAGTGCTATAAAGAATGCAACAAAATTTCTGAAAAATGCTTTCTGCATAAAATTGATGTTTCCAGAAAGTTTTACAAAAACTGCCATGAGTGCAAAACAAAAAGCAGAACAAATAATGTAGATAATTCCCTTTGTCGTGTCATTTAGCTTCATGAACGACATTATAGTGTTTTGCAGATACTTTGTCTTGCTTTAGAATTTTTGAAATTCTGCAACTATGCAACATTTGCAATATGTTATAGAAGAAAATTGTCTGTAAATATGCATGAATGTTCATGCATATTTACAGACTGAACTTTTTGAAATGTTTCTGTTTTTAATTTAATGCATTTTTCAAAACTTCAAGATTGTTTTGCATTGCAGAAAGATAAGTTCTGCCTTTTTTTATTTCTTTGATTGTAATTGACTGCAATGAATCCATTTCTAAAATCTGCTGATTTTTTGCTTTTGAATTTGAGATGATTGTTCTGGCAATCTTTTTATCAGATTTTTCAATTATGAGAACTGCATTCAAATTGAGTTCATCAACTTTATCTGCAAGAAATCTTATTGTTTCAAAACTTGCTTCTGTTTCTGCACTGCAGCCAACAAAAGCTGCATAATATTTTAAACCATAATCGTCAACAAGATAGCGGAAAGGAAACCGGTCGCCAAAAAGCAATGTTTTGTTTTTTGCGTTTGCTGCAGCTTTTGCATATTCAGCATCAAGCTTTTTAAGCTGTTTTATGTAGTTTTCTGCATTGTTTTTGTAAACTGCGGCATTTGCACTGTCTATTTCTTGAATTGCATCTGCAAGCACTTCTGTAAGTTGAATTGCATTGTTCAAAGAAAGCCAGACGTGTTCATCGTATTCAATTTCTTCGCTTTCTTCTTCCTCTTCTTCTGCCTGCATTCCTTCTACAATTTCTTCTTCGCGGACTTTGTCGCCAAGTGCTTCGAGCATGTTGATGATTTTTTTATCTGTTTTTTTGTTGTTTTCAAGAACTTTTTCAACCCATTCATCACTTTCGCCGCCGACATAAACAAATAAATCTGCACCGGCAATTTCTGCAATGTCTTTTACAGACGGCTGATAACTGTGCAGGTCAGTTCCGTTTTTTTGCAGAAGTGTAATTTCAAATGTCGAAACTTTGTTTCCAACAATGTTCAGAATCCAGTCATATTCTGGAAAAGTAGTGCAGACAATTGATTTTTTGCTTGCTGCAAATAAGTTTGTTCCTGCAATAAGAATTGCGCCAATCAATAAAGTTTTGATAATTTTTTTCATTTTATGTTTCTCCTAAAAATTTTATGCCGCTTAAAAATTGAAATTTACGGCTTTTCTTTAACCTTCCATAAAGGCAAGTGGAATTGCAGCAATTCCAAAATAAAAAACAATTGACCAAATCATTTTCTGCTGGCGGTTTTTGCCTTCTTTTATGGCATTAAACAACCCTGCTGCAGCAAGAACTAAGCCGTAAACAGTTCCGCTTAATTTGTACCAGCTTGTTTCTTCAATCAATCTTGAAACAACTGGAAAAGTTCCTACGGAGATAAAATGACCAGCCCAGTTTCCTGTAAACGAAAGAATAAGCGCCAGCATTCCAAAAGAAAATGTTTTGTTTTTAATCAAAAAACCTAAAACTACAAGGTATGGAATAATCAGCATTGCTGCAGAAGGTCCTTCGATTCTTGGCAGATAATTTAGAACGGTTTCGCCTTCTGTAAAGCATGGAATTGCAAAATGCCAGGAACATTCACCGATTGACTGCCATAAGAATAATCCGCTTATAATGCCAGCCCAAAAAGCAGCATCTGATTTTTCTTTTTTTTCTAGAATTTGTACTATGAATATGCCTGCAATTCCTGCACAAAAAGCAAAAATCATGTAAATAAGCCTTGCAAGATGTGGCGCAGTTTCTTCTCCTCCAACAATCCTTATTTCCTGCAAAACATTTGAATTTAATGGGCTGCCAAGAATTAGTGCATACAGAACAAGCGCAGCGATTAAAATTGCAAATTGAATTAAAAATGTGAGGAAAAAATCTTTGAACAATGCTCTGCCTGAAAAAATATTTTTCATAATTAATTCCTTATGCCAGACAGCTTTCCAGTCTGCTGATGATTTTTGCTTTATCGTAGCCTTTGCCGATAAAAACAACCTGATTGATTCTGTCGCCGTATTCTGGATCCCATGAATTTCTTAATTCTTCATCATTTTCAAGACATTCTTTTTTTGTATTTTCATCAAGCGAATCAACCCAGTATGCAATGGCCATTACAGAAGAATTTCTTCCTGCCTGTTCAAAAAGAAGCACATCTTCTGGTCTGTCTTTAAACCAGATGTAGCCTTTTGCGCGAATTAATTCTTTTGGAAAATCTTCGTTAATAAAATCCATGAATTTTTTGTGGTCAAACGGTTTTTTGCCTTCATACGAAAAGCTTGAAATTCCATATTCATCTGTAAAAACACGGTTTGAGTCAGAAAGAGAATTGATTGCTTTTTGAATTGCAGATGAAGAATCAACCATTTCGTAATCAAATTTTTGGGTGCCGGAAATTTCTTCAATTTCAACTTTGCCTTGTGTTGTTTTTAAGATTTTTGCTTTAGGCTGAAACTGTCGGATAATTTTAATTACCTGTTCAGTCTGTTCTTTGTTAAGCAGGTCGAGCTTGTTCAAAACGATTACGTTGCAGAATTCAATCTGGTCTACAATTAATGTTGTAATATCATTTGATTTTAAATTGTTCTGGTCGGCTTCATCGTAACTTTCAAGATCTGTCAAAAATTCGCGGTAAATTCGGTCTGCGTCTACAACAGTTACAATGTTTGACAGATAAACATTTGTTTTGGGGTTTTCTTCTTCATAAGCGAGAAAAGATGCTGCAATGGCGCCCGGGTCGCTTATGCCAGAAGCTTCTACAAAAACAGTTTCGATTGTTTTGCTTTTAGAAATCTTTTCGACCTGTTCAATAAATTCGTCGCGCAGAGTGCAGCAGATGCAGCCGTTTTGCATTTCATACATTTCGCTTTGAGCAACAGCTGAACCGTTCTTTTTGATGATTGCGGCGTCAATATTAATTGACCCCATGTCGTTTACAATTAAAGCAACATGGCGTTTTTCCTGTTTTAAAATTTCATTTAAAAGAGTAGTTTTTCCCGAACCGAGATAGCCTGTAATGAGCGTAACAGGTTTTTTAGTCATAGTTATTTCCTTTTTTTCGAGTAATTTGTGCGTTGTCTGCCTGCTAAAAAAAATCGTTGTTTTGCCGGCAGTTTTTTGAGTTTTGTTTTTGCTTAAAATAAAAGGAACTAATCGTTAAGGCGTGTTTTTTGTAAGAAAAGTGTATTGAAATGGAAGAAATTAACTGTTTTTGCAAAAACGGCTTTCTTTTCAAGTAATGTTTTGAAAAATTTTAAAGAGGCAAATGTAAGATAAACTGCAAGTAATTTTAAACTTGTTTCTGCAATTTGAATTACTGCACAAATAGGGCAGTCTTCTCCGCAGCAGTCGTGGTCGTGTTCTGCAGTGCAAAATGCAGCAGAAAAGATTGTGGCAATCAAGAGGAAAATTGCAAATACTTTTTGAATGCGGTTTATTTGTGTGGAATGTTCAATTTTTGCTTGCAGCCGGTTTTTGTGTGCTGCATTATTACTGTTCATTTTTCTTTCCTGCATTTTGAACAAATTCCATTTAGCGAAGACTGGCTTAAATCAATTTCGAGTCCCAGACTTTTAGAAAGAGATTCAAGATAATTTGCAGTTTTTTGGTCTGACAGATGAATTACAGAACCGCATTTGCAGCATTGAAAATGAATATGTTCTGCACAATGGTTTTCTTCGTCCACAGACTGATAAACGAAACCGTCGCTTATCATTGATTTGTGCTTGATGAGCTGCCCTTTTTCTGTAAGTTTGTCGAGGTTTCTGTAAACTGTTGTTTTGTTGACAGCCACATCATGAAGTTTCAAAAAATCAGAAAGTTCAGATGCTGTAAAACCTGCTTCTTGTTTTTCTTGAATAAACTGAGAAATTAAATCTGCTGTTTTTGTATGATATGACTTTTGCAACACGGTTGCATTTTTGTGTAAAACAAAAAAATTGTCAATAGTGAATCTGCTGAAAAAATTTAAGGCAGTGCGCAAACGGTTTGCAGTTTTGCGTCAATGCAAAAATTGTGCATTAAAATTAAAACTTCAGAGAAAGCTTAAGAGAGAAGTTTTTCGACTTCTTTTAAAATGAGTTTATCTGCGGGCAGCCATTGTAAATCGTGCAGACTTTCAAGATTGAGCCAGCGCGCATCTTGTGCTTCTAAAAGTTTTAGTTCGCCGCCTGTAATGGTGCACAAAATGCAGTGCATGGTCAAATGAAAATCTGGATAATCGTATTCAACGACTCCAAGAGTTTTTTCTGTTTGTACTGTTGCTGCAAGTTCTTCAAAAATTTCGCGCACAATGCATTGTTCTGGTGTTTCACCTGTTTCAAGTTTTCCGCCCGGAAATTCCCACCAGCCTTTATATTCGCCGTAGCCACGCGCTGCTGCAAAAACTTCGTTTTGATTTGTCTGTTGGTTTTTCCGCAAAATAACTGCGGCACTGACTGTAATTTTTTTCATATAAAAATCCTGTAGCTTTAGTTTTTGCATGAATATTGATGCATGTAAAAAAATGCACCGCTCAAATTGAATGTTCATTCAAAATTGCGGTGCATTCCTTAACTTGTCCGGCTGTTTAATAAATGCTGCAGCCGGAAAGCTTTTTTTTATTCAGTGTGGTGCATTTTGCACTGTTTGAAATCAGTTAAAAACACCAAATGATGTAAGAAGAATTACAAAAAGCATGATTGGGGCAATAAATTTGAGCATAACAACATAAAGTGTTTTGCGGCCAAATTTTTCGCCGTTCAATGTAATTTCATCAATTGTTGTTTTTGGTTTTGCAACCCATCCAATCAAAATACATGTGAGAAGTCCGACAATCGGCATGAGAATATTGTTGCTGAGATAATCGAGAATATCAAGAATCTGAGCTACTGCACCATTTGGAAGTTTAAATTCAAAATAGAATACGTTGTAGCCAAGACATACAATCAAAGAAATGAACAGACCGACACCAGCCATAATAAGTGTTGCACGTCTTCTGCTCCAGCCGAATTTATCAATCATGCTTGAAACTACTGCTTCAAGAATTGAAACAGCACTTGTCATTGCGGCAAACAAAACCATGACAAAGAAAATAAGACCGAGAACTTCGCCGAAACCACCAAGAGAAGCAAAAACTTTTGGAAGTGTAATAAACATAAGGCTTGGTCCTGCAGACATTCCCTCTGTTCCAGAGAAAACAAAAACTGTCGGAATAATCATCAAACCGGCAAGCATTGCAATGCCAGTGTCAAAAATTTCAATCTGGTTAACAGCTTTTCCAAGATTATTATCTTTTTTCATATAAGAGCCGTATGCAATCATAATTCCCATTGCAATGCTCAATGAATAAAAAAGCTGACCCATTGCATCAAGAATGACAAACAGAAGTTTTTTGAGTGTCAATCCTTGAAAATTCGGTATGAAATAAATTGCAGCACCCTGCAGACCAGTTCTGGTGATGCCAGCTTCATCTGTGTGCTTTAAGAAAAGTGAATAAATTGAAATGAAAATAACAATAACAACAAGAACCGGCATGAGAATCTTTGAATATTTTTCAATGCCGTGTTCAACACCTTTGTAGACAATTACAAAGCAGAGAAGGGCAAATAAAAGTGTATAAAAAATTGGCTGCCACTGTGCTGTAATAAACCCTGTAAAAAAGCCGTCTGCAACTGCAACTTTGCTTTGAAAAGCAAGGTATGTAAACATATATTTAACAACCCAGCCGCCAATAACGCAGTAATACGGGTAAATGATAAGCGGAACGACAAAAGAAAAAATGCCTAAAAAGCCCCATTTAGGATGAATGTGCTTGTAAGCTGTCAATGGACTTTGTGCAGTTTTGCGGCCAATTGCAATCTCTGTAATGAGAAGTGTAAAACCGAAAGTAACTGCAAGAATAAGATATACGAGCAGAAATAAACCGCCGCCATCTTTTGCAGCAAGATATGGAAATCTCCAGATGTTTCCAAGACCAACAGCACTTCCTGCTGCGGCCAAAACGAAACCAATTGAACTTGTAAACGAGTTTCGCTGTTTGTTTTCTGAATGCATAAAAACCCCTTTTAATTAATTCTACTATATAAACTAATTTATTCTATCATGTAAACTAATTTTGTTCTGCTATTTTTGTGTCTGTTTCTTGTAAAATTCATACAAAAAAAATGAATTTTTGACCTGTTTTTCTTTTTGAAAGACAAAATAATTGAGCAATCAATTAAAATCAAACAAAGCTGAATTGTTGCAGTTTTGTAACAGAGATCTAAGATAATAAACGGCTATTGACGGAAGCTGATAATGACCAGCCACAGCAACCGACACAGGTTCTGCAATTTCTTCTGGCAGCACAAGCCCAGCCGGCGGCACAACAGGCAGCGGATTTGCGCCTTATAATATTGGGAAGGGCGACTATGGATGTTTGCCGACATTTTCAGGAGTAAATACCGGTAATCCAATTGCTGATTATACGGTTAATACAGTAGTCGGAACATATAATTTTATTGCATCCACCGTAAACACAGTTCCAAATGCATTGGGAGCTGTAAATAAAGCTATAGATAATACTTGCCAGCAAGCTTTGGAAATGGATTCTACGCAACTGACGCATGAACTGTATGCAACTGGTTTGCTTTCTCAGGCGGGTTTTGCTTTAGATGCATTTAATACATGGGCAACTCTGACAAAAGCTGCCAATACTTCAAAAGCGGCTCAAACTGTCATAACAGCATCACAAGTTGCTGCAAATGTAGGAGCTGAGCTAGTCGGAATTGAGGGTGCAAAAATACTGGTGTAGGCAATCCTGTAGAAGTAGCTGGTTTGCCGATTTTATTCACTGGTACAATTTTGAACACAAACATTCAGGACTTCAATTTATAACTCCAATGCAAAAAAGAATGGGATTACATTTTGAACTGTTTAAAAACCGTAACCAGGTAATTTGCAAAGCCCGTGAAAAAAATCCACTGCGATGGTCATCAAAAATCCGACAGTACAAAATCTCTGAATTTGAAGTGTTAAATTCTGCAAAAAAAACTGCATAATGCTATAATTTTATGCGACAACTATCTTGAAACTTTCCGCACTTACATTTTGTAAGTAAAAAAAATAAATATACAGTTACAATTTGTAGATTTAAAGATATACTATTACGGTTTGTAAAGTCTTAAATAATCTTAACAGTATGTAGGTATTAAATTTTGGAGATTGCTATGAAAAAAATATACAGTGAAAGTTTTCCGTGGAATGGTTCTGAATTAGTTCATCAGGTTTATAAAGAAGACAATTATTATTGTAAAAAGCATAATAATAAATCCCAAAAATGTATTATTTTCTTTTCAGGAAATGGATTGTATTATCCAAATACAGAACAGGTTTTTGAATTAGCAATTATAAAGAGAAATAAATTTGAATGGGATAATATAGCTAAGTCGTTGTATATAGCAAAAAATTATGAAAAAGTTATTTTTGTAAGAGATATTTTTAAGCAATGGTATGTAACTGGAATAAATGACAGGGTGGATTCTATTGAAAAACTTTATGAATTATTAAAAGACTTGTGCGGAGATAATGAAATAGTTACAGTTGGTAATTCTGCAGGAGGATATATAGCCACTTTAATGGGGTATATGCTGAATGCTGTAGCTGTTTTTAGTTTCTCCGGTCAATTTATGCTTAATGCAGAAAACATAAATTATGGTCCAATAATAGAAAGATATAGAAGCAATCCAAATATAGAAAAATATTTTGATGTAAAAAAATTCTCAAACGAAGTAACAAAAGTTTTTTATTTTTGTCCTGATAAAGTTCAAATTGATATTTTTCAATTGTCATACATAAAAAACACTGAAAATGTTTTTACCTTTTTATTTGACTCAGAAACACATGGACAGACAATAAATGGGAAAGATTATCCTTTAGTATTATCTCTTCCTTACGATTTTTTATGCAATTACTGTAAAAAAAATGAAAATAAGACAATTTCACCAGAACAATTTGCATCAGATATTGAACCTTGGTTTTATAATTTCTATATTTTTAGTCATAATTGCTTAAACAAACTCATATCAATAATTAATAGGCTAAAAGAATTATTATCCTAAGATTTGAACAAATCGCTGTGGGTGCCGGTATCAACCAGTTCCAAAATAAGGACATCATTAAATATTCTGTAAATTAAAAGCAAATCCGGCATTACGTGACATTCTCTGTGACCTGCCCAGTTACCGGTTAGCGCATGGTCGCGGTACAGGACAATCAGCTGGAACTGGTATTTTTTCACAAATTGGTAATGGTGTAAAAAATGCAGTTTCTGAAGTTAAAAATAGTGTAACAAATGTTGCCGCTGATGTGTATCAAAAAGCAAAAGCTACCTCTTTTGTTCAAAAATCAAAAAATAAAATAAATGAAATTGCTAATTATCCAGCGTTAAATAATACAGATGATGTTTTTTTTGTTTTTTCTGAAGATAATATAGAAAATCTCAAAAAAGATCCTAGTTTTGGTTTAATTGGTGGTGCAAGAAGAAAATCCTCTATTTATAATCATGATGGAGGGATAAATCCAATAACAGGACAGGGATGGAAAGTTTCAGACGGTTATTCTGTTACTATCACAAAGACGGATAAAATTGATAAAAATGGAAATCCTGTCTATCATTATGAACCCAAAAACGAAGTTCCGTGGACACATCCTGTATTAAAGGCGTTTGCAGCAGCTAATTTTAATTTAAAAACATACGATAGTTATGAAGATTGGGAAGAATCATCTGAAGCAGGATGGCTAGAAAAAAATCAATTTAAAGAAGCAACAGGAAGATAGAAAAATGCAAAAAAGAATTTTAATTATATTGCTGTTAATTTTTGCTACATGCTGTATTTTTAATTTTACATTTATCAAAGATATGAACTATTGGGAAAAGAAAATAAAAAAACTTGACTTCGTTGAATCTTTAAATATCGAAATTCCAGATCATTTTGATGATTGTTGGACATATAACCTAAAGATATATTTAAATAATGAAAAATGTATCTATATTGAAAACTTTAATCCATATGAAAAAAAGTTTCCTGGAGATTTTTATATTGAAAGAATAGGAAATATTGTTCCGATAACTTGGGGGTATGACTTTCATTCATTAAATTTTCATAGTTTTAAATTTAAGTATATATATCAATTTTTTAATGATATAAATTCAATAGTTGATTTATTAAAGCAATATGATGAAATACTTATGTTTATACAGAATTTACCTACTTATAATATACATTTTCCATATGAACTTGTTAATAATTCTTCTCCTGCAGATAAAAAACCTGTTTTGAATTCATGGAATAATTATTCATCTCCATATATATATTCAAATTATAATAAGAAGTGGAAATATTGGGAAGAATATAAACTTTTTCAAATGCCTATAAAGGAATATAATGAATATATGATTTCTATTGATAAAAAATGGCTTTGTATAGATGAATAATTATGCCGGCCGCAGCGGCGCAGGCGTGGCCAGCGGAACACGTTACCGCTACATTGGAGATGAACCGCTTGTGCCGCTTGAGCAGGCTGGTTCTGCCGGCGGCAACACTGGCGCACAGACTGATCCGCTGGTTCTTGCCGTTTCCTTGCACAAGTTCCGCTGGTTTGCGTAAGCAAACTAGAAGCTATTCGGAAGCTATTCGCGATAGCGAAGAGTCAATTACATTCTTTGGTCTGGTTCAGCAAATTTTCTTCTTATTCTTCTTTAAAATTGGAATAAATGTTTAGGCTTTTGCGGTCTGTTCGTTTTTGTTTTGGACGTTTGTCTTTTCTGTCTGCGTTTCCTTTAGGTTTAAAATCGCCGTTTGTGAAAATGCACATGGATTTTTCACTTTTAATTCTTCTGTGACGTGCTTCCTGTTCAAGCGGTTTGTATTCGCTGTCTTTTTTCAATAAAAATTCGTTGGCAGAATTAAGATGAAGTGCATAAAAAATGTTTTGTGCTGCAATTTCTTCCAGTGCAATTTCCATGTTTTTAAGGTCAATTCCGGCTTTTGTTTTGCCGTTCAGTTTGGCATTTTCCCTTATTTTTTTTGCAAGATTTGCTTCTGTTATCAAATCTTTTCCGCTGAGCTGAATCAATGCTGTTACAATCTGTTTTTGAAGTTGTGTCATAGTTTCCATAATGTTCTCATTTTTGAATTTTGTTTTTTTAGCAAAAGCTGAAAGATAAAAAATGTCTTGTCTGTTTTATCAGAGAATCGTTAAAAATTCAATTTTTCGGTTTAAAACTGCCTCAAAAATGTTTTAAAGTTCTTTTTCTGCATTAATAACATTAATTTCTGCAGTCTGTTCCTGCAAAACCGGTTCTTTATCATTTTCTTTTAGAATAAATTCAAAATTTGCTGGAATTGAAGAAATTTTGCTTTTTCGAAGAAGTACCAAAACAAGAATTACATATGGCACAATGCCGATAAGGTTGGTCGCCGTGTAGTTTTGAATTACATTTGCAATGCTGCTGTCATAAAGACATGTTGAAATTCCTGCACAAATGTCGTTAAAACCATGCAGAAATGCTGCAATCCAGATGTTTCCTGTACGAAGATAAATGCTGCCAAGCGCAATTCCCATTGCGATGGCAACTAATATTTGAATTAATACGCCAAACGACATTCCTACAGACATAAAATTAATTGAATGTGCAAGTCCAAATAACAGCCCTTGAATTATTAAAGTGAGGACGATGCCGCTGTTGTTTTTGTGTGCAAATTTTTTATAAATTGTTGTTGCAATTATTCCGCGGAACATGCTTTCTTCTGTTAAACCTACAAGAAGCATGCAGTCAACATAAAAAACAATGTGTGCACAGTTTGTTGAAATCTGACAGTCTTTGTTCAGACTGATGATTCCAAAAGAAGCAATTATTGGTGCTGCGATAAAATATCCGCCTGTAATCAAACCTTTAAAGCCGGTTCCCTTGTTTTTAAAAATTGAACCAAGTCCTGAAAAATAAATGATGACAGCAGTGATTATAAATCCTGAAAATTCCAGTACTGCCAGCATTAAAAATTGATCTTGTTCCTGCATTAACTTTCTTAAAAGACGACCAAAAACTGAAAATATGGATAAATATAGAATTTCAACAATTAATGAATAAAGAATTGGATATTTTTTAATGAATTTTTCTAACATTTATTATTGTTTGTCTCCATTTTTATTTTTAAGGATAAATAAAAATATACTTTATATCAATTATATTTGATATAGATCTTCAAAAATCAAATTGAAACTCTTGAAATAATTTCTTTATTTAATTATTTTTTTATGATATAATGAGTTCCGTGGCGGATTTTTAATGGCAGACTCTAAAAAACAGTTTTGCTGATTTTGAGAGATGTCCTGATGTTTCATTTTACTTGTTAGGAGATAAACAATATGAAGAAAATCTTGGCAATCGGTGCAACACTTTTGATGGTACTTGGGGTGTTTGCACAAAGTGCAAAATCAACTGGTCTTACAGATAACGATGTAAAGAATTTTGCAAAAAATTATGCAGCAATTGAAAAAGGGCTTGATAAAATCGGTGCTCTTGAAGACAGTTCTGATATTGGTTCAATTAAAGAACTTGCAGAAGCAGAAGCTTTGCTTGAGAAAAACGGCATTTCTGGACCGAACAGATGCAAAAAAGTTGGAATGATTGGTGTTTGTGTTGCACTTGCTGTAGGCGAAGAAGAGATGGGCGGAATGGATGCTGAATCTTTGGCACTGCTCAAACAGTATGGAATGGAAGATCCTTTTGCTCAGCTTAGAGCAATGTCAAACGAAGATGATTACAAAGTTGTTAAAAGAAATTTTAATGCTTTGAAAAAAGCAATGGATTTCTAAAGACAAATTTTTTTGAAACTTTAAATTGAGGTTAAAGATGAGCCTTTTAAAAGTTGTTTTGCAGACTTTTAAAAGGCTTTTTTATTCGTGCGGAGGGTTTTAATACGTGGGCAAAGCCCTAACGCTTGTGTCGTAAAGAAGGGTATTAAATCTGACTGCAACCACTTATTAAGAACAACAACCTCGCTGCTTGCGGCGAGGTTGTTGATTTGTGCATTGTGTTTTATGCACTGACGATGCATGAAAACGGCTGCTAAATATCTGTGCAAACAATATTTCGTGTTTGCATTTATGTATTCTGCCAGTAATCTGCAAAAGTATTTCTGGCAATTTCAACAGCTTCTCTGTCAAAAAGCACAATCGTGCAGTTCAATGTTTCTGCTTCGTTTAAAATTGTTTCTACTGCAACTTTTAATGCCTGTTCTTTTGGGTAACCGTAAACACCTGCTGAAATAAGCGGAAATGCGATAGTTTTTAAGCCTTTTTCTTTTGCAATTTTTAATGAGTTTGAATAGCACTCTTTAAGCAGTTTTTCGCATTCTTCGTGGCATCTTTTGCTGTAAATGGGACCGACTGTATGAATTACGTATTTTGCTTTAAGGTTGTAGCCGCCTGTAATTTTTGCCTGACCTGTATTGCAGCCGTTTAAAGTGCGGCATTCTTCAAGCAGTTGTCTGCCGGCTGCTCTGTGTATTGCGCCGTCAACGCCGCCACCGCCAAGCAGACTTGAATTTGCAGCATTTACAATTGCATCTGTTTCAAATTTTGTAATATCACCATGCGTAATAATCAAAGCCATAGTTTCTCCGGAAAATATTCGCGTTATTCAGCAAAGTTATTCAAGAATTAAAATCTTCCTTCAAGTACAGCTTCTCTTAGGCATTTGTTCATTCTTGTTTGATATCCTTTTCCTGTCGCTTTCATAATTGCAAGGATATCAGCATCAACTTTAAATGAAACTAATACCTTTTTAGGTGTTATATCATAATATTCTTTATGGAAAGGAACAAATTCATTTAATTCTTCTGCTGAAAATTTTGGAGAGTCTTCATCGTATGAGATTGGAATTTTTTCAATTTCTGCAATTCGTTCAGCTGTTAATTTGTCTGATGTAATCATAATAAACCTTCCTTAAGTCATATCAGCTCTTTGTGCTGAAATAATTCTTGTTCTTTCACGTTCTGTAAAAGTTGTTACAAGAACCAATAAACCATTTATGCAGCCGATTCCATTGTAACGGTATTCATTCTGTGAATGTTTTTTGTCATATCGGACAAGAAAATAAGGATCATCAAAAACATCTGTAATTTCTTCAAATCCAATTCCATGTTTTTTCTTATTTAATTGATTTTTATTTTCATCCCATTCAAATCTGCCATCTTCACTGATGGTCAATTGTTCTTACATAAAATCTCGCTATACAGAAATATATATTTGCATGAATATATTGTCAAATATTTATGAAATGTTATTTATTGTCTGCCCGTAAATGTTGAAAAAAAACAACTCTAGTATAAATATCTGATATTTAGTAAATTATGCTGTATGTTTACCATTAACGATGAAGCAAAATCTTTTTATAAGTCTTTAAGACATGTCGTCGGCCCTATGGCTCTGCAAAATTTAATATCTGCTGCGGTAACTTCAGCTGATGTAATTATGCTTGGTTTTGTTGGTCAGACAGCCATTGCGGCAACTTCTCTTGCAGGAAATGTTGCTTTTATTTTGTTTATGATTTCAACAGGGCTGTCTTCTGGCTTGATTATGCTTGGCGCTCAATATTGGGGCAAAAAAGACATTGAATCTATCCAGACGCTTCTTGGAATTGCATTGCGTATCTGCTGTTCGGTTGAAATTATAGTGGCTTTAATTGCTGCCATTTGTCCGCAGGTTTTGATGCGCATTTTTACAAATGATGCAATGATGATAGAAGAAGGCTGCAAATATTTAAGGGCTGTTAGTGTTTCTTATGCGTGCCTTTCGTTTTCGCAGATGTATCAGGCTGGTTTTAAAAGCATTGAAAGAGTAAAAATTGTTACGATTACTTCAACTTCAACTTTATTTTTGAACATTGGACTGAATGCGGTTTTTATTTTCGGGCTATTCGGTGCGCCAAAATTGGGCATTGTCGGTGTTGGCATTGCAACTTCAATTTCAAGATTTATCGAAATGCTGTTCTGCTTTATTTATGCCGCCTGCCAGAAAGACGTGCGTTTCAGCCTTAGCTGCATTTTTAAACGGAACAGTCTTCTTACAAAAGATTTCTTTAAATATTCCATGCCGGCTGTCGGCAATGAACTTGTATGGGGCGCCGCTTTTTCAATGTATTCTGTAATAATGGGGCATTTAGGCGAAGATATTGTTGCGGCAAATTCTGTTGTAAACACAGTGCGTCAGCTGGCTTCTGTTTTGTGTTTTGGCATGGCTTATGGCGGTGCAATTGTTCTGGGCAAAGACATGGGTGCCGGTCGTATGGACGTTGCTGAACGTAATGCGTCGCGTCTTGCAAGAATTACAATTTTGTCTGGTGTTGCCGGATGCATTTTGATGATCTGTCTTTATCCGGTTTTGCCTTTTATTGCAGATTTGAACGAAACTGCCGCACATTATAGAAATATCATTTTGTTCATAAATTCATATTCTGTAATTGGTGCTGCAACAAACACTGTTTTAATCTGCGGCATTTTTCGTGCTGGCGGAGATTCAAAGTTTGGCTTTATAATGGACTGTATAAACATGTGGTGTATTTCTGTGCCGCTTGGCTTGCTTGCAGCTTTTGTTTTCAAACTGCCGCCTTTGTGGGTTTATTTTATTCTGTATCTTGATGAATTTGAAAAAATGCCTGTCGTTATTCACCATTATTTTAAGAAAGGCTGGTTAAGAAATATAACACGTTGAAGCTAATTTGTGATAGAATATAGAAGTATGAAAAACTTTTTTAACAGAAAGAATCTGACATTTATCGGTTCATTTGTTTTTTTTGTAATTATCGTTTTAGTCATTGATGTTTGCGGCACAAAAAAAATGGTGGCAGATGAAGCCAAAATAACTGAACAGATAAATACACTTCAAATTGTTTCATATGCTGAAAAGACTCTTGATAAAGATTTGCAGGTTTTGCTTGATTTGACAAAGAAAAAACATTCAGATTCATTCCTCGGCTTTTTATATGAACGAATCTCTTTTGTATATAAATGCATGGGCGATGATTTGAATTATTATTCATATCTTGGAAAAGCACTGTATAGACTTGAAAAAAGCAATAATTATCAGATTATGCTGAACCTTTACAGCGATTTGATAGAATATCAGTATATTCCAAACGGCAATCTTGAACTGGCAAATCAAATAATAATTGAGATTAATCAAATTGAAAATCAAATTGGCATAGAAGATCCAAGAATCAAATCTCAGATATATCGCGTAAAAGGCGATCTTGCATATTACAATGGAAACGATGAAAAAGCTTTGGAATTTTATGAAATTGCAAAAACTGCTGCAGAAAATGCAGTTTCTCCAATAAAAGAAGCATTTGTTTCTGTAGTTGATATTCATGTTGCCAAAGTTTTAGCAGAGCAGGGCAGATATGAAGATGCAAAAAAAATTATAGATGAATATTCTGTCTTTTTTGATGACCAGCAGGAAATTCTTGCTGATGTTGTTACAAAAACTTTTACAATTCCATATTGTCAGACCGCATGCTGTTATTATGCGTATGTTTGCGATTATGAAAATCTGAAAAAAATTGCTGAAATTTTGATAAAAGAATGTGATGAACAATCGTATGAACGCATGGCGATTATAACTTTCAATAAAGTACAGAAAGAATATAAGCTTCCACCAGAAGTCAATGAAGATTTTCAGAAAAAAATTGCACATGAATATTTATCTATGACGACAAAACAGTCTGCACATTATACAGAAATGTGCAGTGCCCAGCTTGAGATAAATTATCAGGCTTTGAAACAGTCTGAAATAAGCCACATGGAAAATACAAGAATAATTATAATCTGTGTCATAATGTGCTTTTTGATTCTTGCGCTAATCTGGCTTTTGGGTAGTATTAGACGGAGAAGTTTTATTGATGAGCTTACAAAAGTTTATAACAGAAGATTTTTGTCAAAAAGGCTTGCACGCAATAAAAAATGGAAAATTCCTTTTTCTGTGTTGATGCTTGATATTGATGATTTTAAAGATGTAAATGATACTTATGGCCACGGCGAAGGCGACATTGTGTTAAAAAGACTCGGAGAGATTCTCAATTCAAGGCTTGTTCCAAATAAAGTTGAACCATTCCGTTATGGCGGTGAAGAATTTGCAGTTCTGGTTTATTCAAATGTCAGTGTTTCGCCAGAAATGATTGCTGACAGTATAAGAAATGAATTTCAGAATCAGTCATGGAATTTTAACAGAACTTTGACACTTTCTGTTGGTGTGGCAGAAGAAGGCACAACCGAAAAAGGTGTATCTGTCATGAAACAGGCTGATATAAATTTGTATTATGCAAAAAAACATGGCAAAAATCAGGTATGTAACGGAAAATTTGAAGATAATTTGAAAAAATGATGTTTTTTAGAATTTTGTTTCAAAATTTTTGAATTTTCAGATTCTCCCTTAAAAAAATATTATGAAATTTCAGTGTGAGAAAAAATCTTTCCTGGAGAAATTATGAGTCGGAAAAAAGATCACAAAATCAAGCGGTTGAGAAGAGGACATGGTATTCTGCCGCATATTATTGGAATTCTGCTGGTTGATGCTTCTGTTATTGCGGTTGCAGGCTGTTTTATTGCGATTGCCGGGCTTGGGTTTGTTACTGATAGGGTTTTTGAAGTAAACAAAGACTGCAAAACTATAGTAAACATTGCAGAAACTGAATATCAAAATGATTTTGGTGCTTTGCAGAAAAAAATAGATGAAAGCACAAAACAGATTGATACAATTGAAAATGTTTTTCTAGTCAACGATGAGCTTGAATTAATTTATTCTGAAAATTTGGACAGACTTTTTTTTCAAGATGTTTTTAAAACTAGAAATATAAAAAAGGTTTTAGATAAAAACGGTTTTTTGCGTGAAAAAAACGCAGATTTTACTGATGCATTTTATGACGAAAATTTCCAGCCAAAGCTAAGTGAAATTATGCCTTTAAAAAAAATAATGACACAGTTACCATTTTTAAATGCAGCTTCTGAAGAATGTGGTGTTGTAAGGCAATGGGTAGTTTATAAAACAAATCTGAAAGGTATCAATCTGTGCATGCACTGCCGTTATTCGTTTTCGCGCTATATGGCTGTACTTGTTTTTATTTTGTTCCTAAGTTTTGTGTTTATTATTCTTGTTACTTTTATTTCCGGAAATAAAAAAATAATTATTTTGATTTTTGACCGTTATAAAATTCATAAGCTTGTTTCAACAGATATTGTAACTGGTGGAATTAATAAGGAATTTTTTATTAAAAAAACTGCTTCTGCAATAAGCAGAAATCCAAACCGGGTAGTCATACAGATTAGATTTGAAAAATACAGGAATTTCTGTACAGCTTTTGGTGTAAAAGAAGGCGAAAATCTGCTGGAAGAATTTTATGATTCACTGTTAAAGCAAATTGGCAAAGGTGAAATTGCTGCACATTTAGAAAAAGCAGATTTTGCTGTAATGTTGAATTTCGAAACAGTTGAGAAAACTGAAGAACGAATCAATGAAATAATTGATGTGTTGTCTTCTATCAGAAAAAATCAGCATATGCTTTTTTCGGCTGGCATTTGCCAGGTGTCTTCAAGAAGAGATGATATAAATGCACTTTTGACTTCAGCCGGTCTTGCAATTACAAAAAGATCAGAATCTTCAAATAATATTGTCTGGTTCAATGATTCAATGAAAGAAGAGCAGATTTGGGAACGTAATATTGAAGACGATATGGAAAATGCGCTTGAAAATCATGAATTTCAGGTTTATCTGCAGCCGAAATATTCTGCAAAAGAAGAAATACCATCTGCTGCAGAAGCTCTTGTCAGATGGTCCAGTCCAAAACTGGGTTTTATTAGCCCCGGCAAATTTATTCCGATTTTTGAACGCAACGGTTTTATTTTAAAGCTTGATGATTATATGCTGACAGAAGTTGCAAAACAGCAGTCAAAATGGCTTGAAGAAGGCAAAAAACTTCTGCCGATTTCTGTAAATGTTTCGCGTGCACATTTTACAACAGAAAATTTGGCAGAGCATATCTGTGAAATTGTTGACGAATATAAAGTTCCGCATGATTTTATTGAGCTTGAATTGACAGAAAGCGCCTTTTTTGATGACAAGGCAATTTTGCTTGATACTGTTAGAAAACTTAAAGCGTTTGGTTTTAAAGTTTCTATGGATGATTTTGGAGCAGGTTATTCGTCATTAAATTCGTTGAAAGAACTGCCGCTTGATATAATCAAGCTTGATGCAGAATTTTTTAGAGGTGCAGACAATCTGGAACGTTCAAACTTGATTGTAGGCGATACAATTTCTCTTGCAAAAAAACTTGGAATGCAGATTGTGGCTGAAGGCATAGAAACGAGAGAACAGGTTGATTTTCTTGCAAACCAGGATTGCGATTTAATTCAGGGATTCTATTTTTCAAAGCCTTTGTCTGTTGATGATTTTGAAGAATGTGTATACTGTTCAAAATGATGAATATTTAATAATCTTAACACATAGTGTCATTTCGAACTTATGTTCCGCATTTAAATTTTGAGCAGTTCTTTTAAGGTGAAAAATTATGAAATTATTTCAAAAAGACTCAGACTTTTATAAACAGGTTTTTAAGCTTGCTTTGCCGATTGCACTGCAAAGCTTGATTACAATCGGCGTAAACATGCTTGATACAATCATGGTTGGAAAGCTTGGTGAAGATTCTCTTTCTGCAACATCTCTTGCAAATTCATTTATAAGCATTTATCAGATTTTTTGCATGGGTCTTGGCATGGGTGCTTCTGTTCTGGTTTCGCGTTACTGGGGCATGAAGAATTCAAATGATGCACACAAAGAACAGGCTTCTAATGCTCTGAAACAGACAGTCTGTCTGATGCTTCGCCTTACTGTTTTGCTTGCATCTGTTTTTGCTCTTGTAACTTTGGTTCTGCCGCAAACTTTGATGAAAATGTACACGACCGAAGAAAATATTATCAGTCTTGGCAGCGTTTATTTCAGATGGTCTGTAATTACATATTTTTTTCTTGGAACTTCTCTTGTTTCAACGATTGTGCTTAGAAGTGTAGGGCAGGTAAAATTTCCGCTTTATGTTTCAATCGGTGCTTTTTTTGTCAATTTTTGTGCAAATTATGTTTTTATTTTTGGAAAATTTGGTGCACCAAGAATGGAAGTTGCCGGTGCTGCTTTAGGAACTTTAATAGCCCGTCTCTTTGAAGCTTCAATGATTCTGGGTTATCTCTTTATTAAAGACAAGAAAATTCAATTTAAAATTAAAGACATTTTTATGCAGACTGGTTCTCTTGTATCTGAGTATATCCGTATTTGCATTCCGGTTCTTGTAAGTGATGGAATTCTTGCTTTGGGAAATAATTCTGTAGCTATGGTTATTGGTCATTTAGGTGCGGCTTTTGTTGCCGCAAATGCAATTACGAGTGTTACACAGCAGTTGAGTACTGTTGTAATTCAGGGCATAAGCCAGGCTGGTGCGATTGTAACAGGGCAGACTCTTGGACGGGGCGACAGAGAAAAAACAATGCAGCAGGGCTGGATGTTTCTCGGTCTTGGGCTTGCGCTCGGAACGGTTTCTGCTATTTTTATTATGTGTGTGTCAAATCCGATTATAAATACTTATAATGTAAGTGCAGAAACAGCAGAAATTGCAAGACAGCTTATGATTGCGATTAGTCTTATTATTATTTTTCAAGCTACAAACAGCATTATGACAAAAGGTGTTCTGCGCGGAGGCGGAGATACAAAAATGCTTATGGTTGCAGACAATATTTTTTTGTGGGTAATTTCAATTCCGCTGGGAATTCTTGCAGGTTTTGTGTTTAAATGGTCTGCATTCTGGATTTATGTCTGTCTTAAATCTGACCAGATTATTAAAACCATCTGGTGTATTGGCCGCTTAAAAAGCGAAAAATGGATTAAAAAGATTACAACTGGAAAAAATTAAAACTTTTGAGTTTATGTACTGATCAACAAAAAAAGGCTGCATATCTGCTTAAAAAATGTCTTTCTTGCAGATGTGCAGCCTTTTTGTTTTTTTCTTAAATGGCACTGCTATTCTTTTACAGCACCGCTCGTTAAACCTGCAACAATTTCTTTTTGTGCAAATGCATAGAACAACACTGCTGGGAT
>JAZQNK010000098.1:0-7285 GCA_045627325.1 Treponemataceae bacterium | reverse complement strand
CAGCATCTCCTTGCATTAAGAAATCCCGTACTGAAAGCCGCCGAAGGCTAATAAATTCGAGATGACGGATTTTCATTTTTTACCCTTCAAGTTTACGGAACAGTTTTACGAGTTCAATATATTGAGAAAGTTCGTCTGTAGAAAAACCCATTACAGAAAGATAAGCATCTGCAAATTCTTTTGACGATGTGCTGATAAGATAATACGTGCGGGCAATATCATATTTTTCTGGAGCGCGCATTACATTCATAAAATCAATTACTTTAAGGTTGTTTTCTGAATCAACAAGCACATTTAAAGGATGAAAATCGCCATGAACAACTGTATTTGAATCTGGAAATGAACTGATAAACGAAATGCATTCTAAAGCCTGTGCTTTATCGTTCATGCGCTCGTTTACAAGAAAAATGCCATAATCTTTATAGCTCAGCAGAGTTTCATCTGAATGACAGAAAAAACTTTTCTGAAGCTTGCAGAATTCGGCAAGAAAAAACTGCAAATCAGACTGCGAATCAAACACTTTTTCAATACTTTTTCCTTTTACATATGAATAGACAATACCTGTTCTATCTTCAATATTTTTAAGTTCATATGCGACAGGAGCATTTATGCCAAAAGAATTGACAAGACGTGCATTTTCATATTCTCTGCTGATTGCTTCAAGAGGATAACCTTTAAAAAACAACTTCAGCACTTTATCTTCATCAAGCTTGAAAACTTCAGCAGTCAGTCCTTTTCCTACAAGTTCCATAATTTTCCTTTTTTTTGCATTTACCAGTTTTATTTCTGCAAACATTTAATATGTACATAAAAAAAGGCTGCCGCTGTTAAAATACACTTCAATCAGGTCAGCCTTTCAAATTACAGAAAAAAATTCTAAAAAAACAATTTCAGAAACACGCTATACATATTTTCCAACAATTTCCAGCACTTTCTGCGGAACCGGCGGCTTTATGATAAAATCTTTTGCCCCGAAACGAATTGCTTCAATTACAGTTTTCTGGTTTCCAAGTGCGGAACACATAATTACCTTTGCCTTTGGGTCAATGAAAAGAATTTCTTTTAATGCCTGCAAGCCATCCATAAATGGCATTGTAATGTCCATAATAACCAAATCTGGAGTTGTTTTTTCAAACAGTTCTATAGCTTCCCGACCGTCTCCGGCTTCGCCGACAACTTCGTGTTTGCCTTCTTGCAATATCATCGAAAGCGTTTTTCTCATAAAAGCAGTATCATCACAAATTAAAATTTTAGCCATAAAAAATCCTTAAAATTCCTAAAAAAGAACAGTCTTATTATAAAACAAACTGAAAAAATTACAAGTAAATTTGTTTGTAACAAGAAACTCAGGGAAGAATATTATATTTTCTTCTGAAACAGTCTTTAAAGAAATATGCTAAAAGCAATTTTATCAATTTTAGGAATTTCTTTATAAAAGCCCAGTCTTTTCGGCAAACTGCTGCATATGTTCAGGCAGTGGAATTTCAAAAGTTTTGAGCATTTCTTTTCCTTCATCTGTTTTGACTGGAATTGTCAGCTTGACAGCTGCAAGCATAAGTTTTTTGGCTCCAAGAGCTTTTTTCAAAAGTTTGTTTACTTTAAAATTGCCGTGCTTGTCATCTGCAGCAATCGGCACACCAATCTTTGCTGCATGTATTCTAATCTGATGCATGCGCCCAGTTTCAATGCACCATTTTATGCGGCAAAGATTTACTGTCATTTCTTCTGTTTCAAGAACAGCTTTTGATTCAAGCTGATAGCGCGTCAAGGCATTTTTTTCTGTACCTTTTTGTTCAACAGCTGCATCAACCACTCCACCTGCTTTGGCAGGCAGACCACAGCAAAAAGAAACATATTCTTTTTTAGCTTTTTTGCCAGCAAAAATTTCTGTATATTTTGCAGCCGCTTTTGGATTTTTTGCGACAACAAGAATACCTGCCGTATCTTTATCAAGACGATGAACAAGATAAACCTTTTGATTTGTCTGTTCGCTTAAAAGATCATCAACAGAATGCGAAATTCCTTCGCCACCTTGTACCGCAAGGCCACTTTGTTTGTTTATAATCAGAATGTCATTATTCTCATAAATAACCGGAATTGATTGCATTCTTGCATTATAAAAAAAACAGATAAAAAGTTCAATTTTTAAGCGTCATAAATCAATTTTAGAAGCAGCATGAACTTTTAAGACTTTACAGAACAGCAGGAGAAACTATGAAAATTTTCAAACTGATTATCAGCGCAATTCTTTTATGCTTTATTGCAACACAAAGTTTTTTTGCAATGCAGTTAAATTCTGCAAGTTTGGGTTATTCAATAAATCTGCCTGAAGATTTTTCATTGACAGGTTCTACAGGCGGCAACCGCTATCAGTTTTCAAGTTCAATTTATCCTGTTGAACTTCTGCTCTGCACTTACGAAAAAACACAATACAAAAAAGCAGAAGACGTATTAAAAGACATAACAGCTCAGCTTTATGGTTCTGCAGATATTTCTTCATTTGAATGGCGCAACAGAGACGCTGCAATTGCACAGGTTTCACTTTCTTTTGATAAATATTCTGTAAATTCAGGCTGGGCTGCAGCAGCAGAACTGCCGCAGCAAAAAGGGTATGTCGCACTAATCGGTTTTTATCCTGAAAATGAAAGAGACTCTTCAATCTGCGAAACATTGATTATTTCTGCAATCGACAGTCTTGCAACAGATTACGGTGCAAACTTTGAAGCAGGCATTTTTACAAGTTTTGCATTTCCACAGGAAGGCGAAAAAGAAATAAGTGTAAAAATCGACGGCAGAACAGTTACAGCTTTTATTGATAAAAGCGATGATGATGCAAACCAATATGTAATTGACCGCGAATATACAATTCTTACGCTCGAAAACAAATACGGGCTTGGCCAGGAAGCATGCAGAAGATTTTATAAAATCGTTTACAGAGATGCATATAAACGCCTTAAAAATTTTGCATTTGTGCTGCAAAACGAACTTACATTTGGCGAAAACCCGATTGAAGACAGAAGGGAACTTGCAGAAACACTTTTAAAATGGGTTCAGACATTTGAATACAAAAGAGATTTAAGCGGCAGCGATGTAACTTCAATTCCGGCACTTCTTACAGGCAAAGGTTCAGACTGCGACAGCCGTTCGCTCTTGCTGGCAATACTTTTAAGGCAGATGAACTACAGAAGCGCGTTCTTTGTTTCAAGTGTTTATTCACATGCAGTTGCCGGTGCAGAACTTGAAGGCAACGGCGCAAGAATGACAATAGACGGAACATCTTATGTCGTAGGCGAAACAACGGCAAAAGTCAATTTCGGGCAGATTGCACAAAGCATGAGCAATTCATCAAACTGGATGGGAATTACTTTTGAACCGGAAAGCAATTAAGTCAAATCAAGACATTAAAAAAATATTTTTTGAACTTTTCAATCAAACAAAGAAGGCTGTTCACTTCAGAACAGCCTTCTATATATTCAAAATAACCGTAACCCAATCAGATTAGTTTTCTTCAACAAGAAGATTATAAGCATCAAGAGGTGTTTCAACAGAAAGAAGAGCATCTCTTAATTCGCTGTTCTTAAGTCTGTTGCTAAAATAAGAAAGAGTCTGCAGATAATAAGCATGCTGGTTATAGGCAGCAGCAATCATAAAAAGCAGGCGGACAGGTTCATCGTCAATAGCCTGAAAATCAAGAATATTAACCTTGCTGATTCCGACAGACATTACAAGATCTGTAACAGAAGCAAGGCGGACATGTGGAATTGCAATGCCACGGCCGATTGCAGTTGACATCAACCCTTCTCTCTTCAAAATTTCAACAGAAAGTTCCTGGCTTGCTTTTACCTGTGGCGCAGTGCTCAAATTGTCAGCAAGAGCCAAAAGTGCATCATGCTTTGTTGAATGATTCAAAAATACGATGCGGTCTGGAGATAAAATGCTTTTTACCTGAATCTGAGAATTCTGCAAAGTCGGTTTAGAACTTGAAGCCAGACGATCATTAACCCATTTTTCAATTTCTGCTTTTTTAAAGCGCCATACAGTACCAATTTTTCCAGAAGGAATTTCACCTTTTTGTGCCCAGTCATAAACAGTGCGTTCTGAAACTCTTAAATAACGCGCAACTTCTTCGATTGTAAGAATATCGTCTTCCATGAACTTCTCCCTAAACAGTGCCCCGCTTGATAAACAATCGGAGATGGTTTTCTATATAAACGAACACGCAGCAAAAACTGCCGCAAGACATACGCTTCTTTTTGCAGAACACAATAAAATCAATTGTGTTCAATTTTTTTGACCTGCAATTCAAATCATATGCATATTCATAAAAACACTTTATTAAAGCGAAAATATAAACATACTTGAATATTTTGCATTGATTGCGCTTTCTTGTCAAGTATTAACACTTAAAGCAGCATAAAAAGAGCTGTTTATTTTACATAAAACATTTATTTACACAAAAAAATGTAAACAATAATAAATAAATTAGAGAAAATTAACTTTAATACGATCAAAAACAACTTTTGTTTCAACAATGTTCCTTAATAACATGGAGATGTTCAACTTGACCTTTTAAATGGTGTATTATACATTCTTGTTATGAACTACAGAGAGAATCTTCGATATTTTGTGCTGTTTGGCACCATTTTTTTCATTGTTTATTTAGCAGCAGCCATTAAGCCACTCGATAAAGAATTCTTTATACAGACGGAACGTTCCGTATATTTAGGCGGAGAAGAACAAAATCTTGAAACAGCAGCTGCAGAAACTCCAGAAAATGCAAATCTTTTTCCATTTAGATTAGGCGAATATGCAGGCTATTTTTCAGAATCAGGTGAAATTGTTTTTGCACAGAAAGTTCCGTTCAAGGCAACATTAACAAAATCATTCTGTTCGTTTTACGACAACAGCTCAGATAAAATAGAAATAAGAAAAACTGACAATTCCGGCTTGATAACAATCAACAGACCGGGGTTTCCGTTTCTTCAGGAAAACCGTATTTACCTTCTGCCGCCTGGCGGAAATTCAATAAGCGAATATTCAACAACAGGCACAAAAAAATGGACTTATGAAAGTTACACACCAATAACCGCATTTAATTCCTCAAAAAACGGCTCTGTCATTGGTTTTGCAGACGGTGCACTTGTCTGTCTTTCTCCAGAAGGAAATGAAAATTTTGCATTTTATCCGGGTGGAAGCACATACGAAACAATTCTTGGTGCAGCAATTTCTGAAACAGAAAACATGACAGCATGTATTTCAGGCTTAAAGAAGCAGCGCTTTATTTTAAGCACCTATGACAAAACAAAACATAAAGTAATCTTTCATGAATATCTGGACAAAGATTTAAGGGAACGAGCACTCGTTCAATTCAGCAAAGACTCAAGCCATGTTTATTTTCAATATAGAGACGGTTTAGGCATTGTAGACTGCCAAAAACTAAAAAGCACACACATTCCTCTGCGCGGTTCAATAGTTCAAATAGAAGAACTTGAAAAGCAAAACCTCATACTGGTGCTTTCAAAAGACAAGGACGAATATCACATTTATATAATTGAAGATTCCAATAAATTGCTTGGTTCTTTTTCTATTAGAGCAAAATGCGCATTTATTACACAAAATGAAAACAGCTTTTTTGTCGGTCACGACACAACAATTTCAAAGTTAAGCATAGAACGCAAATAGCAGTCAGGGGAAACAGAGAACATGAAAAACACAAACAAAATAAAAGCTATTTTTGCTTCATTCATAATTTTGGCAGCACAACGCGCATTTGCAGTAGACTGGCCACAGCCAGTAACAGAAACAACAAGCTTTACAGTTGATTTTGCACGCCCGTACGGCGGAACATTCGCAACAGGAATTGTTTTTAATGACGCAGGTACTGTAAATGCAACTGATACAGCAGCTGTCCTTATGAAAATAACAGATTCACAAAACCTTTCAATGTTTGATTCTCCGCTTGGAAATTCAATTATTGCCGTAAACGAAGAGAACCTTATGAGCATTTACAGCAACCTTGATGAAATAAAAATTTCAGAAAAAGATGAAAACATTTTTGAAGGGAATGAAATTGCAACAAGCGGAAAATCCAGCTGGCAAAAAACAGCATGCGGACTTGAATTTCAAATTGCAGACATTCAAAGCCAGTCTGTAATCAACCCGCTTGTTCTGCTGCCAAAAATCTTAAAAACACAGGCATCATATCTGTACAATATTTCGCTTGTAAGCAAAAACGGCGTTTCTTATACGCTTGCACAAAACCGCTCTATTCCGGCAGGCACTTACAGCCTCTATTTTGAAAATTATGATCCGCAGCCGCCATTTAAAGTTACAGTTCTGCTGAACGGCAAAGAAGCAGAAACAATTACATATAACATGCTGAAAAAAATTGGACGCACCCTTTCAATCAACGGCAAGCGCAATTATTCTTACGATGTAATCTATCCTGGAAGAAACAAGCAGCTGCTTGCTACAGCTTCATTTACAAAAGGCAAAACACTTCTTGTAATTCAGACTTATGACCTTAATGATAATGAAAAAAACATAAGCTATACGCTTGATGTATATTGATATTTATCCAAAGTTTTAAAACTAAAAAAGCTGTCTGACAGATTTTATTCTGCAAGACAGCTTTTTTTACAACGAAAGGCTCCGAAAAACAATTCTAATGTTTTTAGAACTGTTCTAGCTGAAAAATCTTTAAACTTTTCAGTTTAACCGTACAGATGCTCAAATTCATGGAGCTTTTCAAGTGCACGCTCTTTACAGCCACCACAGACAGTTCCAATTTTTGTTTTTGCCTGCAAATCTTCCCAAGTTTTTGCACCGGCTTTAAATGCATCTTCTATGTCGCGGTCTGTAATATTCAGGCATGTACAGATAACTTCTACAGCTTCTGAACCTGCCAGAGAAGGTCGGCCTGTTTTTGCACAATAATCGTCAATTGCAGCACGCAATGCTTTGTCGCCAAGAACAGAACAGTGAATCTTGTTATCAGGCAGCCCGCCAAGCTTTGCAACAATGTCATTCGGTTTAAGCTTATAAGCTTCCGTAATATCCATGCCTTTAATTGCTTCAGACAAAATTGAAGTTGATGCAATTGCACTTGCACAGCCATAAGTCTTCCAGCGGACATCTTTAATTGTTGTTCCTTCAATTCGAAGCAAAATCAACATCTGGTCGCCGCATTTAATATTTCCGACAATTCCACGTCCGTCGCACGGCCATGTAGATTCGTCGTCCATAAGAACATTTTTTGGGTTCATAAAATGTTCTTTTACTACAT
>JAZQNK010000097.1:0-16029 GCA_045627325.1 Treponemataceae bacterium | reverse complement strand
ACGATCGCCTTTTTTAACGCCGTTTGCTGCAAGCCACAATGCAAGCTGGTTAATCTTATCAAATGCTTCTGAATAAGTGAGGGTATTACGAGTTCCACCAGGACCATCAAAATCTGTAAAACAGTTATTGTTCGGATAGCGCTTTACAGTGATGCTGAACATTTCGTTCATTGTCGGCCAGGAACCATTGAAATCTTTTCCACGAAACTCTTCGAGTACAACATACGGGTCAGTCTGTTTCATATTTATAGAAGCCATAAAAAATCCTCTTATTAATTAATCTAAATCAGGTTGCTCTTAAAAAGATAATTTTAGGATACCTTTGCAAATCAACAGATTCAAAATTATTCTAACGATAAAACAGTTTTTGATTATAAAGATTAGCTCTAAAAGAGTCAAACTTAAACATAAAAATGAAAAGCAGCAGCAATTATAATAATTGAAAATATAAAAAACGCTTTATTTTAAATAGTTTTTTAATTTATTACAATTCAACAAATTATAAACAACCAAACCAAAAATTCCTTATAAAGTCAGGCTTTTTATAGTTATTCTAAAACATAATATTTTACATCTGTTTGATAATTGAAACACCACAACTGAAGCAGAAAACGTTTTTCAGAGTTTCACTTTAATTTTTTAACCACATTCTGCCACATTTTGTCGGCAGCAAATTCAGCCGAAGCCGGCACAACCGAATATGTTACTTCGTTTAAAAAAATGTCTACATAAATTATATGATAAGTGCCGTCAAAATCGTTCCATGTGTAATAATGTGAACCGCCATTTCCATCAGATGAAACCATTCCGTTTTCAAGACAGAACCATATCTCATTTGGCGTAAATATCAAAAGTCTGTATCTGTCATTTTTAAGCCTGTCAATTCGATAAACACAATTGTCAACTTCATATTTTGCAACAGGAAAAATAAAATCACGGAACTTTTCAGGCAAAGTTTCTTTATCCAAAAGAATTTTTGCTTCTAAATTTGATTTATAGCTTTTTGTATTGATGTTTATTCTTGTAATTTTAAAATTGCCTTCATTCAGCCAGACAACACCATTATTCAGTGCAATTCCACGCCAGCCAATCTGCGCCCAGTCTTCAGGTTTGCTAGATGCCACAAGTGAAATAATTTCATCGTCGAGCACTTCATCAAATACTTTTAAAAACTCTGTTTTACTGTTTATGCTTTCAAAAGGATAATCTCTGCTATATGGAAAATCAAAGCAATCTGCAATTTTTGATTTATCGTTTGTCTTAAAATTTTTTATTACCGTTTCAACACCAGGCGTCTGTTTTGAACACGACAAGAAACACAAACAAATGCAAAAAGAAAAAAGCAAAAAAGACTTTTTCATGCATTCTCCTTTGAAAACGGCTTTATAAATAATTTTACAGCATGAACGGCGCATGGAGCAATGAAGTTTTGTGAAAACAAAACTTCAAGTTACGAAATTACATCGTGTAATTTCGTAACACACAGATTCGAAAATATCGGCATAAACTGGCAGACATGCTCAGACTACAAATTTGTCGATTTCTGCACCAATTTCGTCAATTGCTGTTTTCATGTTTTTAGAAATGCTATTTAGCGAAATTCCTGTATCATTAATTACAGTTGCCCCGGAAGACATTTCCTGCATGCCGCTCCGGATTGTACGTGTTGTATCCTGCAGATTTGTAACTTCGCTTAAAATGCTTCTGCTGCCATCGACCATCTCTTTTGATGCATCTTTAACTTCGCATGTTGTATCATTCATGATTTTTAATGCACCAATAATCTGCCGTGAACCGGCCTGCTGTTCTTCCATTGTGTTCTGGATTTCGTTAACCAGATCATCTGTTTCTTTTATTTTTGCTGCAACAGAAGCAAATGACATGCTTGATTCAGAAGAAGCCTTTACAACTTCTTCAATCGAACGCTGAATATTTAAAAGCTGGTCACCGATTGTTCTTGATTCGTTAGCAGAAGTTTCCGAAAGTTTTCGTATTTCGTCTGCAACAACACTAAAGCCTTTGCCTGCCTCACCAGCATGAGCTGCTTCAATTGCCGCATTCATTGCAAGAAGATTTGTCTGTTCAGAAATTGTTGAAATAACAGCGTTTGCTTCTTTAAGAAGCAGAGACTGATTTTCAATCTGAGAAATCATCTCGTTTACATTTTCCTGTTTAGACGAACCGTTTTCAATATCAACAAGCAGCAATCCGAACGATACTGCCATTTTTTCAATTGAACTGCTGATTGAAGCAATATTTGCAATCATTTCCTGAACAGCACCTGAAGCATCAGAAATGCCCATTGTCTGTTTTTCAATCAACCTGTCAAAAGATTCAATATTTGCTGTAATCTGGTTTACCGCAGAAGCTGTCTGTTCAACACTCTGGTCTTGAAGCTGAACCTGCGCAGAAACAGAATCAATGCTTTCAATAATTCTTTCAATTGAAGTCGCCGTATCGCTTGTTCCTTTTGCAAGTCTGTTGCCAACGCTAATCAAATCTGATTTTGAAGTTTTTACGTTTAATATAATCTGCTGAAGTTTGCTTATGAATGTATCAAAGCTTTGTGCAACATCACCAATTTCATTTTTCAGATTCATGTTAAGACGGTTTGTCAAATCTGCATCGCCTTTTGCAATGTTCTGCAATGACTGGCTTACAATTCTGATTGGTTTTACAAGAGAAAAAGCAACAATAATTCCAAAAAGACATGCAACAACAATAACGACAATTGCAATAAACACAACGGCAAGAGTTACATCTCTTATTGAACCAAAAAGTTCATTTTTAGGGCCAAATGTTACCATTGTCCACCCGCAGACAGAAGGCATTTTTCTTGCAGCAAAATAATAATCACCGCAATCCAGATTCAAATATGTTTCACCGGCATTTATATTGTCTTTAAGAGAACTGAACTGAGGAAATTCTTCATAAAAATCACAGCTGCTTATTTTTGATGAATCAGGATTTGTAATGTATTTTCCGTCTTTTGAAATCATAAAACTTTTACCGGAAGCTGACAGTTTTACATAATCGGTCATCTGCTGAACCTGCGCAAGAGAAAGATCAATAGCAATAACACCTTGAAAATTATTTTTATCAGGAAAAGCACGGGAAACAGCTACAACAGGATTGCCTGAAAATGCATCTATATAAGGATCTGCAAAAACAGTACTTTCTGTGTTTTTTGCCTTTATATACCATTCACGTGTTGACTGGTCAAAATCAGCAGGAGGTTCCCAGTCAGCATTATTATAAAGATAGCCACCCTGAGAAACAGGCAGACGGCTTGCAAAATAAATCATTGAATATTCAGACTTGCTTTCAGCCGTATTCTTAAAGAAATGTTCCATTTCTTTTTTTGCATCGATATCAACACCTCTTAAGAAGTTATCAATTGCATTAATATCACCAGTTGGTGTTGAAAGAAATAAATCCATGTCTTTGTAGACATTATCAATCTGAAGCTTTGCAACCTGTGTTACATTTGCTTTTAACGTTTTTGTCTGCATGACAATTACCGGAATGGAAATTGCAACGGCAGTAACAATAACAACTACAGAAAAACTTTCTATCAAACGGGTTCTAAGTTTCAAAATCTTCTCTCCTCAAATTTCAAGAGATAACTCTAAAAATCAGTAAAATTACAAATTCCTAATGCATGACCGCACAAATAAGCAATTATTCTTGACAATATTGAACAGTTCAAATCTATTGATACATAAAACCGACAGACAGAACACTCCACAAAGTTTCAAAATTAAAATTTTAAAACTATGAAACCAGCAGATTACATATTGCCACAAACATTAAAATAATAAAAACGATTTTTAATAACAAAGATACTTTAATAATAAATTTAAATTCTATTTGATAATACAGATTCTTATACATCAAACATAATTTTCTGAAAAGAGCTTTTTACAACTTTTTACATAAATTCAAACGCCCAAAATACAAAAAACGGTTCTGCATTTTTCAAAAACAGAACCGTTCATTCAAAGGTTTTCCATATAATATTCTGCAAAAATTTCTGCAGCATCAGCAACAAGCTCTGCACACGGGCGCTTTTTGTAATATTGTTCCGTACGTGCTTCCGGAACAGGATTATCCGGGGCAAGACCTTCAGTTTTTGGTTTCATGCCCAAAAGCTCGCGGCAGACAATTGCACCATTTTTGGCGGCAAATCTTTTTGCAAGTTCCTGAATTCTTGCATAATGTTCTGCTTTTGCATCTGGTTCTGAATCTGATGAATAACCATAAACAAGCCCACAGACCATAAACATGCCGCTTACAGCACCACAAACTTCCCTAAGGCGCCCCATGCCGCCGCCAAAAGAAGAGCTCAGCATCTGTGCAGTTTTTAAGCTCATTCCGCAGGCACCTTCACCTAGTTCGTCTACAAATGCACATAAAACAGATTGTGCACAATTATAGCCTGATAAAAAATTCTCACGTGCTTTTTCGCGCACAGATTCAACATTCATAAAATTTTCCTGCAATATTTTTATTCTGCAAACCGGCATCGTCATAACCGGCAGACTCAAGCAGCCGGAATCTAGTTTATTGAAACGACCGTATAACCTGCGTTTTCAACTGTTTCCTTCAGCATTTCTTCAGAAACATTGTCATCTGCTTCGATAAATGCAGTCTTTTTTTCAAGATTTACAGATGCCTTTACTCCATCAATTGCATTCAAAGCCTGCTCAACACGTCCGCTGCAATGCGAACACATCATTCCGTCAATTACCATTTCATATTTTTTTGCCATAACAAACTCCTCTGTTTTCTTTTTGGCTGAAATATCTGTTTTAAAAAAGCGAAGCCTCAATGCATTTGAAACAACGCAGACGCTGCTTAAACCCATTGCAAGAGCACCTACAACAGGACTAAGCCTTATTCCTAAAATACCATAAAAAACACCTGCAGCAAGTGGAATTCCCAAAGAATTATAAAAAAATGCCCAGAAAAGATTCTGCCTTATATTACGCATTACAGCTTTAGACAGTCTTAGTGCACAAACCGCATCACGCAGGTCATTGCGCACAAGAATTATACCTGCGCTTTCAATTGCAACATCTGTGCCAGCCCCAATTGCAATTCCAGAATCTGCACGGACAAGAGCCGGTGCGTCATTGATGCCGTCTCCAATCATTGCAACAACATGACCACTAGACTGCAGGCGTCTTATTTCGGCTTCTTTTTGATGCGGGAGCACTTCTGCAATAACAGAATCTATGCCCGCAAGTCTTGCAATATGCTCTGCTGTTTTTTTATTGTCGCCAGTCAGCATAATTACTGAACATTTCTCTTTTTTAAAAGCCTGAACCGCCTCTTTTGTCGTTTCCCTTATACGGTCTGTACAGGCAATAATTCCAAGATATTTCTGTGCAATTACAGCACCGCCAGGCGAACTGTGGCTGTTTGCTTCTGCCACAAGCACAATCGTTTTTCCCTGCACTGCAAAAGAATCAATCTGTTTTTGAATTTCATCTGGAACAGAACTAAAAAGATTTGCATTTCCTGCAGCATATGGAGTTCCGTTGATTATGCCTTTTACACCCTTTCCACCGAAAGATTCAAAATTTGAACATACATACCTGCTGTTTTTATCAAAAAATGTATCTTTCTTTACGCTTTCAACAATTGCTTTTGCGACAGGGTGTTCACTTTGAACTTCAAGTGCAGAAACTATGCCTAAAAGATGATTTTTATCAAAAAGTTCTTTTGCAAGCAGAACAACATCTGAAACAGAAAGACGACCTTCTGTAACGGTGCCTGTTTTATCAAGCACGATTGTATCTGCTTTCTGAAGTGTTTCCAATGCTTCGCCGGATTTTATCAGTATGCCGTTTTCGGCGCCACGCCCTGTGCCAACCATAACAGCAACAGGCGTTGCAAGACCAAGCGCACACGGACATGAAATTACAAGAACAGAAATTGCACATGACAAAGCATCCTGAAATGGTGCACCTTTAAAAAGCCACACAGCAAGTGTTACTGCAGAAATCAGCATTACAGCCGGAACAAAATAAAGTGCAACAGTGTCGGCAGCTTTTGCTATCGGTGCTTTTGAAACAGAGGCTTCTTCAACAAGTGCAATAATTCTTGAAAAAGCAGTATCTTTTCCGACTGCATCAGAGCGAACTTTAAAAAAGCCGTTGACATTCAATGTTGCAGATTTTACAGAATCGTTTACATTTTTACTGACAGGCAGGCTTTCACCAGTCAATGCAGATTCATCAACATAGCCGCTGCCATAAATTACAGTGCCGTCAACCGGAATATACGAACCGGCTTTTACAATGACAACATCTCCCAAAGCAAGTTCAGAAACATCAACTTCAATTTCTCTGCCGTCTTTTTCAAGAATTGCAGTTTTTGGTGCAAGTTTTACAAGTTTTTTGATTGCATCTTGTGTTTTGCCTTTGCTTTTAGCTTCAAGCCACTTGCCAAAAGTAACAAGCGTCAAAATTGAACCGCTCGATTCAAAATAAATGTTATGCATTAAATGCTCAATCTGTTCAAAATCAGAGCGGCCGGCTGCATAAGATATTCTAAAAAGCACAATTATGCCATATAAAGCAGCAGCTGAAGCACCAACAGCAATAAGGCTGTCCATATTAGGATGAAGCTTTGCAAGCTTTTTAAAACCAGAAGAAAAATATGAACGATTTACAAAACAGACAGGCAGAATCAAAAGGAACTGCGAAAAAGCAAATGTCAATGCATTCTCTTTGCCTTCAAAAAAAGTCCTGTACCATTCAGGGCTTTTTAATGGAAGCATATGCCGCATCGAAATATACATGAGCGGCAAAAGAAAGCAAAGCGAAAATAAAAAACGGAATTTTAACTTCTTTGCAGCTTCAAGGAACAAATCTTTTTCTACAGATTCACCTTGTCCACCGCGTTCATTTTTGTTTTTTTGAGAAGAATGTACGGCTGGTTCTGCTTCATAACCGGCATTCTGAACAGCCTGCACTATTTTTTCTGTACAGTCTTTAAAGCCTTCTGCAATTTCTACAGTCATCGAATTTGAAAGAAGGCTGACTTCGGCTTTTTTTACACATTCAAGAGAATTAACAGCTTTTTCAACTCTTGCAGAACAGGCACCACACGACATGCCGCGTACAGCAAACTGAAGTTTTTCCATAAAGAACCTTTCGCTAAAACTTTATATTTCTTTCAAGGCTGCGCGAATGTCGGTCATACTGTAGCTTTCGCGATTCTGCTGACCTGCAATGAGCGCGGCTTTGTTTATTACAGACTCAATCTGTGCAGCACAGAAACCGTCAAAAAGTTTTGCAAGCACTTCTGTTGCAGCATCGTCGTCATGCTTTTTTGCAGAGGAAAATTTTGCAATAAGTTCTTTTCTTGTTTCAAAATCAGGGAAAGGCACAACATATTTTGCATCAAAACGACCTGCACGAATCAAAGCTTCGTCCAAAGCTTTGCGGCTGTTTGTTGCGGCAAGAACAAGAATACCCTGATTCGGCGTAAAACCGTCCAATTCATTCAGAAGTGCCGTAACGATTCTTGTATTTTCAGTTTCAATTGCAGAACCAGAATAATTTCGCTTTGTGCCAATTCCGTCAAATTCATCAATAAACACAATGCACGGTGCATGCTTGCGTGCTTTTTTAAAAAGCATTTTTACTTTCATCGGACCGATGGCCATAAACATGCTTTCAAAATCCGTTGCCTTTGCCGGAATGAAATTCACCTTGCCTTCGCCAGCCAGCGCACGTGCAAAAAGTGTTTTGCCGTTTCCAGGAGCACCTTCAAGAAGCACGCCTTTTGGCATTCTTATGCCTTTTTTTGCATAAATTTCAGGTTTCTGCATGATATCAATTATCTGCAGCATGTCTTTTTTCAATTGAGACATTCCGATTACATCATCAAAACTGACGCCGGTTTTTCTTACAACCTTAAAAGTATTCGGACTTATGAATTTGCGGAAAGCGATAAAAATAATTCCAAAGAAAAAAAGATAAAATGCACAGTCAAAAACAAGAGAAATTATTTCTTCAACAGACTGGCTGTCTGAAACTTTTATATCTTTTAAAAGAAGCTGCTCTTTTAGTGTTGGAGATTCTGGATTCTGGACAGAATATTTTTCACCGTCTTTTAATGTAATTTCAAGATTGTCTTCATTCATGCAGACTTCTGCTATTGCATCTGCATTTAAGTCTTCAAAAAACTTTGAATATGAAGCCTTTTTAGACTGCGGCAAAAAGAACATGATGCCCAGAGCCACAACCAGAAGAACTATCAATATAAAAAATACGTTAATACGGAATTTAGTTTTCATAAGCTAAGTTTAGCCTTTTCTTGAAGGGAAGACAACCCTCTGCTTGTGAAGCGGCCTTTTGCCTTTAGCCCTGTCTATATTTTGAGCTTAATCTAGTAAAACGGCTGAGTTTGCTCCGCAAACTCGAAGGATTTGCGAAGCCGCCGAAGGCTATCAAGTTTGGCATGACAATTCTTTTTGGATACACCCTTAATGACTTTTCATCAGCAATTGACGAAAATTTATTTTCATACTGACGAAACTTTTTTCTCATAAAGATGAAAAGACTTGGGAATAGTATGAACAGGTCCAATATCTACCGGTACCATACAATTTCTTCCGTAAAGCGTGCATAATAAGAAGCTGCGCTTATATTGTTTTCTAGAAAAGTGTGCTTAATAATTTGCTGTTTTTTTTGCTTTTATTGGAACTTCTTCGTTACAAAAACGATAATATTTGGTTTTTCCGAAACGAAAAATCAGCTGATGTCTTATAGTATTTGCCGTCTCATAAGGCAGCTTTGACAATGCCGCCTTGAGTCCCCATGCATAGCGTGCTTTTTCATTCGTTTTGTAATATTGGCTGTCTTCGTTTTTCTTAGGATATAAAGCTGGATTCAGAACATTGACTGACACTGTTTCTAACGTCAGTTCCTTATAACACAAACTGCGCAGACAAGAATCTGACTAACATGAGACGTTTTGGCATAGCATAAAATCTTTTGGTGCATTATACGGCATAATTAAAACATAAAGCCAAAGCGCAAAAAAAACAATAAATGAGTTCGTACTAGTGAACTTTCTGCTTTTAGATATTGAGGAACGCCATCATTACGATTGCTATTCTTGATAATTGAAGTTGATTTTCATGGTTTTGGGGCAGCCTTCGTTCCAACCTTTTTTTCTTAGTATTGCACTCCACTGGGTTTGTGCACCTGTAAAGTTGATTGTTTCAAGGCTTGTGCAATTCTCAAATGCTCCTTTTTCTATACACTTTACAGTGGCGGGAATTGTTATACTTTTAAGATTAACACAGTCATGGAATGCCAACTTGCTGATGTTTTCTGTGCCGTCTTGAATTGTAACATATTCAAGATTTTTGCAATAAGAAAATGTCCTCTGTCCAATTTTTTTTATATTAGGAGGGATTATTATAGATTCAAGAGCACTACCATAAAATGCATATTCGCCAATCTTTTTTACACTATCAGGAATTGTTACAGTCTTAAAATGACAATTAGTAAATGCCCATTCTTCGATACTTTCTATACCATCTGGAATCACATAAGAGTTTTTATCCTTATCAAAAATATAACATATAATACTAGCTTCATCGCTGTTAAATAAAATGCCGTCAACAAATTTAATATGCTCATTCTTCTCATCAACAATGAATTCGCTAAGATTTGAACAATACTCGAAAGGTCGAGCACCAATGCTCTTAACACCGGAACCAAGCTTTATGCTTTTAAGATTTTCACAATCAAAAAATGCGGCACTTCCAATACTTTCTACTTTATCAGGAATTATTACACTTTCAATTTTCGAACATTGATTAAAAGCAGAGTTACCGATAATTTTCACACTGTCTGGTATTATTATACTTTCAAGTCTACTACAGCAAAAAAAAGCCTTATCGCCTATGTTTTGCACTGTATCTGGGAGTGTTATGCTTTTAATATCGGTAGACCAGCCTCCTGCACCACAAAACGCACTTTTCCCGATTATCCTTACACCTGAAGGAAGAATAACACTATTAATACAATAACAATCGCCGAATGACCAGTTCTCAATATGCTCAAGCCCTGTTGTCTTTGACATATCAAGATTGAATGATATTCCTTGAAAATCTTTCTTCCTTAATGCATCACCTAATAATTTTACAGTCTTTGTATCGATTTCACCAACAATCTCCAAAGTGCAGCTTTCTTTAATAGCAGCTATTACGTTTCTAAAATTATCTTTTGTGGCTGTTATTACCGGCTCATCATTTTGGGCAAAAACCATCGGCGCGGCCAAAACGCACAGCGCGCACAGCGCAAAGATTTGCAAAAACTTTTTCATAGCTCCCTCGCTTTTCAATTATGCAGCTATTCTAACACGCCCCACACAAAATCTGCAATGCCACCAACAAAATCGTAATCATGACGTTAGCCCACTTTGGTGATTTTCACGAAACGTCATCATGACGATTACCACTTTTAATTTTTCTAAAAACGTCACGGGGTTGCGTTTTAGATGATTCTACGTAGTTAGCTTTATCGACAACCCCTGCAAGTTTCCGCTTCCGCGTAAACTTGAAAGAGTTGTTACATTTCGCTCTTCAAATCCTAATCATTATGATTGCTATTCTTGATAATTGAAGTTGATTTTCATGGTTAATGGGCAGCCTTCATTCCAATACTGCTCTTTATCGATGGCATTCCATTGTTCTTTAGAGCCTTTGTAGTTGATAGTTTTGAGACTTTTACATGTTTGGAATGTACCGAATCCGATTTTTTCTACGCTGGCTGGCATTGTTACGCTTTTGAGTCTTATGCACCAAAAAAACATATTACTTCCGGTACTTTTTAGATTGGCAGGAAGAATTATATTTTTTAGGTTTGTGCAAGAATAGAATGCATAATTTCCAATCGTTTCGATGTTATCTGACATTGTTATGCTTTTAAGAGCCATACAAAATCGAAACGCAAAATTTCCAATACTTTCTACACTATTAGAAATTATTATACTTTCAAGAAGTGCACACTCAGCAAATGTCCAGTCTTCGATATATTTAACGCCATCTGGAATTATTACACTTTTAAGTCTACGATTTCTGGCAAATGCACCAGCTGAAATGCTTCTTACGCCATTAGGAACAGCAAAAGATTTTCCTGGTTTGTCAGGAGGATAGCAAATAAGTAATGTTCCATCTTTATTGTACAAAACACCGTCAACAGCTTTATAGCTTTCGTTCTTTTCGTCAACAATAATTTCTGCAAGATTAGTACACGCATAAAATGCACCGTCTTCGATATACTTTACGGTATCTGGCAAAACAAAAGATTTTCCTTCTTTATATGAAGGATAACGGATAAGGATTGATTCATCTTTGTTATATAGAACACCATCCAGAGATTTATAGTATTCATTATTTTTATCAACAATAATTTGTTTAAGATTTGAACAATGTTTGAATACATTGACACCAATAGTTTCTACACTAGAAGGAATCGTGATACTTTTAAGACAATTACAATACAAGAACTCTTCGGAAGGAATTTTTTTCAATCCAAAAGTTTTTGACATATCAAGATTGATTTGTTTTGTAGTCTTCTCAGATAAATTAAATATCCCTTCTGCAATCTCATTAAGTCCATGACTGTCGATTTCTCCAACAACTTCTACCGTCCAATCACGGTCTTTCGTTTTTCTAATTCCACGTATTGCAGTAATTGCATCATCGTTAGTAACCGTTATTATATTTTCATCATTTTGGGCAAAAACCATCTGTGCAGCCAACACGCACAGCGCAAAGATTTGCAAAAACTTTTTCATAACTCCCTCACTTTTCAGATATGCAATTATTCTAACATTCATCGCTTTGCATATACAAGAGCAACCATATTTGAGCTTTTTAAGCAAAGTGGCGCGAGGAAACTGGACGTGGTTCAAAAACACTATCTTTGTTGTGTCGCATATAAGGCAACCTTTTTAGTGTTCTTAAGCATAAGAAAATTTTTTCATATTGGCGAAAATTTATTTTCATTCTATCTTTTTTTGCAACAATCAACAAGCCACATAATTCACTTAAAAATTTTCTGTTTTCGTCTGAACAGACAAAACTCACAGTTTTGCGTTTACAGCTCATTTTTTTTATTGTATCATTCAGTTTATGGAATATACATACACGCAGACAGACGATCAATTTGTAGATTTTGCGCTTACGCAGGCTAAACGTCGTTTTGACAAAATGCAGAACCGTTTTTTGAAAATTTTCATATGGATAACTCTAAATCTGCTTTTTGCAGGTGCTTTTTTTGTTCATGCAGTTTTCATACCGGAAAACATCGTGTCTTATGCACTTCTCTACGGCTCAATGATTGTTCTGTATAATTTCTGGCGCATTCCTTCGCTTTTTTATATTCCGAAAATCATTTCAAGAAACTGCAGAAGCCAGATGCGTGCAAATCCTGAAATATGGCAGCCTGTTGAAACAAAACTTACGCTCGAAAATCAAACACTAAAACTTGAAGAAGCAAGCGGCCGCGTTTCAATTGTTCCGACGAAGCTCATACGCCTTTTTTTTGAAACACCGCTTTCAATTGCAATTTATCTTGCACCAAACCAAATTGAACTTGTTCCCAAAAGCATTTTCAAAAACCGCGACGAAAAACGTGCATTTTTAGCAGATTTATCGAATTTTCAGGGTTGAGCCGAATTTTTTTGATGTCATATGAATCTGAAAAATCCAGCAATTTTTCATTCATCCTTGTTTTTTTTTATTTTGCATGTTACCATACGGGCAATGAGCAAAATCGTTCTTGCAAAAAATTTTCACAATACAATTTTTCAGTACTCAATAAGAATCCTTTTTATAATTTTTTGTGCACAAATTCCTCTTGCGGCACAGTCAAAAAGTGACATTGCAAACGGTCTTAGAGCTCAGAAAAACGGCAAATATGCACAGAATTTTGTGCCTGAAGAAGAAGAACACCCTTTTGCACTTGACCCGGCAGGTGACATTTTAATTACAACCGGAGCAGCTGCACTTATCGGTGCAGATTATCTTATTGACCATAATAACAAAAAAAAGAATAAAAACCCTGTTTTTTCAGGTTTCATATATGATCCGGAAACAATTACAGGCATAGACAGTGTTTTTATGAATTCATATTCAAGAACATTAGATTTGACAGGCGACGTACTTCAAATTGCAACAATGCTTACGCCTGCAATAGTCATGTTCTCTGCACCAAAAAGCGATATGTTCACCATCGGTGTTATGTATGCAGAATCTGTTTTATGGGCTTATGGTGCAAAAGAATTCGGCAAAACAATTGCAAACCGTGTCCGCCCGTACATGTATTATTCCGGCTATCCATCTTCAGAAGTTACTTCCGGTGACTGGCACAAATCTTTTCCATCTGGTCATTCAACGCTTGCATTTAATGCTGCAGCTTTTACAAGCTATACTTTCAGCACTTATTTTCCAGATTCAAAGCTGAAAGTTCCTGTAATTGTCGGTTCTTATGCACTTGCAACAGCAACAGCATACATGCGGATGAGAAGTGGCAACCATTTCTTTACAGATGTGCTGACCGGCGCCATAATCGGAACAAACACAGGTCTTTTAGTGCCTCTTCTTCATACATATTTTGCACAGCTTAATAAATCCGGAAGGGGCTTTACTGCAAGAATTTTGCCGACAGGTCTTCTCTTGAAATATTCATATTAGCATAATTCTGCCTAAACCGAGATTTAAGCTGAAAATTTGAAAATTGCAAGCATGAGTCTGGAACCAGGCTGTAATGAAAAAGCCTGGTTTATTCTGTTTTTAATTTCTGCTGGTTTTCAATTTCATGAATCAGAGCTGCAGCTCTTGCATCTTTAGTGCTTTCAAACAATTCAACTGCAAGTTCTTTTGCTGCATTTAATTCACTTTTTATCTGCATAAGACGCACAGCATTATAACCGGCATCAAATAAATTTGAATTTTCATAAATGTCAAGATAAGCCTTTTTTGAAGCCGAATATTCCCCTTTTTCAAAAAGTTTATAAGCCTTTTTCATTGCGCGCTTATTGTTTTTCAAAAGCGAAATACGGTTTACGACAGTATACGGCTGAACATCTTGTAGAATTGCAGTAGAAATAAGCGGCAGCTTAGATTCAATCAATTCATACGATTGCGGCAGCCTTTTTTCTGACAAAACAGGCTTTGATTCTGCACTTATTGAAGTGCTGTTATGAGCAATGTTCGTGCCGCCCTTTGAATTTATAATGTCATATTCAACAAGCGCCACGACTGAACGCATATAAGAATCTTTGCTCAGACATTCCGTTTCAATTAAAAATTGTGAAATTCTTCCGCTTATAACAACATCTGCACCAGAAGTTTTATATTTCAAAGTTTTTGACTGTTCCAGTTCAGAAATAAGACATTCGCGGATATAGCGTGCAGCCTGTATTGCAACAGCTTCATCTTCTTTGTCTGCAAGCACAGTTTTTGAATCAACCAAAAAAGGCATAACTGTAATTGATTTTGCACCGTTTAAGTCAACGTTTGCAGGGTGCACGCCAGAAACAGTCTTAGACACAAATTTAGAAGTAATTGAAGCACAGCTTGAAAACAAGCACAAAGGAACAGCCATTAATAAAACTGATAGATTTAACCTTTTCATAAAACAACTTTTCCTATTAAAGACAGAAATTGAACAATCGAAAAAACACTCAAAAAAAATTTCACAATTTTTAATTCAAATTGAACTGAACGGAACTTTAAGCAAACTGCATAAAATCCGTTCAGTTTTTTCAGTCAGTTCAAGACTTTACAACAAGAATGCCGCCAAGAACAAGCATGTGCATTGCAAGTGATTTTAAGAAAAACAGGAATGACCACATGCTGTTGAAAGCACCGTTCAAAAGTCCGCATGGTCCCATTATGTCGATTACAACAATAACAACAATCCACGCAATAAGCACAATCAAATTAAAAATAGAAGCAATTTTTCCAAGAGATGTAAAAAGAGAAATCAAAAGACCTGCACCTGAAATAATTTCACATACGCCCAAAAGAATAATTACGATATTAGCTGCATCGCCTTTTAAAATCTGGTTTACAGCAATCGCAACTTCGTTGCCTGTAACGCCAGCCTGAAGCTTGCCTAAAAGACCTTTGTCAAGCTGAAGAGTCAGAATACCAAAAGCAAGCAAAAAGCAGCCCAAAGCAATCTGCAGAATCAACATGCCCATAGTTTTTTTCTTTGTTGCCATATTATCCTCCAATTTGCAGCAAAACCAATCTTAAAAACTTATGACAAAGAAAGCAATGTCATAAGTTTTTAAGATTATACAGTGAAAATATTATAGCCCGACAAATTTAAATTCGCAAGGAATTTCAGACCCGGTACAGATTCAAAGCAACATTAACTTTTGCGCTTGAGAAGCGCAGGGAAGTTTTGCGCTTGAAAGCGCTGGAACTGATAAGGGAAAGGACAAACCCCTACTCAGAAGCGAGGTTTTTCCTTTCCCTTAAACCCTATCCTTTTCCCGGACTTTCACATTATTTAAACACTTGCACAAGTCTTGCGAGTTTTTGCGCTAGCAGGGAGTGTCATCCCGAACTTGGTTCGGGATCTGTTTTCTGGCACAAACTCGGGGGTTTGCGCAAGCAAAAAGCTCGTCGCTATCTGCGACAGCAGATAGCCGGGATGCTGAACTAAATTCAGCATGACAATATGCGCAGGTTTCACGAGTTTTTGCGCAAGCAAAAAGCTCGCCGCTATCTGCGACAGCAGATAGCCGGGATGCTGAACTAAATTCAGCATGACAATATGCGCAAGTCTTGCGAGTTTTTGCGCTAGCAGGGAGTGTCATCCCGAACTTGGTTCGGGATCTGTTTTCTGGTATCAAATCGGGTTTTCGCATAAATTTTGCACATACTTTTGGTTTATTCGGCGAAAACTGTGGGTTTTTGCGCAAGCAAAAAGCTCGTCGCTATCTGCGACAGCGGATAGCCGGGATGCTGAACTAAATTCA